>CAZIVD010000039.1:20125-40068 GCA_964542635.1 uncultured Nocardioides sp. | reverse complement strand
TCGCCTTGGTCGTGTTGCCGACCGCGTCGAGCTCGGTGAGGATCTGCGCGCCCTCGGGGCTCACGTCACCGGACATCTCGGCGACGCCCTGGGCGTTGTCGGAGACCGGTCCGAAGGTGTCCATCGCGACGATCACGCCGACGGTGGTGAGCAGACCGCAGCCGGCCAGCGCCACCGCGAACAGCGAGACGGTGAGAGTCGCGCCACCGAGCAGGTAGGCCCCGAACACGGCGGCGCCGATGACCAGGGTCGTGTAGACCGCCGACTCGAACCCGACCGCCAGGCCGGACAGGATCACGGTGGCGGGACCGGTCAGCGAGGTCTTGCCGACGTCCTTGACGGGGCGGTACTCGGTGCCCGTGTAGTAGCCGGTCAGGAACAAGATGCCGGCGGCCATCACGATCCCGATGACCACAGCGGAGGCCGCGATGATCCGCGGATCGCCGTCGGCGGTCGCCATGTCGGCCCCGGTGATGTTCACGAAGTCGGCGAAGCTCGAGGGGAGGTAGACGAAGGACAGCACGATGCAGCCCACCGCGGCGATCGCCGCCGAGATGTAGAACGCACGGTTGATCGTGACCAGGCCGTTCTCTCCCGCGCGCGGCTTGCAGAGGTAGACGCCCGCGACCGCGGTCAGCGCACCGATCGCGGGGATCAGGAGCGGGAACACGAGGCCCTTGTCGCCGAAGGCCTGCGACCCGAGGATCAGCGCCGCGACCAGTGTCACGGCGTAGGACTCGAAGAGGTCTGCCGCCATGCCGGCGCAGTCGCCGACGTTGTCACCGACGTTGTCGGCGATGGTGGCGGCGTTGCGCGGGTCGTCCTCGGGGATGCCTTGCTCGACCTTGCCGACGAGGTCGGCGCCCACGTCGGCGGCCTTGGTGAAGATGCCACCGCCGACCCTCATGAACATGGCGAGCAGCGCGGCACCGAAGCCGAAGCCCTCGAGCACGTGGGGCGCCTCGTCCTTGAAGAGCAGGACGACGACGCTGGCACCCAGCAGGCCGAGACCGACGGTCAGCATGCCGACCGTGGCACCGGTGCGGAAGCCGACGTTCATCGCCGGATCGCGGCCCTCGGTGTTGGCGGCCGCGGCGACTCGGAGGTTCGCCTTCACCGCCAGGGACATGCCGAAGTAGCCGACAGCGGCCGAGAAGCCCGCGCCGACCAGGAAGAACACCGACCGCCCGATGCGCACGCCCCAGTCGTCGGCTGGCAGCGCCAGCAGCACGAAGAAGGCGACGGCGGCGAAGATGGCCAGCGTGCGGAACTGGCGCTGCAGGTAGGCGTTGGCGCCTTCCTGGATCGCCTGGGCGATGGTCTTCATGTTGTCGGTGCCCTCGCCTGCGGCCAGCACCTCGCGCCTGAACATCGCAGCCATCGCGAGCGCGGCAAGCGCGATCACGGCGACGACGACGACCAGGACGAGGTTGGCTCCGGCGAGTTCCACGACGGCCGGAGAAATCCCGGTCATGTGTGTCCTCCTGGAGATACAAAGTCACGAACAGACGCGGAGTCTACGCAGGGGCGTACGTCGACCGAGCACCGCGGGTGGGGCCAGGAGGTCCGGGGAGGAGTTGGCGGAGGTGTCAGCGGGCCGCGAGAGCGGCGGCGGCGGACTCGTGGATCCTGAAGACCTTCGCGAGGCCGGTGATCCGGAAGATCTTGAGGAGTCGGTCCTGCGTGCACACCAACGCGAGGGAGCCGTCGTGGGCGCGCACCTTCTTCAGACCGCCGACCAGGACGCCTAGACCGGTGGAGTCGAGGAACTCGACGTCCTCCATGTCGACCACGATGTCGTAGGAGCCCGCGGAGACCAGTTCGGTGAACTTGTCGCGCAGTCGGGGCGCTGTGTAGACGTCAATCTCACCGCCGACGGAGACGACGGTGATGCCGCCCTCCTCGCGCGTCGAAAGCGTCAGGTCCACGTCAACTCCACATGCCCTCGTGCACTGCCCGGTTGCCACTGCCGGATCGGTCGAGGGCTTGCTCGTCCTCGCCCCCGACCCAATGAAACCACGCCGCGCGCTCCTTGGAGGAAATACTAGGCAAGCGCCCGTCGGCTCCTGTGGACGCCCTCGCACCCGACCCACCGCGCGTGTCGGAGCGGTTTGCCAGACTCGACGCGTGCGTGACCTGGTCGAACGCCTGACGGCCGCTCCTGGCCGGGCCGACCGTCTCACTCACCTCGAAGTGCTGCCCGCCCGCGCTGCGTCCGAGGCCGCGTGGCCGGGCTGGGTCGACGAGGGCGTGCGGGAGGCCTTGAGGGCCCGCGGCATCGGGTCGCTGTGGACCCATCAGGTCATCGCGGCGGACGCCGCCTTCCACGGCCGTCACGTCGTCCTCTCGACCGGCACGTCGTCGGGCAAGTCCCTGGCCTTCCAGCTGCCCGCCCTCACCTCGGCGCGCGCCGCGCGTGGAGCGCGTGGCGAGCGCGGAGCCACGACGCTCTACCTGACCCCGACCAAGGCCCTGGCCCAGGACCAGCTGGCCGGCCTCGAGAGCCTCGGCCTCGACGTGCGGATCTCCGCGCACGACGGCGACAGCCCGCGCGAGGAGCGGGAGTGGACTCGTGACCACGCGGAGTACGTCCTCACCAACCCCGACATGCTGCATCGTTCGCTGCTCCCTGCCCACCACCGGTGGGCGGGGTTCCTCGGGTCCCTGCGCTACGTGGTCGTCGACGAGTGCCACCACTATCGGGGGGTCTTCGGGGCCCACGTCTCGCAGGTGCTGCGCAGGCTGCGTCGCGTCTGCGCGGCCCACGGGGCGGATCCGACGTTCGTGCTCGCTTCCGCCACCGTGGCCGACCCCAGCGGGCTCGCACAGCGGCTCACCGGGCTGGAGACCCTCGCCGTCACCAACGACGGCTCGCCCAGGGGTCAGGTCACCGTCGCGCTGTGGCAGCCACCGCTCGGGGCCTGCACGGGCGAGCACGGCGCCCCGGTCCGCCGGGCGGCTGCGAGCGAGACCGCCGACCTGCTCGCCGACCTTGTCGTCGAGGGCGTCCGCACCCTCGCCTTCGTGCGCTCGCGGCGCGGGGTCGAGCTCGTGGCCCGGACGACGGGCCAGCTGGTGGCCGAGGTGGATCCTCAGCTGGCCCACACCGTGGCGGCGTACCGCGGTGGCTACCTGCCCGAGGAGCGGCGGGCCATCGAGAAGGCGCTCCGCGCGGGCGAGTTGGTGGGGCTGGCAGCCACGAACGCCCTCGAGCTCGGCATCGACATCAGCGGCGTCGACGCGGTGCTGCTGGCCGGCTTCCCCGGCACCCGCGCAGCCATGTGGCAGCAGGTGGGCAGGGCGGGCCGCTCGCAGGGCGAGGCGCTGGGCGTCCTGATCGCGCGGGACGACCCCCTCGACACCTACCTCGTGACCCACCCGGAGGCGCTCTTCGGTCGTCCGGTCGAGGCGTCGGTCTTCGACCCGACCAACCCGCACGTGCTCGCTCCACATTTGTGCGCCGCCGCGCAGGAGGTGCCGCTGGCCCCCTCGGACCTGGCGATGTTCGGGCCGACGGCACGCGAGGTCGTGGACGGCCTCACCGGGCAGGGACTCCTGCGCCGGCGCCCGCGGGGGTGGTTCTGGACCGATCGGCACCGGGCCGCCGCGCTGACCGACATCCGGTCCATCGGCGGGAGTCCGGTCGCGCTCGTCGAGTCGGGCACCGGACGGGTGGTCGGGCACGTCGATCCCGGGCGAGCGCACGCGACCACCCACCCTGGTGCCGTCTACGTGCATCGGGGGGAGACCTGGCTGGTCGAGTCTCTCGACCTCGACGACCACGTCGCGGTGATGACGCGTGCGGAGACGGACTTCAGCACGACGGCCCGTGAGCTGACCGACATCCGGATCGTCGCCGAGACGAAGGACCGGCCCCTCGGCGAGGGTCGCCTCGTGCTCGGCACGGTCGACGTCTCCCAGCAGGTGGTGTCCTTCCTCCGTCGTCGCGACCCGGGCGGAGAGGTGCTCGGCGAGGAGCCCCTCGACCTGCCGGTCCGGACCCTGCGGACCACCGCCGTGTGGTGGTCGCTGCCAGAGGATGCCCTGACGGAGACCGGCATTCCGGAGGTCGTCCTCCCCGGCGCCGCGCATGCGGCCGAGCACTGCGCCATCGGGCTGCTTCCCCTCTTCGCCACCTGCGACCGGTGGGACATCGGCGGCGTGTCGACCCGGGTGCACGCCGACACCGGGCGCCTGACGGTCTTCGTCTACGACGGCTACCCCGGAGGCGCCGGGTTCGCCGAGCGCGGCTTCGAGGCTGCCGACGACTGGCTGGCCGCCACTCGCACCGCGATCGAGTCATGCGAGTGCGATGAGGGGTGTCCCTCCTGCATCCAGTCGCCCAAGTGCGGCAACCAGAACAACCCTCTCGACAAGGCGGGGGCCGTCCAGCTCCTGGCGGCGCTGGTCTCCCGCCACCCCTCGCGGCCGGCGAGCACCGCCGGAGCGACACGGACGCAGTAGCCTCCTTCCCATGTTCGCCCTCGGCCTCATCCTGATCCTGCTGGCCGCGCTCGCCATCGTCGCGGCGTTCTTCGGGAGCTCGGAGACAGCGGTCTTCCTGGGGCAGGACCTGACCGCCCTCGCGATCTTCCTCATCGGCCTGGGCTCCGGGCTGTTCCTGCTGTGGGGCTTCGTGTTCGCCAGGCTCGGCGCCCGGCGCTCGATGCAGCAGCGCCGGGAGAAGCGTCAGCTGCAGGAGCTCTCCTCCAAGCTGGACCAGGTCCAGCTCGAGCAGCGCGCCAACCCCGACGACGACGCCCACTGAAGTCTCGGGGCGCGGGGGTCGCAGCTCGCGACGTGGACTCCTCGACCGATCCTCAGGTCTCGGTGACCCCTTCGTAGAGGCCGACCTGGTTCCCGTCCGGGTCGCTGAGCACTGCCCACCAGCTGGTCTCGGAGATCGGCGACTTCGCCATCAGCACGCTGCCACCCGCGGCGACCGCCTGGGCGAGCACGTCGTCGATGGAGTCCACCTCGACGTAGGACCGCGGTTGCGTGAAGTCGTCCGAGCGCGGCGCGAGACCGCCCCCGCTGATCTGGTTGGGGGCCCGCCACATGGGGTAGCCCTCGAACCCGGGCATCTCGGCGATCTCCCATCCGAAGAGCTCGGAGTAGAACTGTCCGGCTCGACCCAGGTCGGTCACCGGGATGTCGATGTGCGTGATGTCTCCGTGTGGCATGACCAGCCTCCTGCGCATCGAGGGCGGACTTCCAGCCTGCGCCCCCACCCGCAACCTGACAAGTCCGCATCGCTCGTCCGGCTCACCCGGGGCCGGCCCGGGCCGTTCCGACCAGCTCCGAGTGGTGGCCGAGCCAGTGCGGCCCGGCCACCAGCACGGTCACGGTGATGTCACTCCCGTCGAGCAGGCAGGCCGTCAGGCGGGCGCCGTTGGCCTCTGCGAATCTCGACGCGGTGGGACAGCCCGCCCCACTCACCGCCACCGCCTCCGCGCCCGCGAGAGCAGCCAGGTCCGCCGCGGACTGGGCGCGGCGGTGCGCCACCACCATCCCTTGGACAACCCCCAGCGCGGAGCCCACCACGAGCAGCAGCCCGACGAGGGTGACCACGAGGACCGTCGCCGCGCCGGACTCGTCGCGGCGTGGGCGCGGGATCCGCCGACTCACGGCGAGGTCCGCTCGGCGGCGGCGACGGACCGGGACGTCAACTCGACAGCGGGCAGCAGGTCGAAGAGCCCGCCGATCCCGTCCACCTCGACGCTCCCGGCCACGATCACCTCGTCGGCCGTGGCCGTCACCGCCAACACCGTCCCCTCAGGCCCGACTACTCGTGCCCGATCCAGGGCCTGGTCACGGGGATCGCCGCGAGCCAGCGCCCGGGCCGCTTCCCGGGTCGCATCGACCAGGCGGACCTGAGCGGTGCCCAGGCTCAGCAGCCAGGTCAGGCCGATCGCGACGGCCACCAGCAGCGGGATGGTCAGGGCCAGCTCGGCCGTGACCGCTCCTCGCTCAGGACGCGGACGGATCATCCGATGCCCAACAGCCCCAGGACGTGGTCGAACAGGGTCTTGAGAAGGTGGTCGCCGAAGCCTCCCGTGAGCAGCTTGTAGAGCAGGCCGGCCAGGCCGGCGCCCGCGGCCGTGCCCACGGCGTACTCGGCCGTCGTGATGCCGGACTCGGCCCTCAGCCGGGGCCTCGCGCCGGTCCTCCTGCTCGGGCTCCTGCCAGTCGTGGTCATCAGGTCTCCTCTCGGTCGGGGACGCGGGCGCGTCCGAGGACCAGCCTGTGCGGAGGCCCCGACTTCGCTGCGCGTCCGTCGCCCACGCTGAGTGTTGGGCACGCATGTGGTGCAACTGTGCACGGCCGCCGGGTCCGCAGGCCCTCACTCGGTGATGGAGGAGGCGAGCCCGGCCACGACCGGCACGATGCCCAGGAGCAAGAACGACGGCAGCAGGCAGAGCCCCAACGGCACGGCCGCCCGCACCCCGACCCGCCGGGCCACGTCCTCCACCTCGCTGCGGGCGCGCGCCGCGAGCTCGTCGCCGAGCCTGTCCAGCGCCGCGGCAACCGGCTCCCCGGTGCGCTCCGAGCGCGAGAGCGCCCGACCCAGCGGGGCGAGGGCCGGATCCCCGTCGAGCGCCCGCCACACCTCGGCCGGAGGAACGCCGAGCGCCACCCGGTCCGGCAGCCCGGACAAGGCGTCCGCAGCCGGCCCCGGAAGCGCCCGGCAGACGAGGGCCAGCCCCTCGGCTGGCGGCAGCCCGCCGCGGACGGCGGAGGCCAGGAGTCCGACCACGTGCGGCAGCTCGGCCCGGAGGCGCAGTCGGCGCAGACGGGACGCCGGCGACTCCAGCCGCCCCAGCCAAACCCAGAGGCCGACCGCGGTAACCGGACCCGCCACCAAGCCCAGCGGCCCGGTCAGGAAGGCCCAGGCGCCGAGCCCGCCCAGAGCCGAAAGCGCCCAGCGCCCCCGGATCCCCTCCGACTGACCCCGCGAACCCGGGCTGCCTGGGCCGCGCACGGTCTCGGGCCGCCCATCGCTGGACCGGACACGGGTGACGGGTGGGATCGCGAGCCACCAGGCAAGGGCGGCCAGCCCGCCCACCAAGACCTCGGTCACGGGTGACCCTCACCGGCGATGCGTTCGATCCAGGCAAGCCCCGACAAGCCGAGAGCCAGGCCGACGGCGAGACACGCGAGGCCCGGCACCGTTCCCAGCAGGAAGCCGACCGGATCGCCCCCAGACCCGGCGCCGATCGCGAGGGCCACGACAGGAAGAACGGCGACCAGACGGGCCGTCGCCCGCGCCGAGGCCAGTTCGCCCTGCACCACCCGGGCGGTCGCTTGGCCGCCGCGCAGGGACTCACCCAGACGGGTGAGGGCGAGCGCCAGTCCCTGCCCGGTCCGGTGCGCGACCTGCCAGGCTGCCGCCACGAGGGCCAGGTCCTCGGCGCCGGGTGTCGCGGCCGACTGCCGGAGCGCGACGGCGACGTCCCCGCCGTATTCCTGACACTGAGCGACCGGCACCAGGAGCGGCCATTCCTCGGCGGCCACGAGGAGCGCCCCCGCAGGAGAGCGACCCGCCGCCAACTCGGCCGCGAGCAGCTCGCAACACTCCAGGACGCGCGCACGGGTGGCGGCTGCGCGGCGAGCGGCCCCCCGTCGCAGCCAGATTCCGCGGCCCGCCCAGGTGGCGAGCCCCAGGATCACCGCCAGAAGGGTGTGCCGTGAAGGCGCGATCAGGACGGTGGCCAGGAGCAGCGCGACGAGCACAGGCGTCACGCGAAGCGGCGGGCGCCCGGCCCCGACGATCGGCGACGGGCGGGGTGGCGACAGGGTCGCCCAGGCCGCCAGGGCAGCCAAGCAGACGGCCAGCCAGCCAATCCCGCTCATCGACGGCGCAGCCGCCTCGCCAACCCGTCGGCGCCAGGCCCTTCGCGGACCGAGCCGTCGACGTCGAAGGCCAGGGCCGTGTGCATCGAGACCAGTCCGTCCGGGCCGCGTCCCGGCACGGCCACCTCCCTGAGGCGCCGACGCCCGTCGGGATCCTGCCCGAGGTGCAGCACGACGTCGATCGCGGCCGCGAACTGGCTGTGCGCCGCCTCTCGGCCGAGCCCCGCAGCAAGGGCGAGCGCCTCGATGCGGGCCGGCACGTCCGAGGCGGAGTTGGCGTGCAACGTGCCGCAGCCTCCTTCGTGACCTGTGTTGAGCGCGGCGAGCAGGTCGACCACCTCTCCCCCGCGAACCTCGCCCACCACCAGCCGGTCGGGCCGCATCCGAAGGGCCTGACGGACGAGGGTGCGGACGGGGATCTCCCCCGCACCCTCGATGTTGGGTGGCCTCGCCTCGAGCCAGACGCAGTGCGGGTGAGCCGGGACGAGCTCGTGACTGTCCTCCACGACCACGATCCGCTCCGACGGGTGGACGACGGAGAGCAGAGCCGCGAGGAGCGTGGTCTTCCCCGAGCCCGTGCCGCCCGTGACGACGAACGCGGCCCGCTGGCGCATCACGTCCCCGACCACCCCCACTCCCTCAGCAGTGAGCAGGCCCGCGGCCCTGAGCTCGGCCAGCGTGAAAGGACGCGGACGCGGCACCCGCAGGCTGATCACGGTCCCGGGACGGGCGACCGGGGCCAGCACCGCGTGACAGCGGGTGCCGTCGGCCAGGCGGACGTCGACGTAGGGCGCCGCGTCGTCCAGCCGTCTCCCGCCCAGGGCGGCGAGCCGCTGGGCCAGTCGTCGGACGGCGGACTCGTCGGTGAAGCTGACACCGGCGGGCCTGAGCCCTTGGCCTGTGTCGACGTACACCTGGTCGGGGCCGTTGACCACGACATCGGTGACGCCGGCGAGCCGCAGCAGTGGCTCGAGCGGGCCGGCGCCCAGGACATCGCGCCGCAGGTGCTCGTGAACGGCCAGCACGGTCGCGTCCCCGACGGGGCGACCCTTGGCACGAAGTGCCTCGGCCACCCGGAAGGCGGTGAGCTCGCCAGGCTCGCGGGCCAAGCGGTCGCGAACAGCGGCGACCAGCGCGGAGACGTCGGGCTCGGCGGACGGAGGGTCCATCGCGCCGGAGTCGCCGACGGCCGGGCTCATGCCGCTCGCCGGGCCCCGGCGAGCTCGGCGAGGAGCGCGAGGCAGGTGCGACCCAAGGGCCCTCGGCGCGACCGCACGGGCCCGAGCCCCAGGTCGACGGCCTCCGTCAGGCCGCGCTGATCGGCCATCTGGGCCGCCACGGGCACCGAGGTCAGGCGTGCGATGGCGTCCGGACGGGGATGCTCCCCGCGCAACACCAGACGCAGCGGTGAGGTGTCGCGGAATCGCGCACACACCCGCACGGCCGAGGCTGGACCGGTGAGTCCGGGCGGGGTCAGGACGAACACCTGGTCGCAGCGTGCGGCGACCTCCTCGACCAGGGGATCCACGGTTCTGGGAAGGTCGATCACGACCGTCTGGTGGCCGCGCTGGGCCGCCGCGATCGCGTTGCGCAGGGCGAAGGCCTGGAGTGTCCCCTGAGGCCCCGGGCGCCAGGTGAGCACCCCCAACTGGCCCTTGTTGGGCAGTGACTCGCGCAGGGATCGACCGCTGAACCGGCCGGTGGTCTGGCACAGCGCGTCCCACCGGACCCCGTCGACGCCGTCCAGACCGAGCACGCGGTCGGCGCCGGGGCCGAGCGGGTCGGCGTCGATGACCACGGTCGGCCCCGAGAGCGCGGCCATCTGGCCCAAGGCACAGGCGAACGTCGTCGCACCGGCGCCGCCGGCGCCGCCGATCACCCCGAGCGTCAGGCAGTCACGAGGTGCCTGGTCGCCGATGTCGGCGAGCAGCTCGGTCAGCCACCCCGCGGACCGCGGCAGCTCGGCGACGGTCTCCGCGCCGAGCGCGAGTGCGGCGCGGAAGACCTCGTCGAGGACCGGGCCACCGGCCACGACCTGGACTCCAGCCCGACGGGGAGGTGAGAGCCTGGTGACCGCTGTCAGCAGTTCGACCCCGACGAGGACGACAGGGGCGGCACTCCAGCCGTGCAGCGCGCTCGACTCGTCCGTCGCGAACACCGGCGTGACACCGGCCGCGGCTGCGAGCCGCTCGAGGTCGTCGCGGAGCGAGGCATCGGCGGTGACGAACAGCGGGGCGTCCATGCCTCTCAGCCTCGCGCGCGGGCGGTGGCCCATGGGCGGGCTGCCTGCAGGTCTGTGGAGCCTGGCCGCGCGTCCCGTCGCTGTGGATGCCGGATGGCACGATGGACGCATGTCCACGCGCCCGACCGCGGCGTTCTTCGACCTGGACAAGACGATCATCGCCCGGTCGAGCTCGCTGGCGTTCAGCAAGCCCTTCCAGGCCGGAGGCCTGATCTCGCGGCGCGCGATGCTGCGGTCGGCGTACGCCCAGTTCGTCTATCTCGTCGGTGGTGCCGACCACGACCAGATGGAGAAGATGCGGCAGTTCATGTCCCAGCTGACGGCGGGCTGGGACGTCGCCACGGTGCGCGAGATCGTGGCCGACACGCTCCACCACGTGGTCGACCCGATCGTCTACGGCGAGGCGGTCTCGTTGATCGAGGAGCACCGCCGCGCGGGCCGCGACGTCGTGATCGTGTCCACGTCCGGCGCCGAGGTGGTCGGCCCGATCGGCGAGATGCTCGGCGCCGACCATGTGATCGCGACCGAGCTCGAGATCGTCGACGGGAGGTACACCGGGACCATCGAGTACTACGCCTACGCCGAGGAGAAGGCCCGAGCCATCCGCGCCCTGGCCGAGGAGCGCGGCTACGACCTGGAGGGCTCCTTCGCCTACAGCGACTCGATCACCGACGTGCACATGCTCGAGGAGGTGGGTCATCCGCACGCGGTCAACCCGGACAAGGAGCTGCGCAAGGTGGCGGTCAGCCGCGGCTGGCCGGTCCTGGTGTTCAGTCGTCCCGTCACCCTGCGGCACCGCCTCCCCGGCGCTCGGCCGGCGATGGCCGTGGCCGCGATCGGCGGCGCGAGTGCCCTCGGTTGGGCGCTCTGGAGTCTTCGGCGGGCGCGGCAGGCACGGTCAGACACGGCTCACGGCTAGAAGTCAAGCCTTGTTCCCCCGCGCCAGCGGGCGTACAAAGGAAGCCACAAGTCCAGACCCGCACGCGGACCAGGTACCCACGCGGCGAACGACCCTTCCTACAGGGCGCTGACCATTCCGGGAACCTCCCGGGGCAGCAATTGAGGCGTTGCACGCCTGGTAGCCAGTGGCCCGCGTGTCAGCGGCGGCACTCGACTCCACCAGCCGGGTGCCGTCGCATGTGTGGGGTCACAGGTGCACGAGCGGGCTCGCCTCCGCACCCTTGGCGGCGGCCTCGGCGGCGTACCGGAGCCATGCCTGCACGCCCCCCGGCCCGCCGTCGCGGTAGCCGCGGAGGTTGGACTCGTACGCCGGACGCAGCGCGAGGTGGCCCGCCTCGGGCACCAGGACACAGCGTTCGTCGACTCCTCGAGCCACCCACACGAGGCGCTCGGCGGCACGGGCGACGACCCCGTTGTGCGACGGGAACGGCGCGGCCGTCGCCAGCTCGGCATGCACCACGGCGCCCACCAGCAGCGCCGGGGCCTCGGTCGGCGTGGTCAACAGGCGGCCGAGGTCCTGCAGGCGGGTCGAGGCCTCACTGTCCCGGGGGCGCCCGGAGTCCGGCCTCCCGGCCGCGAGCGAGTGCAGCCTGGCGAGAGCCTGCAGTGGAGCCACGCGCAGCGCCGGCACCAGACCGAGCACGTGGACCGACACCCGGACCGCGTCCAGGGCGATCTCGTCGCCGGCACCCTCCCGCACGGCCTCCAGGGTCGAGGCGGAGCCCTCGAGCACAGCGGACGCGTGGGCTCCCACGATCAGCGCCTCCGCCGTCTGCTCCGGAGTCGTCCGCCGCAGGCCCCGGTCCCGCAGGAGGGCGTCGATGCCGTCGCGCGTGGCGGCGTACGCGGAGGGCACGCCCTCCAGTCGCAGCAGCGGGGCGAGAGGGTCGGACGTGGGCTCCACGTGCGAAGTGTCCAGCACGTGGGGTCTGTCAACGTTCCTTGACGACCCTGCAACTGTCAAGGTACGTTGACAACTATGAGCGACCTCAGGGCCCTGGCCGAGGCAGCTACAGAGCCCGACCCGCGAGCCGGACTGCGTGCCGTTCGCGCACTGCGTCGCCTGCTGGAGCACCTCGAGCGGACCCAGGTCGAACGCGCGCGCGCGGCCGGCTGGTCCTGGCAGGAGATCGCGGACGTGATGGAGGTCAGCCGTCAGGCCGTGCACCAGAAGCATGCCCGTAGCGAGCGGAGGAGGTAGCGATGTTCGAGCGGTTCACTCGCAACGCACGCGCGGTGGTGCTGGACGCCGCCCAGGTGGCGCGTCGGGCTCACGCCCCCGAGGTGCTGCCGACCCATCTGCTCGAGGCGCTCGTCGCCATCGACGGGACGCTCGCACTCCATCTCCTGGAGGACCTCGGCGCATCACGGCAGGAGCTCCGCCAGGTCGTGAGCAGACTCGTCGGCGCCCAGCCCGCCGTCCTGGACGAGGATGATGCCGACGCCCTCCGACTGCTCGGGATCGACCTCGACGACGTGATGCGCAGGATCGAGCGCGATCTCGGAGGGCCCTCCGGCTCGGCGGGTGAGCGAAGGTCGACGCCGCGCTACTCGCGATCCGCCAAGAAGGCGCTCGCGCTCTCCCTCCGCGAGGCGATCCGCCTGGGCGACCGGTTCATCGGCACCGAGCACCTCCTGCTCGGCCTGGTCCGGGCCGGCGACCCCCTCACGCTGGCCACCCTCGCGGCTTTCGGCCTCAAGGCCGTTGACGTACGACGGGCCGTCGACGAAGCCGAGCGGCGCACCGGATAGCGGCCTCCGCCCGAGTAGGGTCGCGGGGATGGACGAGCACGCCGGAGACCTGCACCTTCCCGCCCCGGACCCGGCCCGCTCCTTCGGATCCGTGGCAGACGTCTACGACCGCGGCCGGCCGGGCTACCCCGAGGCTGCGGCCGCGTGGCTGGTGGGTCCCACGCCCGTGACGGTCCTCGAGCTCGGCGCGGGCACCGGCAAGCTCACCGCGACCCTCGTCTCGCTGGGCCACGACGTGCTCGCCACCGACCCCGACCCCACCCTCCTGGAGCGGCTGGCGTCGAACGTGCCCGAGGCGCGGGTCCAGCAGGCTGCCGCCGAGGACATCCCGGCGGCCGACCGCTCCGTCGACGTGGTGGTCGCGGCGCAGTCGTTCCACTGGTTCGACCATGGGCGTGCACTGCCCGAGATCCACCGGGTGCTCCGCCCGGGCGGCCATCTGGCCTTGGTCTGGAACCAACGCGACGAGCAGATCCCCTGGGTACGCCGCCTCGGCGGCCTGATCGGACGTCAGGACCAACTGCGCGAGCCGGCGCTCGTGCTCACCGGGGGCGACCTGTTCGGTGAGATCGAGGAGGCGACGTTCGACCACTGGCAGACGATCGACCGCAACTCCATCCGCGACCTCGTGCTGTCCCGCTCCAACGTCCTGGTGCTCGACGAGGACGAGCGGGAGGCCAAGCTCGCCGAGGTGGTCGCGTTCTACGACGAGTACGGCCGGGGCATGGACGGGATGCAGTTGCGCTACCACGCCCGGTGCTTCCGCGTCGAGGCCCTCGAGCCGCCGCGTCCCTTCACGGACGAAGCGGGAGACGACCTGGTGGCAGGCGAGCCGTCGGCCGAGGACACGGGCGTGCTCCTCATCGACTTCCGCTGACACCAGGGTTTAGCGTCCCCGCATGGGAGCGTCCCTGGGGCGGGTGTTCCGCCGTTCGCCGCTCGGCACCGAGGCCGACCGGGCGACGTTCCGCACCCTGCACACCGCGTCGCTCGCCGGTCCGGCCCTCCGGGAGGGGCTGACCGAGGCCAGCGCCGAGCGCAGCATCCGGCACCTGCGGGCCCTGCTCGGGGCCCCGGCTGTCGCGCTCACCGACCGCACGCGAGTGCTCGCCTGGGACGGGCAGGGGGAGCATCACCGGGCGCAGGTCTCGGCGCTGGCGGGTGAGACCGAGTCCACGCGCGTCGCGGGTGCGCCGGTCGTCACCTGCGACGAGGTCGGCTGTCCCGTCGAGCGGGTCGTGATCAGTCCCCTCGTCGTGGACGAGGTGGTCGTCGGGCACCTGGTGGTGGGAGCACCGTCGCCGACGGCGGGCCTGGTGCGCGCCACGGAGGAGGTGGCGGCCTGGGTGTCCGGGCAGCTCGACCTCGCGGAACTGGACGCGTCCCGACGGCGGCTGGTCGAGGCTGAGATCCGGGCGCTGCGGGCCCAGATCTCGCCGCACTTCGTCTACAACAGCCTCGGCGCCATCGCGTCGTTCGTGCGCACCGATCCCGAGCGGGCCCGGGACCTGCTGCTGGAGTTCGCGGAGTTCACGCGCTACTCCTTCCGTCGTCACGGCGAGTCGACCACCCTGGCGGAGGAGCTGCGCTCCATCGAGCAGTACCTGCTGCTGGAGCAGGCCCGCTTCGGAGAGCGCCTGCGCGTGGTGCTCAGGGTCGCTCCCGAGGTGCTGCCGGTGCGCGTGCCGTTCCTGTCGCTGCAGCCGCTGGTCGAGAACGCAGTGAAGCACGGCCTGGAGAGCGACGAGGCCGGCGGCACGATCACCGTCATCGCGAGCGACCGCGAGTGGGAGTGCGAGATCAGCATCGAGGACGACGGGGTCGGCGCGGATCCCGAGCGCATCCGCGAGTCCCTCGCCGGCGACACCGACTCCGTGGGGCTGGCCAACGTCGACGAACGCCTGAGGCTGGCCTTCGGCGACGAGTACGGCCTCGTCGTCGAGACCGCGCCCGGGGCCGGCACCAAGGTGATCGTGCGGGTGCCGAAGTACGCCCCGGGACTCACCCCATGACCACGACCGGCCCCGACCAGCGCGGTCTCCGGGTGTTGGTGATCGACGACGAGAGGCCCGCCCTGGACGAGCTGGCCTACCTGCTCGGCCGGGACCCGCGGGTCCACGGCGTGCTCACCTGCGACTCCGCGACGGACGCGCTGCGCACCCTGCAGGACCTGCCGGTCGACGCCGTCTTCCTCGACATCTCGATGCCGGGGCTCAGCGGACTCGAGCTCGCCCAGGTGCTGGCCCGCTTCAAGAGCCCACCGCCCGTGGTGTTCGTGACGGCGCACGAGCAGCACGCCGTGGAGGCCTTCGAGATCAACGCCGTCGACTACGTGCTCAAGCCGGTGCGGGAGGAGCGCCTGGCCGAGGCCGTACGGCGCGTGGTGCAGGGCGGCGGTGCCGCCCGGACCTCCACGCCCGACGACCAGGTGGCCGTCGAGCGCGGCGGCGTCACGCGGTTCATCAGCCGCGGCGACATCACCTACGTCGAGGCCCAGGGCGACTACGCACGACTGCACACCGCCGAGGGCAGCCACCTGCTGCGCACCCCCCTGGCGACGTTGGAGGAGGAGTGGGGGCCGTCCGGGTTCGTGCGCATCCACCGCTCGCTCCTCGTCTCGCTTCCGCACGTCGACGAGGTGCGCACCGACTCCGGACGCTGCACCGTCGTGGTGGGCGGCACCGAGCTGGTGGTGAGCCGCCGGCACACGCGCGAACTGCGCGACCTGCTGGTCCGGCGTACCCGTCCCGGCGGGTCGCGATGACACCCGAGCGGGTGCGGGTCACCTCGCCGCGGACCACCACCGGCCGTCGGCGTGAGCCACCGACGGTGGCCCACGAGATCGACGCGCAGAGCGAGGTCGGGGAGATCTACCTGCGGTCGCTGATGCGCGCCCAGCTGCGGCTCGCGCTCATGGTGCTCGGCGTGCTCGGGGTCTTGGTCGGCGGACTGCCGCTGGTCTTCCTCGCCCGCGAGGGCATCGGCACGGAGTTCCTCGGGATGCCGCTGGCCTGGGGAGTCCTCGGGTTCGGCGTCTACCCGGTCTTCGTGCTGCTCGGGTGGTGGTACGTGCGCGCGGCCGAGCGCAACGAGCGCGACTTCACCGACGTGGTCGAGCGGCCGTGAACCACGCCTACGGCGTCGCGTCGGTACTGGTCGTCTCGGCGCTCACCGTGGGCATCGGCATCTGGGGCCTGCGGTTCAGCCGGACGACCTCGGACTTCTTCGTCGCCTCCCGGACGGTCCGGCCGGCTCTCAACGCCTCCGCCATCGGCGGTGAGTACCTCTCCGCCGCGTCGTTCCTCGGCGTCGCCGGCCTCGTGCTCGTCTACGGCGCGGACATGCTCTGGTACCCCGTGGGCTGGACGGCCGGCTACCTCGTGCTGATGACGCTCGTCGCCGCACCGCTGCGACGGTCCGGCGCCTACACGCTCCCCGACTTCGCCCAGGCGCGGCTGCGCTCGGGTCGCGTGCGGATCGCCACCTCGGCCCTCGTGGTCGCCATCGGCTGGCTCTACCTCATTCCGCAGTTCCAGGGCGCGGGGTTCACCCTCAACCTCGCGACCGGGCTCGACCCACGGCTCGGGGGGCTCGTCGTCGCCCTCGTGGTCGTGGTCAACGTGATGACCGGCGGGATGCGCAGCGTCACCTTCGTGCAGGCGTTCCAGTACTGGCTCAAGCTGACCGCCCTGCTGGTGCCGGCGGTCTTCCTGCTCATGGTGTGGTTCGGCGACGGGGCACCTTCGCCGGCGGACCCGGCGTACGACCTGGCGGGCCAGACCGGCTGGGCGGACCCCCTCGCCGGACTGGGCGAGCACCCGCTCTACACGACGTACTCGATCGTCGTCGCGACCTTCCTCGGCGCGATGGGACTCCCCCACGTCGTCGTGCGGTTCTACACCAACCCCGACGGCCGGGCTGCCCGCCGCACCACCCTCGTGGTCCTCGGCCTGTTGGGGCTCTTCTACGTCTTTCCCCCGGTGTACGGCGCGCTGGGACGGGTCTACGCCGGGGATCTGGTCGCCTCGGGACGGGCGGACAGCGTCGTGCTCGAGCTGCCCGGGCGGATGATCGGCGGGACGCCCGGCGAGCTCCTCGGCGCGCTGCTGGTCGCCGGCGCCTTCGCCGCCTTCTTGTCGACCTCCTCGGGTCTGACCATCGCCGTCGCCGGCGTGCTCGCCCAGGACGTGATGAGCCGGTGGCTGGGTGGCATCGCGGCGTTCAGGTTCTCGGCGGGCCTGGGCGTCGCCGTCGCCGGCGTGTTGGCCGTGGCCGCGCAGGAGGTCGGCGTGGCCCGTGCGGTGGGACTCGCCTTCGCGGTCGCCGCGTCGACGTTCTGTCCCCTGCTGGTGCTCGGGATCTGGTGGCGACGGCTGACCGACGTCGGCGCCCTGGCCGGGCTCACCGTGGGCGGCGTGTGCTGCGGCGTGGCCGTCGTGCGCACGTTCGTCGTCCCGGAGGGGACGGGCTGGGTCGCGACCCTCCTCGCTCAGCCGGCCGCCTGGACCGTGCCGCTCGCCTTCGCCGCGATGATCCTCGGCTCCCTGCTGACGCCGCACCGCCGGCCACCTCACGTCACCCGCTTCATGGTGCGGCTGCACACTCCCGAGGCCATCGAGGTCGACCGCGGCTGAGCGCAGTCCTGCTGGTTGAGCCCTGCTGGTTGACGAGCGAGCGAAGCGAGCGCCACGAAACCAGCGCAACGAGGACCGAAACGTGAGCCGCAATCGCACCGTTCGACACGCCGCTCGTCCCTCGCGGCGGCTCGACCACCGAACGTTCGGTGGTCGAGCCCGCGAGCATCAGACGCTCTCCTCGACCAGCGGCGCATCGATCGCCGACCGCTCGTCGCGGGAAACCGACCGCTGGCCGCATGCCGCTCTCCGCTGAGCGCCGACTCCGCCTGGACGGGTACCGGCTCTCCGGCCGGAGCGGCCACGGTGAGCCGAGTCACAGTCCGTGACCAGCCGTCGGAAGGGGTGAGCACATGTCGGAAACCGTCGAGGCCCACGAGTCAGCCTCGCGCCACGACCCGATCTATGACCGGTTGAAGGCGAGGCCGGAGTTCCAGGAGCTGCGACGGAGGCACAGCGGCTTCGTGCTCCCGGCGACCATCGCCTTCCTGGCCTGGTACCTCCTGTACGTCGTGATGTGCATGTTCGCCCCGGGGTTCATGAACGCCACGGTGGTCGGTCACATCAACGTGGCCCTGGTGTTCGGACTGCTGCAGTTCGTGACCACGTTCCTGCTGGCCTGGCTCTACGCGAGGTTCATGTCCGCCAAGGTCGACCCGCTGGCGCGCCAGCTCGAGGCCGAGTACACCGAGGAGCTGGCCCAGCGATGAGCACCCAGACCCTGACCGCCACGCTCTTCATCGCCGTGGTCGTCATCACCGTCGCGATCACCTTCTGGGCGAGTCGCCAGACGTCGGGTGCGACCGACTTCTACGCCGGCGGACGGTCGTTCAGCGGCTTCCAGAACGGCATGGCGATCTCGGGCGACTACATGTCGGCCGCGTCGTTCCTCGGCATCTCAGGGGCCATCGCCCTCGCCGGGTACGACGGCTTCCTCTACTCCATCGGCTTCCTGGTCGCCTGGCTCGTGGCCCTGCTGCTCGTCGCCGAGCTGCTGCGCAACTCCGGCCGCTACACGATGGCCGACCAGCTCGCCTACCGGATGCGGCAACGCCCCGTGCGCACCGCCGCCGCGACCTCCACCGTCGTCGTGTCGATCTTCTACCTGCTCGCGCAGATGGTCGGGGCCGGCGCGCTCGTCGCCCTCCTCCTCGGCGTCACGAACGAGGCGATCAAGGCCTGGACGATCGTCGGCGTCGGTCTGCTGATGATCTTCTACGTCACCGTCGGCGGCATGAAGGGCACCACCTGGGTGCAGATCGTCAAGGCCGTGCTGCTGATGAGCGGCACGATCCTGATCACGGTGCTCGTGCTCGCGAAGTTCCACTTCAACATCTCCGACCTGCTCGGCACCGCCGCCGAGCACACCGGCAAGGGCGAGGCGTTCCTCCAGCCCGGACTCAAGTACGGCGTGTCGACGACCAGCAAGATCGACTTCCTCAGTCTGGGGCTCGCCCTGGTGCTGGGCACGGCCGGCCTCCCGCACATCCTGATCCGCTTCTACACCGTGCCGACGGCCAAGGATGCGCGCACGTCGGTGCTCTGGGCGATCGGGCTCATCGGCGCGTTCTACCTGATGACGCTGGCACTGGGCTTCGGTGCCGCTGCGCTGCTGGACACCGGCCCGGAGAGCAAGGTGGCCGCCTCCGGCGGCAACCTGGCCTCACCACTGCTGGCCGAAGCGGTCGGTGGCGGCGAGGGCTCGACCGGAGGCGCCGTCCTCTTGGCCTTGATCTCGGCGGTCGCCTTCGCCACCATCCTCGCGGTCGTCGCAGGTCTGACCTTGACCTCCGCGTCGTCGGTGGCCCACGACCTCTACGCCACCGTCTTCAAGCACGGCAAGGCGAGCGAGAAGGACGAGGTGCGGGTCGCCCGGATCTCGGCGTTCGTGATCGGCGGCATCGCCATCCTGTTGGCGATCCCGGCCCAGAAGCTGAACATCGCCTTCCTGGTGGCCCTCGCCTTCGCGGTGGCGGCGTCGGCGAACCTGCCGTCGATCATCTACAACATGTTCTGGAAGCGCTTCAACACCCGCGGCGCGACCTGGGCCATCTACGGCGGCCTGATCTCCTGCGTGACCCTGGTGTTCTTCTCGCCGGTGGTCAGCGGCAAGGGGGTCAACCCGGTGACCGGCGCCAGCCTGTCCCTGTTCCCCGCCGACGTGGACTTCCACTGGTTCCCGCTGGAGAACCCCGGCATCATCTCGATCCCACTGGGCTTCTTCTTCGGGTGGCTGGGGACGGTGACGTCCAAGGAGACAGAGCCCCAGGAGAAGTTCACCGAGCTCGAGGTCCGCGCCTTCACCGGCGCCGGCGCCGAGCAGGCGGTGCACCACTGAGTTGATCGGCGCGAGCGTGTCGACGCCATCCGTCGGGCTGCGGTGCCAGGCCACACCCCCCTCACCGCCAGCACAGGCAGCCCGACGGCGTCGCCACGCTGCCGCACTGTTGATCGGCGCGAGCGTGTCGACGCCATCCGTCGGGCTGCGGTGCCAGGCCACA
>CAZIVD010000039.1:0-20025 GCA_964542635.1 uncultured Nocardioides sp. | reverse complement strand
AGCACAGGCAGCCCGACGGCGTCGCCACGCTGCCGCACTGTTGATCGGCGCGAGCACTGGGCCCCGCGCGCCGCTGAACCCCTCCCGATTCGTCTGCGACAGACCGGGTCCCTCCCGGGCTCGGGGTCGCAGACGAATCGGTGTGACGGGTAGGTTCCGAACCAAGCCACCACCGACGTCCGACCAGGAGAGTTGAGCACCGGATGAGCGACCAGACCCCGAGCCAGGAAGCCCTGGCCAACCTCCTGCACGAAGAGCGCCGCTTCGAGCCTCCGGCGGCGCTCGCGGAGAACGCCAACGTGAAGGCCGAGGCCTACGCCCGCGCAGACGCGGACCGTGAGGCGTTCTGGGCCGAGCAGGCCGAGCGGCTCGACTGGGACCAGAAGTGGGACCGGGTCCTCGACTGGGACGACCCGCCGTTCGCCAAGTGGTTCGTCGGCGGGCGCCTCAACGCGTCGTACAACTGCGTGGACCGGCACGTCGCCAACGGGTTGGGGGACAAGGTCGCGATCCACTGGGTCGGCGAGCCCGAGGGAGACACGCGGGACATCACCTACGCCCAGCTGAAGGACCAGGTCTGCCAGGCCGCCAACGCTCTGACGGACCTGGGGGTGCGGACCGGCGACCGGGTCGCGATCTACCTGCCGATGATCCCCGAGGTGGTCGTCGCCATGCTGGCGTGCGCCCGCATCGGCGCCCCGCACACCGTGGTGTTCGGTGGCTTCTCGGCCGACGCGCTGGCCTCGCGCGTCGCCGACTGCGAGGCGAAGGTGATCATCACCTCCGACGGCGGCTACCGACGCGGGGCGGCGTCGTCCCTCAAGCCTGCGGTGGACGAGGCCGTCGTGAAGGCGGCCGAGCAGGGGCAGCAGGTCGAGAAGGTGCTCGTGGTCCGCCGCACCGGGCAGGACCTGGGCGAATCAGGCTGGGACGCCGATAGAGACGTCTGGTGGCACGAGACCGTCGACCAGGCGTCCACGGAGCACGAGTGCGAGTTCTTCGACGCCGAGCACCCGCTCTACGTCATGTACACCTCCGGCACGACCGGCAAGCCCAAGGGCATCCTGCACACCACGGGCGGCTACCTCGTGGGCACGTCGTACACGCACTGGGCGGTCTTCGACCTCAAGGCCGACACCGACGTCTACTGGTGCACCGCCGACGTGGGCTGGGTGACCGGCCACAGCTACATGGTCTACGGGCCGCTCTCCAATGCGGTGACCCAGGTCGTCTACGAGGGCACCCCGGACAGCCCGCACAAGGGCCGCTGGTGGGAGATCATCCAGCAGTACGGCGTGACGATCTTCTACACCGCTCCCACCGCGATCCGGACCTTCATGAAGTGGGGTGCGGACATCCCGGCTCAGTTCGACCTCTCCTCGGTCCGCGTGCTCGGCTCCGTCGGCGAGCCGATCAACCCGGAGGCCTACGTCTGGTACCGCGAGACCATCGGTGGCAGCCGCGCACCGGTCGTGGACACCTGGTGGCAGACCGAGACGGGCCAGATCATGATCAGCCCCCTGCCGGGGGTGACGGCCGGCAAGCCGGGCTCGGCGATGACCGCGCTGCCCGGCATCGGCGCGGAGGTCGTCGACGACGAGGGTCATCCGGTGCCCAACGGCTCCGGCGGGTTCCTGGTGCTCACCAAGCCGTGGCCGGCCATGCTGCGCACCCTGTGGGGAGACGACGAGCGGTTCAAGGAGACCTACTGGAGGCGGTTCGCCGAGCAGGGCTACTACTTCGCCGGCGACGGGGCCAAGAAGGACGAGGACGGCGACCTGTGGCTGCTCGGCCGCGTCGACGACGTCATGAACGTCTCCGGCCACCGGTTGTCCACCACCGAGATCGAGTCCGCGCTCGTGTCGCACCCGCGCGTCGCGGAAGCGGCCGTCGTGGGTGCGGCGGACGAGACGACGGGCCAGGCCGTGTGCGCGTTCGTGATCCTGCGCGAGTCGGTCGACGGCACCTCCGAGGGCGAGGACCTGGTCCAGGAGCTGCGCAGCCACGTGCAGAAGGAGATCGGCGCGATCGCCAAGCCGCGCCAGATCATGATCGTCCCCGAGCTGCCCAAGACCCGCTCGGGCAAGATCATGCGGCGTCTGCTCAAGGACGTCGCCGAACACCGCGAGGTCGGCGACGTGACCACCCTGGCCGACTCGACGGTGATGGAGCTGATCCGGCAGAAGGAAGGCGCGGGCGCCTCCACGGAGGAGTAGCCAGTCCCGCAGCCGCCCAACGCCGGAGTCCCCGGACCGCCCGCGGTGGGGATCCCCGGTCAGCCGGTGCTGAGTGGCACGGCGCAAGTACGGCGTACGGGCGGCCTGCGTCAGGGCGTGGCCCGCAGCCGGTCGCGATGGCCCAGAACGAGCACCCCGAGCACCGCCGAGATCAACGACCCTGCGAGCACGGCCGTCTTGGCCGCCTCCTGCTCGGCGTCGGCAAACGCGAGGTCGGCGACCAGCAACGCGACCGTGAACCCGATCCCCGCGAGGATCGCGACACCGACCAGGTCGCGCCAGCTCAAGGACGGATCGAGCTCGGCGCGCGTGAAGCGGGCCACGACCCAGGCGCCGAACAGCACCCCGACGGGCTTGCCGACCACCAGGCCGAGCACCACCCCGATCACTACCGGATCGTGCACGAGATCGGCGCCCCCGGTGAGGACGACGCCGGCAGACATCAGGGCGAAGAACGGCACGGCGATCCCGGCCGAGAGCGGCGACAGCAGATGCTCGAGGTGCTCCGCCGGGCTGGCCTCCTCGCCGGGGTCCGGACGCACGCGCACGAGCAGACCGAGGGCGACGCCCGCGATCGTCGCGTGGATGCCCGACTCGTGGACCAGCCACCAGGTGAGCAGCGCCAAGGGCAGGTAGACGGCCCAGGCACGCACCCGCCGCCGCTGCAGCCACCACCACGCAGCGAGTGCCCCGACAGCTCCCGCGAGCGCCATCAGGTGCAGCGTCTCGGTGTAGAAGACCGCAATGATCACGATGACGATCAGGTCGTCGACGACCGCCAGCGTGAGCAGGAACGCGCGCAGCGCCGTCGGCAGGTTGGAGCCCACGACCGCCAGCACCGCCAGCGCGAAGGCGATGTCGGTCGCGGCCGGCACCGCCCAGCCCTCGGGACTCCCGCCCCGGAGGTTGACGACGAGGTAGATCAGGGCGGGCGCCGCCACCCCACAGGCGGCTGCGGCCACCGGCACGGCAGCATCCGCTGGGCGCCGCAGCGAGCCGACGACCAGCTCGCGCTTGAGCTCCAGTCCAGCAACGAAGAAGAACAGCGTGAGCGCTCCGTCGGCCGCCCAGTGCTCCAGGTCGAGCGGACCGAGCTGAAGATGGCGCAGGTCGAGGTAGGCCTGCGACCAGGGTGAGTTCGCCCAGATGATCGCGACCACCGCGGCGCCCAGGGCGACGGCGCCGCCGACGGCCTCGCGCCGGAACAGGTCGCCGAGGAACGTGGCCTCGCGCTGGTCGGGCTCGGGGAGCAGCCGGCGTACGAACGACACGGGCGCTCCTCTCGGCACGACACCGTCGCGCGACGGCGGCCGACCAGACTTCCCGGCACCCCTGTCCGCACTCTAGCGGCCGATCCACTCCTCCCGTGTCACGGACGACCCTGGGACGAACATGTACCTCCAGTGAGACCGCGATCGGGCGGTCAGGTCACTGCCGAGGTACTTGGCGCGTAGCCGGTGGTCGCCGGGGAGGAGGTCGTGCAGCCAGACCGTGACGCGGCCGCTCTTGATCCTCGGTGCCGCCACCACGCGGTTGCCGTCCATGATCCGCACCCGACCGGGTGAGCCCTTCGGCGCATGAGTCGAGACTCGGATCGTGGCGATCACGGCTCCCGGATACACCGCGCGCGTCCTGAGTCGGAGTGCCGTGTGGGACGCGTAGCGCCTCACACGGTAGCCGTGCCGGTCGACGGAGATGGTCCCGAACTCCCGCGCAGTGGTCGTGATCTGCACCGTCACGCGGTGGCGAACGTCGCGTGGGCCCAACCGGTATGTCGGCTGGGTCGCGCCGGGGATCGGCGTACCACCGCGCAGCCATTGGAACGCAGCCGTCGTGGGACCACTCCATCGACTGGGTACCGCCGCCAGCCGCCGACCTGCTCTCGGCTCACCGAGGACCGAGGATGGCGACACCATCGTCAGCGGCTGTGGTTCGACCATCGTCTCCAAGGTCTCCGTCTTGACCGTCCCGAAGTCCTCGATCCGGGCGATGATCCGCACACCGACCCGATGTCCCACGTCGCCCGTCTGCACGACGTAGTCCGGGGTCGTCGCGCCCGCGATGTCGACGCCGTCCAGCATCCACTGGAAGGTGAAGGCCGCGGGGTAGTTCCACTCACCAGGGTCGGCCGTCAAGGTGTTGCTGGGGCGAGGGATGCCGACGAGCTTCGAAGGCCGCGTATGGGCCGGGTCGTCGGGGACCGTGGGCCCGGGGGTCGGGTCGCACACGTCGCCGAGACCGTCCTCGTCGGTGTCCGTCTGCGCCATGTTCTCGGCATCGGGACAGTTGTCGGACTCGGTCGGGATCTCGTCGCCGTCCACGGTGATGCCGACGTGCTGGGTGGCGATCGAGCGCCGTCCTGCCTCGTCGGTCACGATCAGCGCGAGGGAGCCGGTGAACTCTTGGTCGAAGGTGTGCGTGACCTCGGGCACGTCCGTCGTCTGGTCCGGCACGCGGTCGCCGTCGAAGTCCCACGCGTACGACACGATCTCGCCTGTCGGCGAATAGGACCCCGAACCGTCGATCTCGACGGTGCTGCCGACGCGAGCGACCGTGGGGTCGGTGATCCAGGCATGGGGGCGGTCCAGCGCCTCGTCGACAGCGTCGACCACGCCGTTCTCGACTTCGTCCTCGGCGACCACGAAGGCCCGCCCAGCCGTCTCGGTGATCACCGCCTGGGCAGCCTCATTGTCGGTCGCGTTGCCGGTGTCGACGATCGAGATGGCGGCAGGATCCACCGACCATGCCTTGTCCACGACTGTCGCAGCGTCGATCCCCGTGAACGGCTCCGGGCTGTGCGGCCAGTTGTCACTGACGGCGATGACGGACTTCTTGACCGCGGGTCGCCAGGCCAGGCCGAGCCCGGTCATCAGACCGGAGAACATCGTCTCCCGGTTGCCACCGCCCCCTTGCGCGACCAGCTTGTTGGCAGCAGCGACGACCTGGGCCGGATCGTCGGTGAAGTCCTGCTCCAACCGCGAGGTGTAGTCCCCGGGGTCGCCGCTGAACCTGGGATCCTCGCGAAAGCTGACGAGGGCGAACCGAACGGTGTTGGCCCGAGCCCGCGCCGATCCCATGACCGACGACAAGCGCTTCTTGAGCGTGACGAGCTCGGCGTCCATGGACTCACTCACGTCGATGGCGAACACGAGGTCGAGGTCTCCGGCCGCCTGACGGCTGGCTCCGGCACCGAACGCCGCGTCGCCACCTGGTACGTCGTCGACGAGGTGTCGCATGTACTGCTCATGTCCCAACGGGTTGGGATGGAAGTCCTCCATCTTCCACTTGCCGAGACTGACCATTTCGTGCAGCCAGCCACCGTTGGGGTTGCCGTCCCCGTAGTCGGGGTTGGGCTCGTGGCCGGCGAAGTGGCCCGGAATGCCACTGGCGAAGATCACCTTGCCGCGAGCGGGATTGCCCTCGTCATCGTTGATGCTTCGGACCATCTGGCTCAACATCGCTTCCCCCTTGAGTCCGAGGGTGCGGACCATCTCGGCGACCGGCGCGTCGTCGAGCTCGTAGCCGGAATCCCTCATCGCGAGCAGGGGGTAGCCGAGCAGGACGACGCGCGCGTTCGGCCCCAGCCGTCCCGGGCCGAAGAGACCTTCGATGGCGGTTACGATCCTCGACCTCACCTCATCGAGGTCGTGATCGGCATCCTCCAACAGGCCCTCACAAGTCTCCCGGTCACGGACCACGGGGGCGAAGCACTGTTTGACGATCTCGCCGAACTGGAGGTCGTTGCCGCCGATGGTCAACAGGACGAGATCGGTCTGCGGGCCGACGAAGTCCTGCTGCGGCCGGAGGTACCGGCTGCAGTTGAAGAGGATGCGAGCGACGCCGGGACGGACGTAGCCCACCCGACCATCTTCTGCGACGACATACTGTTCGTCGGTGTAGTTGCTCAGCATGCCGCACAGGCCGTGCGCGTTCGCGTATGCGTTGACCTGGTCGGACTCGATGGGCGGCGAGGGCATCGCTTCGGAGCGCGCCCACCGGTCGATGCGGTTGGGGCGGCCTATGTCGGCGCTCGTGGCCCCGCTGCACGCATGGTTGGCGTAGGAAACCTTCGCGCCACGCAGCGACCGCAGTTCTGTCCGATATCGACGCCCCCAGTTGAAGGGACTGCGCATGCACGGCACCGGGCCGAAGTACACCCGGGATTCGGGATCGCCGAGCGTCCGCCAGGCGCCGTTCCCCGCTGAGTACGAGTCCCCCAGGATGACGACGTTCAGAACCTTGGTCTCCAGCGCGACGGTTGGACTCGCGCCAAATGCTGCCTCCTGCTCGAGACTCGGCACCGCCACGACGGAGGTTCCGAGGATCAGCAGAGCAGCGCGGAGCAAGATCTTCGACACCGACTACTCCTGCGTCATCCGGAGTCCGCCCTCGGTGCTGGTGCTGAAGGCCACCGTGAGGTCAGCTGGTAGAGCCAGGAGTCGCCCTCCCCGCTCTAGCTTCTTGCTCGCTTGATAGGAGTCTTCGTCAATCGCCGTGGTGGTCCAGCCGTTGGCCTCGGCCACCTTCTTGAACGCACGGAGGACCTGGCGCGGCGTGCCCGCGGTGACCACGAAGGGCCTGGAGAAGCTGGCCATGACCGGCTTGCCCATCGCCTCGCCCTCCGGATGCTCGTACTCCTCCCCGAACTCGATTCCCGGAATCGCCACCGTCGCCATCGGATCGGCCTTGAGCGCCGCCAACTGCGGTGCCGCATGGGCACACCCCGCCGTCAGGATCAGCCCAACCACGAGACCGGCAACTCGGCCGATCACCTCGAAGATCCATGTTCTTGCATGTCTTCGGGACGTTCGATCAAGGGCGGACATGACGCGACCACCCGGGTCCCTAGCGCTGCTTCACTCTCAGGACACCGGCGGAGGGGCTAGCGAATGTGAGTCCGAGGTCTGCTTCGGGGGTGATCCGACGACCGCCGATGGTCATGGTCTTGCTGGCCCGGTAGGAATCCCCGTCTACGTAATAGGTGGTCCAGCCGTTCGCCTCGGCGAGCCTCTCGACCGCGCGGACCACGTCGCGCGGCGTGGCGGAAGCCACCACGAAGGACCGCGTGAAACTGGCCATGACCGGCTTGCCCATCGCCTCGCCCTCCGGATGCTCGTACTCCTCCCCGAACTCAACTCCCGGAATCGCCACTGTCGCCATCGGATCGGCCTTGAGTGCGGCCAGGTGGGGTGCCGAGTGACCACACCCCGCCGTCAGCACCAGCCCAACCACGAGTCCGGCAGCTCGGCCGATCACCGCACGGATCCATGTTCTTGCATGTCCACAGGACGGTCAACGGCAGGCCGGCAGAACGCGACTCGGGATCGCGTGCGCTGCTTCATTGCGCCATCGAGGCTGCGAAGATCAGTGCCAGCGCGGGGAGGAAGAGCTTAGACACGCGCCTACCCCGCCGTCATGCGCAGCGAGCCGTCGGTCGGGCTACTGAGCACCACCGTGAGCATGGCTTGCAGCGTGGGTTCGCGATCCTTTGCCCGGGGCAAGATCTTGCTGGCCAGATAGGACTCCGCATCGATGGCCTCGGTGGTCCAGCCGTTCGCTTCGGCCACCCTCTTGAACGCCCGTACGACCTGGCGCTGCGTGCCCGCGGTGACCACGAAGGGCCTGGAGAAGCTGGCCATGACCGGCTTGCCCATCGCCTCGCCGTCCGGGTGCTCGTACTCCTCCCCGGACTCAACTCCCGGAATCGCCACCGTCGCCATCGGATCGGCCTTGAGCGCGGTCAGGTGAGGTGCGGAATGGGCACACCCCACCGTCAGTATCAGCCCAACCGCGAGACCGGCCGCTCGGCCGATCGCAGACCCAGATCCACGGTCTTGCACGTTACGTAGACGCACGGTCATCACCTCGCGTGAGGCTCGATCAGCGACTGCCAGCGAGTCCATGGGACGACGGCGACCGCCGAGACTGCGACGAGTGCAAGCGCCGCTCGCACGGACCACAACTCGCGCGAGTCGGGCTCGAACAGCCACGCCAGCAGGTAGGCACTCACCGCAGCCGCGACCAACGCCGTGCCACAGCCCAGTCGGAGGACAGTCGCTGACCCCCCGCGGTCGCAACGGTTCCGGCCCCAGGCCACCAGCGCGATCACGCACCCCCAGATGGCAGCAGCGATCAGCAGGGCACCGCCGACGAGCGTCGAGAGACCGTTCCCGAGCGGATCGGCGTAGGGGTTCTGGCCCGCGCCGGTCTCGTCGATGCCTCGGACCGTCGCGTATCCCGTCACCAAGATGAGGGCGGTGAGATGCGCCCGGTACCAGACCAGGCGATAGGCACGTTGCTCGGATGGGAAGGGTGTCGTCGTCTCGATCATCTCGCCAGGGTTCGGCCGCGTGGCCGGGACGCGCATGAGCAGGAGTGCTCAGTGCTGGCGATCCGGGTACTCGGAGTAGGGTCGCTCCCGACCCGAGACGAGCCCGAGTCGAGCAAGGAAAAGGTGCCATGGCGATCGAGCCGGTGCAGGACGAGCCCACCATCGGACGACTGATCTCCGATGCCACCCGAGACATCTCCACCTTGCTCAACAAGGAGATCGAGCTCGCCAAGTCCGAGCTCAAGGTCAGCTTCAAGAACGGCGGCACCGGACTGGGGCTGTTCGCCGCCGCGGCGTTCATGCTCATGCTCGCGATCGTGATGTTCTCGGTCGGGCTCGCCTACCTGATCCATTGGAACGGCGAGGGGCTGGACCTGCACTGGGCCTTCCTCATCGTCTTCGCTCTCTATGTGCTGATCGCGGCGATCCTGGGGTACGTCGGCTACCGCAAGGTCCAGAAGATCCGCGGTCCCGAGCGGGCCATCGCCCAGGCGCAGGAGACCAAGGCCGCGCTCACCAACATCCGACCTTCGGTGTGAGCGGACGACTCCGGGTCTTCGGCGTCCCCGCGGCGGGTGCCGAGGACGTCGTCGTGGCCACGCACGGTCCCGACGAGGGCGCGGTCTTCACGGGCACCGAGGACGGCAGCGTGTTCCGGATCAGCCACGACGGGGACCGGATCCATCGGGTGGCCCACACTGGCGGCCGCCCACTGGGACTCGAGATCGACCCCGACGGGCGACTCCTGGTGTGCGACGCCCGGCGCGGCCTGCTGCGGGTCGACCCCGCGTCCGGCGCCGTCGAGACCCTGTCGGCGGAGGTCGGCGGGCGACCGTACGTCTTCTGCAACAACGCCGCCATCGCGACCAACGGCGACGTCTGGTTCTCCGACTCGTCCACGAAGTTCGGCATCGACCAGTGGAAGGACGACCTGGTCCAGCACACCCGCACCGGCCGCCTGCTGCGTCGCTCGCCCGACGGATCGGTCGAGGTGGTGCTCGACGGCCTCGCCTTCGCGAACGGCGTCGCCCTTGCCGCCGACGAGTCGTACGTCGCGGTGGCCGAGACCGGGCTGCGCACCGTGGTCCGGCACTGGCTCTCCGGGCCCCGGGCCGGCGAGCGGGACCTGCTCGCCGCCGGCCTCCCGGGCTACCCGGACAACATCGCCCGTGGCAGCGACGGCCTCATCTGGGTCTCGATCGCCTCGCCGACCGATCCGGTGGTCACCCGGCTCCAGGCAGCGCCTGTCTGGCTCAGCCGCCAGGTCACCCGGATCCCGACCGCCCTGCAACCCAAGCCGAAGCGGACCGTGCGGGCCCTGGCGTTCGACGACACCGGGAAGGTCGTCCACGACGTCGATGTGAAGACGGACGACTACCACATGGTCACCGGTGTCCGGGAGCACGACGGACGGCTCTGGCTGGGCAGCCTGCACGAGCCCGCCGTCGCCGTGGTCGACCTCTGAGGAGCAAGCGCCCCGCTGGTTGAGGAGCGGGCTCGCGAGCGTCACGAAACCAGCGGAACCGACGAAGTGAACCTCGCTCCTTGGTCTTGACCACCGACCGGGGTCTCGTGACGGTCGCTGCGCGACCTCCTCGACCAACAGGTGACGATCGCCGACCTCATCGTCGGCTAGCTGTCAGCCGGCGCAGGCACCGGTGCCGGTGGGGGCACCGGACGCCGCCCCCGCTGCGGCGGCCTCCGCGACTTGTCCGGCCGTCAGGGCATAGCCCGTGTCTGCGTCGGTCAAGGAGGCAGCGAAGACCATGCCGACGACGTCGCCCGACGACGTGAGCACGGGTCCACCGGAGTTGCCCGGCCGGACCTGGCCGCGCAGGGAGAGGACGTCTCGGATCACCGCCCCCTGCCCGTAGATATCGGGAGACCGAAGCCGTTGCTGGGAGCGCACGCGCGCCGCCTGGACGTCGAAGGGACCGTCCTCGGGGAAGCCCAAGATGGCCACGCCCTGGCCGGGCGCCACCGACCGGTCGAACGGCAGGGCGGGCGCCTCCCCGGTGTCGACAGCCAGGACCGCTACGTCGACATCCGGGTCGTAGAAGACGACCGTGGCCGACACCGAGTCGCCGCCGATCTCGACGGAGGGTTCGCTGACGCCGGCGACCACGTGGGCGTTGGTCATCACCCGGTTGGTGGTGTAGACGAAGCCGCTCCCTTCGATCCCGCGGCCACAGCGGTTCACACTCTCGACCTTGACCACCGAGGCCTCGGCCCTCACGACGTCGGGATCGGTGAGCAGACGTTGCGGGCCAGGCCCGACCGGGACGATGCGCTCGGGCGCGAAGGGTTCGAGGTAGCGGGGGAAGAACGTCGTGCCCACGACGTCGTTGAAGGCTTGGAGCAGGCCGCCGGCCTGGGCCGGTAGCGCCTCGTCGACCCGCTTGAGGATGGCGGACTCGCGGACCATCGGCGTGATGCCCGAGATCCCGGCGCCCGCGATCGCGACCCCCAGGGCCCACGCCACGATCAGCACGGCGGTGGCGCTGAGGGCGGCACCGCCGACCGCGTCGACCGCACGGAAGGGCTGCCACTGGATCTTGTCGCGCACCCGCGCACCGGCGTACTGGAAGACGGCCTGGCCCAGGGAGGCAGACAGGATCACGATGAACAGCGCCCCGAGCGACACGAGGAGCGAAGGATCGGCATCCCCCAGGGCGATGGGGGCGAGCCAGACCCCGAACAGGCCCCCGAGGAGCAGACCAGCGGTCGCGAACGCGCCGGTCACGAAACCCTGCCAGTAGCCCGAGAGGGCGTAGGTCAGCACGAGCACGACCAGCACCCAGTCGAGGACGTTCACGAAGGTCCCTCGTGGGGGGGTGGCGGGGGGATGAACGCCGTGCCCGCGTCGGAGCGGAACATGTAGGAAGGCAGGTCACGGGTCTCGTAGTCCTCCCACGGCTCGGACCACCCGAGGTAGTCGAAGAGCCGCGCGATGATGCCTGCGGTGAACCCCCAGAGGATCACGTCGCGGGCGTCGCCGATGAGGTAGGCAGGGCTGACCCACCCGCTGGGGTGGCGCACCTGGATGCGGTGGTCGGGCCGCACCAGGTCGCGCAGCGCGACGAGGTGGATCGCGTGCACCTCGCCGGGGTCGACCACCCGAACGGGGGTCGGCGTCCGCCACCAGCCCAGCACCGGGGTCACCGCGAAGTTGCTGGGCGGCAGCCACAGCTCGGGCAGGTCGCCGAAGACCTGGACGCCGGCGGGATCGAGCCCCGTCTCCTCCCAGGCCTCGCGCAACGCGGCCTCGCGCGGCTCCTCACCGGGATCGATGGCCCCGCCGGGGAACGACACCTGGCCCGGGTGGGAGCGCATCGAGTGGGAGCGCTCGGTGAGCAGGAGCAGACCGTCCTCGAGATGGGGAGCGTCGCTCGGCCCGGGCGGGTCGGCGAAGAGCATGAGGACGGCACCGCGTCGCGGCTCGGCGTCCTCGGGAGCGAGGAAGCGGGTCAGGTCGGCGGGCGTGATCGAGGCCGCGGCCTCCCGCACAGGCTCCAGCCAGGCGGGGATCGGAGCCTCCTCTGAGTCCGGGGACCCGACGCTCACAGCCGCACCCCTAGGTGCTCCTCGATGAGGTCGACCAGTTCCTGCTCGGACGTGATCTCCACCGGCACGAGCGTCGCCGTGCCATCCGCTGCGACGAAGACGCTGAGCGGCAGCCCCATCCGCGGCGAGAACGGCGAGTGTCCGGCGAGCTCGCCGCCTGGATCGGCGACGAGGGGGTAGCGAACCCCGGTGTCGCGGACCAGCTCCAGGGCCGCCCCGGCCTGGATGTCGCCGTAGTCGATGCCGAGGATGGGCACCTGGTCGCCGTGCTCGGCGTAGAACTCCGCCAGCACCGGCATCTCCCGGCGGCAAGGCTTGCACCAGGCCCCCCAGACGTTGACCACCATCGGCCCCCGAAGCGCGGCGAGATCGACGTCCGGCCCGCCGCCGAGACAGGGAAGGATGACGGCGGGCAGCCCACCCTCGACGGGATCGCCGGTCCCGGGCACGCAGTCGGCGACGCCGGCCTCCTGCTTGAGTTGGCGCAGCTCAGGCGTGTCGACCTCCACCCTCGTCTCGCCCGGCACCGGCACATCGTCGGGATCGCACGCGGCACCCGCGGCCAGCACCATGAGCACCGCCGCGACCGCCCAGACCCGCCTCACGCTCGTCCCTCGGTGCGGACCAGCTTGGCCGCGGTGACCGGGTCGACCGGGCCCTCGCCGTACGACGGACACCAGTGCGCCACGGTGCACGCCCCGCAGGCCGGGCGCTGGGCATGACAGACCCGGCGGCCGTGCCAGATCAGATGGTGGCTGAGCATGGTCCAGTCGCGCTTGGGGAACAGCGCCCCGATCTCGTGTTCGACCTTGACGGGGTCGGTCTCCGTGGTCCAGCCGAAGCGCCGGGCGAGCCGACCGAAGTGGGTGTCGACGGTGATGCCGGGGATGCCGAAGGCATTGCCGAGGACGGCGTTGGCCGTCTTGCGGCCCACGCCGGGGAGCTCGACGAGGTCCTTCAGGCGTGGCGGGACCTGACCGTCATGGCGCTCGACGAGGGCCTGGCTGAGCTTGAGCAGCGAGTCGGTCTTGGCCCGGAAGAACCCCAGCGGCCCGATGATCTGCTCGAGGTGGGCGCGGTCGGCGGCGGCCATGGCCACCGCGTCGGGGTAGGCCGCGAACAGCGTCGGCCGCACCGCGTTCACCCGCTTGTCGGTGGTCTGTGCACTCAGGACGGTGACGACCAGGAGCTCGAAGGGGTTGTCGAAGTCGAGCTCGCACCGGGCCTCGGGATAGGTGGTCGCGAGCACCCGGTCGATCTTGCGGGCGCGACGGACCAGTGCGGTGTCTCGAGGTGCCGCGGAGGTGGGCGGAACGGAACGCGGCACGGGCCTAGCGTACGGCGCGGGGCCGACACCCCCTGGTCCGCAGGTCGTCAACCGCCCTGCACTGTGACACTCGCCACTGACTAGGATGCTGCCGTGAGCCCGGGAGTGCCGGGCCGGTGGGTCGGCACGGCGCCCGAGGAGGATCCGTGGACAACGATGTGGTGCGGATGGCGCCGCTGTTCAGTGCGCTCGACGACGAGGCGGCCACCGCGCTGCGCGCCTCGATGAGCGAGACCCGACTGCGCCGCGGCGACGTGCTCTTCCACGAGGGCGACACGGGAGACCGGCTCTACATCGTGCTCGACGGCAAGGTGAAGCTGGGCCGGACCTCGAGCGACGGGAGGGAGAACCTCCTGGCGATCCTGGGCCCGGGCCAGATGTTCGGCGAGTTGTCGCTGTTCGACCCCGGGCCGCGCTCGGCGACCGTCACCGCGGTCACCGACACCACCTTCGCCTCGCTCTCGCACGAGGACCTGCTGCGCTGGCTCGACGGTCGACCCACGGTGGCCCGCGGGCTCCTGGCCCAGATCGCGGGTCGGCTGCGCAAGGCCAACGACGTCAACGCCGACCTGGTGTTCTCCGACGTGCCGGGTCGGGTCGCGAAGGCGTTGCTCGACCTCGCCGACCGGTTCGGCCGCACCGCCGACGACGGCATCCACGTGCACCACGACCTCACCCAGGAGGAGCTGGCCCAGCTGGTCGGGGCCTCCCGCGAGACGGTCAACAAGGCGCTTGCGGACTTCGCCTCCCGCGGCTGGATCCGCCTCGAGCCGCGCTCCGTGGTGATCATGGAGGTCGACCGGCTCCGCCGGCGCGCTCGTTGACCGGGGCGAGCCCGACCGACTCGTCCTGGATCCGACCCGCACCTAGACTGTCGCGGTGCGCACCCCGCCGCAGGGCGGCGCGCTCGTAGGCCGCCAACGAGAGCTCCAGGCGATCCGGGAGCTCCTGACGCAGTCCTCGGTGCTGACGTTGACGGGCACGGGAGGCGTCGGTAAGACCCGTCTGGCCCGCGCGCTGCTCGACGAGGCAGCGCCCGGCGCGTCCGACGAGGTCTGGCTCGTGGAGCTGGCCGATGTCATCGAGCCGGAGCTGGTCGGCGCTGCCGTCTCGGAGGCGCTGGGGCTCCGCGTCGCCAAGGAGTGGAACGTCGACCAGCTGGTCGAGTACCTCGGGGGGCGGGCCGGCCTGCTGATCCTCGACAACTGCGAGCATCTGGTCGATGTCGTGGCACCACTCGCCGCCGCGCTCGCCGAGCGCTGTCCCGGGATCCGGGTGCTGGCGACCAGCCGGATCCCCCTGCGGATCAAGGACGAGCAGATCTACCAGGTACCGCCGATGACCGTTCCCGGTGCGGACCAGACCGAGGTCGACGTCCTCCTGCACAGTGACGCGATCTCCCTGTTCGTCCAGCGCGCGCGGGCCGCGGACCACCGGTTCACCTTGGACCAGAGCAACGCCGCTGAGATCGCCCGGCTCGCGGTGCTGCTCGACGGCCTCCCCCTTGCGCTCGAACTGGCCGCGGCTCGCACCCGGAGCATCTCGGTGCGGGACATGCTGGACCGCCTGGAGTCAGATGCGGACCCGGCCGCCGGTCTGAGACTGCTCAGCGGCGGATATCGGGACGCGCCGGCTCGGCACCGTTCGCTGACGGCGTCGATGGACTCGTCCTACGAGCTGTGCTCGCCCCCTGAACGGCTGCTCTGGTCGCGACTGTCGGTGTTCGTGGGCGGCTTCGGGCTCGATGCCGCCGAACGAGCCTGCAGTGGAGACGGGATCGAATCCGGTGATGTGCTCGACCTCCTCACCACGCTCGTGGACCGATCCGTGGTGAGCCGGACCGACGACGCCTCGCCGCGCTACTTCCTCCACGAGGCGTGCCGTCAGTACGGTCGCGAACGGCTCAGCTCGGCGCAGGAGGAGGGACACTGGCGGGCACGCCACGTGACGTGGTGTGCCGACCTCGTCGACGAGATGTACCGGTCCTGGATCGGCCCCGAGCAGCCGGCGTGGCTCGGCAGGCTGCGCAGCGAGCTGCCCAACCTGCGCGCCGCACTGGAGTACGCCCTCGTGACCCCGGGGCTGGCCGCGCATGCCCTCACGATCTGTTACCAGCTGGAGCTCTTCTGGTTCGCCTGCGGTTCGTTCCACGAGGCTCGCCGCTGGTCGGACCAGGCCTTGGCCACCGGCGAGGGGACCGCGGAGCAACGGGCGATGGTCGCCCAGATGTGCGCCTACTTCGGCACCGTGGTGCTGGATCTCGACTACGCCTCCGAGCGCGTCGAGGAGGCCGGTGAGCTGGCGAAGACCTCCGGCAGTGCCGCGGCTCAGGGCTACTACTTCTTCGTGGCGGGGGCACTACGGACCTGGCAGGGAGACGCCCAGGGGGCGAGGATGCTGCTGGAGCAGGGCATCGAGACCCTTCACGGGGCTGGTCACCTGACGGGAGAGCTGCACGCCCGCCTGTTCACTGCCATGGCACTCGGCTTCGTCGGGCTGTCGGACCAGGCCGCGGCGATGACCCACTCCGCGATCGCCCTGACGACCGCGCGCGGCGAGCTCTACTTCCGGGCCTGGTTCCACTGGGTCAACGCGATCAACGCCCACGCGGCAGGCGAGCTTCGGCGCGCGACGGGGGCAGCCCGCGAGGCCATCCGGATCGCATGGGCCCTCCAGGAGCTGACCCTGCTCGCCCTCAACATCGAGTTGCTCGGCTGGATCGCGGCCGACGAGGGCCGCCCCCAGCGCTACGGGGTGCTCGCGGGCGCGGCCGACGCTCTGTGGCAGGTCGTGGGCATCCCCATGACGCTGGTCTCCTACACCGTCGACAGGCGCGAGACCGCGGCCGCGGAGGCCCAGAGCAGCGACGACGCCCGCTCGGTCGCGGCCGCCGTCCATCGCGGCGCGAGCATGAGTCGCGAGCAGGCCAAGTCCTTCGCCCTCGGCGAGCCGCTTCCCGCGGAGACGGCGGACGACGACATGCCGTTGACCAGGAGGGAGCGGGAGGTCGCACGCCTGATCTCCGAGGGGCTCACCAACCGCGAGATCGCGGTGCGCCTGGTGGTGTCCGAACGCACCGTCCACGGCCACGTCGAGAACATCCTGTCCAAGCTGGACGTCAAGTCGCGGACCCAGGTCGCGATCTGGCAGATCGCCCGCAGCCCCTGAGGCGCCGATGCGGCGCGTGTCGACTCACCCGGCGGTGCCCTGCGAGAGGTAGGCGAGCTGGGCCCGGACCGAGAGCTCCGCAGCCGGCCAGAGGACGGGGTCGACGTCGGCGTACACGAGCTCGACGACCCTGCGGGGCAGGGTGTCGAGCTCCGGCGCCGAGTCGGCCGGGTCGGGATCCGGGCCCAGGAGTCGGAGCGCTTCGCGGACCTGCTCGAGCCGCTCGCGTCGGTGCGCTCGGTAGTAGTCGAGGACGGCGAGCGCATCCGCGATGACCGGCCCGTGGCCCGGCCACACAGAGGCGACCTCACGGGCTTCGGCCAGGGCATGCAGCCGGTCGAGGGAGTCGAGGTAGGCGCCGAGCTCACCGTCCGGATGCGCGACCACGGTGGTCCCGCGACCCAGCACGGTGTCGCCGGTCAGGACGGCCCGCTCCGCAGGCACCAGGAACGACAGCGAGTCCGCCGTGTGGCCGGGCGTTGCCACGACGTGGACCTCCAGACCGTCCACGGCCACGACGTCGCCGGCGCCCAGGCCCTCCGAGCCGAGCCGGTACGCCGGGTCGAGCGCGCGTACGCCGCACCCGACAGACTCGGCGAACGCCCGGGCCGACTCGGAGTGGTCGAGGTGGTGGTGAGTGAGCAGGACCACGGCCACGTCGCCGGCTGCGGCGCGCACGGCAGCCAGGTGCTCGGGCACAGGCGGCCCCGGGTCGACCACGACGGAGCGGCGGCCACCGGGCTCGCGCAAGACCCAGGTGTTGGTGCCGTCGAGGGTCATCGGCGAGGCGTTGGGGGCGAGCAAGCACGCGGCGCGTTCGCCGAAGGAGCCCCCGCCCCACGCCGTGGTCACGACAGACGCGCCTCGACCAGGGCCCGCACGCGGTCGGGGATCGACAACGTCGCGGTGTCGCCGTCTCCCTCGACCTCGGGCGTGAAGATCTCGACCGGTCCCCGGTCGGCTGCTGCGACCAACACCTCCGCAGGCGAGGAGTGCAGCCCCACCTCGAGGCAGGTGACATAGGTCGGCGGCATCATCAGCAGTTGGCCTGCGTCGACCGCGGCCGCCGCGTCGAGAGCCCCGGTCCACTGCACCGTGGAGGACTCCGTCGAGACATCGCGCGTGCGCTGCCCCGGCGGCAGGACGGCCACGAAGAACCACGTGCGGAAGCGTCGCGGCTCGAAGACCGGCGTCAGCCACCCTGACCAGGCTCCCAGGAGGTCGGTACGCAGCACCAACCGGCGCCGGTCCAAGAACTCGCTCATCGAGAGCTCGTGGGCCTCCAGGGCAACCCGGTCCTCCTCCCAGTCGGCACCGGTCGTGTCCTCGACGACCGAGGCCGCCGACGGGCCGGCCAGCAGCACGCCCGACTCCTCGAACGTCTCCCTGACCGCCGCACAGACCAGCGCCCGTGCCGTTGCCTCGTCCGTACCGAGCCGCGATGCCCACTCTTCGGGACCCGGGCCGGCCCACGCGGCCTCCGTGTCGAAGTCCCGGGGGTCGACCGACCCTCCGGGGAACACGCACATCCCGGCTGCGAACGCCATCGAGGTCTGGCGACGCAGGAGATAGACCTCCGGGCCGGTGGCGGCATCGGGGGCTCCTCGCAGCAACACCACCGTCGCGGCGTTCCTCGGCTCGGCCGGGGTGAGCCCGCCCGTCGCGAACTTCCGCGCGTGCTCGACCAGGGACGGCGGCAGCGGGATGCGCAGCATCAGACCTCGACGACCAGCTCGACCTCGACCGGGACGTCGAGCGGCAGGGCGGCGACCCCCACGGCGGAGCGGGCGTGCCTGCCGGCGTCCCCGAACACCTCGCCGAGCAGCTCCGACGCGCCGTTGGCCACCTGGGGCTGCGCGATGAAGTCGGGGGTCGAGGCCACGAAGACGACCGCCTTCACCACCCGCTTCACCAGGGAGAGCTCGCCGATCTCGGCCTTGACCGCGGCGAGGGCGTTGAGCGCGCACTGCCGGGCGCACTCGTAGCCCTGCTCGGGCGTGACGCCGGCCCCCAGCTTGCCGGTCGCCAGCATCGCCCCGTCGCGGGCCGGAAGCTGCCCTGCAGTGAAGACCAGGTTGCCGCTGCGGGCCGTCGGCTGGTAGGCCGCCAGCGGCGGCACGACCTCGGGCACCGTCAGTCCCAGCTCGGCGAGGCGCTCCTCCGGTGTCGACATCTCAGGACTCCAGCGGGCGCTTGAAGTAGCCGACGAGGTTCTCCGGACTCATGCCCGGCGCGATCTGCACCAGCTCCCACCCTTCGGCCCCGAAGTTGTCGAGGATCTGCTTGGCCGCGTGCGTGAGGATCGGCGCCGTCAGGTACTCCCACTTGGTCATGTCGAGACCCTAGCCGTGCAGGACGAAGGAGTGCACGGCGTGGGTCGAGAGGTCGAGCAAGCCTGCGACCGAGCCTGCGAGGTCGCAACGGCGCGTCGAGACCCGGGGCTTCCAGCCGGGCAGGACGAAGGAGTGCAGGCGTGGGTCGGCGCGGCGCTGGCGGGCGCGACGCAGGAGCGCCGGCCAGATGGCCGCCAGGTCGAGCAAGCCGCGGGACCGAGCTTGCGAGGTCCCGACCGGCGTATCGAGACCCGGTGACCGGTCGGCGTACCACTCCAGGGGGTCTCGACACGGGCTCGCCTGGCGGCTCGCCCGGCTCGACCAGCGAGAGGGATCACCGCCGAGCTGGCTCGACGGAGGAAGGGACTGGGTCAGCGCAGCGCGACTCAGCGCACGACGTCGTACGTCGTGTGCACGGCGTACGCCGAGTGGTGCACGTCGCGGATCTGCAGGTCGACGTCGTCGGTGAAGCCCTCGAACAGCCGCTTGCCGGAGCCGAGGATCACCGGCGCCACCGAGACCGTGAGCACATCGACGACACCCGCGCGGAGCGCCTGCCGGATCACGTCCGCACCACCGCCGATGGTCACGTCGAGGTCCCCGGCGTCCTCGTGGGCGACGGCCAGCGCGTGGTCGAGACCGTCGACGAAATGGAAGCCGTTGGCCGGGTCCGGTTGGTCGTCCAGGCGATGCGTGAGCACGACCAGGGTGCCGGGGAAGGGGTTGTGACCTCCCCACGCGCCCGCGGCTTCGTACATGCCCCGGCCGCAGATCGCGGCACCGACGCCCGAGCTGACGGACTCGAAGAACTCCTTGTCCGCGCCCGTCATCGCGGTGGGGTCGTGCTCACCGTCATACGTCCACGGGCCGCCCATGACCCAGTAGTGCAGGCGCTCTCCGCCACGTCCCAGCCCCATGGCGGGCCCGTCGTCGGGGCCGGTGACGTAGCCGTCGACCGACGTCGTGATCGACGCGATCACCCGACCCCGGCCGCCACTCACGGAACCAGGACCTCGGGTTCGGTCTTGTCGCGGAGCTCCTCGGTGCTGATCCCGGGAGCCAGCT
>CAZIVD010000038.1:0-40979 GCA_964542635.1 uncultured Nocardioides sp. | reverse complement strand
CGCCCACGAGGAGGTCGGCCACGGCGGCCACTTCCTCGGCGCGATGCACACCATGGAGCGCTTCCGCACCTGCTTCTACCGCCCGATGCTCAGCTCCTCGGAGAACTACGAGCGGTGGATGCGCAACGGCGCCAAGGACACCGCCGCACGCGCCGCGGAGATCTACCGCCAGCGGCTGACCGACTACGAGCCGCCGCCGATGGACGAGGCGATCCGCGAGGAGCTCGAGGCCTACGTGATCCGCCGCCGGGCGGAGCTCGGGGACTGACGATGACCGGAGCGATGACACCCACTCCGAACGTCGACGCCCTCGGCGACTACCTCCTCACCCTGGCCTGTCCCGATCGTCCCGGCATCGTGCACGCGGTCACGTCGTTCCTGCTCGAGCACGGCGGCAACATCCGTGACAGCCAGCAGTTCGGCGACCTGCAGCAGGGCCGGTTCTTCATGCGGATCGACTTCGAGGTCTCCCGACCGACCTCGGCAGAGGCCCTGCGAGCGGCCTTCGCGGAGACGGCCGAGCAGTTCGCGATGACCTACGAGCTGTGGTCGGCGCGGGCGCCGTACCGCACCTTGATCATGGTCTCCAAGCACCTGCACTGCCTCAACGATCTCCTCTTCCGCACCACCACCGGCGACCTCCAGATCGAGGTCCCGATCGTGGTGTCCAACCACACCGACGCCCGGCCGTTGGTCGAGTCGCACGGCATCGACTTCGAGCACATCCCCGTCACGCCCGACACCAAGGACATTGCGGAGGCGCGGCTGATGGAGCTCGTGGACGACCTCGGGATCGACCTGGTGGTGCTGGCGCGCTACATGCAGATCCTCAGCGACGACCTGTGTCGCCACCTCAGTGGTCGCGCGATCAACATCCACCACTCCTTCCTCCCGAGCTTCAAGGGGGCCAAGCCCTACCACCAGGCCTACGACCGCGGGGTCAAGCTGATCGGCGCCACCGCCCACTACGTCACCCACGACCTCGACGAGGGCCCGATCATCGAGCAGGACGTCACCCGCGTCGACCACGCCCTGGGTCCCGACCGGCTGGTCGCCGCGGGGCGCGACGTCGAGGCCCAGGTGCTCTCCCGCGCGGTGCGCTGGCACTCCCAGACCCGGGTGCTGATGCACGGGCACCGCACCGTGGTCTTCCGCTGACTGTTCCGCAGGACGCAACACGATGTGGGATACGCTCCGCGGCATGACGACCCTGGAGGCGCCGAACACCGGGGACGGTGGCTCTCCGTCGGTCTCGGTCCAGTCGGTCGACCGGGCCCTGACCATCTTGGAGCTGCTGGCCCGTGACGGCGAGGCGGGCGTCACCGAGATCGCCGGTGAGCTCGGGGTCCACAAGTCCACGGCCTTCCGGTTGCTCGCCACCCTCGAGACCCACCGACTGGTCGAGCAGGTCGGTGACCGGGGGCGCTACCGCCTCGGCGTCGGCAACCTCCGCCTGGCGGGCGCGACGACCGCTCGACTCGACCTGGTCAGCGAGTCCCGCCCCGTGTGCCGCCAGCTGGCGTCGGACACGGGCGAGACCGTGAACATCACGGTCCGTGCGGAGACTTCGGCGCTCTACCTCGACCAGGTCGCCGGCTCCTCGGCCCTCCAGTCGCACAACTGGGTCGGCCAGCACATCCCGCTGCACGCCACCAGCAACGGCAAGGTGCTCTTGAGCGAGCTGCCCGAGACCGAGCTGAAGAAGGCGCTGCGGGAGCTGCCGCGCTTCACCGACCAGACCGTGACCAGCCGCGCACAGCTGGTCAAGGAGTTGGCCGACGTGCGCGCCCAGGGGTACGCCGTGGCGGTCGACGAGCTCGAGATCGGGCTGACCGCGGCCGCCGCCCCCATCCGCAGCGCCCACGGCGACATCATCGCCTCGATGAGCATCTCCGGCCCCAGCTTCCGATTGGATCCGGACCGGCTCGACGAGACCGTGCCCCTCCTGGTCGCCGCCGCGACGGAGGTCTCCCACCGGCTGGGCTGGGGTCAGCGCAGCTGACACCGCGGCCGGGCCCGGCCCTAGCGCCGACAACGGCCTGGTGACAATCTGGCCCTGACCCTTGACGTGTGGCTCAGGTCACCTATTCTCGGGCCGAGGGCCGTTGCGAGATAAGCAATTCGTTGCGAGTCACGCAACTCATCGCTCACCTGTGAGAGAGGGGCCGCCGATGCCGGAGCTCTACGTCGGGGGAGCGTGGCTGAGCGCGGCGGCAGGCGGTCGTCGGGCGATCCACTGCCCGGCGGACGGCTCGCTGGTCGGCGAGGTGGACGAGGCGACGGCGGCCGACACCGACGCCGCGATCGCGGCGGCGTACGACGCCTTCCACCACGGCCCTTGGCCAGGCACCTCGGCCCGCGAGCGCGGCGAGCTGTTGCTCCGGGTGGCCGACCTCTTGGAGCGCGACGGCGGCGAGGTCGCCCTGGCCGAGTCCCAGGACACCGGCAAGCGCCTGGTGGAGAGCGAGTACGACGTCGCCGACGTGGTCTCGGTGTTCCGCTTCTACGGCGCCGTGGCCGCCGAGAGCGCCGGCCGCGTCGTCGACACCGGCCGGGACGACGTGGTCAGTCGCGTGGTCCACGAACCGCTCGGCGTCTGCGGGCTGATCGCACCGTGGAACTACCCGCTCCTCCAGGCGTCCTGGAAGGTCGCGCCCTGCCTGGCGGCCGGCAACACCTTCGTGCTCAAGCCGAGCGAGCTGACACCGCACACCAGCATCATCTTGATGCGGCTGCTCGCCGAGGCCGGTCTTCCGGCCGGCGTCGGCAACCTGGTGCTCGGCGCCGGGCCGGCCGCGGGCGCGCTGCTCGCGGAGGACCCCCGCGTCGACCTCGTCTCGTTCACCGGCGGGCTGGAGACCGGCCGACGGGTGATGGCCTCGGCCGCGGCGTCCGTCAAGAAGGTCGCGCTCGAGCTCGGAGGCAAGAACCCCAACATCGTCTTCGCCGACGCCGACCTCGAGGTGGCGCTCGACTTCGCGCTGACGGCGGTGTTCCTGCACTCCGGACAGGTGTGCTCGGCGGGCGCGCGGCTGCTCGTCGAGGAGTCCGTGCACGACTGGTTCGTCGACCGCCTGGTCGAGCGCGCGTCCTCGATCCGGCTCGGCGGCCCGCACGACCCCAAGGCCGAGACCGGGCCGCTGATCAGCGCCGCGCACCGCGACAAGGTCGCGGCGTACGTCGACGCCGGGGTCGCCGAGGGTGCGGTACTGCGCTGCGGCGGCCGCGCCCCGGACGACCCGGCGCTCGCTTCAGGCTTCTACTTCCTCCCCACCGTGCTCGACGGCTGCACGAGCACGATGTCGGTGACCCAGGACGAGTCCTTCGGACCCGTCCTCACCGTGGAGACCTTCCGCGACGAGGACCAGGCGGTTGCCATCGCCAACGACAGCATCTACGGCCTCGCCGGCGCCGTGTGGACCCAGGACGGCGGCAAGGCCCAGCGGGTGGCCAACCGGCTGCGGATGGGCACGGTCTGGATCAACGACTACCACCCCTACGTCCCCCAGGCCGAGTGGGGCGGCTACAAGCAGTCCGGCGTCGGGCGGGAGCTCGGCGAGGCCGGGCTCGACGAGTATCGCGAGACCAAGCACGTGTGGCACAACATCCGTCCCACCGCGCAGCACTGGTTCGAGGACCGACGATGAACCGACGCTACGACGTCGTCATCGTGGGGGGTGGCTCGGCGGGGTGTGCCCTGGCCAACCGGCTGTCCGCCGACCCCGACACCAGCGTGCTGGTGCTCGAGGCGGGCCGCTCGGACTTCCGCCTCGACCCGTTCATCCACATGCCGGCCGCGCTGCCGATCCCCATCGGGAACCCTCTCTACGACTGGCGGTACGAGACCGACCCCGAGCCGCACCTGGGCGGCCGACGCGTGCACCACGCGCGGGGCAAGGTGCTCGGCGGCTCCTCCAGCATCAACGGGATGATCTTCCAGCGGGGGAACCCGATGGACTACGAGCGCTGGGCCGCCGAGCCCGGCCTGAAGGAGTGGGACTACGCCCACTGCCTGCCCTACTTCAAGCGCATGGAGACCCGGCTGCTCGTCGACGGCACCGTGGGTGCCGACGAGTGGCGCGGCGGCACCGGGCCGCTCGTGCTCGAGCAGGGCCCAGCCGCGAACCCCCTGTTCGGCGCCTTCTTCCAGGCGGTCCAGGAGGCGGGCTTCCACCTCACCGACGACGTCAACGGCTACCGCCAGGAGGGCTTCGCACGCTTCGACCGCAACGTGCACCGCGGCCGTCGGCTCTCCGCTGCGCGCGCCTACCTCCATCCCGTGCGGCATCGCAAGAACCTCCGCGTGCACACCCTGTCGCTCGCGACCCGGGTGCGCTTCCAGGGCAAGCGTGCGGTGGGGGTGGACTACCTCCGCGCCGGTCGACGCCGCAGCGTCGCGGCCGGAGAGGTGATCCTGTGCGGTGGCGCGATCAACACCCCGCAGCTGCTCCAGCTCTCCGGGATCGGCGACGAGCGGCATCTCGCCGAGGTCGGCGTCGACCTCGTCCACCATCTGCCGGGCGTCGGCGAGAACCTCCAGGACCATCTCGAGGTCTACATCCAGTACGCCTCCCAGCAGCCCGTCTCGATCGCTCCCGGCCTGCGCTGGCGCGCTCGTCCCCAGATCGGCTACCAGTGGCTCTTCCACCGCCGAGGACTCGGCGCCACCAACCACTTCGAGGGCGGCGGGTTCTGCCGCAGCAACGCCGACGTCGACTACCCCAACCTGATGTTCCACTTCCTCCCGGTGGCGATCCGCTACGACGGCAGCGCACCCACGGAGGGTCACGGCTACCAGGTCCACATCGGCCCGATGTACGCCGACACCCGCGGCCGGATCCGGATCGTCTCGCGCGACCCCAAGCAGCACCCCTCGATGCTGTTCAACTACCTCTCCACCCCCACCGACCGCAAGGAGTGGATCGAGGCCGTACGCACCGCCCGGCACATCCTCAACCAGCCGGCATTCGCGCCGTACAACGACGGCGAGCTCTCCCCCGGACCCACCGTCGAGACCGACGAGGAGATCCTCGACTGGGTGCGGGCCGACGCCGAGACGGCGCTGCACCCCTCGTGCACCGCGGCGATGGGGATCGGCGAGCTGTCCGTGGTGGACCCGTCGTCGATGCGGGTCCACGGCGTCGACGGGCTGCGCGTCGTCGACGCCTCGGTCTTCCCGTTCGTGACGAACGGCAACATCTACGCGCCCGTGATGATGGTCGCCGAGAAGGCTGCCGACCTGATCGCCGGGCACACTCCGCTCCCGCCGTCGGACGCCCCGTGGTACCGCTTCCGCGACGACAGCCCTCTGTATCCGCCCGGCGACAGCCGCAACGAAAAGAGCACGTCATGACCGTCACTGCCGACCAGCCCGCGAGCGACGCCAGCACCACCGGTGGTGAGGCCGCCGTCCACGTCGACGGTCTCTGGAAGATCTTCGGGCCGAGGGCCGACGCGATCATGAAGAGCGCCGACGCCCAGCTCTCGCGCAAGGAGCTGCAGGAGAAGACCGGTCACGTGGTGGGCATCCGCGACGTCGGCTTCGACGTCGCCCCCGGTGAGGTCTTCGTGGTGATGGGCCTGTCGGGGTCGGGCAAGTCCACCCTCGTGCGGCTCCTGACACGGCTCATCGAGCCGACGTCCGGCACGGTCAAGCTCTACGGCGAGGACATCACCGCGATGTCCGACAAGGCGCTGCTGGACACCCGTCGGCGTCGGGTCTCGATGGTCTTCCAGCACTTCGGCCTGCTCCCGCACCGCAAGGTGATCGACAACATCGCCTTCGGCCTCGAGGTCCGCGGGGAGGCCAAGGGCGCGCGTCGCAACCGAGCCCAGGAGATGGTCGACCTGGTGGGCCTGTCGGGCTATGAGAACAACTTCCCCGACCAGCTCTCCGGTGGCATGCAGCAGCGCGTCGGGCTGGCCCGTGCGCTCGCCTCGGACCCGGACATCTTGATGTTCGACGAGCCGTTCTCGGCGCTCGACCCCCTCATCCGGCGCGACATGCAGAACGAGGTCATCCGGCTGCATCACGAGGTCGGCAAGACGATGGTGTTCATCACCCATGACCTCGCCGAGGCGCTCAAGCTGGGTGACCGGATCCTGATCATGCGCGACGGCGAGATCATCCAGGTCGGCTCGCCCGACGAGGTCGTGGGCGCACCGGCCGACGACTACGTCCGCGACTTCGTCAGCGACGTGCCGAAGTCGCACGTGCTCACCCTCAAGTGGGTGATGCGCGATGCCGACGGCGCCGATGTGGACGGCACCAGTCCGGTGCTCCAGCAGGACCAGATCGTGCGCGACGCGGCCCGCGTCGTGATCGACCACCACGGCCCGTGCCGCGTGGTCGACGGCGACCAGGTGGTCGGCGTCGTCGACGAGGAGGACATCCTGCGCGTCGTGGTCGCGGAGGAAGGCCTCGAATGAACACCCCACGGCGTTCTTCTCCTCCGCTTCGCTCCACCGAACAACGCCGAGGGGACCCCGAATGAGCACGGCCACCGTCGAGAGCCCCGGTCCGGCGTCCGCGCCGAACCGGGTCGACAAGGAGCAACAGCCCTACGTCGAGGTGCACAAGCCTCGTCGCACCGGCCTGAAGCTGCTCGGCATCCTCGTGGTCTGGCTCGTCCTCTTCTTCATCTTCCGGGGCGAGATGACCCGGGCCCTGGGCCTCCAGGACACCAACGAGCTGCATCAGCGGCTCAACGACGTCCGCGACTGGGTCCGGGACGAGGGCCAGAACAACTGGTTCTTCGGCGACTTCCTGGGCGCCGTCGCCGACGCGTTGAACGCGATCGTGCTCTTCTTCCAGGAACTGATCAGCATCCCGGCACTCCCCCGGCCGGTCCCGGAGATCGGGTGGCTCGGCGTGGTCGCGCTGATGGCCTGGCTCACCTATGCCGCCGCCGGACTGCGCTCGACGATCCTGGTCACGGCCACCATGCTCTTCTTCGGCATCGTCGACCAGTGGTCCAACAGCATGGACACCCTGATCATCACCCTGCTCAGCGTGATCATCTGCATGGTGGTCGGCATCCCGATCGGCATCTGGATGGCCCGCAAGAAGGCCGTGTCCAACACGGTCACGCCGATCCTCGACATCATGCAGACCTTCCCCCCGTTCTGCTACCTCGCGCCGCTCGCCCTGTTCTTCGGCATCGGGTCCGCCTGCGCGATGGTGCTGACGATCATCTACGCGCTGCCGCCGATCGTACGGATCACCGAGCACGGCATCCGCTCGGTCTCGCCGACCACGATCGAGGCGGCCCGGTCGCTCGGGCTGACGCGGCGCCAGATGCTGCGACAGGTGCAGCTGCCGATGTCCAAGCGCACGATCGTGGTGGGCATCAACCAGTGCACGATGGCCGCCCTCTCCATGGCCACCATCGCGGCTCTGGTCAACGGCCCCGGGCTGGGACGGCCCGTCGTCGCGGCCCTGCAGACGCTGAACGTGGGAGCGGCTTCCGTGGCCGGCCTGGCCATCGTGTTCATGGCGATCATGCTCGACCGCACCACGACGGCCGCCAGCGAGCGCGGCAGCGGCCACTCCAACGTCGCCTCCGCCAGCGGCATGAGCGTGATGCTGACCGGCGTCGTCCTCGAGCGACTCCCCCGCTGGGCGACCGAGGACGCCGGGCGCGGACAGCGGCTCCCGCGGGTCACGAGGGCAGGTCGCTGGTTCCTGCTGACGGTGCTGTTCGTGCCGGTGGCCGTGTGCGTCTACCTCTCGCGGCAGCAGCTCAGGTTCGCGGAGTTCCCCGACGTCAGTGAGACCCCTGTCCTGAAGTGGATCAGCGGTCCCGAGCTGACTCGCCTGATCAACGAGTTCACCGACTGGTTCGTCAGCGGCGTGGACACCTTCACCATCTGGGTCAAGGACACGGTCACGCTCTGGCTCATCGACCCCCTCCAGGATCTGCTCGCCGAGTCGCCCTGGTGGCTGACCGCACTGGTGCTGCTGGCCCTGGCCTACGTGCTCGGCGGCTGGCGGCCGGCCGTGATCGCCGTGGTGTGCGAGGCGATCATCTTCTGGACCGGCCTGTGGAACGACACCATGATCACGCTCGCGATGACCCTCATCGCCACCTTCGCGGTGATGCTGATCGCCGTCGTCCTGGGTGTGGCGATGGGCCGCAGTCGCAAGGCGGACGTCACTATCCGGCCGTTCCTGGACGCCTTCCAGGTGATCCCGCCCTTCGTCTACCTGGTGCCGGCGCTGGCGCTGTTCCAGGCCGGGCGCTTCACCGCGATCATGGCCGCGACGGCGTACGCCGTCCCGATCGCGACCAAGCTGGTCGCCGACGGCATCCGGGGCGTCTCCCCGACCACGGTCGAGGCGGTGCGCTCCACTGGCAGCACCCGCTGGCAGATGATCTCGAAGGCGCAGCTGCCGATGGCGCGTGAGTCGCTGGTGCTGGCGACCAACCAGGGCCTGCTCTACGTGCTCTCGATGGTCGTGATCGGCGGCATGGTCGGCGGCGGCAGCCTCGGCTACATCGTCGTCTCCGGCTTCTCGCAGGAGCAGCTGTTCGGCAAGGGCCTGGCCGCCGGCATCGCCATCGCGGCCCTCGGCGTGATGCTCGACCGGATCGCCAGATACGCAGCGGCGCGCTACGGCCGCTGAGGCGACCCGACAACGAAAGTCTTCCGCGGCCGTCGCGGAGATGGAGGAAGGAAGAGAACACATGGCACGACGACCACGCCGAACCCGGCTGTTCGCTCTCGCTTCGGCCGCGGCTCTGGCCATGAGTCTGGGCCTGAGCGCCTGCGGTGGGGGCGACATCGAGGACGCCGGCGGCGACACCGGATCTGGCGGCGAGGACTGCGGGGACCTGCGCATCGCCATCAACCCGTGGACCGGCTACGTCTCCAACGCCCACGTCATCGGGCAGGTGGCCAAGAACGAGCTCGGCTGCAACGTGACCTACCCCGAGGTGAAGGAGGAGGTCGGCTGGCAGGGCATGGCCGACGGCTCCATCGACACCATCGTGGAGAACTGGGGTCACCCGGACCTGGTGTCGACCTACATCGACGAGCAAGGCACCGTGCAGGACGCCGGACTGACCGGCAACGACGGCATCATCGGCTGGTACGTGCCGCCGTGGCTGGCCGAGGAGCACCCTGACGTCTTGAACTGGGAGAACCTCAACGACTATGCCGAGGAGTTCTCCACCTCGGAGTCCGGCGGCAAGGGTCAGCTGCTCGACGGCGACCCGTCCTACGTCACCAACGACGAGGCCCTGGTCAAGAACCTCAACCTGAACTTCAAGGTCGTCGTGGGTGGCAGCGAGGCGGCGTTGATCCAGAGCTTCCGCTCGGCTGAGGAGAACAAGACCTGGCTGCTGGCCTACTTCTACGAGCCGCAGTGGTTCTTCGACGAGATGGACCTGCAGCGGGTGGCTCTGCCGCCCTACGAGGAGGGCTGCGACGCCGACGCCGCCGCGGTCGCCTGCGACTACCCGCCGTACGCGCTGAACAAGCTGATCTCGACCTCGTTCGCGGAGTCCGGGTCGCCCGCCGTGGACCTGATCAAGAACTTCACCTGGACCAACGAGGACCAGAACCTCGTCTCGAAGTACATCGCCGAGGACGGCATGGACCCCGACGACGCGGCCCAGAAGTGGATCGACGACAACCCTGACAAGGTCGCCGCCTGGGTGGAGTGACCCGCGGATCGTTGGTCGAGCCGGGCGAGCCCCCAGGCGAGCCCGTGTCGAGACCCCGTGACCCGAACGGGGTCTCGACACCGCTCGCCAGGGCTCGCGGCCTCGACCAACGAATCGAGGTGTTCGGTGATCGTGGCACCGCACGACGAAGGAAGCCAGGAGGAGAGTCATGACCGACATCAGAGAAGTCTCCGGAGTCCCCGGGGTCAGAGACGACCGTGGCCTGCCGGTCGACAAGGTCGTGTTCGGCGTCGCCGCGGTCCTGTCCATGGCGTTCGTCCTGGTCGGCGCGATCTGGCCTGAGGGCACCGCCGAGAAGACGGCGGAGGTGCTGGCCTGGGTGACCAGCAACTTCGGGTGGCTGTTCGTCCTGACCAGTGCGGGCTTCGTGCTGTTCTCGGCCTACCTGGCCTTCACCCGCTACGGCAACATCCGGCTGGGCCCGGACGACTCGCAGCCGGAGTTCTCGACGTTCTCCTGGGTGTCGATGATGTTCGCGACCGGCATGGGCATCGGCCTGATGTTCTGGGGCGTCGCCGAGCCGCTGACCCATCTCAACTCCCCACCGATGGGGCTCGCCGAGGGGGGCTCCCCCGAGGCCGCCCAGCTGGCGATGGAGTACTCCTTCTTCCACTGGGGCTTCCACCCGTGGGCGATGTACGCCGTGATCGGCCTGTCGATCGGCTACTTCGCCTACCGCAAGGGGTACGGCAACCTGATCTCCGCCGCGTTCCGCCCGCTGCTGGGCGACCGCGTCGCGCAGGGGCCGGGCAAGGCCATCGACATCATCGCGATCTTCGCGACCCTGTTCGGGTCGGCCACCTCGCTCGGCCTCGGCGCGCTGCAGATCACCGGCGGCATCGACAACGTGTTCGGCTCGGGCGGCGGCAGCGAGACCCTGGCTGTGGCGGTCATCGCGGTGCTGACCGCCTGCTTCGTCGCCTCGGCCGTGTCGGGCGTGGAGAAGGGCATCAAGTACCTGTCCAACGCCAACGCCATCGCGGCCGCGCTGCTGGTCTTCTTCCTCTTCGTCGTGGGACCGACGGTGTTCATCCTGGGCACCTTCACCGAGACGATGGGCGACTACCTCACCCAGTTGCCCGGCCTGAGCTTCGCCACGGGTGTCTTCGGTGGCAGCGACTGGCTCAACGGCTGGACGATCTTCTACTGGGCGTGGTGGATCAGCTGGACCCCCTTCGTGGGCATGTTCATCGCGCGCATCTCCAAGGGCCGCACCATCCGCCAGTTCGTGATCTACGTGGTGCTGATCCCGAGCCTGGTCTCGTTCGTGTGGTTCTCGATCCTGGGCGGCACCGCGATCAACCTGCAGCTCAACGAGGGGTGGAGCCCACCCCAGACCGAGTCGGGAGGGATCGCGCTGGAGTCGGCGTTCTTCGACCTGCTCCGGGAGTACCCGCTGTCCAGCCTGACCGTGGCCCTCGCGGTGTTCCTGGTCGCCATCTTCTTCGTCACCGGCGCCGACGCCGCGTCGATCGTGATGGGGATGCTCAGCCAGAACGGCAAGGAGGAGCCGAAGCGTTGGCTGGTGGTCTTCTGGGGCGTCGCCACCGGCGCGGTCGCCGCGGTGCTGCTGGTGGCCGGCGGGCTCTCCGCGCTGCAGACGCTGTGCATCATCGTCGCCGGCCCGTTCATGCTGGTCCTGATCGGCATGTGCGTGTCGCTGGTGAAAGCCCTGCGCCAGGAGCGGTTCGAGGCCACGCTGCCGTCCCGGGTGCGCCGTGCTGTGGAACACGCACAGCAGTTCCCCGACGGCCCCTGACCCACAACCTCGCACGACAGCCGTCGCCTGCGTCCCGCTCGCTTGACAGCGGGCGGGACGGGCGGCGTACCCTTTCCTATCGTTTCGTATCACGCATTCTGTCGCACGATACGCAACACCATTGAAGGAGTTGAAAGCCATGGCCACCGTCCCCTCCCGTGCCCAGTGCGTCGTGATCGGCGCGGGCATCGTCGGCAACAGCCTGGTGCACCACCTGGCCCGTCTGGGCTGGAAGGACATCGTGCAGATCGACCAGGGACCGCTGCCCAACCCGGGCGGCTCGACCGGTCACGCGTCCAACTTCATCTTCCTGACCGACCACTCCCGTGAGATCACCGATCTCACCCTCGACTCGGTCAAGCAGTACCAGGACCTCGGCGTCTTCACCCAGTGCGGCGGCTTCGAGGTGGCCCGCACCGAGGAGCGCATGGAAGAGCTGCGTCGCCGGATGTCCTCGGCCCGGGCCTGGGGCATCGAGGGCGAGCTGGTCTCGCCGGAGTTCGTCCAGGAGAAGGTCCCGTTCCTCGACAAGGACCAGATCATCGGCGCCTTCTGGCAGCCGGGGGTCGGGGTGGTCGACTCGCTGCGGGCGGGCACCATCATGCGCGAGCGCGCCATCGAGGCAGGCGCCCTGACCAGCGTCCCCAACGTCGAGGTCACCGGACTGGACGTCGAGAACGGCCGCATCGTGAGGGTGCGCACCGACCAGGGCGACATCGAGGCCGAGACCGTCGTCATCGCGTGCGGGGTGTGGAGCCCCAAGATCGGCGACCTGGCCGGCGTGAGCATCCCGCTCACGCCAGCCGTGCACCAGATGATCAGCGTCGGCCCCTGCCCCCAGCTCGCGGAGCGCGAGGGCGAGATCAGCTTCCCGATCGTGCGGGACATGGACACCTTCTGCTACGAGCGCCAGCACGGCGCCGACATGGAGGTCGGCTCCTACGCCCACCGCGCCATCCTCATGGAACCCGAGGACATCCCGTCCCTCGACCAGGCCAAGCTCTCACCGACCGAGCTGCCGTTCACCTCCGAGGACTTCGACCCCCAGCTGGAGCAGGCCTACGAGCTGATGCCCGAGCTGCTCGGTGCCGACGGAGCCGAGATCCGCTACGCGATCAACGGCCTCCTGTCGTTGACGTGCGACGGCAGCCCGATCCTGGGCGAGTCCCACGTCAAGGGCCTCTGGACCGCGGCCGCAGTGTGGATCAAGGAGGGACCCGGCGTGGGCCGGGCGGTGGCCGAGTGGATGACGCACGGCCAGTCCGAGATCGACGTCGCCCACAGCGACATCGCGCGCTTCCACCCGCACATGCTGCGCCGCGAGCACACCCGGCTGCGCACCACCGAGTCGTTCATCAAGACCTACGGCATCATCCACCCCGCCGAGCAGTACGAGTCCGACCGCAACCAGCGCCGTTCGCCGATGTACGACAGCGAGGCCAGGCTGGGCGCCGTCTTCTTCGAGACCGCAGGCTGGGAGCGCCCGTTCTGGTACGAGTCCAACGCAGGCCTGGTCGAGCAGTACGGCGACGCGGTGATGCCGCGTGAGCACGAGTGGGACTCGCGGTGGTGGAGCCCGATCATCAACGCCGAGCACCTGCGCATGCGCGAGGCCGCCGGTGTGATCGACCTGAGCGCCTTCCAGATCTTCGACATCGTCGGTCCCGGCGCCCTGGACACCGTGCAGCGCACCTGCGTCGCGCAGTGTGACGTCGCGGTCGGCAAGGTGATCTACACGCCGGTCCTCAACGCCAAGGGGGGCTTCCGCTCCGACCTCACCGTGATGCGCTTGGGCGAGGACCACTTCCGCGTCGTCACGGGCGGCGCCCACGGCATGGCCGACCGCGCGTGGTTCGCCTCGCAGCTGCCGGACGACGGGGCGACGACGCTGACGGACAAGACCGACGACCTCTCCACCATCGGCCTGTGGGGCCCGGTCGCGCGCGAGGTGTTGTCGTCGCTGACCGACGACGACGTCAGCAACGAAGGGTTCGCGATGCTGACCTGCCGCGACCTCAGGGTCGGCGGTGTGCCCGTGCTCGCCTCGAGAATCTCCTACGTCGGCGAGCTGGGATGGGAGCTCTACGTCGCCATGGACGACGCCGCTGCCCTGTGGGACGCCCTGCTGGAGGCCGGCTCGGCGCGCGGCGTCGTTCCGGTCGGCATCGGCGTCTACGGCACCACCGGCCGCATCGAGAAGGGCTACCGCGCCTACGGGGCCGAGCTCGACGGAGAGCGCTCCATCGTCGAGGCGGGCATGCAGCGCCCCAAGGTCAAGACCGCGGACTTCGTCGGCCGCGAGGCCTACCTGGCCCAGCGGGCGGAGACCCCGAAGACGGTGCTCTGCACCCTCACCGTGGACGACCACACCTCGGCGTCGGGCCTCAAGCGCTACATGCTGGGCGGCGAGCCGATCCTGACCCGCGACGGCGGCACCCTCACCGACGGCCACGGCCACCACCCCTACGTGACCAGTGCCGGCTCGGCTCCCTCGTTGGGCAAGCACGTGCTGATGGCCTACTTGCCCGTCGAGCAGGCCACCCTCGGGCACCAGCTCGCCGTGTCCTACATGGAGGAGCTCTACCCCGTCACGGTCGGCAGCGTCGACGCCACCTCGCTGTTCGATCCCGACAACGAGCGGATGCGCTGATGACCGACGGTGGGATCGGCGTGCTCGTGTGCGTCAAGCGCGTCCCTGACTCCTCCAGCGAGGTCGTCCTGACCGACGACGCCCAGGCCGTCGACGGTCGGTTCTCCGGCTTCACCATGGCCCCACACGAGGAGTGCGCCGTCGAGATCGCCACTCAGGTGGCCGACGGTGGCGAGGTGACCGTGGTGACGCTGGGCGAGGCCGACGCCGCCGAGCAGCTGCGCGACGCGCTGGCCGTCGGCTGCGCGCAGGCCACCCATGTCGTCGCCGACCCGCGCGCCTTCGGACCGGCCGACATCGCCCGGGAGATCGCCGCCGTCGTCCGCGACCACGAGGCCGCCGGACGGGGGCACGATCTCGTGCTGCTGGGCAACGACGCCTCCGACACCGGCGACTTCCAGGTCGGGATCCGGCTGGCCTACGAGCTGGGCCGGCCGGTCGTCAACGGCGCCTCCACGGTGCGGCTCATCGAGGGGCCCGACGGGTCGAAGCGTGCCGAAGCGGTCGGCGAGGGTCCGGACGGGCAGGAGACCTACCGGGTGCCGCTGCCGGCCGTCATCACGATCCGCGAGGGCGGCGTGGAGCCCCGTTATCCCAGCGTGATGGGCCGGATGAAGGCCAAGAAGGTCGAGATCGAGACGCGCGCACCTGCCACCGAGCCCGCCGGCTCGCAGCGGGTCACGTTGCTCCTGCCGCCCCCGACCCCGAGCAGCGTGCAGATCCTGGGCAACGGACCCGAGGCCGCACCCGCCGTCGTCGACCTCTTCGAGCAGCTGGGAGTGCTGGCCCGATGATCCTCACCCTGGTGGAGACCACGCCCGAGGGGCGCCCCGTCGAGGTCTCGCTGGAGGCCCTCACCTTCGCCCGCAACCTCTCGACCGCCGGTGGCGGGGTCCCCGTCGACGCCGTGGTGATCGGCACGGTGACCGAGGCTCTCCGCGCCGACCTCGCAGCGTACGGCGTGCGCACCGTGCACGAGGTGACCGGCGACGGCGTGACCGCCTTCTCCGGCGCGGGCTGGGCCTCGGCGATCGTCACCGCGCGGCAGGCTGCCGGCTCGGTCGTCGTGATGGCGGCTGGCACCGATCGCGGCAACGAGTTGATGGCCCACGTTGCTGCACGGCTGGGTGCCGGCATGGCGGCCAACGTGCTGTCGTTCTCGGGGCTGGCGCCGTTCGTGGTGACACGGCAGGTGGCCGGAGGCGCGGCCCACGAGGAGATGGTCCTCAACCAGCGACCGGCCGTGTTCACGGTGGCCGGCCACGCGCTGGAGGCGTCCCCCGCCGACTCCCCCGGCACGGCCCAGGTCGTGGCCCACTCACCCGTCATCGCCGAGGCCGACCTGGTCGCTCGCGTCGTCGAGAGCGGGCAGCGGCAGGCCGACCAGTCCGGGACCCTGAAGTCCGCGAAGGTCGTGGTCGGCGCCGGTCGCGGCGTCGGCGGGGCGGAGCGGTTCGACGACGTGCTGGAGCTGACCGAGCTCCTCGGCGCTGCGCTGGGCGTCTCGCGCGTGGTCACCAGCGCCGGGTGGCGCCCGCACCACGAGCAGGTCGGCCAGACCGGCAGCCGGATCTCGCCCGACCTCTACGTCCCCTGCGGGATCAGCGGCGCGATCCAGCACTGGGCCGGCTGCTCCTCGGCCAAGAACATCCTCGCCATCAACTCCGACGCCGAGGCGCCGATGGTCACCAAGGCGGACTACGCCGTGATCGGCGACCTCCACGAGATCGTCCCGGCCATCAACGAGGAGATCCGGCGTCGCCGCGGCTGAGGTCAACGGGACGTCATACGAAGGGGTCGCCAGAGCGACCAGAACCCATGACGTTGTCCAGCTCTCAGCCCAGTGACGAGCCGTCGCGGCGGCGCCGGCCGGTGAGGTAGAGCGCCAGCCCGGCCAGCACCAGGCCGATCCCGAGGATCGGCCACCAGCGCGGCAGGTCGCTGCCCGCACCCGGGAGAGACCCGCACTCGCCCGTCACCTCGATGTCGCGGGTGACCGTGATCGTGCCGTCCTGGCCGTCGGTGACCTGCCAGCTGATCGTCACGTCGCGCGACGTCCGCACCAGGAGGTCTCCCGCGTCGGTGACGGTGAAGGTGACGCCCTCCGGGACCTGGACCGAGCCCGGCACCAGCGACAGCTCGTCGCCGTTGGGATCCGTCACGCCCTCGAGCGGGTCGATGGCGACGGCGACGTCGCAGCGGGCGACCACGGCATCGAGGTCCTCCACCTGCGGTCCGTTGTTGCGGAACGCACCGAAGTCGGCGTCCAGCACCGGGGCACCGGCGAGCGGCACCCGGGTGTGGGTCGGGTCGCCGCCGTCACGGTCGCTCAGTGGGCTGAGCCCGCCGGGCAGGGTCTCGGGGTCGAGGTCGACCAGATAGGTGCCGGGCACCAGGCCTGGCACGAGGTAGAACGGCTCCCCCGGCTGGGGCACGCCACCGGTGAACTTCGCGCGGCCCTGCCGGGCGGTGAGCGGGCCACCGTTCTTGGTCGTCGACGTCTCGAGGACGAGGTCGTCGTCGCCGCCCTCGACGCCATCGGCGCCCAGGTAGCGGACCGTGAGGTCCACCCCGCCCAGCGCCGGCTCGTCCCGCTGGCGCTTCTCGTCCTGGTTGACGTCGCGCCAGACCAAGTCGCCCAGCGACAGCCCCCCGGCGTACCCGAAGTCGAGGGTCAGGTCGCTGGCCCCGGCGGTCAGGGCGAACGCCGACACCGAGTCCAGCGTCCCGTCCACGTCGAACGTCGCCGCCATGCCCGCGGGCAGCGCGTCGGTCGCCACGCTGACCCGGAAGTCGCCCACGGGCAGGCCGGAGAACAAGTAGCCGCCCTCGGCGTCGGTGTCGGTGTCGAGCCGGCCGTCGTCCGTCGTGCCGAAGGCTCCGTCGAGCCCGGCCCAGACCAGCGTCAACGGGATGCCCGGCAGGCCCGGCTCACCCGGGTCCTGGACGCCGTCGGAGTCCAGGTCCCACCACACGAAGTCGCCCGCCTGCCCGGTCCCGCGGTAGCCGAAGTCGACGTCGCGCGCGTCCTCGCCCTGGTTGAGGCTGCGCACCGTGGTCTGGTCGAGCCCGCCGTCGAGGTCGTACGTCGGGACCAGGCCGGCCGGCACCGTCGAGGTGTCGACGGCCACCCGCACCGGGCCCGGCGGCAGGTGCCGAACGACGTACAGCCCGTCCGCCCCGGTCGTCACCCGGCCGTAGTCCACGTCATCGGACGTACCGAGGTTGCCGTCGAAGCCCGCCCAGGTCGCCCCCAGCGCCACGCCCGGGATCGGCGGCTCGCCGGCCTGCACGGCGCCGTCCGCGTCGAGGTCGACCCAGACCAGGTCGCCCACCGAGGCGGTCCCCGCGAGACCGAAGTCGAGGTCGAGGGCGTCCTCGGTGATGGTGCGCTGGGTGCTGCCGTCCAGCGTTGCGTCGGGGTCGGCCGTGACGGTGAGCGTGGTGGCCGGCTGGCCCACCAGCCGCACGCGGACCAAGCCGTCGGGCACACCCGTCACGGTCCAGCGCCCGGCGGCACTCGTGATCGCCACGAGCAGGTCCACGTCGTCGTCGGTGCCGAGCTCCCCGTCGGCCCCCGCCCAGGTGGTCTCCACCCGCTGCCCCGGTACGCCGGGCTCCCCGGCGTCCCCGGTGTCGGGCCCGAGCCCGTCGGCGTCGACGTCCAGCCAGACCAGGTCGCCGATGACGTGCGACCCGACATAGCCGAAGTCCGCCTCACGGTCGTCGAGGCCGTCGGTGAGCACGCGGACGGTCTCGTGGTCCAGCGTGCCGTCGGCGTCGAAGGTCTGCTCAACGCCGGGCGGCAGGCTGCCGGTGTCGACCGAGACCCGGACCTGGCCCGCCGGCAGGTGGTCCACGAGGTAGCCGCCGTCACCGTCGGTGGTCCGGGTGTAGGTGAGGTCGTCGTCGGTCCCGAAGTCGCCGTCGAAGCCGGCCCACACGACGGTCAGGCCGATGCCCGGGATGCCGGGCTCGCCCGGGTCCTGGAAGCCGTCGGCGTCGAGGTCCCACCACACCCGGTCCCCCACCCTGGCGGTGCCGGTGTAGCCGAAGTCGACGTCCGTCGCGTCCTCGCCCGCCGCCACGGTGCGGTCGGCGGTGTGGTCCAGCCCGCCGTCGAGGTCGAAGGTCGGCTCGAGCCCGGCGGGGAGGGTGTCCGGGTCCACGCTGACCCGCACCGGGCCCGCGGGCACGAGGGTGAAGGTGTACTGCCCGGCGTCATCGGTCGAGATGGTGCCGTAGTCGACATCGTCGTCGGTCCCGAACTCCTCGTCGACCCCGGCCCAGGTCAACGACACGGCGACTCCGGGGATGCCGGGCTCGCCTGCGTCCTGGTCGCCGTCGGCGTTGCGGTCGAGCCAGACGGTGTCCCCGACGCTCTGGTCCCCGGCGTACCCGAAGTCCTGGTCAAGGTCGACCTCGTTCTCCGCCAGGGTGGTCTCGGCGGTCGAGTCGAGGCCGCCGTCCGGGTCGAAGGTGTTCACCAGTCCCGGCGGGAGAGTGTCCTGGTCGACGGTGACCGTGTAGTCCCCGGCGACCAGCCAGTCCGGTGGCAGTCGGCCGTCGTCGGTCAGCCAGCGGCCGTCCGCGTCGGTCTCCCGGGTCAGCGTCCCGCCCGGCCCGGTGACCGTCACGGTGACGCCCTCGATCCCCGGCTCCCCGGTGTCGCCGGTGTCGGGGCCCAGGCCGTCCGCGTCCTGGTCCAGCCAGACCAGGTCGCCGAGAGCGGCGCCGCCGAGGTTCACATAGCCCGTGGCGGTCGGCGGCTGGGTCGGGTAGGGCCGCACGTCGGGGTTGTCGACGCGGTCCGCGGCGACCAGGGCGAAGTACTCGGGGACGGCGGCCTGGTTGACGAACTCCGGGCCCTCGATCAGCTCGGAGCGAGGGAAGTCCTCAGGCACCGTCAAGGTGTAGGTGATCGTGATCGACTGGTCCGGCAGCAGGGCCGGCACGCGGAAGCGGAGACAGGCATCGCCGGTACCCAGCGTCCCGTCCGTCACCAACCACCCCGGACCGTCCGCCACTCCGGTCGCCTCCAGCCGGGCGTCGCCGGTGCAGCTGCCACCGGACGAGACGCTGTCGGGCTCGTCGGTGACCACCACGTCGTACGCCGTCCAACCGCCGGTGTTGGTCACCTCGAGCTCGTAGGTGACGGTGCCACCGACCACGGCCGGGACCGGGTCACCCGGCGTGGTGACGCGCGGCGGGGTCGCGACCGAGCTGCCCACCCGCTTGACCAGGGAGACGTCCGGCTCCGCGATCTCGATCTCGGCGTCGTCCTGCAGGGTGTCGTTGACGTAGTCCAGTGTCGCCGTGTTGGTGAGCGTGTCACCGGCGCCGAGGTCGTCGGCGTCCTCGACCCGCACCGCGTAGGTGATGACGACCCGGCGCGGCACGTCCGCCGCGTCGAACACGGCCAGGTCCCACCGGGGCGTGTCGGTGGCGGCCGTGCCGTTGTCCTCCGGAGCGCGGTATTGCGCCCGCTCCCCGTCCGTGCAGCCCACGCACACGGCGTTCACGGTCCGGAGGAACGTCGTCGCGGCTCCGGCCAGGTCGTCGGACAGGGTCACCGTCTCCGGACCGAAGTCGAGGTGCGCGGGGAAGAACAGCGTCGCCACGTACACGGCCTCGTCGCCGACCGTGTGCAGGCGCTCGGTCACGGTCTTCACGATCGAGGGGCCGGCGACGGTCAGGGACGCCGAGTCGGTGTGGACGTACCCGGGGCATGCGGCCGGGGAGCACGGCGAGGCCGGCGACCGCTCGTCGTCGGAGTCGCCCAGCAGGGACGACGTGGTGACCCGGGCAGTGTTCTCGAGCGTGGCACCGGCCTCCAGGTTGTCGGCCAGCCGGACGGTGTAGTGCAGCGTGAACGACGCGCCCGGCGCGAGGCCCGGCTGACCGTTGCCGTCCGGGTCGGCCGGGAGCGTCCAGGTGATCGTGTTCCCGGCCACCGTGCCGCCGTCGGGGTTCGCGATCACGTCGGCGACGTCCGAGCCGCTGAAGTCGTCGACCACCTGGAGGCCGTGCGCGGTGGAGACCTGGGCGCCCGTCAGGTTGGTGACCTTCAGCTCGTAGGCCACCTCGTTGCCCGGGAGCACGACACCGGTCGACAACGCGTTCTTGTCGATCCGGATGTTGGGCTCGACGATCTGGGTATCCACCCTCGCCGTGAGCGTCCGCGCCACCGTGCCGCCGATGACGAAGCTGAGCTGCGCCTGGTTGCGGACGTTGCCGGAGCGGACGTTGAGCGGGTCGCCGGCACCGGGGACGTCCTGCACGACGGCGTCGAAGGTGAGTGCGGCGCAGCCGTCCTCGGCCCCCACGTCCACCGTGTCCAGGCTGAACGTGATCAGCTCGCCGGTGACCGTGAGCGGACCCCCCGGAGTCGGGGTGATCGGCGGGTCGGCGTAGGCGCAGGGCGTGCCCGGGGCCACCGTCGCGGTGCGGACCTGCACGGTCCCGGGCAGGAGGCGCAGCCCACGCGCGGCGAGATCGTCGGTCAGCACGTAGTCCGTCGCGGTGGTGCCTGCGGACTGCCGGCCCTCCACGGTGTAGGAGATGACCTCGCCGATGGTCGCCTGGTTCGCCCGGGCGTTGCCGGGCTCGAGGATCGACGTCGTCCGGGTCTTCGTCAGGGAGATCCCCGGCGAGGACACGTGCGCGTCGTCCCGGGCCGGGTCGGTGTTCGCGTCGGGGTTCCGGCCGGGAACGATGTTGTCGCGCGGGACGTACTCGAAGTCCGCTCCGGTGTTGGTCGTCGAGTGGTACTCGACCACTCCGGCCTCGTTGGTCCAGCTCGCCGAGACGGGCAGCGGGCTGGGCATGGTCCACGTGTAGGTGAGCTCGATGGTCTCTCCGGCGGGGACCGTCAGCCCGTCCCAGACGATGTCGTCGCCGGTGCAGGTGCCGCCGTCGCTGATCGCGCTGACCTGCGCGCAGGTGGCGTCGGTGTCCGCGATCGACTGGTCGTTGACGGCGAGCAGGTCCCGCACCTCGGTGTCGACCGCGTCGCTGGTGCCGTCGTTGGTCACGCGCACCGAGTAGGTGACCGCAGTGCCGCCGACCACGTTGGTGACGGTGTCGAGTGGCGGGTCGTACGTGGTCGTCGGCGGCGAGGTGGCGGAGATGCCCTTGACCAGGTCGAGGTGGGCCTCGGTCAACCCGACCTCCGCGTCGTCGCGGACGACGAAGATCTCTCCGTTGGAGTTCTCGTACGTCACGCGCGCGTCGTTGACCAGGCTCTCCCCGGAGACGATCAGGTCGGGGGGCACGCCCCCGTCGAGGACGGCCGAGAAGACGAGCTGGGCCGTCTGGCCGGGCTCGACGGAGGCCTGGGGCCGCACCACCCAGTCGAGCCGCTGGCCCGTCGCGGGAGTGCCCGAGACCTGGGTGGGGATCACCAGGGCAGGGGGCACCTCGTTGTCAGGGCCCGGCCTGGTGCTGCCTTCCTCGTAGCGCAGCCCAGGCGGGAGGAAGTCGGTCATCGACCCGTCGATGGTGTCCAGCGACTCGGGCGGGTCGGCGGTGAGCCGGAAGCAGACCCGGTCGCCCGGGCCGGTGCCGGTGATGCTGTCGGGGCTCCAGTCGACGTCGGTGCCGTCGCCGCACTGTTGACCGTCCGCGGGCCGCCCCACGTCCTTGCGGAAGGACACCGCCGAGCCCGACTGCGACGCTGACGAGTCGTCCGTGACGGGGTTGGTCTCGAAGCCGTCCGGCTCGTCCGGCCCGTCCGGACCGAAGGTCGTGACATCGGCGGTCAGGTCGACCTGGTTGGTCCAGGAGTCGTTGGCGGACACCGGGGCCCCGTTGGCGTAGGACTCCAGGGCCTCGGTCGAGAAGCTGACGATCCTGACCTCGGACGGCCCGATCACCTCGGTGGTCTGCACCCACTCGAGCGTGGTCTGACCAGGACCGGGGGCGGGGTAGGACGTCGAGGTGAACGGCGGCACGGGATGCGGCTCCGTGACCGTGCAGCGCGGGTTCTCGCTGCCGATCGGGCAGGTGCCATCCGGCGCCACGTCGACGAGCCGCAGGCCGTGGATCCCGTCGGCGACGACGTACTCGCTGGTCTCCAGGTAGAGCTGCCAGGTCGAGATCGCGCCCTGCTCCACGGCCGGCGAGTCGACGAACTTGTGCACCGACAGGTCCACGGCCTGGACGGTCTCGGTGGCCTCGACCGTGGTGTCCGTGCCCTCGAACGTGGTGTCGACGGTGATCAGGTTCGTGTACGTCGTGCCGTCGCCGACCTGGGTCGTGGGCCCACCGGTGTTGTTGTCCAGGTTGGACGCCTGGTTCCCGGAGGCGGCTGTCGGCTGCCCGTGGGGCCAGGTGGTGGTGTTCTCACGTTGCGGGATCCCGGCGACGTAGGAGAACGAGATCACCGTGTCCGGGGGCACCGACGAGGTGACTTCCCACACGACGTGGGTGAAGACGCCCGACAGCCCCGGCGGCAGTCCGCTGTCCACGGTCTCCACGAGGTCCGGCTCGCGGCAGGGGTACGGCAGGGCGGGGGCGTTGCCCGGGTTCAACGGTCCCGAGCCCGGATACTCCTCCGTCAGCGAGTTGTCCTCGTCACCGCAGCCGAGGAACTCCAGCCCCGCGGGGATCCAGTCCTCCACCGGTCCCACCGTGACGCCCGAGCCCACGGAGCCGGTCTCGACGGTCAGCGTGTACGTCGTCTGGTGGTCGTGCACGCCTCGGAGGAGCTCGCCCTCGATCGACGGCTCGGACTTGGTCAGCAGCAGGGGCACCAGCGTGGTCGGCTCGGCGGCCGAGCCCGTGCGCGTGTACTGATTGGCCTCGACGGTGACCTGCTGGCCGTTCACGACCGGCTCGATCTGCGGCACGACCGAGTTGACGTCGTTGACGAAGGCGTGGATCTCGGGCGTGAAGGTCTCGCCGACCTCCCACTGGTTCGGCCCCGTGCCCACGTCGTGGGCCAGCCCGACGCGGAACTCGAAGTAGCTCGACGGCACGATGTCGACGACGTTCTCCCAGGCGACCACGGTCGAGATCGGGTTGCCGCCCGCATCGGTCTCCGTGGTGACGGAGGTGGGCGGCTCGTCCGACGAGGAGACGGACACACCGAGCGGCAGACGGATGAAGAAGCCGAGGTTGTAGGCCGGATCCGTGCCGGGGTTGCGGAACGTGAGCCCGACCGGGGTCTCGCGGCCGATCAGGGTGTTCGCGGGCACGTCGGCGGCGACCGTGATCGCGGGCACCGCAGCCGCGGGGACGTGCCACCCGCCGACGAACTGCAGACAGGCCAGGACGAGGGCGGTCGCGAGCAGTGCGCCCGAGACCTTCGGCCCTCTCCTCGTGCTCGATGCTTCAGGCATCCGCACGCCTCGCACGTCCGCCACCCCTACGCCCAGTCCCGGGGGGAGTTCGTCGCGTGCCGCTGGGCGGCCCCGGCCGCGACTGTGACCAGCGTCTCACAAGCAAGGAGTTCCCTGCAGACCCCGCCTTCGCTGATCGAGCCCGCAAGCGTCAGCGAGTCGGTGTCGAGACCGAGCGACCGGCCCAGGGGCCCTCCTCGGCCAGCGGGGTGACCGTCGGCTCGCTACCGTCGTGTCATGGACGACCCTCGAAGTAGCCGCCGTTCGCCTGCGATCCCGCGTCGGAGGTGAACGGGCCCGATGGACTCCCAGACCCTGCTCAACGCCGGCCTGGTCTTGATCTTCGTTCTCGTGGGCGGTGTCTTCGCCGCCACCGAGATCGCGCTCGTGTCGCTGCGCGACAGTCAGTTGACCAGCCTCGAGCGCTCCGGCCCGCGCGGCGCGAAGGTGGCCTCGGTCGCGCGTAACCCCAACCGGTTCCTGGCCGCCGTGCAGATCGGCGTCACCGTCGCGGGCTTCTTCTCAGCCGCGTACGGCGCCTCGACCCTTGCCCCCGATCTGGCGCCTGCTCTGGCCCGACTCGGGCTGTCCGACGGTGCCGCGGACGCGACCGCTCTGGTCCTGCTGACGCTGATCATCGCCTACCTCTCCCTCGTCCTCGGTGAGCTTGCTCCCAAGCGGCTGGCGCTCCAGCGGTCCGCAGGGCTGTCGCTGGCTGTCGCTCCCCCACTGGACCGCTTCGCGCGACTGGTGCGTCCCGTGATCTGGCTGCTCTCGGTGTCGACCGACGCCGTCGTCCGTCTGGTCGGGGGCGATCCCTCCGCCACCGCGGAGGAGGTCTCCGAGGAGGAGCTCCGGGACCTGGTGTCGACCCACGAGGGCCTCGGAGAGGAGGAGCGCCGGATCGTCCACGACGTGCTGGCGGCCTCCGAGACCAGCGTCAAGGAAGTGATGCGTCCTCGGGCCGACGTCGAGTTCCTCCCGGCGTCGATGCCGTTGCGCGAGGCGGCCGAACGAGTGCGCACCCAGCCCTACTCCCGCTACCCCGTGACGGGTCAGGGCTTCGACGACGTCGTCGGGTTCCTCCACGTGCGAGACCTGCTGGACCTGGCGGCGCAGGACCGGCGCCGGGTCGGCGACGTACGCCGCGAAGTGCTGATGCTGCCCGCCACCAACCGGGTGCTTCCCTCGGTCGCGACCATGCGTGAGGCGGGCATCCACCTGGCCGTGGTGGTCGACGAGTACGGCGGCACCGACGGCATCGTCACCCTCGAGGATCTGGTGGAGGAGCTCGTCGGGGAGATCCGCGACGAGTACGACCAGGTCGCCGCCGAGCCCGCCGACGGCTCGTCGGTCGAGGGCTCGCTCAGCCTCGAGGACTTCGCCGAGCTCACCGGCGTCGTGCTCGAGGACGGGCACTACGAGACGGTGGCGGGCTTCGTGATCACACGTCTCGGCCGGATCCCCGAGGTCGGCGACGCGGTCGAGGCCGGCGGCCCCGAGCACCCGGTCCGGCTCGAGGTCGCGGAGATGGCCGGCCCGAGGGTCACCCGGGTGCGGGTCCAGGTGCCCGCTGCCGGGGACCGGCCCTGACGAGGCGCGCCGGGATCAGACGTCTGCTCGCTCGCGCCAGGCTTGGCGACTGCTCGCGAGGGGCGGGAACTCTGCGGTCAGCCGGCCGCGGCGCCACAGCGTGTGCACCACGATCGCCGCCGTGATCGCCCCGAAGGTCCCGAGGGCCAGGTCACCCAACGTGTCGGGGTAGGCGTTGCTCCGCTCGACCGAGGTGCTCAGGAACGCGAAGTACTCCGCGATCTCCCAGAACACTGCAGCGGTGACCGCGAAGGCGAGGGCACGCTCCAGGACGGCGCCGAAGGGCGCGCCCGACCGCAGACTGAGCAGGATCACGGCGGCCGCGAGCAGACCGGTGTTGATGAAGTGCATGACGTCGTCGAACCACACGATCGCGTCGTAGAGGTCCATCCGGTTGCCCAGGACGTCGGTGAAGCAGGTCAGCGTGACCAGCAGGTCAGCGAGCCAGGGGAACGGTCCCCGGTCTCGCCACCACAGCAACCACACGGCCGGCAGGGTGAAGGCCAGCATCGGGTAGCCGATGGCGCGCGCCCCGGCGCCCTTGTCCTTGAGGTGGCCCAAGTCGGGATGGGACAGCGCCGCGACCAGCAGCAGCACGAGCGCCACCTTCGCCGCGAGATCCAGGCCGCGAGCGACGGTGGGGGTCGCGCGGAGGGTCGCGACGGTGTCTGACATGTCGCCATCCTAGGTTTCACACGGCTCGCCACTCGCATCCGCGCCGCGCACGCCGTGCCACACTCAGCGGGTGGACGCGGCGTACTGGGACGAGCGGTACGCCGCCGCCGACCTCGTCTGGTCGGCCGAGCCCAACCGCTTCGTGGCCGAGGAGTGCGCCGACCTGACCCCGGGCCGGTGCCTCGACCTGGCAGCCGGCGAAGGTCGCAATGCGCTGTGGCTGGCCGAGCGCGGGTGGCAGGTGACGGCCTCGGACTTCTCCTGGGTGGGCCTCGACAAGGGCCGTCGGGCGGCCGAGCGGGCCGGCCTCGAGGACCGCCTCGACTGGGTGCTCACCGACGCGACGACGCACGACTGGCCTCCCGTCCACGACCTCTGTGTGGTGGCCTATCTGCAGGTCAGGGCGACGCAAAGGCGGGCCGCCGTGCGGCACGCCTTCGGGTCGTTGCGCCCAGGCGGTCGGCTGGTGCTGGTCGCCCACGACAGCACGAACCTCGCGGAGGGGTACGGCGGACCGCAGGACGTCTCGGTCCTGATGACCGCCCGTGACGTGCTCGACGACCTGTCGGGGCTCGAGGTCGTCGTGCACCGCGCCGAGAGGGTGGCGCGCCCGGTGGGCGAGCACACGGCGTACGACTGCCTGGTGGTGGTCAGCCGCCCGCCGAGACGCGCGGAGTGACCGTCACGGTCGTGTGCGGGAACTCGTGGTCGCTGGCGCGGGAGACCAGGCCGCCGGCGCCCAGGGTGTAGCCCGAGAAGCTGACCCCGCCGCCACCCATGATCCAGTCGATCTTGACCGGCGGTGGTGGCAGCACGCAGCCGCCACTGGCCCGGCCGCCGTTGGCGGCGACCAGGCCGGTAGCGGCCCCCACCTGGCAGAAGAACGGTGCCTTCTCGTTCATGTCGCCGGAGATGATCACCGGGCGCCCAGTGGCGAGCAGGGCCCGGATCTGGGCGATCTCGGCAGCCTTCGCCCGCGCCCGCTCGGCGACCATGCCGAGCGGCGAGTTGTGCATGGTCATGAAGTAGAACGTCCCGCCGGTCACCCGATTGCGGAGGAGGACGACGGGGATCGGACGCATCTGGTGGTCGAACACCGTCGGGAACGACGCGGTGTCGACCAACTCGAACATCGAGTCCCGGAAGGCGATCTGCAGTCGCACGCCGTTGTTGCCCAGGGCGCGCGACGGCCAGACCGTGAAGCCTGCGAGGCGGGCGTTGAGGACGTTGAGCTGGTCGTCCTGCACCTCCTGGAGCCCGACCAGGTCCAGGCCGTATCCCTGGATGAGGGACGCCGTGAAGCCGGCCCGGGTCGTGCCGGCGGCCCAGCGCCTGCTGCCCCGGGTGTGCTGGCTGCCCAGGATGTTGAAGGTGCCCATCCGGAAGGTGAAGGGGTCGGCCGGCGAGGGCTTCGGGATCCGCTTCAGCGGTGCTCCCGCCTTGTGCACCTTGAGCACTCGAACGCCGACGCCCTTCTGCTTCGAGGCCACGCCGAGGGGGTCGCGATCACCCGTCCGCGAGACCTTCGCCGAGCGGGTCCCCACCAGGAGGGCCGCGTGCTCGCCGAAGGCCGCGGCGCGGTTGACGACGTGGGCCGGGCCCTGGGTCGCCGTCGCGGAGGACCGGGGCCTCCCCACGGAGGAAGCCGACCCGGCCGCGAGCCCGACGTCCGTTCCGTCCGCGGGCGCTTCTGCGCTGCCGACCGGGCGGCCGGTGCCCCCCACAGGGGCCAGCACGCTCCCGATCCCCACCGCCAGGGCGGTCGGCACGGCCGCTGCGAGCAGCAGCCAGCGCAGACGGGGCCGGGGGTCGGGCACCCGAAGACTGTAACCAGTGCCGCGCGGGCTCGGGGCATCCTCGACGATCCTCCCGCCGGCGGAGCAGACCACTCCCGCCCACTGGTCGAGGAGGCGCGAGTCTCTTGCGTTGCCGCAGTTACTGCGGTAGCCTTGCTCACATGACCGACGATGTTGCTGAGCCCGTGCTGAGCCCGCTGCAGCGTGCCCGCGAGGCCCTGCTGCGGGCGGATCCTGCCGACCCCGGGACGGCCCTGCCGCTCCTTCGGGAGGCCCAGGAGCACCTCACGATGGCCATCGACGAGGCCATGGCCCAGGCGGTGGTCGAGGGCGAGACGCTGCGGGCGGCCGGCGCCTTGGCCGGCCTGAGCGAGAACGCCGTCGGCCCGCGGCTGGCCCGCACCCGCACCCTCGCGGCGTACCAGTCCGAGGAGGGCCGGGTCACGGCCGCCGGCGTCGAGCGCGCACGCTACGACGTCGAGCAGGGCCGGCACCAGCCGCTCGCGCCCGGCAGCCCCGCCCCCGCACCGATGCGGTTCCGTCCACGACGCGGCAGCTGACCTGCCGCCCTGCACCGAGGAGAGACGCCATGACCGACCCGAACCTGACCCACCTCTACTTCCTGCTCGACCGCTCCGGCTCGATGAACACCATCGTCGAGGACACCCAGGGAGGCTTCGACGCCTTCATCGCCGACCAGCGGACCAACCCGGGCGAGTGCCGGGTCACCCTGGCGCAGTTCGACACCGAGTACGAAGAGGTGTACGCCGACCGCCCGATCGCCGACGTGCCCCCGCTCGCGCTGCAGCCGCGCGGGATGACCGCGCTCCTCGACTCCATCGGACGCCTGGTCACCGAGGCGGGCGCCCGCCTCGCGGTCCTGCCCGAGGACCAGCGCCCGGGCACCGTGGTCGTGGGCATCATGACCGACGGCCTGGAGAACTCCAGCCGGGAGTGGACCCACCAGCAGGTCAAAGCGCTGATCGAGCAGCAGTCGCGCGACTACTCCTGGCAGTTCCTCTACCTCGGGGCCGACCAGGATGCCATCGAGGTGGGCGCCAGCATCGGCATCGGCCGCGACCACGCCGTCACCTACGGCCGGGGCAAGGTCAAGGAGGCGCTCGCCGCCACCGCGGCCAACGTGTCGGCCTACCGCCAGGCGATGGCGGCCGGCATGCCCGCACCGATGGCCGCCGAGGCGGCCCGGTTCACCGACGAGCAGCGCAAGAGCCTCAAGGACTGATTCATTGGCGCGAACGCGTCGGCGCTGGATCGCCGGGCCGCGCTGCCGCGCTGGGGGGTTTCCGTCAACTCGGGCTGGGGTTGGCCAAGCCGACGTGGGCGACGGCGCTCACGAAGTGGTGGTCGCTGGAGGAGCGCACCAGCCGCTCGCGCGACTGCTGGTATCGCGAGAAAGTCACCTCGGCGCCGCCCTTGCGGGTGTCGCCCATCACCCAGTCGATGATGGCGTGCTTGGGCACGCGGCAGGGGTCGATCCGGGCGCCGTTGGCGGCCTTCATGCCGGTGGCCGGGGCGACGCGGCAGAAGAACTCCTGGCGCTCGTTGGTGTCCGCGCCGAGGAACACCGGCAGGCCCGAGCTCATCAGCCCGCGGATCAACCCGATCTCCCGCCGGGTGGCCCGCTCCCGCTCGGCCTCCATGCCCAACGGGCTGTTGTGGAACGTGGTGAAGTAGAACGCGCGGCCGGTCTCGCGGTCGCGGAGGCGCACGAAGGGGATCGGCCGCTTCTGGTGGTCGAACATCGTGTAGATGTAGCCGGTCTTCTTCAGCTCCAGCTTGTCGGTGCGCCAGGCGATCTGGAGCCGCACGCCCTGGGTGCCGAGGGAGGTGCCCGGCCAGATCTGGTAGCGGGGGAGCTTGTCGCGCAGCACGTAGTACTGGTCCTTCTGGACCTCCTGCAGACCGATCACGTGGACCCGCTTCTTCCGGATCACCTGGGCGGTGTAGCGGGCCCGGACCGTGCCGGGGGCCATGCCGCCGCGGCGCTTGGTGTGCTGGGAGCCCAAGACGTTGAACGTGGCGATCCGCACGTCGTACGCCCCGCCGAGCGGGGCGCCGTCGGGGTCGGGTCCGCGCAGCGCCTGCGCAGGCGAAGCAGGCACCGTGAGCAGGGTGACCAGGCCGGCGAGCAGCGTCAGACCGAGGGCTACGAGGCGCACACTGAGGGGGGTCGTGCGGTGGAGCATCCGGCGACTGTAACCATTCCGTGACCTTGGCCGCCAATCCCCGTCCCACGGATCGAGGCGTCGGTACGCCGCCCGTCGACGGCCGTGGGCAGCCGCCGCGGCCGTCACGGGGCAGGCGGAGCCTGGTCCTCCGAGGTCACCGGCGGGTCGCCGAAGACTCCGGCGTCCCGGGCGGCCCGGGTCTTGCGCAGCTGCTTGGCGAAGCTGAAGCCGAGCAGCACGACCGCCACGATCAGACCCAGGAAGACGCCGAACGCCAGCCATCCCGCCTTGACGTCCTCAGGTGCCGGCGTGCTGTCGAGCGACCCGCTGTCGAGCAGCGGAAGCCCGAGGACGGCGCCGATGGAGAGGAGCGCGAGCATGCCCCCAGTCTCGCAAGGGACGCCGGGCTAGCCGGCCGCGGGGTCGACCCCGGCGAACAGATCGTCCTCCGGGACCGTCGTGGGCACCTTGCTCACCACGAGCTCGAAGTCCTCGGTGGGCCAGGCCGTCTGCTGGATCTCCCGGGGCACGGAGAACCACGGTCCGTCGGGGTCGATCTGGGTGGCGTGCGCCATCAGCGCCTGGTCGCGGACCCCGAAGTAGTCGGCACACGGCACCCGCGTGGTCACTCGGGCGTCCCACGCGGGGTCCGGCTTCCACTCCGCCAGCCGCTCGGTGTACGGCGACTCCAGGCCGTGGGCGAGGATCGCCTCGTGGATCGCCTCCATCTTGGGGCGGTTCCAGTTGTGGGAGTAGTAGAGCTTGAGCGGCTGCCAGGGGTGGTGGCCCGTCTCCGGGAAGCGGTCCGGGTCGCCGGCCGCCTCGAACGCGGCGACGGTCACCTCGTGGCAGCGGATGTGATCGGGGTGCGGGTAGCCGCCCTTCTCGTCGTACGTCGTGACGACGTGGGGGCGGAACGAACGCATCAGCGCCACCAGTCGCTCCGCCGACTCCTCCAGCGGCACCAGCGCGAAGCAGCCCTCCGGCAGCGGGGGCTTCGGGTCGCCCTCGGGCCAGCCGGAGTCGACGAAGCCCAGCCAGTCCTGGGTGATGCCGAGGATGTCGCGGGCACGCTCCATCTCCTGGCGGCGTACCTCGGTGATGTTGGCGGCGATCTCGGGGCGGTCCATCTTGGGGTTCAGGATCGAGCCCCGCTCGCCCCCGGTGCAGGTGACCACGTGGACGTCCACGCCCTCGGCGACATACCGCGCGGTGGTGGCGGCGCCCTTGCTCGACTCGTCGTCGGGGTGGGCGTGCACGTGCATCAGGCGCAGGCCGTTGCGGGGAGCGTTGGTCACGGATGGGAGTCTAGGGAGGTGACCGACGCCCTCTCCGAGCGCTACCGCTCGCCCTCGCCGCGTGCGCAGCGGGCGACGGTGCTGGGATCGGGGCTCCTCGGGGTGGCCGCACTCGGGTGGCTGCTGTGGGTGACCGTCGTCCATGCGACCCCCCAGGTGAGCTCGCAGCTGGTGGGCTGGGAGACGGTCGACGACCACCTGGTGACGGCTCGTGTCGACGTCGACCTCGACGAGGGGATCGCCCCGGACGAGGCGACCTGCAGAGTGCGCGCGATCGCGGCCGACCACACGGTCGTGGGCGAGCTCGAGTTCAACCCGGTCGCGGGTCGCAACCAGGTCGAGGTGCGCACCGAGCGTCGCGCCACGTCGGTGGAGTCGGTGGGCTGCACCACCCCGGATCAGCGCCGACCTCGATGAGCCGGCCGTGGCGAGCCCCGACGACGCACGGGGCCTGGAAGCGCGGTCGACGGGTCTTTCAGAGGCGGATTTGCTAACCTGATTGCTCCGAACCATCCAGTGGGCTGCCCCGAGACGGCACGAGTGACGGCACCAAAGACGGCACGAAGGCACCGGTCGAGCAGCCACCGGAGGCCGACCGTCATCCGGGTCTCCCTTCCGGTTCGGACCCGACGAACGCTGACCTGCAGGCGCCAGAGAACCAGGGCGCCGACCGGCAGGGCAGCCTGACCGCATTACAGGAGCACTCCCATGACGCAGCCCGTCCAGGACAAGATCTGGCTGACCCAGGCGGCCTACGACAAGCTGCGGGCCGAGCTGGACAACCTCAGCGGCCCGGTTCGGCAGGAGATCATCGAGCGGATCAGTGCTGCGCGTGACGAGGGCGACTTGAAGGAGAACGGCGGCTACCACGCCGCCAAGGACGAGCAGGGCCAGGTCGAGGCCCGGATCCGCCAGCTCGAGGACATGCTGCGGCGTGCCGAGGTCGGCGAGACCCCCAAGGACGACGGCATCGTCGAGCCGGGGATGAAGGTCACCTACCGCTTCGTCGGCGACGACGAGGAGACCACGTTCCTGCTCGGCAACAAGGCTCTCGAGGACGGCACCATCGACGTCTTCTCCCCCGAGTCGCCTCTCGGCGCCGCGATCCTCGGCGCGAAGATCGGCGACACCGTCAGCTACCAGGCCCCCAACGGGCGCACGCTCGAGGTCGAGGTCGTCGACGCCACGCCGTACGCCGGCTGACCTGGCCCGCCGCTGGTCGAGGAGGTCACGCAGCGACCGTCACGAGCCCCTGCACCCTCGCCCGGTCTCGACACCGCTCGCTCGCGCTCGCGGGCTCGACCACCGAGAATCGCTGGTCGAGCCGGGCGAGCCGCCAGGCGAGCCCGTGTCGAGACCCCGTGCGAGGGCGGTCAGGCGAAGACCTCGTAGCCCTGCTCCCGCAGGCGCTGCACGACCTGGTCGGAGTGGCGCGGGCCGCGCGTCTCGAGCTGCAGGATCACCTCGACCTCGTTGACGTGCAGCGCCGGTGAGATCCGCTCGTGCACGACATCGAGCACGTTGGCACCGGCCGCGGCGAGCTCCACGAGCAGGGTCGCGAGGCCCCCGGGCAGATCGGGTACGAGCACTCTCAGCCCGAGGTAGCGCCCGGCCGAGGCCATGCCCCGCCGGATCACCTTGCCCAGGAGCAGCGGGTCGATGTTGCCGCCACTGAGCACCACGACCACGGGCGGGCTGAATCGGCTGGGATCGTCGAGCATCGCCGCGACCCCTGCCGCGCCGGCCGGCTCCACGACCTGCTTGGCCCGCTCCGCGATCGACAGGACGGCGCGCGACATCGAGTCCTCGCTGACGGTCAGGATCTCGTCGACGTATTGCCGCACCGCCTCGAAGGTGACCACGCCGGGGCAGCCGACGGCGATGCCGTCCGCGATCGTGCGCATCGAGTCCAGGGCCACCGGGCGCCCTTGCGCCAGCGACTCCGGGTACGCCGCCGCGCCCTCCGCCTGCACGCCGACCACCCGCACGTGCGGACGCAGCGACTTGACGGCGATCGCGATGCCCGCGAGCAGGCCGCCCCCACCCGTCGGGACGACGACGGTGGCGACCTCGGGCACCTGCTCGAGGATCTCCAGTCCCGCCGTTCCCTGGCCGGCGACGATGTCGACGTGGTCGAAGGGGTGGATCAGCACCGCCCCGGTCTCGTCGGCGAAGGCACGGGCGGCGATGAGGGAGTCGTCGAGGAACTGGCCGTGGAAGACCACGTCTGCGCCGTACCCCATGGTCGCGTTGACCTTGGGGATCGGGGCGCCCTCGGGCATGAAGACGGTCGCCTTGATCCCGAGCAGCTGCGCGGACAGCGCGACCCCCTGCGCGTGGTTGCCGGCCGACGCGGCCACCACGCCATGGGCGCGGTCGGACTCGGACAGGCGTGAGATGCGCACATAGGCACCCCGGGTCTTGAACGAGCCGGTGCGCTGGAGGTTCTCGCACTTGAACCAGACCTCGCCCCCGACCAGCTCGGTCAGCAGACGCGAGCCCTGGATCGGCGTTCTGGTCGACACTCCCGAGAGCAGCTCACGGGCCGCCTCGATGTCGGCGAGGGTGACCGCCGGAGGCGGAGTGTCAGCCATCGGGTTCCTCCCCTGGGGTCTCCGGCCGCGGAGCAGGCCGGTCCTCGGGCTCGATCGGCGGATCCTCCGGTGGCGCGACCCCGGCCTGGAGATAGTCCTGCTCGAGCCGTTCCTCCGGATCGTCGCCCGGCGCGGTGCTCGAGGCAAGATGCTGGACGACTGCGTTGACGGCGGCGGCCAACGGCACCGCCACCAGGGCGCCGGGAATGCCCGCCACGATCACGCCGATCCCGATGGCGAGGATCACGCCCAAGGGGTGCACCGCCACGAACCGGCCCATCAGGAACGGCTGCAGCACGTGGCCCTCGATCTGCTGGACGAGGATCACGCCGCCGAGCATCAGGAGTGCGGTCACCGGGCCCTGGTCCACCAACGCGACGAGCACGGCGACGGTGCCGGCGATGGTCGCACCGATCATCGGCACGAAGGCACCGAGGAAGACCAGGACACCGATCGCCATCACGAACGGCACCTGGAGGATCGCGGCCACGATCATGATGCCGATCGCGTCGGTGGCGGCCACGATCACGGTGGCCCGGACGAACTGCGTGAGCGACACCCACGCCACCCGGCCCGAGCTGTCGACGTGGACCCGGCCGGCGCGGGGCGCGATCCGCACGAACCAGGCCCAGATCCGCGAGCCGTCGGCGAGGAAGAAGTACGTCGAGAACAAGACGATGAAGAATCCGGCGACGACATGCCCGACCGCGGCCCCGATCTCGGTGACGTGGGAGAGCACCTCGCCATCCTGGGCGAACTTGGTGAGCTGCGCCTGGGCCCGCTCGAGGACGTCGTTGATCTGGGAGTCGGTCGCGTGCAGCGGTCCGTTCTTGAGCCAGTCGGTGATCTGGTCGATGCCCTGGACCACGGAGTCGGCCAGGTCCTGGGCGCCATTGGCCACCTGGTTGCCGGCCACGCTCAACAACGCCACCACGGACAGGATGCCGATCAGGACGACCACGCCGGCGGAGAGGCCGCGCGGGAAGCCGCGGCGTTCCATCCACGAGACGACCGGCTCGACGAGGGCGGCGATCAGGAGGGCCACCACCACCGGCAGCACGATCACCATCAGGTAGCCCAGGACGCGCGCGACGACGTAGCCGGCGGCCACGATCACCAGGAACCGCCAGGCCCAGGCCGCGGCCAGGTCGACGCCCCACGGCACCGCGGCGCGCGAGAAGTTGGAGGTGCCGCCGCGCACGGGCTCCGGCTCCGTCGCCGGCGTCCGGCGCCCGGCCCGCAGGGCCGTCAGATGCTGCCACTGATGGGCGAGCCGCTCCGAGAGCCGCTCGCCCGACGCCGAGTCGGACGCTGCGGGATCCGGGGAGTCTTGGCTCACCCACCCAGGCTAGTGCCGGGGCCGAGCGGGGCCTGGGAGCGGCGGTGCGAGAGCCACCGCCGGCTACGACGAAACGGTGGCCAGGTCACCGCCGCGAGGGTGCCAGCCCCCGGACCAGGCGGTACGCCGCTTCGGGGTGCCGCGCGGCGAGCAGCCCCGCGGCGGCGAGCACGTAGTCGTGGTCCACGACGATCGCCGGTCGCTCGGGCAGCTGCCAGCCGCCTGGCACGTCCAGGCCGGTGCAGTCCGCGAACACCCGCTCGGCCACCCCGGCCCGACCGTGACGCAGCACGCCTCCAGAGCCGACGAGCAGGGAGACCTCCCGCAGGTCGATGCCGCTGCGCTCGACGACGCGGCCCGCCCCCGATGGTCCGGACGCCGGCTCGACGACGACCCGGCTGCGCCCGGCGTGCCGGCGGATGGCGAGCCCCGCGGCAGCGGCCGCGAGGCGCTCGTCCACGTCGGCCTCCGCGGGGCTGTCCGGCAGGAAGCCCGGGTCCGCGTGCCGCCGGGCGGCCGCCTCGACCAGGTCCTCGAGTCCCGCTGCGAGCACCGTGTCCGGTGCGGACCAGCGCATGCCGAGGTCCCCCTCCACGGTGCGGTTCAGCGGCGTGGTGGCCACCACCTCGCGCGAGAGCCCTGCGTCCTCGGGGTCCAGCTCGATGACGGAGTAGACGTCGGTGGTGGCCCCGCCCACGTCGACGACCACCACGTCGCCGACTCCTGGGCGATCGACGCCGAGGCCCCGGGCGAGCAGCTCGACGGCCGTCAGCACGATGTCCGGCGTGGCGCCGGCGACCATCGCACCGAAGTCCGCCCGTGTGCTGAGGTGCTTGCCGCCGATGACGTGAGACAAGAACATCTCCCGGATCGCGATCCGGGCCGAGTCGGGTGCGAGCACGCCGATCCTCGGGACCACGTTGTCGGCCACCACCAGCGGCAGCGAACCCAGGACGTGGCGCACCTCGTCGGTCGCGTCCGGGTTGCCCGCGAACACGACGGGGCCGCGCCACCCCGCGGTTACGAGACCGTGCGCCGCGCCGACCACTCCCGCCGTGTTGCCACCGTCGGTCCCGCCGGTGAGCAGCACGACGTCGGGCGGGGCCGGCTCCCGCAGGGCGCGGTACGCCGGGTCGTCCGGCCCCCGCCCGGCTGCGGCCACCACCGCGACCACGCGGCCTCCGCTCGACAGCGCGATCCGCCGTCCGGCCTCGGCGGTCACGAGCTCCTCGTTGCCGACGACCGCGATCCGGAGGCCTCCTCCGGCAGAGGAGCAGGCCAGCACCTGCGCGTCGCCGGCCGCACGCTCGGCCGCGACCAGCTCGGCGAGGCAGGCGTCGAACCCGTCGAGCACGTCGGTCTCGATCGTGGTCGGATGGCTGGCCCGGGCCATGATCCGGCCGACCTCCAGGTCGACGAGGGCCGCCTTGGTGAAGGTCGAGCCGAAGTCGACGCAGACGGCGTGCCGGGTGCTCACCGGGATCCGCGCAGCGCCTGGTCGAGGTCGGCGAGCAGGTCGCCGATCGTCTCGATCCCGACGCTGAGCCGCACCAGGTCCGCCGGCACTTCGAGGTCGGTGCCGGCCACGCTCGCGTGGGTCATCCGCCCGGGGTGCTCGATCAGGCTCTCGACCCCGCCCAGCGACTCGCCGAGGGTGAACACGCGGGCCCGGCCGCACACGTCGACCGCCTGCTGCTCGCCGCCCGCCGCCCGGAAGCTGACGATCCCGCCGAAGCGCTTCATCTGCCGCGCGGCCACCTCGTGGCCGGGGTGCCCGGCGAGCCCGGGATAGAAGACCTCCGAGACCTGCTCGTGGCCGGCCAGGAACTCGGCCACCCGCTCGGCGTTGTCACAGTGGCGGTCCATGCGGACGGCCAGCGTCTTCAGCCCGCGCAGCACCAGCCACGCGTCGAACGGCCCGGCCACGCCGCCCATGGCGTTCTGGTGGAAGGCGATCCGCTCGGCGAGCTCCAGGTCGCGCACGACGGCGGCCCCGCCGATGACGTCGGAGTGACCGCCGGCGTACTTGGTCGTGGAGTGCACGACGACGTCCGCGCCGAGGGTCAGCGGCTGTTGGAGGTACGGCGAGGCGAAGGTGTTGTCGACGACGAGCAGCGCGCCCGCCTCGTGCGCGAGCGCCGCCAAGGCCTCGATGTCGCCGATGCCGAGGAGCGGGTTGGTGGGCGTCTCGACCCACACCAGGCGGGTGCTCCCCGGCCGCAGGGCCGCCCGCACGGCGTCGAGGTCGTCAGCCGCCGCCGGGTCGTGCGCCAACCCCCACGGGCGGGCGACCTTGTCGAACAGCCTGAACGTGCCGCCGTACGCGTCAGCGGGGAGCACCACGTGGTCCCCCGGGCTGCACAGCGCGCGGATCACCGTGTCCTCGGCCGCCAGCCCGCTGGCGAAGGCGAACCCGCGCTCCCCCTCCTCGAGGGCGGCCAGGTTGGCCTCCAGGGCGGTGCGGGTGGGGTTGGCGGAGCGGCTGTACTCGTAGCCGCCGCGCAACCCCCCCACGCCGTCCTGCTTGTAGGTGCTCGTCGCGTAGATCGGCGGGATCACCGACCCGGTCGCCGCGTCCGGCTCGTAGCCGGCGTGGATCGCCCGGGTCTCGAACCCGCCCTTGTCGCGGTGTGCCTGTTCACTCACCCCGCGAGGGTAGTGCGGGCGCGGCGGGGCGCTCGGTGCGGGCGCAGTGTCAGATGCAGGGACTGCCCTGGTACGTCGGGTTGCCCTGGTCGAGGCTCGCGCCGGTCTCGAGCACGGAGTTGCCCGAGCGGTGCCAGCCGTCGGTGGGCGCGCCGCGCGGGAACCACACGCCGAAGTAGCCGACGCAGCCGAACAGCCTGCGGCTGAAGACGTTGTCCACGAAGGAGACGTCCCGGATGTCGTAGCTGTCGCTGTAGTCCTCCGCGTACACCGAGAACCCGCCGCCGGCGATGAGGTTGCCCCGGACCACGATGTCGGTGCTGTCGCGGAAGCTGTTCCAGATCCCGATGGCTGCGTTGGCGTCGTTGCCACCGGCATCCGACGTCATCAGGAACGTGTTGTCGGAGATCAGGCCGTGGCTGGCGCCCTCGGTCTGGTAGCCGTCGACGTGCCCGTTGGCCGTACGGGTGGTGAGATCGTGGATGTAGCTCTTGCGGATCTTGAAGTTGTTCCCGTTGCCGCCAGGCCCGGACCAGCTGAAGATGCCGTCGTTCACGCCGCGGCAGTTGACCCGCACGGCCACCATCGAGGCCCCCTCGTGCCAGATGCACGAGTGGTTGGCCTTCAGGCCGTCGATGCTGGTGCGGGCGATGCGCGCGGACGCGCCGTTCTCGATCTTGATCGCACCGGTGCCGTTGGCGTCCTCCCCCGTGCGGCCGCTCGAGCAGCGCACGCGCACGTTCTTGATCTGGACGCCCGACGCCTGGACCGAGAGGCAACCGGTCACCGAACGGCAGGTGACCTGAGCGCCGGTCTGGCGGATCTCGATCACGCCGGTGACGCTCGATCCCATCGGCGTGAGCCCCTCGGGGCATGCCTTGAGCCGCGGCCCGGTGTTGCCGGGTCCGGCCCGACCGCACCGAGCGAGGTGGCTCCAGAGATAGTCCGCGTCGGCACAGGCGGCCGGCGCTCGGGCACCGGTCCGGGCCGCGACCGAGGTGTCCGCAGGAGGCGCCGCGGCCACCGAGGGGCCGGGCAGAGTGGCGCCGAGCACGGCGACGAGAAGGACCGCGAGCATGGCCGCGGGGCGAGTCAGGGCATGGCGAAGCAAGGTCATGGGGGATCTCCTGTGGGGGCAGGGGAATCCCGCCACTGTGCCACACGACCCTGGGGAGACGCTCATCGGCGGCTCGTCGGGCTCCGCCCACCCACGTACAGAGTCCGGCCGCCGGGATGTTCCCCGGCGGCCGGACCCTCCTGTGAGATGAGGCCTTCTGTGGTGGCTGTCCTCAGCCCTGCGGACGCGGCAGCGGCGTCGGCTCACCCGGTGCCTCCGCGGACGGCTTGGCCACGACCCCGATCGGACGCAGGGCCCAGGTCCCGGAGAAGTAGCCCTGACCTGCGGCAGCCGTGTACGCGTAGACAGCCACGCCGTTCTGGTAGTTGGTCGGGCTGTAGAAGCTGCGGGCGCCCGTGTTCGACGCGATGCCCTCGAAGATGCACAGGTGGCCCGGCTGGGCGTCCGGCGCGGCGGCCGAGCCCGAGCAACCCGCCGGGACAGCGGTAGCCACGGGGATGTAGTGCACGATCGGGTTGGCGGTCAGCTGGACGCCGTACGAGACGCTGTCGGCGAGCAGGGAGCCCGCACCGGCGGTCGTGCCGGCGAAGTACATGCCCCGGATGACGGCCGGCGTCTTGGGAGCGTACTTGGCGTCGGACTGACCCTTCGTGTAGTAGTTCGCGTCCGACTGGGTCTTCGTGTAGTAGTTGCCCAGCGACGCGTCGTGCTCGGCCTTGGTCTCGTAGGCCGCGAGCGACGTGGCGTGGTCCACCTTGGTCTCGTACGCACCGAGCTTGGTGTCCACCTTCGACTGCGTGTAGTAGCGCTTGTCGGCGCGTGGCTTGATCTCCTGCTTCCAGATCTGCTTCCAGTTCGTGCTCAGCGCGGCACCCGCCGGCGACACCATCGCCACCGTGCCGCCGAGCAGCAACGCAAGGATGGCGACGAGCGAGAGTGCCGCCCGGCGCCTGGTGTTGTTCTGCATGGTTCCCCCCGTAGTCGGGGTGATCGCGCCGTACGACGCCACCACCCGTGAGCCTGCGCCTCCTCTCCGGCGCGCTCTGGGCGTTGAGGAGCAGCTCGACCGGTTCCTGATACCGCCGCCGTCCCTCCTCCATCGCGTCCGGAGCCGGGAACGAACCGCTGACCCGCATGGTTGAGTGGGTAGACGACGAGGGAGGCCCGATGTTCTTCACCCGCACCAAGACCACGTTGCCGTCCGCCGACGAGGCGCTGCCCGGGCGGCCGCATCGGCCGTTCGCGCTGCCGGCGCGCCACCTCGTGCTGGACGCCCCGCTCGTCACCGACGAGGTCCCCCCGGGCTACGAGGCGGCCATCTTCGGGCTGGGCTGCTTCTGGGGCGCGGAGGAGATCTACTGGCAGCTGCCCGGCGTGTGGTCCACGTCGGTCGGCTACGCCGGGGGCTACACCGAGCACCCGTCGTACGAGGAGGTCTGCTCGGGACGCACCGGCCACACCGAGGCCATCCGGGTCGTCTTCGACCCGGCGGTCGTCAGCTACGCCGACCTGGTCAAGCGCTTCTTCGAGGTGCACGACCCGACGCAGGGCATGCGCCAGGGCAACGACGTCGGCACCCAGTACCGCTCCGCGATCTACGCCACCACTTCCGAGCAGGAGGCGGTGGCCCGCGAGCTCACCGCGGAGTACGGCGCCGAGCTCGCCCGCCGCGGCTTCGACCCGATCACCACCGAGATCAAGCAGGTCGTCGACGGCGAGCCGGCGTACTACTACGCCGAGGACTACCACCAGCAGTACCTGGCCCGGAACCCGCACGGCTACCGCTGCCACGCCAACACCGGCGTGAAGTTCCCGTCCTGACCCTGTCGGATCCGCCCGTCGCCGTTCGTGGGGTGGGTGAGACGCGGAACCCCACGGTCCGCCCGATGTGAAGGAGCGCCATGCCCGAGTACCTCATCTACTTCAACCAGCAATGGGTCGGCGACCACCCCGAGGAGTGGTTCGCTTCGAGGGGACCCCTCGCCAGGGCCGTCATCGACGACATGGCGGCGGCCGGCGTCTACGTCTTCGCCGGCGGACTGGAGGAGGAGGACGGCCCGGTCTACAGCGCCGACGCCACCAGCGGCACCGTCCTGATCACCGACGGGCCCTACGTCGAGACCAAGGAGTTCCTCGGCGGCTTCACCGTGGTCGACGTCCCTGATGACGAGGCCGCCAAGGACTGGGCCGGCAGGATCGCGGTGGCCTGCGGGTGGCCCCAGGAGGTGCGCCGCTTCAAGCCATCGTTCCGGGCGTAGGCGCCGTTTCCAGTTGGCTCGTCACGTCCGGGTGTGGAAGCGGATGGTGCCGTCGGGCAGGGTGCGGTGGTGGT
>CAZIVD010000037.1:0-42263 GCA_964542635.1 uncultured Nocardioides sp. | reverse complement strand
GTGTCAACCATGTCGCGGGACAGGTGCCAACTATCTGGAGAACTCAGACACTGCCCCCGCTACGAATGTGATGTCTCAGGACATCGGCGACAGCGGACCTGCGATTTCGTAGGTCCGTTGGTCATTTCCGGGTGGGGCCCTTGGGTGCTCCGGTGGGCTGTGCAACACCGGCGCGGGTGGCGGCAACCTCCCGCTCCAGCAGCGCAACGACCTCCGCGACGGCGGCGTGGTGGGCCTCGACCAGCATCTCCTGCGTGCCCGCGTCTGCGACGCCCCACAGCATCGAGACCGACTTCGGGACGGAGAACGTGTAGTCGTACCCCGCCACGGCGCCCTTCTCGCCCTTCTCGGTCTCCTCAGCCTCGATCCGGGCGATCTCGATGTCGCGTTCCTCGCCGGTGAGCCCGGCATCGAGTTCAGCGACTCGACTGGCGATCCGCTCGGCGACGGACTGGTACTTCGGGAACGCCCGACCCAGCTGATCCCCGGTCAGCGGATCGCGCCCCTGGCCCAACAGCAGCGCGAGTTGGTCCTCCTCAACCGTCGCGCCGGGCATCAGTTGGCTGTCACCGAAGGCGTGAACACCCGTGCCGAGCCAGTAGCCGGGAGGGGTTCCCACCTCCTCGTAGTAGCGCGCCAACGGCGTCGAGAGCGAACGGTTCCCGTCCCCAGCCACGACTGAACGCAGCAGGTACTCACAGCCATCTCCGGCGCTCATCACGCGCATCGAAACCGTCACGAAGCTCAGGTGCGCACTGAACCCCCCTCGATCTGCCAGACGTTTGGTGGCACTGAGGGAGGCGGAGACGAAGGCTCGGGAAGGAGCCGGAAGCGGCGCGGCCGGTTGGTGCTCTGCACGCGCTGCCACCGGCCGAGCTCGCCTCGCTCCGCAGCTCGCTCACGCCATGCAGGCCGCCTTCTTGCTCCCGATCGCGCTGGCTGCCTCCGCCGCGATGGTCGCGTTCGTCGCTAGGCCCCTGCGATCCGGCCGGACCCTGGCGCTGTTGCGGCGGTGTAGAAGGATGCCGCGTCGAGGGTGCTGAGGGGTATCCAGTCTGGGTCGGTGTGCTGGCTCTGGGGTGATGGCTCGCTGGTGCGTACTTCCAGCGCGGTCAGGGGGCGTTCGTCGGTGAGGAGGACGAATGCGTAGAGCGCGGTGAGGACGTGTACGCATGGGTGGGTGCGGGATCGGCAGTCGCAGGCCGCGGTCGTGCTGACGAGCGGTACGGCGATCGTGACCCCGGCGGCGGTCAGGGTGTCGAGGAGGCGGTCGGGGAGGTCGCCGACGATGGAGTTGGTGGGGGTGCCCGCGAGGAGCGACCCGGCCGCTGTCTGTTCTCGGTCGTCCCAGCAAGGAAGGTGGATGCTCACGTGGCGGGTCGCTGCGCCGTCGGTGACATCGGCTGTGATGGTGCCGGGCCCGACGGTGAGGCTGGCCTTCTGGTTGCGTGCGAGGCTTCGGGCCCTCGGCAGGGCGGGGTTGGGGACGCGGTCGGTGCGTTCGACGGTGCGCAGCCATGCTCGTCCCCAGGCGGTTGCGCCGAACTCAGGTTGTGGCATCAGGTGAGCTCGGTGAGGTTGAGGTCGAGCAGTTCGCGCAGTTGCCGGTCGGGGAGCTTGGTGAGGGCCGCGAGGGGGTCGCCGGTGATGATGTCGGCGATGCCTTGCTTCTCGGTGTGCATGCGGTCGATGTGCTCTTCGAGGGTTCCACCGGCGATGAGGGTGTGGACGTTCAGGGTCTGCTGTTGTCCGATCCGGTGTGCTCGGGCGGTGGCCTGTTCCTCGACGGCGGGGTTCCACCAGCGGTCGTAGTGCATGACGTGGGCGGCGCGGGTCAGGTTCAGTCCGAAGCCGGCGGCGCGCAGGCTGAGGATCAGCACGGGTGGCGCGTCGTCGTCCTCCTGGAAGGCTCGGACCAGTTCGTCGCGCCGGACGGCGGACAGGCCACCGTGCAGGAACGGGATCGGCTGGCCCCCGGTGACAGGCGCCAGACCGCTCGACAGCAGCTTGCCCATCTTCCGGTACTGGGTGAACACGAGGGCGCGGTCGCCGTCTGCGGCGATCTCGGTGAGGATTTCGCTGGCTCGGTCGAACTTGCCGGAGCGGCCGGTGTCGGCCTCGTCTTTGCCAAGATACTGCGCCGGGTGGTTGCAGATTTGCTTCAACTCGGTCAGCAGCGCGAGGACTCGACCGTTTCGGGCAAGGCCCGTGCCGAAGCCGCTGGTGAAGGCGCGGTCGACGGCACGCCGGTAGAGGCTGATCTGTTCAGTCGTGAGGGTGCATACGACGGTCTGGTCGATGCGCGGCGGCAATTCTGTGGCGACCTGGGCCTTGGTGCGACGGAGCATGTGGGCTTCGACAAGGGTGGCGAGCGTCGCGGCGGCAGTCTTGGATCGGCGCTGCTGGATCGGGGCGACGAAGCGCTGCCGGAAGCGGGCTCGGGCGCCGAGCACGCCGGGATTGGTGACCGAGAAGATCGACCAGAGCTCGTCCAGGTTGTTCTCCACGGGCGTGCCGGTCATTGCGATGCGGGTGGTCGCGTGGAGCGCGGCGGCTGCCTTGGTGACCTGCGCGGTCGGGTTCTTCAACTGCTGGGCTTCGTCGAACACGACGACATCCCATTCCCGTGCGGTCAGCTCGTCGCCTGTGCGCAGCAGCGGGTAGCTGGTGACGACCACCGAGCCCGCCGGGATCCTGGCCGGCAGCGCCCGGTCGGGGCCGTGATGAGTCAGGACACGAAGCCGGGGCGCGAAGCGGGCCAGCTCGCGGCGCCAGTTGCCGATCAAGGAGGTGGGGCAGACAACCAGCTGGGGTGCTGTGGCTGTGGCGGTGCGGGTTGCGAGCACCGCGATCGCCTGGAGCGTCTTGCCCAGCCCCATCTCGTCGGCCAGCACCGCTCCCTCGCCGCGGTCGGCGCGATCCCGGAGCCAGAAGACCCCGTGGGCCTGATACGGGCGCAGATCGGCATCGACACCGCCGTCCTGGAGTGCCCTGACCGTCGACAATGCGGTGCGGAACCGATCGAGCAGCACCGCCGGTGACATGACCGCCGTCTCGTCGGCGTTCAGCACCGCGTGCCCGGCCGGCGGAAGCATCGCGGCGACGCCTGCCAGCGCGGCATCCTCGTCGTCCGCCGCTCGGCCACCGGACCGTGGGGGCCGCAGTGTCGCACGGCTCGCCGCCCGCCAGGCACGGGCCGAATCGGCCAGCAGCCGGGTTCGATTGAGGGTGGCGAGCGCGCGGGCGGTCGGCGCGAGGTCGGTGATCTGCGCGGGGACGTCGCTGGCGCACACCTCGCCCTCGACAACCGCGGCCAGACGCAGCGTTGCCGGTCGGCCGGGCGGCAACCCGGCACCGTCCATGATCTTCGGGATGTCGGGAACGCCCCACCATGCGATCCCGTTCTCGGCCGGCACGTATGTCGCTTGCAGCTTCGGTGTCGTGGGTCGAGCCAGCGTGACCATCTCCCTGTCGGATGCCCTGTCGGATGGCGTGGGACATCGCTAGAATATCTGTGTGGCGCAATGATTGCGTCATGCAATTGTAGAGGATCGGGCGAGGGAGCGCACATGACACCGGCCGCCAGGCACACAGACCCCGCGCACGCAGACACCGTGCAGACCGAGCTGACTGATCGGTTCATCGGAGTGACCACCGAATGGGTGCAGCAGCTCATCCGGATGAACAGCCTCGTCGCCGCAGAGCTCGGCCTGATCCCGACCGATCTGCACTGTCTGCACGTGCTACAGCAGCGGGGCCCCGAGACATCGGGAACGCTCGGCGAATGTGTCGGCCTATCCGCCGGCGCGGCCACGCGCATGATCGACCGCTTGGAGTCGGCTGGGTTCGTCGTGCGAGAGCGCGGCGGCGCCGACCGCCGCCGCGTCACCGTCTCGGCGACGGCGGAGGGGCTTCAGCGGGCGGGAGCCTCCTACGGTGGGCTGACCGAGCGCACCCGAGCCGACCTGGCCGATTTCACCGCCGAGGAGCGTCAGGTCATCGTCCGCTTCGTGGAGACGAGCCTGCGCAGCGTGGAGGCCGAGGCCACGGCGCTCGCCGAACGAGGTGCCCCGGCAGGGTCGGCGTAGCCGGGGCGCCCCGTTCGGTCAGGGCTGCACGCCTGCGGAGGGCGCCGCCGCTCCCGTGCTGCGTCGCACCAAGAGCCTGTGCAGACAGACGCATGCGACGACGTTCAGCTCTTGCTCGCCGCGATCAGTCGCTCCATGAGCTGGTGGAACTGCTGAACCTCGGCCAGTGTCCAGTCTGAGGCGAGTTCGGCGAAGACGGCCTCTTGCCACTGATGCGCGGTCTCCAGGAGCGCGGCCCCGCTCTTGGTGACCACGAGGTGTCGCTTGCGTGCGTCGGTCGGCGAGGCGATCTTGCGGAGGTAGCCCCGATCCACGGCCTGGGCGATGAACCGGCTGGCGCCGGATTGATCGATGCCGAGCTGGTCGGCGACCTCGTTGACGGTCGCTTCCCCGTCCCTTTGCAGCGCCTGGACGGCCTCGGTGACCATCACGTCACGCCCTTCGGACAGGCGTTCGGCATCCACGACGTGACCCGCGACGATCGAGCGTCTGGACCAGTAGCGCACGAAACGGAACACCGCTTGACCTGGCCCGTCCATCGACGGCTCCGGCTGTTCACTCACGGCTCTCAGTATATGCGAAACGCATGGTACGGTGTATGCGTAACGCATGGATAGGAGTGATGTGTGACCAGCCCTGGACCCTCGGACGACCACCAGCGCGGCGAGACGACGCGCAGGGAGCTCGCCTTCGCCGCTCTCATGCTCGGCATGCTGCTCGCTCAGCTCGATACGAACATCGTGGTCGCGGCGTTGCCCTCGATCGCATCCGACCTTGACGCCGGCACGGCGATCGCAGGGGTGACGGCCGCCTATCTGCTGACGGTGACGGTGACGACGCCGCTCGCCGGCAAGCTCGGGGATGTCCTCGGCCGCCGGGTGGTGTTCGTGGCATCCGTGCTGATCTTCGCGGCAGGGTCGCTGGCCTGCGCCCTGTCCGGGTCCATGCTCGCGCTCGTAGCCGCCAGAGCCGTGCAGGGCATCGGGGGGTCCGGGTTGATCGTGGCCGCCGTCAGCGCCTTGGGAGAGCTGTTCGACAAGACCGAGCTGGTACGCCGGCAGATCTGGCTCACCGCCTCGATGGCCATTTCCGCTCTCGCCGGCGCTCCCCTGGGAGGGTTCATATCCACCGCTTGGGGATGGCCTGCCATCTTCTTGGTCAATCTCCCCGTCTGCGTCCTCGCTCTTGCCATCGGCACTCGCGGACTGCCCACCAAGACCTCCCGCTCGACCCTGCGGAACTTCGACGTCGCCGGCACGCTCCTGATTGCGGCAGTCGCCTCCAGCGTCGTCCTGTTGGGCTCCTTCAATGACATCGCCACCTCCCTACTTTGGGCTCCCGCCCTATTGATCGTCGCCGTGGCCGGGACGCTGGGATTCGTCGCCCGCGAGCGCAGAGCCGCCGACCCGCTCATTCCCCCCTCGCTCTTTGCCTCCGCGGGCCTCGCCAAGTCGTTCGCGGTCACCGGACTCAGCGGGATCGCGTTGTTCGGCAGCTTCGCCTTCGTCCCCTTGGCGATCATCGCTGGCACCGGATACGACACGGCAGCGGTCAGCACGATGCTCGTTGCCCTTACCGGCGGACAGTTCGTCGTCAGCGCCACGTTCGCCATCGTCGCCCGCCGCTACCCGCGAATGGTGCCATGGGGACGACTCGGACTGATGATGGGCGTGGTCGGGCTGGGGCTTGTCGCAACGGTGCCCCTGCTGTCGTCTGCCGCCACGGCCATCACCCTGACGGTGGCGCTCGTCGGGCTCGCTTTGGCAGGCGCCGCCCTTGGCCTGTCCATGCAGGCCTACACCCTCCTGGGGATCGCGACCTCGCCGCCCGCACACGTCGGCTCCGCAATGGCCACGCTCACGTTCTCCCGCCAACTCGGCGGCTCGCTCGGCGCCGCGGTGTTCGGATGGCTTCTCATCGTCCTCCCCACCTCGCCAGCCGCGCTCACCATCGTCCTCGGCGCCGCCGCCCTCACTCTCGTCGCAGGCCTTGTTCTCGCTCCCCGACGAGACGACGAACCCGTGTCCAGCCCGTGACTCCTCTCCTTCCGCTCACACTCCCTGCTCCCATGACGCAGTCACCAGACCGTCGGACGCGCCTCAGCGTGGCCATCGCCAGCACTCAGGACGCGGGCGCCTGCGGCCCCGATGTCAGCGCTTTCCGTCGCGCCCGCGCTCCAGGTTCTCGCGCACGGTGCGGAGGTGCCGGGTGAGGTCGGCACGCTCGGTGCGAGACAGTCCTTCGAGCGCCACGTCGGAGAGGTCGGACAGCTCGCGGTTGAGCACGCCTTCGAGCTCTCGCCCGCGCGGGGTCAGGAAGACGCGGACGAGGCGGCGGTCGCCGGCGTCGGGCCGGCGTTCGAGCAGGCCGGCACCTTCCATGCGGGCGACCATGCGGGTGATGGTGGGCGGGCTGGTGCCGACCCGTCGGGCGAGCTCGGCGGGGGTGAGGCCGTCTTCGTGCCAGAGCGAGGCGAGCACGAACTGCTGGCCGGCGTGCACCCCGTGGCGCCCGAGGGCGGTGTTGGTGGCCTCAACGATGGCGAGCTTGGCGACCCAGAACTCCGACTGGAACTCGTCGGCGATCCAGTCGCTCATCTCCTCCCGCATGGACCCAGTTTGCAGCGCCATGCATCCAACATATCGTTAGTCGGACAACATTAGGCGGCTAATGAAGGAGCTTGCGCATGGACCTGGGACTGAGAGGGCGCACGGTGCTGGTCACCGGCGGATCGCGAGGCATCGGCAAAGCGACCGCCCTCGCCTTCGCCGTCGAAGGTGCCCGCGTCGCGATGACCTACGCCTCCGACGAGCGGGCGGCCCGCGGGGTCGTGGGGGCGGTCGAGGCGGGCGGTGGCGAGGCCGCTGCGTTCCCGATGCTGTTAGAAGACACGGCCATGATCGCCGAGGCTGTCGAACGGACCGTTGCTCGGTTTGGATCGTTGGACGTGCTCGTTGCGGGCGCGGTCTCGTGGCCGTACCGCGCCTCGGACGCGTTGCCCCAGGTCGATGCCATGGCGTGGGAACAGGCCGTGGCGGCGAACCTGTTCGGCACCGTCGCAACGGTGCGCGCGGCGCTGCCGCACCTGGCCCGCGCACGCGGGCGTATCGTGCTGGTTTCCTCCGACGTGGCCCGCAAGGGCCTCCCGGGCGGGACTGCCTACGCCACGGGCAAGGCCGGCCTGTCGGGCTTCCTCGCGGCGCTGAAGTGGGAGGCAGGGCAGGCCGGGGTGCTGGCGAACATTGTCGCGCCCGGCTACACCATGACCGAAGCGGCCCGGGAACGCGGGGACGGACCGCACGGCGTCCTCGACCGCGCCACCGAGCCCGCAGACGTGGCGGCCGCGGCGCTGTTCCTCGGCTCCTTCGCCAACCAGCGCATCACCGGCCAGGCGCTCACGGTCGACGGCGGGGAGAACCCGGCATGAGCACCCCTCCTGCCGCAGTGGACCGCACCCGGTGGACCGCCGTGATCGCTCTCGGCCTAGCCGTGTTCGTCGCGGGCCTCGATATGACCATCGTCGCCACCGCGCTGCCGACGATCGGCGAGGAGCTCGGCGTCGCATTCGCAACCCTCCAGTGGGTCGTCCTGGCGTACTCGATCCCGATGGTCGGCCTCGCCGTGGGCGCGGGGCGGTGGCTGGACACCGTGAACCCGCGCGCGGCGTTCGGGATCGGCGCGATCGGCTTCGCCGCCGCCAGCACCGCCGCCGGCCTCGCTCCCGCGTTCGAGGTGCTGGTCGCCGCCCGCGTCGTCCAGGGTGTGTTCGCCGCGCTGCTGTCGGCCAGCGTGTTCCCCATCGCCGCGCGCGTCGTCGCCCCGGCACAGCGCGGACGCGCCCTCGGGACCATCGGGACCATCGGACCCCTCGGGTCCGTGCTCGGCCCGGCCGGCGGCGGCCTCATCGTCGCCGCAGCCGACTGGCGCTGGGTGTTCCTGGTGAACGTCCCCATCTGCGCGCTGCTGCTCCTCCTCGCCTGGCGCTCCGTGCCCAACGCCGGGCGGCTGCACTGGCCCAGCGGCACGGTGCTCGTCGACATCGCCCTGACCGCCGGTGCCGCCCTCGCTCTCCTGCTCGCGATCCAGCGAGCCGCCCAGGGACCCGACATCCTCGTCGCCGTCCTGGCCATCGCGGCGATCGCCCTCGTGGCCGTCTGGCTGCGGCTGCGGCACTCCGCCCCCATCCGGCAGGCGCTGGCGACCTGGCGCCTGAGCGGCCAGTTCCTCGCCCTGCTGCTGACCTCGACCATCGGCGGCGCCGTCTACTTCCTCGTCCCCTTCGCCGCCACCCAGACGCTGCAGCTCGACCCCGCCGCCACCGGACTCGCGCTGCTCGGGATGCCGCTGGGCATCGCGGCCGCTGCCCAGGTCGGCGGACGCCTCTCCGATCGAGTCGGCTCGAAGCCGGCGGCCCTCATCGGCGCCGCTCTCATGACCTTCGGCGCCGCCTCGCTGGTTCTGCTCGACACCGAGTGGAACGCGATCGACCTCACCATCCGCCTGTTCGTCGTCGGAGCCGGCGGAGGACTGTTCTCCGCCCCCAACCTCAGCGCCATCATGGCCGCCACGCCACCCGCGCTCTTCGGCGCCACCAGCGGCCTGTCCACCCTGTTCCGCACGCTCGGCTTCGCCCTCGGCCCCGCACTCACCGCCGCCCTCTGGAACGGCGCACCCGACCCCGACGCCTACCGGCCCGCGCTCATCGCGATCACCGCCCTGCCGATCCTCGTGATCGTCGTCATCGCGACCATCACGAACACGGCTCGGAACGCTTCTTCCGCCTCTCCCCGGCCCCCCGAGCGCGCGGAGAGCCCGTGACCGACGAGTCCGAGCGTCGCGGAATCGATGCTGCTCGCCACGATCGGCGGGGCGGCGGGCGTGCTCGCCGGCGTCGCAGCGACGCCCTTCTACGCCACCTCCAAGGGCTGGTTGATCGTCGTACCTCCTCAGGCATGGGCTGGCGGCATCGCCTCGGCGATCCTGCTCGGTGCTCTCGCTGGACTCATCCCCGCGATGCGCGCCTCGCGGATGCCGCCCACCGTCGCCCTGCGAACAGTCTGAGGGTGGCTGGTGGCGAGCTCGAGGGTGATGGGCGCGGGATTCGATCGTGGGACACCCATGGACCAGGACGGTCGAGCGGGCGGCGGGCATCGGTGAACGACGCGTGAGGTCTTGATCCCGATCTCACCCGGATGAACACCGTCGAGCACCTTCCGCCCTCATGCACGCCATTCGTACGGTGACCAACCGTCGTAGCCGGCCGGGCGCGACGCGAGAGGAGCCGCCATGACGTTCACCACCATCTCGGCGACGGCGATGGAACGCGCCGATGAGCTCGTGCGCCGGATGAGCATCGAGGAGAAGGCGATGCAGCTGTCGGCGATGTTCCCGATGGAGCTGATCGGTCCCGACGGTCTGCTCCGCGATCAACTGGACGCGAATCTGAAGCACGGGATCGGGCAGATCTCCGCACTGGGCGCGTTCGGCCACAAGTCCCCCGAGACGGTGGCGAAGACCACTAACGCGATCCAACGATATTTGGTCACCGAGACCCGCCTCAAGATCCCGGCGATCTTCCACAACGAGGCTGCCAACGGCGTCGTGGCCCCGCAGTTCTCCGGCTTCCCGACTCCCCTCGGGCTCGCGGCAACGTGGGACCCGTCTGCCGTCGAGGAGATGGCGGACATCATGCGTCGCCAGCTGCGGTCGATCGGCATCCAACAAGCGCTGGCGCCGGTCATGGACGTTGCTCGCGAGGCCCGCTGGGGACGAGTGCACGAGACCTTCGGTGAAGACCCCTACCTGGTCAGCTCCTTCAGCGTCGCCTTCACCCGGGGGATGCAGGGTCGAGACCTGCGCGATGGCGTCATTCCGTCCGCCAAGCACTTCCTCGGCTACGCGGTGACCGAGAGCGGCCAGAACATGGCGGCGACCGCGATCGGCGCTCGCGAGCTCTACGACGTCTACGCGCGTCCCTTCGAAGCCGCGATCCGGCTGGCCGGGCTGACCTCGGTGATGGCGTCGTACGCCGAGTTCGATGGCGTGCCGATCCACGTCTCCCGAGCGATCCTGACCACGCTTCTGCGCGAACGGTTGGGCTTCAGGGGAACGGTGGTGTCCGACTACCTCGGGGTCGGCTGGGCACAGACCCGCCAGCGGGTCGCGGCCGACGCTGAGGAGGTCGGTGCACTCGCACTCGCGGCTGGGCTGGACGTCGAACTGCCGTCGATCCACGGCTATGGGCAGGCTCTCGTCAATGCCGTACAAGGTGGCAAGGTTCCCGAGTCCCTGCTGGACGAGTCGGTGCGTCGCGTGCTGCGCGACAAGTTCGCCCTCGGGCTCTTCGGTGATCCGTACGTCCCCGAAGGCCCGGTCCAGATCCGAGCAGTCGCAGGCGAGGGCGACGAACTCTCTCAGCGGCTGGCGGCCGAGTCCGTGACGCTGCTGAAGAACGAGGCGAACCTGCTGCCGCTCGATCCCGACGTCAAGAAGGTCGCCGTCATCGGGCCCTTTGCCGACAGCACGATGGTCGGCTTCCCGGCCTATACCTATCCGGCCGCGCTGGCCATGATCCGGGCGCGCTTCATCGGCGAGGAGATCGCCATGGCAGGGGCCGATACGGGCAGCGAGATCCCGCCCGAGGCACGGACCGCGATGTTGTCCGAGGTCCAGGACTACCTCAAGGTGGACCTCGAGGACTACGTGCGCTCGAACTACCCCGCCGTCTCATTGGCCGAGGCAGTCCGCACGCTGCTGCCTGACGCCACGGTCACCGTCGTCCGCGGTACCGGGATCATGCCGTCCGCTCCGACCGACATCCCGACCGCTGTCGATGCCGCCCGAGAGGCCGACGCCGTCATCCTCTACATCGGTGGCCACTCTGCGTGGGCCGGCAAGGAGCGCACCGAAGGCGAGGGCTCGGACAGCGCGAACATCGACCTGCCGCCACAGCAGGTGGAGCTCGTCAAGGCCGTGTCCGAGGTCGGCAAGCCCACTGTCGCCGTGGTGTCGATGGGGCGTCCGCAGGGCTTGACGGCGGTCATCGACGGACTCCCCGCGGTCCTCACCGCCTACTTCGGCGGACCCCACCAAGGCGTCGCGCTGGCCCACGCCATCTTCGGCGTCACGAACCCCGCCGGGAAGTTGCCGGTGACGCTGCCACGCCACAGCGGACAGAGCCCGATCCACCACGGCCAGCACACCGGCAGCGGATACCGCCGAACCACGGCCGACATCCACCACGGCTACCTCGACATGCCCTCGACGCCACTGTTCCCGTTCGGTCACGGCCTCAGCTACACGACGTTCGACTACGGCCCACTGCGGCTGTCCAGTGACAGCGTCGACGTCGCCGGCGAGCTCGAGGTAGCGGTGACCGTGACCAACAGCGGCGATCGAGCCGGAGTCGAGGTGGTTCAACTGTACGGCGCCGATACCGCCACCGGCGTCACCCTGCCCGCCCAGCAGCTGATCGGCTTTGCGCGCGTCGACCTCGAGCCCGGCGCCACCAAGTCGGTCCGGTTCACGACTCCGCTCAGCCTGCTCGCCTATACCGGCATCAATGGCGACGTCGTGATGGAGCCTGGTCCGGTCGAGTTGAGCGTCGGCAGCAGCTCGAGGGACATCCGGTCCACCGCCTCATTGACCGTGACCGGACAGACCCGCACCTTCGCTGGCCATGAGCGGGCCTTCCTGTCCGCCGCCAGCGTTGACTGAGCGCTTCACCGAGGAGGACGAGGGCGCGGCCCAGGCGGACGTGCTCGCACTACGATGACCGAGTGGTGTCGACAGGTGGCACGCGATCGCACCCTCATCTCCCCGACGCGCGGTTGGATGACCGCGGCGAACAGCGCCGACGTGTCGCCGCCAGCAAGCTCTCCCCACCGCCGCGGCGGCCGGGCATCGTCGACCGCCCCACCTTGACCACTCGGCTGTCGAGCTTCACGGAGGCGCCGGTCGTCCTTGTGTCGGCTCCGGCCGGATACGGCAAGACCACGCTGCTGGCGTTGTGGGCGAGCGTCGACGAACGCGAGTTCGCGTGGCTGACGCTCGATGCCACGGACAACGACCCCGTCGTGTTCGTCACGTCCCTGCTGACGGTGCTGCAGCCTCATGTCGACTTCAGCCCCGAGGACCTGCACCGGCTCCGCTTCGGCAGTCCAGCACTCGACGAGGTCATCGTGTCGTCGTTCGCCAACGCCGATGCCGGCGCACCTCGACCGTTCGTCCTGGTGCTCGACGATGTCCACCTCGTCACCGAACCGCGATGCCACGACGTGATCGGCCATTTCGCCCAACGTCTCCCGCCCGGGTGTCAGATCGTGCTCTCGACACGCACCGATCCTCTCCTGCCGCTGGGGAGCTGGCGTGCCCACGGCCGGCTCGTCGAACTGCATGCCGGCGACCTCGCACTCGATGAGCGGGAGGCAGCCGCGCTCCTGGCCGCGTCTCACGTCGACGGCCTCACCGACGACCAACTGTTCCGTTTGGTCGATCGCACTGAGGGTTGGTCGGCGGCGATCTACCTCGCCGCGCTCTCCTTGCGCGGGCGGACGGAGCCCGGAGAGTTCGTCGACGACTTCGCCGGCACGAACCGGCACGTCGCCGACTTCCTCAGCGAAGATGTCATGGCTCGCCTGCCGGCGGATGTCATCGAGTTCCTGCTCCATACCTGCGTCCTCGACGAACTCACGCCGTCGCTGTGCGACGTCGTCGCCGGTGTCACCGATTCGAGAGAGCGGTTGCAGTGGCTGGAAGGCAGCAACCTCTTCGTCGTGCCGCTCGACGAGCACCGGCACACCTATCGCTACCACCAACTGTTCGCCCAGTACCTGCGCGCCGAGCTCGCTCGCAGGGAGTCCGGCATGGATGTCGAGCTGCACCGCCGTGCGTACGAGTGGTATCGGGAGCGGCGCCTCACAGGTCGCGCGGTCCACCATGCCCAGGCGTGCGGCGCCGTCGACGCCGCTGCCGAACTCGTCGCAGCGCGCTGGATGTCGATGATGGAGCGCGGTCAGATCGAGACCGCACGTCACTGGTTGTCCTGGTTCACCGATCGACAAGTCGAACAGCACGCCCCGCTCGCCGTGGCGGCTTCGTGGATCTGCGGCCTGACGGGTGACCGCGACCGCGCCCTCCTGTTCGCCGAGGCCGCCCGACGCGGCTCGTGGCCGGGCCCCATGCCCGACGGAACGGCGTCGCTCGAGTCCGCTGTCGCGACCCTGTCCGCAGCGCTGGCCATCGGCGGCATCAGCGGCATGGCGGCCGCTGCCCAGCGCGGCGTCGACCTCGAACCGACCGGCAGTCCGTGGCGAACCGGCGCACTCGTGCTGCTAGGTCAAGCGCACACCATCAACGGCGACTTCGAGCGCGCCGCCGTCACGCTGCAGGAGGCGGCAACGCTCACCGCCGGCAACCACGCGAGCAGCGCAGCGTCACTCGCTTACCTCGCGTTCATCGACCTTCGAACCGGGAAGCTCGAGCGGGCGACCGCATACGCCGAACGCGCTTACGCGATCGCCGAGCAACCGACGATGTCGACCTTCACGCCGCATATCGCGACGTACAGCGTGCTCGCCGCGATCCTCACCAGCCGTGGAGACCTCGACGGCGCAGCTCGCGCTGTCGGACGCGCCGAGGCACTCCTGCCGCGCGTCACCGAGGCGTCCTGGGCGCCGCTTTGCCTGACGCACATCCAACTCGCACCGGCGCTGCACGCGCTCGGGCGTGACGACGAAGCGGCCCGATTGCTGAACAAGTCGGCGGACGTGCTCGACAGGCACCCAGATGCCGGCCAGTTGCCGCAATGGCAGGCCGAAGCACGCAGACTGTTGACCACGCCCAGGGCCCGGACTCGCTCCACCAGTCTGACCGCCGCCGAACGGAGAGTGCTGCACTGGCTCGACAGCAACCTCACCCTCCGTGAGATCGGAAGCGAGCTCTTCCTGTCCCACAACACCGTGCGCACCCACACCCACTCCATCTATCGCAAGCTCGGTGTGTCCTCCCGCGCCGACGCGGTTCGAGCGGGCCGCGCCAGCCGGGCACCGAGCCGCGTCGCATCCCCCAGTTGACGCTCTTGCTCGGCCTGAGCACCCATCCGGCTGCTGACCGGCACGAGTTCAGCGAGCGGCGCACCGGGCTCGGTCCCCTGGACCTCGCAGTCGGGAGCCGGCTGGACCTCGACTGGTGGGCCGACAACCCGCGACCGCTCTCGGCTGACCCCGGACCGCCCCGGGGGGGCGAGGGCGATGCCGCGCGCAGCCCGCCGGAGTCGCATAGCTTCGTCGCCGTCACGGACCGCGGTGGCCGGTCGACGGCTCGTCGGCGAGCCACTCGAGCAGTGCCGAACGCACAACGTCATGGTTGAGCAGGTCGAAGTGGTCGGCGCCTGGCACATGGAGCAGGTCGGCGTCCGGAAACAGCCGGTCGCCGTCCGCGGTCGCCCCCGCTGCGCTGTGCCGGCGTACGAGCAGGTCACCGAAGCACCGCATCCGGGCGAGCGAGCCGGACACGAACCGCATCCGGATGTGCGGCAGCGCCGGCGCCGCGTCACGATCGAGGCCGTGCTCCAAGTCGAGGATGCCCGCCGAGCGCGTATCGAGGATCCGCGCAAACGCGGCAGTCTCGGGGAGGCGGGCGAGCCCTGTCGATCCGCGGGCCGCCCAGCCTGCAAGCGGAGCGCCCAGGTGTGGTGTGCCCAGCGTGACCACGTCGCTGACCAGATCGACCCAAGTCCCGGAGTCGGTGCAGGCAGCGCGGGCGATCAGGCCGCCCATCGAGTGTCCGACCAGCACGATCCGCTCGACGGGTACCGGCCAGGCTGCGACCAGGTCATCGAGCAGGCCGCTCAACAACGCGCCGTTCGCGGACACGGCCAGCCCACTGTTGGTGCGCACCTGCAAGGCGGACCAGCCAGCGACGGTGACATCAGCCGGATAGGTCGTGGGTCTGCCGTCGGCGGCCCGGTCCCAGGCCGACTCGTCCTCGCAAAGCCCGGGGATGAAGACCACGAGGTGGGGGGAGGCGTCGGGGTACGCCTCGGCCAACGGGACCTCCTCGGTGGGAAGGTCTGTCCCCGAACGGCGTAGTGCCATCGGCAACGCGAGTCGCGGCCGCTCCGTGGCGAGCCGGTCACCCATCAGTCCGTTGATCACGCTGAGTGCTCGGTGAGCCCTCGGGCCGTCGAGGCGGGGTCCGGCGCCGGCGCGGGCGCCGAGCTCGAGCCCGAGCGCGCTGGCTCTCAGTCCGAGGCCGACGACGGCGTACACGCCCGCGGCGGTGCCGTGGTGCACGACGCGCGGCAGCATGGCGACGCCGCCGATCTGGTCGTGCACACGTCGGGACCAGGCGAGGTGGGTGTCGCGAGCGGAGTTCACCACCAGGTCTTCGGCGACCTCGCTCAGCAGGGACAGCGCGTCGAGCAACCCGGCTCCGTCCTTGGCGTGAGTGGCGCGCACGTGGGGATCGTGCCACATGCGGTCTTGTCGGCAGCGTCACACACGCGTCGTCTTGGATCGTTCCAATCGAGCGCGTCACACTGGATTGACCCCACAAGCTGTCCCCTCCGGAGGAGTCCTCTCATGTCCCGACTTGTCGACGAGATCGACGCGATGCACGCCCGCTACGTCGACGCTGTCAACGTGGCAGTCGCGGCGGACGACGTGGCGAGCGCCGACCAGCTCGCCGCGGCCTACGACGTGGAGGTGACCGCGCTCATCGCGCGGCGCGAGGGCCTGACCCACTTGTTGCCGCTGCGCCGGGCCGGAGTCACCCACTCGCGGCTGCGCTCGCTGATCCATCACCTGACGCACCACCGCGCCGCCTGACCGACCGCTCGTCGGCCATGCCGTGAGGGCACGGCACAGCCGGACGACTCGGGTGCGAGGACGGCCGCCTCGCTCGGCCTGTCCTTGCTGAGGCTCCGGCCGAAGCAGGATGATGCCCAGCATGGCGGACTCGCCTGCTGGCTGGCGCCCTGATCCACTGGGTCGCCATCAGCTGCGCTACTGGGACGGCGCGCGGTGGACCGAACACGTCGGGGACTCCGGGGTGGTGGGCGTGGATCCGCTCGATGCCGATCCGAGCTCTCAGGCCGCAGCGGGCGCCGCTCGGATGGTCCACGTCGACGCGCAGATCAGGGTGAACTTCACCAAGCGGCGCCTGTACGCCGACGACGAGGCGATCTGGTGGGGCGAGGAGTGCTATCGCTTCTCGGACGTGACCGGAATGACCTGGTGGAAGACCACGGTGAAGGCGGGCCCCGCGCACAACGTCGAGTACCGGATCAGGCTTTGGCGCGAGCAGGTGGACAAGAAGGACAGGACCATCATGTTCTCGGGTCGAGGCGACGACCTCCGATCGGCCTACGACGCGATCGTCGACAGCCTGGTGCGGGAGGTCGGCAACCGGCGCGTCGAGGACGTGCTGCGCAGGATCGAGGCCGGGGAGCAGGTCACCCTCTCGCGCGTCGCATTGTCGAAGTCCGGGATGGGCTTCAGGAAGAAGCACGTCGAGTGGTCGACGTCATTCCGGCTGGTCGCGCACTCCGAGGACGGCACGCCGTGGATGGATGTCTATGCGAGCGTCGGCGGGAAGGAGAAGAAGGTGGGCGAGTACGCCTGCATCCTGCCGGATGCCCCCCTGGTGCCCTTCCTGCTCCAGACCCTCGCGAAGCGATACGGCTTCTCGCCGGCGTGACCGGTCCGAAGTCGCTGCCGCGTCTACGCCGCGCCCTCGGCCCGGCGAGCCCGGGGTGGGATGTTCTGGTTGAGCCGGAACAGGTTGTGCGGGTCGTAGCGGCCCTTGATCTCCCTGAGACGGTCGTAGTTGGCGCCGTATGCCGCACGGACCCGGACCGCTCCCTCGTCCATCATCATGTTCACGTAGCCACCTCCCGCCGAGAACGGGTGCAGCTCCTCCCAGTAGCGCCGCGCCCAGTCGGTGACCTCCGTGAGCTTGGCCGGATCCGGGTCGATCCCGGCGATCACGCCGTTCCAGCCGCCGTTGCGGAACCGGAACGCCGTGGCGTCCTCCGGCACGCGCGCTGCCGCCCCACTGATCGGGTAGAGATGCATGGTCGACAGGGGAGAGGGGATGCGTTCGCCGTACGCACGGTGGATCGCGATCGCCTCATCGGGGAGGTCTTCGTAGACGTCGGCCTTCCAGTACCACTGCATCCCCGACGGCAGAAGGCCGTCGAAGGCGCTCTGAAGGACGGTGTACGGCATCTCCTGGATCCCCATCAGCACGGGCGACCCGAAGTCACGCACGGGAGCCAGCACCTCGTCCGCCCGGTCGCGCGGGCCGGAGTAGCACCAGACGATGCCGCACACCTTCCTCGCCCACAGGTCCTCGGGGAACGGCGCGGCGGAGGGGACCTCCAACACCCCGATCCACCCGTTCAGCTCGTCGGGCATCGTGGCCAGCGTGTCGCGGTACCACCGGAAGACCTCCTCGGCGTCGCCGAGGCCGTAGAGGACCGGGCCGCCGGTGATGACACCGCCCTCGCCGATGGGATGGCACTGGAAGGTGAAGGAGGTGGCGACGCCGAAGTTGCCGCCACCGCCTCGTAGCGCCCAGAACAGGTCCGCCTCGTGGTGGGCATCGGCCGTCACGAAGGTGCCGTCGGCCAGCACCACGTCGACCGACAGCAGGTTGTCGATCGTGAGGCCGAAGTGCCGGGTCAGGTAGCCGGTGCCTCCGCCGAGGGTCAGGCCGGCCACTCCGGTCGTCGATACGAAGCCCGAGGGTGTGGCCAGACCGAAGGCGCCCGTGGCGTGGTCCACGTCGCCCCAGGTGCAGCCGGCGTCGGCGCGGACGGTGCCCGCGACCGGGTCGACCGTGGTCGAGCGCAGCCCCGCGAAGTCGATCACGAGCGCGTTGTCCCACGTCCCGAAGCCGGCCCCGTGATGGGCGCCACCGCGGACGGCCACCGGGATCTCGTGGCCTCGGGCCAGGTTCACGCAGGTGATGACGTCGGCGACGTCGGCGACCCGGGCGACGGCCCAGGGGTGGCGGTCGATGGAGCCGTTGTAGACCCGTCTGGCCTCGTCGTACCCCTCGTCGGATCGGCTGACGAGGCGGCCGCGCAGTCGTGAACCCAGCTCCTCGGCCAGGGCGTCGGACGTCAATTCGGTGGTGGTCATCGTGGTCTCCTGCTATCCGTCGTGAGGTAAGAGTGGAAAGGTCGTGAGTCGAAGCTAGGAAGCATCGAGGTGGATCGGTATGCCCGATCGACCGCGTCTGTTGCCCGTTCGTCCCCGGGAGCCTCGGGCGTTGTCCGAGCGTCCGGTGGCGTTGTCCGGGCGTCCGGAGGTGTCCCATGGACGTGCTGTCCGACGTCCTCTTGGCCGTGCGCTTGGAGGGTGCCGTGTTCTTCGACATCACCGCGCGATCGCCGTTCGTCGCGCAGAGTCCGCCGACCGATGCGATCGCCGCCAAGGTCGCCTCGGACGCCGAGCACCTGATCGCCTTCCACGTCGTCACGTCCGGCGCCTGCTGGGTGGAGGCCGTCGACGAGCCTGAGGCGCCGGTGCTGTTGGAGGCCGGTCAGATGGTGATCTTCCCCTCGGGCGAGGCCAACATCCTGGCGTCGGCCCCGGGGATGCGCGGGCAACCGGACCTCCCGCTCTACTACCGGCCGGTGACCGAGGCTCTGCCGTTCGTGATCGACATCAACAAGGACGGCTCGGCCGAGGAGTGCCGGATCGTGTGCGGCTACTTCGCCTGCGACAGTCGGCCGTTCAACCCGCTCCTGGAGTCGTTGCCCCGGATGGTCCACGCCCCGGTGTCGGCCTCCAGTTGGCAGTGGATGAGCCAGCTGCTCGACGCCGCGATCCGCGCCAGCACCGAGCGCGAGGCCGGCCAGGAGGCCATGCTGGCCAAGCTCTCCGAGCTGATGTTTCTCGAGGCCCTACGGGCTCACATCGAGGAGCTCCCAGCAGGGGCTAGGAACTGGGTGGCCGGACTGCGCGATCCGGACGTGGGGACGACGCTGCGGCTGATCCACGGACGGTATGCCGAGCCGTGGACCCTCGAGGCGCTGGCACGCGCGTGCAACCTGTCGCGATCGACCCTGGCCGACCGGTTCACCGCGTACGTCGGCGTTCCTCCCATGACCTACCTCGCCCACTGGCGGCTTCAGGTCGCCGCACGCCTGCTCCAGAGCGGCTCCATCAGTGTGGGCCAGGCCGCGAGCACCGTCGGCTACCAGTCCGAGTCGGCTTTCAACCGTGCCTTCAAGCGCTTGGTCGGAGAGACGCCCGGCGCCTGGAGGCGCCGGAGTGGAGATGCCGGCGGGTGATCCGCTGGGCGCCTCGGCGCGCTGACGTGTCGTCGCAGCAACCTTGAACAAAGACTGGACAATCCCGGTTCGAGCGTTCTAGCCTCAACCTTAGGCAAACCTTCAACAACACCCAGGCCCGCTCCTGTGTCCTTCACCGAGACGCGATGGCCGAGACCGAACCGGGAGAGATGAGCACGATGAGGCTTCTGACGACCATGACGGGTGCTGCGACCACCCTGGCTCTGGCTGCTGCGGGTCTCGTGGTTGCCGCGGCGCCGGCACCAGCGGCGCCCGCGCGAGGGCTGGGCACGACGAGTCTGGCCACTGTGCTGGCCGCCGACGGGCAGAAGTTCGACAGCAACGGCAAGGACTTCGACGTCGTCGAGGCCGCCGTCTACGCGGTCGCGGCCGCCAAGCCCAAGAGTCCGGTGCTCGTGCTCGCCGATGGCAAGGTGCGGCTCACCGCCTTCGCCCCGACCGACCAGGCGTTCCGCACGCTCGTCGCCGACCTGACCGGCAAGAAGTACAAGAGCGAGGCCAAGGTGTTCAAGAAGGTCGCCGCTCTGGGGATCGACACCGTCGAGCAGGTGCTCCTGTACCACGTGGTGCCCGGGGCGACGATCACCGCCGCGAAGGCCGTCGACGCCGACGGCGCGAAGCTCAAGACGGCCGCCGGGACCACGGTCAAGGTCAAGGTGGTCCACGGCGTGGTCACGCTCGTGGACAAGGACCCGGATGCCGTCAACGCGACCGTCATCGTCACGGACATCAACAAGGGCAACAAGCAGATCGCTCACGGGGTCGACCGGGTGCTGCGGCCCGCGGATCTCTGAGTCCCCCCAGGCAAGGGCGACCACCCTCTTCGGGTGGTCGCCCTCGCTCTGCCGTCCCCGGACATCGGGCCGGGAGGTGCCTCAGTGCCGCTCCGGATTGTCTAGTCTTTGTCCAAGGTCTGCCGTAGGGTTCCGTGCGTGCACACGGTCAAGCGGGCGGCAGAGCTCACCGGCGTCCCGGCCGCGACGTTGCGCGTGTGGGAGCGCCGCTACGGGGTCGTGACGCCGAGCCGGACCGAGGGTGGCTACCGCGTCTACGACGATGCGTCGCTGCGCCGCTTGGCGGCGATGGCGGCGCTGGTCCATGGTGGTCTTCCGGCACGTCAGGCCGCCGCTCGTGTGCTCGCCGACCGGGACCTCGCGTCCACCGGCGGCCCGGTGGCCCCGGCTGCGGGGGAGTTGGGTGACGTCGAGAGCCTGGTCGCCGCGGCGCGTGAGCTCGAGGTCGACGTTCTCACCCGGGCCCTCGACGACGGGTTCGCAGGTGCGCCGCTGGACCGAGTGGTGGACGAATGGTTGATGCCGTCGCTGCATCGCCTCGGGGATGCCTGGCGCGAGGAGCAGGTCGGGATCGCGGCCGAGCACTTCGTCAGCGCGGGGGTCATGCGCCGCCTCTCCGGGTTGTACGACGCCGCGGTGCTCGGCGCTGGGGTCGTGCGGGTCCTCGTGGGTCTGCCCCGCGGCACCCGGCACGAGATCGGCGCGCTGGCTTTCGCGGTGTTGCTGCGTCGTGCCGGGATCGACGCGGTCTACCTCGGTGGGGACCTGCCACCGCAGTCCTGGGTCGAGGCGGCCGTCGAACGCCCGACCGCCGCCGTCGTCGTGGCGGTGCCGACCGTCGAAGACATCCCAGCGGCCCGGGAGGTGGTGGGTGCGCTCGTGCCGGCGTTGCCAGGCTTGGCGATCTACGTGGGCGGCGGTCACCAGGACGGGGTCGGCGGGAAGACCCTCCCCCTCGGCCACGAGCTGGGTGCTGCCGCACGCGCGCTGGCCGATTCGGTGACGGGCGCGCCCTGACCCCGCTCGTACGCGTCGGCGCAGCCCTCGATGAACAGGAACGGACGGACGATGGAAAGCGATATCCAGCTGATCAGTGATGGCGATGGCCTGGTGGTCATCGGTGGGTCGAGAGTCGTGGACCACTTCCTGACGTCCGAGGGGCTGCCCTCCAGGGATCTCGGATCGTCACGTCTCAAGAGGTTCGTGAGCAGCAGTGCCGGCGGCATGCAGGCTGGATCCGAGTTGGCGGCTGACTCCGGGCGGTGGGTGAAGTTGACCAAGGAGTCCGCCGAAGCGGTCAAGAAGTACGGCTTGACGGAGACGAAGACCCCCGGTGTCAGCCACGCGATGCTGGGACGGCGTGGCGACATCAAGGGGTGGATCCAGATCGCCAAGGGTCCCGGATCGCTCGCTGCGAACCCAGCGGTCCTGTCCGGAGCCGCGGGCATCATGACGCAGTTCGCGATGCAGCAGGCCATGGATGAGATCACCGACTACCTCGCCACGATCGATCAGAAACTCGACGAGGTACTCCGTGCGCAGAAGGATGCTGTCCTGGCCGACATGATCGGGGTCGATCTCATCATCGATGAGGCGATGACTGTCCGCGATCATGTGGGTCGCGTCTCCGAGGTCACGTGGTCGAAGGTGCAAGCGACCGGGATGACGATCGCCCGGACCCAGGCCTACGCGCTGCGTCAGCTCGACGCGCTTGCGGAAAGGGTCGAGCAGAAGGCGAGGGTCGGCGACCTTGCTGCTGCGTCGAGGGAGGCGGGAGCCCAGGTCCAGGAGTGGCTTGTCGTCCTGGCGCGCTGTTTTCAGCTGCAGGACGCGATCGCAGTGCTCGAACTCGACCGCGTGATGGATGCGGCTCCGGAGGAGCTCGACCGCCATCGACTCGCCCTTCGGGCAGCCCGGCAGCAGCGGCTGGACCTCATCTCGCGGTCGACGGGGCGGCTGATGCAAGGCCTGGACGAGGCGGCCAGGACCGCAAACACGACCGTGCTGACGCACCCGAGTAAGGCACCAGCCGTCGTGCGGTCGAGCAACCAGGTCGCGACTGCCGTCCTGGAGCTCGACGGCCGGCTCGGAATCGAACGTGGCCGCGAGGTGGTGGCGACCAGGCGCTGGCTCGAGGCCGCCGTCGACGCGAAGGACCAGGCGGTTCAGATCGGGGCCGAGGGGCTGCATGCCGCAAGGCGCCGGGGCGGCGCAGGCCTCGGCCGCGCGAGGTCGGCCAAGGGCACGTTGTCAGAACGCCTCGCTGAGCGCGCCAACCGCCGCCGCGAGCGAGATGATGACGGAGTCGAGCGGGGGTCCTGAGTCGTGCCGTCTCGGCGATGGGCCCGTTGTCGGGGGCAAGACTGCGGACTAGCGTCCAGAAGCGGATAGTCCAGCCCGGAAGGATGCCAACATGCCGATCGACCCGAAGACCACCGCAGTGGTGCTGATCGAGTACCAGAACGACTTCACCTCCGAGGGGGGCGTGCTCCACGGCGCGGTCTCCGAGGTGATGGACCAGACCAAGATGCTGAGCAAGACCAAGGATGTCGTCGACGCTGCCCGTGACGCCGGGGCGACCGTGATGCACGCGCCGATCACGTTCGCCGAGGGGTACCACGAGATCAGCGACCACCCCTACGGGATCCTCAAGGGCGTGGTTGACGGCAATGCCTTCGTCAAGGGCTCCTGGGGTGCCGCGATCGTCGACGACCTGACCCCGGCAGAGGGTGACATCGTCGTCGAAGGGAAGCGCGGACTGGACACCTTCGCCAGCACCAACCTCGACTTCATGCTGCGAAGCAAGGGGATCCAGACGCTGGTGCTCGGTGGCTTCCTGACCAACTGCTGTGTCGAGTCGACGATGCGGTCAGGCTATGAGAACGGCTACCAGGTGATCACCCTGAGCGACTGCGTGGCCGCGACGTCGCCTGAGGAGCACGAGAACGCGCTGAAGTACGACTACCCGATGTTCTCCACCCCGATGTCGGCCGCGGAGTTCATCGACCAGCTCGGAAGCTGACGAACACCGTTCAGGGATGCCGGACCGTCAAGCAGGGGGCTCACCTCATCTTCTGATCATCGGGGTCGACGTCGGGTCGGTCCGCCGGCCGGGAGGGTTCTCCTGGGCGTCCTCGGATGGCCTGCTCCACGGCGAGGACGATCCAGCCGCGCTCGGCTCGCTCGTCGCCTCGGTCCTGGATGCCGGTCGGCCGGTGGCACTGGCGATCGAGTGTCCGTTGGCTGTCCCGGTACCGGGCGCGGGGGATCGCGAGTGGCGCGATCTCGGCCGGGCCAGGTCGGGAGAGGGCAACCGACCGTGGAGTGCGGGTGCCGGAACAGGAGCGTTGGCCACAGGACTCGTGCAGCTAGCGTGGCTCTGTCGCTACCTGGCCGAACAGTGTGTGATGCCGCCGCGAACCACGACACAGGTGGGTCCCTTCGTAGCCTCGGTGGCAGATCTCCTCCTCGCGGAGGCCATGGTCACCAGCGACGGGAAGCCGGAGCCGGTGGGCGACAGCCTGCAAGACCACGCCGACGCGCTGGCCGCCGCCAAGCGGTTGGCCTCGATCCTGGAGTCGCACCGGGCTGGGCTGCCGGCCTCGACAGATGTCTCGTGCCTGCCACACGGCGCGTTGAACCTCGCGGCTTCTGCGGCGATGTACGCCGGCCTGCCCATCGCTGCAGATGAGCTGCGGCTCGATGTGGTGGTGGCCAAGGTGCTCCCCGTCCACGGTGGCTGAACGCTGGATCGAGGCTCGACTCGCTGCCCTGCGCGAGCTCGAGGGTCTGGCCTTCTAGAAGCTCTGCGGACCGAACCGCTCGATGGCGACGAACGCCGCGGCGGCGAACAGCACGGCGTTCCCGATCGCGTTCGCGTACTCCCGTCGGCGCACGTGGGTGAGGGCGGCGCCGATCATCAGGACCGCGAGGCCGACCGCTGCCGTCGGCACCAGCCAGGTGGCCATGCCGAGCACGCCGGGGAGGACCAGGCCGACGGCCCCCGCCACCTCGCAGACGCCGATGAGCTTCAACATCCCGGGAGAGAAGTCTTCCGCCCACCGCAGGTTGGGGTTGTCGACCAGCTTCTCCTTGGGCGACGCGATCTTGGTCGCGCCTGCGAGGAGGAAGAGCGCTGCGAGAGCGCACGAGACGATCCAGACGGCCACGTTCATGCGGTCAGCCCCGACTCGTGAGGGATTCTCGGCTCACCCATCGCCACCTTCTCCTTCGGCGCCTGCCGCGAGCGGGCCGACGCTTGAATGTTCATGTCATGGCAGAGTAGCAGATGACATGAACCTTCAAGTCATCCCCGGATCGGCCCTAGACTCCACCCTGTGAGCACCACCAAGCGGTCCCGCGGGGCCGAGCCGGCGTCGGATGCGACGACCCGGTGGCTCACCCCGGACGAGATGGAGACGTGGTTCGCGCTCAGTCTGCTCCTCGCGAAGCTCCCCAGTGCTCTGGGAGCTCAGCTCCAACGCGACTCGGACCTCAGCTTCGTGGAGTACTACGTCCTGGCCGGCCTGTCCGACCAGCCCGACCGCACGATGCGGATGAGCAATCTCGCCATCCTGGCCAACTCGGAGCTCTCGCGGCTGTCCCACCTGATGCGTCGGCTCGAGCGGCGTGGGCTCGTCCGACGCGAGCCCGATCCCGACGACGGTCGCTACACCAACGCGATCCTGACCTCCGCCGGCCTCGACCATCTCACCCAAGCCGCCCCGGGCCATGTGGCGCAGGTGAGGGAGCTGGTCTTCGAGTCGCTGAGCCCGGCCGAGCAACACGCCTTGAGGAACGCCACCAGGAAGATCACCGCGCACCTCGCCGGCCCCTGCTGAGGATGCCCAGTCGTGATCGTCGGTCGGTCGGTGGCGTCGACACGAGGGTGCGTCGGTGGCTGAGAAGGTCTCGAGGGACGAGGTCATCGCCTTTCGGCTGGCCGCCCACCACCTCAGCCAGCGCCTCGGACTGGTCGGGCTGTTGGGGGCCGCGGGACGGTGCGGGATTCAGAACAGCCCGCCGGGGTCGGCGCTGTTGGCCTTGCACGCCAGGGTGCGAGACGTCACGCAGGATCGAGTGGCCACAGCGGTCGGCGGCGACAAGAGCCTGCTCCAGTCGTGGTGCATGCGAGGCGCGCCGTACTTCTTCCCCACGGCCGACGCGCCGGTGTTCACCACCGGAGTGCTGCCGCCGACCGAGACGGCGATGCGTCACTTCATGCCCGGTGCGGCGCACGCGGTCGACCAGCTCCAGATGAGTCTCGGGGAGGCCGCGGCCTTGTGCGCAGCAGACCTCAAGACGGTGCTCTCTGGCCGGCATCTTGCCGTCGGCGAACTCGGCCGAGAGCTCGCAGAGCGTGTGAGCCGCAGATTGACACCGAGCCAGCGCACCGTCTGGGAGGGACCGGGTGCCTTCGCACCGGACCAGCCGCTCGGCGAGGCCGTCGTCCACTTCTGTCTGCGCATCCTCACGATGCAGAGGGTGGTGTGCCTCGCGCCGCGAAGCGAGAACAAGGCGCCGTTCGCCCTGGTCGACGAATGGCTCGGCCACCCGATCCCGGACGTCGACCCGGACATCGCGCGAGCCACGTTGCTGCGCCGCTATCTGCGCGCTTACGGGCCCTCTACCCGGGCGGACTTCGCTGCCTGGATCGGGGTCAACACCGGGGACGTCGACCGCTGGTGGAGCCTGGTCGACGGCGAGCTGGCGCCCGTCGAGTTCGCGGGTACGGCGTGGATCCTCGCCGAGGATCTCGACGCGCTGCGGTCGGCGCCTCGCCCGGAGGGAGTGCGGCTGCTCCCACCCCGCGATCCCTATACACAGCTGCGTGACCGCGACACGATCGTCGCCAGGGAGCACCGGGCCGAGGTCTGGAGAGCGGTCGGCGAACCGGGAGCGGTCCTGCTCGACGGCCGGGTCGCCGGCATCTGGCGGCCACGCAAGAGCGGCCGCAGGTTGACGCTGACCGTCACCCCCTTCGACTCGCTGCCGCCCAGGGCTGTGAAGCTGATCCACGACGAGGCGGAGCAGATCGCGACCCTTCGGGGCGCCTTCGCTGTTGAGGTCCTCGTCGCCTCCTCCTGACGTCGGGCGAGGGTGTGACGTGAGCTCGGTTGAGCTGGTTTCGTGACGGCGCCTCCTCAACCCGCGGGTTACCGGCCGAAGGTGCGCCCCTCGACGTCGACGGAAGCGGAGAGACCCGGGTCTGCGGCGTTGCGGGAGACGGACACCCGATAGGTCCCGCCGTCGATGCGCCACGTGCCGGTCACCCCGTCGGGTCCGTCATACCGCGCCAGCAGCCGCGGCTCGGCCTCGAGGGTGACCCGGGCTGACTCGCCGGGGGCGAGGGTGACCCGCTCGAAGGCGAGCAGACGGTGGCGGGCATCTCCTGCCGCCTCGGTCAGGTAGAGCTGGAGGACGTCGGCGCCCTCCCGGTCGCCGGTGTTGGTGACGGTGACCTGCGCGGTGATGGTCTCTCCCGCGGACACCTCCAGGTCGGCGTAGTCGAACGTCGTGTAGGTCAGCCCGTGGCCGAACGCGAAGAGCGGCTCGGCGCCGGTCTTGGCGAACCACCGGTACCCGACCTCGGCGCCCTCGTTGTAGTCGATCGTGGTCGGCGTGCCCCAGGGGGTGCCGAGGCCGGGAAGATCAGGCCGGGGGGTCTGACCCAGGTCTGCCGGGAAGGTGATCGGGAGCCGGCCCGACGGGTTGACGACCCCGGTCAGGACCTCCGCGATGGCCTGGCCACCGGCCTGTCCCGGATACCACGCCTGCACGATGGCGGCGACCTGGTCGCGCCACGGCATCACCACGGGGTTGCCGGTCTCGAGCACCACGATCGTGCGGGGGTTGGCAGCTGCCACTGCCTCGATGACGGCGTCCTGACCCCACGGCAGAGTCAGGTCGTAGTCGTCGAACCCCTCGCTCTCCACCTTGACCGCGAACACGATCGCGACGTCGCTGCGTGCGGCCATCGAGGCGGCCTCGCCCGGGCTCATGCCCGGATCGAAGTCGATCTCGGCGTCCGGGAGGAGCTTGCGCAGCTCCGTCAACGGCGACGAGGGCATCAGGTAGAGGTTGCGGCCGACGCCCATCACACCAGGGCCGCCGATCCTGATGGTGCCGGCGTAGCCGCCCGGAGGGAGCACCGCGCTGGAGCCGCAGCCGACCGGTACGCCGACCTGGGCGTGTCCGCCGATCACCGCGATGTGCGACGCCGACTCCGGTCGCAATGGCAGGACTCCCTCGTTGACCAGGAGGACGATCCCCTGGCGCGCGGTCTCGAGGGCGATCTCGTGGTGGCTGGCCAGGTCGACCTCGGGCGCCGGACCCCAGCGGTCCACACCGACCGCGAACATGGAGCGGAGGATGCGGCGCACCATCTCCGAGAGGCGCTCCTTCGGGAGCTTGCCGGCCGCGAAGGCCTCCTGCAACGGGCCGACGAACCACTCCTGCTGCCAGATCATCATGTCGAGCTGGAGGCCCGACTCCTGGTCCAGGCCGTGGAGGGCACACTCCCAGCCCGGCGTGCCGCCCCAGTCCGACATCACCCAGCCGGGATAGCCCCAGACCCCCTTCAAGACGTCCTGGATCAGGATCGCGTTGTCGCCTGCATAGGCGCCGTTGATCAAGTTGTAGCCGGTCATCACCGCGCCGGGCCTGGACCGCTCGATGGCGATCTCGAACGCCAGCAGGTCGGACTCCCGGTGTGCCGCCGGGTCGATCAGTGCGTCCAGCCAGTGTCGGTTGGTCTCGTTGCAGTTCAGCGAGTAGTGCTTGATGGTCGAGATGACCCCTTCGCCCTGGATCCCGCTGATCGACTGCGCTGCCAGGAGGGCGCTGACCAGAGGGTCCTCGGACAGGTACTCGAAGTTGCGTCCGTTGCGGGGGTCGCGGGCGAGGTTGATGCCGCCGGCGAGCTGGATGTTGAAGCCGCGGCTGCGTGCCTCCTTGCCCACCATGGATCCTGAGCGTCGGGCCAGGTCCGGGTTGAAGCTCGACCCCAAGGCGATCCCCGCGGGAAGCGCTGTGGCGGTGTCACCGGGTCGATAGCCCGGGTTGGTGACTCCCAGGCTCGCGTCGCTCATCATCTGGGCCGGGACTCCCAGCCGTGGGACGCCGGGGACGTACCCAGCGCTCATGGGCGTGCCTTCGGGGATGCGCTCGTCGCGGACCGGTACGACCTGGTTGGTGCCCATCACGCTGACCAGCAGGGAGAACCGCTCGTCGTCGGTCATCTGGGCCTCGACCTCGCTGGCCCGAGCGTCGGCGTCGACCTCGTCTGCACCTGTCATCTCTCATCGCCTCACTGATCGCTACTGGGGGCTGGCTCGACTGCACCGCAAGGTAGGCGGCGGGCGGGTGAGGCTACGCCCGGTGGCGCAGGTTCACCCGGGTGAAGCCACGATGCTCACCGCCTGCTCACCCGTCGCGGATCTAGCGTGACCAACAAGCCCGGCGGGATGGGCCCGACGCCCGGGGACGCTGCAGAGGGGGCACGGATGGACCCGCGATCCGCTGAGGGACGCGCCGCTGTGGGCGAGGCGGCGCGGACGACCGCGCCGTTGGAGGGTCACGCCGAGTTCCGTCGTACGGCGGAGGTGGACCCGGTACAGCTCGTGCTGGAGCAGGCGAAGACCCGCGCCCAGGAGCTGGTGCCGATCCGGCACGGCCGGATGCTGGTCTCGCCGTTCACCTTCTACCGCGGAGCAGCGCTGGTGATGGCCGCCGATCTCACCGGGCTGCCGGCCTCCGGCCTCCGCACCCAGCTGTGCGGCGACGCGCACCTGTCGAACTTCGGCGGCTATGCCTCCCCGGACCGTCGCCTGGTCTTCGACATCAACGACTTCGACGAAACCTTCCCGGGGCCGTTCGAGTGGGACGTGAAGAGGCTGGCGACCAGCTTCGTGGTGGCCGCTCGCGACAACGGGTTCAGTGCCAAGCAGGGCCGCACCGTCACGCTGGCCGCCGTCGAACGCTACCGCACCGCGCTCCGCGGCTTCGCCACCCAGCCCATCCTCGACGTCTGGTACGCACATCTGGACATCGAGGACCTCTTCGGCCGGTACGTCGCGTCGCTGTCCGATAAGGCGCGCAAGCAGGGGAAGGCAGATCTCAAGGGCACCCGAAAGTTGCTGGCGAAGGCGCATACGCGCGACAGTCTGCAGGCGCTGGACAAGCTGACAGCGGCGGTCGACGGACGACCGCAGATCGTCAGCGACCCCCCGTTGGTCGTTCGCCTCGATGAGATGGTGGGCGTGGACAGCCAGGTCGTGCTGGCCCGGATCTCTGGTCTCCTCGCGGGCTACCGCGAGACCCTGAGCCCGGATCGGCGACGGCTCCTGGACAACTTCGAGCTGACCGACATCGCCCACAAGGTGGTCGGAGTGGGCAGTGTCGGAACCAGGGCCTGGATCCTCCTGCTGCAGGGCGGCGCGCCCCAGGAGACCCTGCTCCTGCAGGCGAAGCAGGCCCAGGGCTCGGTGCTGGCCGACTACGTGCCCGTCGACGCCACCGGAGCGGCGGGCGCCGATCTCGCCGACGCGGGTCGGATCCTCACCGATGGGGAGCGGGTCGTGACGGGGCAGCGGCTGATGCAGGCGAGCAGCGACATCTTCCTGGGCTGGCTGCAGTCTGTGGCCCCCGAGGGTGCCGTCGAGGACTACTACCTCCGGCAGTTGCGTGACTGGAAGGTGTCTGCCGAGATCGGTCGCCTCAAGCCGTCCAGCATGGCGATCTACGCCCAGCTGTGTGGCTGGACACTGGCGCGAGCCCACGCTCGGGCGGGAGACCGGATCGCGATCGCTGCCTACCTGGGCGAATCGAGCACGTTCGACCAGGCCGTCGCGGACTTCGCCGAGGCGTACGCCGATCAGAACGAGCGCGACCACGCGACCCTGACCCGCGCCGTGGAGGAAGGCCTGGTCGAGAGCCAGACCGGGTTGTGATGTCCACCCGACGTGAAGGATCGGGCCATCAGGCAACGGTGCACCTCCGCACCGCGAGGATCGTGGTACGCGGTGAGTTCGGTCCGGTGCTCGCCGCCGCGTTGCCCGGATGCGAGTGCGCGACGCTGTCGGGGGAGACCCACGTGAAGACGGAGGTGCGCGACGATGCGGAGCTGTTCGGCATCGTCGAACGTCTCCGCAACCTCGGCGCGTCGGTGATCAGCATGGCCGTCGACCCCTGAGCATCGAGGCTGACCGGACGAACGCGCCGAGAGTAGATTCCTGCCATGCCGCTGGGAGTCGAGCGTGCCTCCGAACAGCGCGCTGGGGCCGACCACCCGCGAGCCAACCCGACGGCGTCGCGGCTGCATGTGGTGCTCAGCAAGCTGTCCGCGCCACCACTTCGACCTGGCCTCGTCGACAGGCCGTACGTGATCGACCGGCTCGTGACGTCAGCCGACGTCCCCGTGGTGCTGCTCTCGGCTCCTCCCGGCTATGGCAAGACGACAGCCCTGGCGCTCTGGCGGCGGTCGGACGACCGGCCGTTCTCCTGGCTCTCGCTCGAGGCGGCCGACGACGTCCCCCTGCAACTGGTGCGCGGGGTGGCGGCGGCCCTCGACCCGCTCGTCGGCGTCGATGAGGACCTGGCGGTGACGCTGGCCGCCGGCGAACCGCGACTGGCCGACCGAGTGCTGCCTGGCCTGGTCAATGCGTGGGCGCGGGCCGACCGATCACTTGTCCTCGTCCTCGACGACCTGCACGTGGTTCACAATCCTGCTTCCTTGGACGTCGTCGACTACCTCGCCCAGCACGTCCCACCTGGGTCACAGCTCGCACTGGCGACCAGGACCGACCCCGCGCTCGGGCTGGCCGGCATGCGCATGCACGGCCGTCTGGTCGAGGTGCGCGTCGCGGACCTGGCGTACGGCGAGGCGGAGGCGGGCAGCGCCCTGGCTGCTGCGGGAGTCGACCTGACCGATGACCAGGTGGCGGGGCTGGTCGCGCGCACCGAGGGGTGGCCCGCGGCCATCTATCTGGCCGCTCTGTCGTTGCGCGACCGGGCGGACCCCGGGGCTTTCGTCGAGCACTTCACCGGCACCAACCGGCACGTGGCCGACGTGCTCAGTGAGGACGTCCTCCAACGACAGCCGGACGACGTCGTGACGTTCCTGCTGCGGACCAGCATCCTCGACGACCTGACCCCCGAGCTCTGCGACGCCGTCACCGGAGGCGGCGGGGCGGCCGAGACGCTCCGCGACCTCGAACGCAGCAACCTGTTCGTGGTGCCGCTCGACGAGGACCGGATCGCCTACCGCTACCACCATCTCTTCGCCGAGTACCTGCGCGCCGAGCTGAGCCGACGCGAGCCCCAGACCGTCACCGAGCTGCACCGGCGGGCGTGGCGGTGGTACGCCGACCATCTGCTGACCGCGCGAGCCGTCGAGCACGCGAGGGCCAGCGGCGACGTGACGGTGGCGGTCGACCTGGTCTCCTCCAGGTTCGGAGCCATGTACGAGCGCGGACAGATCCACATCGCGCAGACGTTCCTCGCAGAGATCGACCGGGATGTGGTCGAGGGACATCCGCCGCTGGCGGTGGCCGCCGCCTGGCTGGCGGCGATGACCGGTGAGAGCGCGAGGGCGCACCGGTTCCTCGAGGTGGCCAGACGTGGCTCCTGGGAAGGTCCGATGCCGGATGGAGGCTCCTGCCTGGAGTCCGCGGTCGCACTGGCCACAGCGACGTTCGGGAGCCAGGGCCTGACCGAGATGGAGGAGGCGGCCACCACCGCCGTCGAGCTGGAGCCGTTCGCCAACCACTGGCGCGCGCTGGCGCTGACGTTGCACGGCGCCGCCCTGACCCTCCGCGGTCACCACGATCCGGCCGAGCAGTGTCTCGCCGCAGCGGTGCCGATCGCCTCCGAACGTTCCGCCACCCGCGCCCATGCGCTGGCGAACCTGGCCCTCCTGCGTGCGCGTCGTGGAGATCTCGACGGCGCCTGGGAGCACGCCCGATCGGCGCACGACATCGTCGACATCCCGACGATGCGCACCTACACACCGAGTGTCACGACGTACGCGGTGCTGGCCCACGTCCTGGCCGAGCAGCGCCAGCGCGACGAGGCCATCAAGCACGCGGACCAGGCCGAGGCGATCCTCGCGGGGGCCTCGGAGGGCTTCTGGTGGCTGCTCGCGAGCGCCCGGCTCGTGCTCGCCTCAGCACTCGCGCGGTTGGGGCGCCGGGACGACGCCGATCGTCACCTCGTCGAGGTCGATCGGCTCGTACGCGTGCACCCCGACTGCGGCCAGCTCTCCGCGTGGCTCGGCGCTGCGCACACCCAGGTCGCCTCGACCCTGACGACCGCCCAGCCGGGAGCCCCGCTGAGCGCGGCAGAGCAGCGCGTTCTCCGACTCCTGGCGTCCGACCTGACGCTGCGCGAGATCGGTCGGGAGCTGCACCTCTCCCTCAACACGGTGAAGACCCACACGCACGCGATCTACCGCAAGCTCAACGCCTCCAGCCGCACCGAGGCCGTCCACACGGCTCATGCCCTGGCCCGAGCGTCCCGGGGCGACCGCACGGCCGCCTCCTCACGTTCACCCGGGTGAACCGTGCGGGGACCGTGAACGTCACCCGGTCCCGTCCTACCGTCGCTGCACGTCGCCCAACCCCGACGGGAGTCGCCGCATGCCACCGCGCCCAGCCGATCTGCGCAGGAGGGTCGTCGGACTCTCCGCGCGCCTCGGCGTGTTGATGCTCGCCAGCGGCGCGCAGGCCCGCGCGACCGAGACGAGTGTCCGGACCGTCGCGTCCGGTCTGGGCCTTCCTCAGACCGAGGTAGTCGTCAGCTACTCGACCGTGATGGTCTCCGACGTCGAGGTGACCACCGCCATCAGGTCGGTGCGCACCTGGCAGCCGGACTACCACCGACTCGCAGCGGCGACGGCCCTGGTGCGAGACGTCCACGAACGACGCGCGGACCTCGCATCCGCGGAGGCCGGCTTCGACCGGATCGTGGCCGACGGGTCGTCCTATCCGCGCTGGCTGAGGTTCGCGGCTCCCGCCCTGCTCTCCTTCTGCGTCACCATCATGTTCGGTGGCCGGCTTCTCGACGCCCTCGTGACCCTGGGGATCGGTCTGGTGATCCAGCCCGCGCTCGAGCGCATCGAGCGCAGCGAGCTGAGCACCTTCTTCCAGACCCTTGCCGGTGTCGCGGCGACCACGCTGCTCGTCGTCCTGCTGGTGAAGCTGGGGACCCCGATCCACGGCGGCTTGGTGCTGACCGGCAGCCTGCTGCGGTTCTTGCCGGGCGCTGCCCTGGTGGCCGGCATGCACGACTTCCTCGATGGCGCCCTGACCTCGGGCGTGACCCGACTCGCCGAGGTCTTCCTGTACGGGGCCGCGGTGGCCGGGGCGGCGTCGGTCGCCCTCTCGTTCGGCGCCGGCATCGGTGTCCGCCTCCACATCACAACCGCGGGACACGAGGTGTGGCCGGCGGCGGTGATCGTGCTCGCAGGAGCCCTGGCGGTGACCTTCTATGCCTGCCGGCTCACCGTGCCGTGGCGCGCCCTCCCCACCGTCGCTGTTCTCGGGGGACTCGTCGTCCTCCTCGGCCAGGGCCTCACTCCGCTCACCACGGAGATGGCCGGCCCGGTCCGAACCCTCGTGGCCGCGCTGACTCTCGGCGTCCTCGGGCAACTGCTCGCCCACCGTGCCGCCCGGCCCGCGGCGCTTTGGCAGGTGCCGGCGATCCTCCCGCTCCTGCCGGCCCCGGCTACTCTGCTGCCGCTCCTGGCCGAGACCGACGCGGCCCGAGATGCTCTCCAAGGCCAGGCGCTGGCCACCGCGTTCGCCATCGGCGTCGGGGTGGCATGCGGCTCGATCGCGATCGAGACCTACACCCGGAACCGCTCCCGGCTCCTCCACCCGCTCCGCCCGCAGCCCGACCCGTGAGCCCGCGCGACGACGAGATTCAGGCAGGCAGGATGATCGGGATGCCGCCACCCTCCTCGAGCCGCTGGGCGATCTCCTTCGGATCCTCGGCGGCCGCGCCATCGCCGGTCAGGAACTCGTCGAGCACGGCAAGGTCGGACGCACCGAGGCCGGAGACGGTCCACACGACCTGTTCGCCCTCGGCGTCGACCTCGAAGGACAGGAAGGGGCAACAGGCGGCCTCGCGGCGGACCAGGTCGAGCACCCACTCCTGTACGCCCGGGCGTGCAGCCAAGCGGAACGTGGTCGTGCTCCCGGTGCACGTGCGCCCCGTCAGCGCGTGGTCGAAGAGGCGGCGATACTCGGCCAGGCGATCGGTGAGGGTGTCCTCGGCGCCCCTCATGTCGCAGGCGATCGGCACACTCGGCCTTGCGGTGATGGTGAGCAGTCTCGTCATGTCCCGACCGTAGACTCTGGACCATGGTCCAGAGTCAAGCGCCGAGCTCCACGCTGATCGGACGAAGGCGAAGGGTGTCGGGATGACGGAGGAGCGCCTGCGCATCGGCGCATTCGCCGATGCGGCCGGGATCTCCGTAGACGCGGTCCGGTTCTACGAACGCCGACGCGTGCTGCATCCCGCTCCGCGGAGCCCGGGCGGGTACCGGACCTTCGACCGCCACGACCTGGACCGCGTGCTCCTCGCCCGACAGCTCCAGAGCCTCGGGCTCACCGTCGATGAGGTCGTCGATGCGCTGGGGGCCCACGACACCCCTGGCGCGACCTGTGCCTCGGAGCGGTGGCGACTCGAGCAGGTCGAACGGCGGATCGAGGCCCAGCTGTCCGAGTTGCGCCGCGTGCGCCGACGCATCCGCGAAGCCCTTGCCGACTGCGAGTCCGGGTGCTGCCGGTTCGCGGACTCGTCCGGAGCTGGCTGAGGTTCAGTGCGACGCGTGGGCAGGCCCCCGCGGTCGCAGGCACGACGTTGCTGGGCGAGGCGCATGACGCCGGAAGGGCGCCGGGGGTTCGCACTGGAGCGCGCGGGCAGCGGTACCCGTCGCGCCAGGCCCGGGCCACGCGGTACTCGTTCGTGGAGCCGTAGCCGCCGTAGAGCTGGACGCAGTGGGGATCGACTCAGCGGCCCTGGGACCCACGATTGTCAGTCGCCAAACCTGGCGACGAGGCGGCCGGTGACCTGATGCGCGGCGAGGCGATGGAGCCCTTCGCCGATCTTCTCGAAGGCGATCTCGGTGTAGTAGGGCTCGATCTCCCGGTTCAGCAGGAGTCCGTAGACCTCCTCGATGTCCGCGACCGTGCCGCCGAGGGAGCCCAGGAGGTCCTTGCCGAGGATGGCGACGGACGGGAAGGTGATCGTGGGTAGCCCAAGACCAACCTGGACGACCTTTCCGCCGTTCCGCGTGACCGCGCTGAGCGCTGTGGCCGTGGTGTCGTATCCGGCGTAGTCGACGACGAGGTCGAAGTCCTTCCCGGCCCACTCCGAGGCGTCTTTGACCACCTCGACCGCACCGGCTTCTCGGGCAAGTCGCCACACGTCTTCCTTGACCTCGGCCACGTGCACCTCGGCGCCCTGCAGCACGGCCGCTCGGGTCCCGACCTGTCCAAGTCCGCCATATCCGATCACGCCGACCTTCATGCCTGCCGCCGCGCCGCCGCGCTTGATGATGGCGTGGTAAGAGGTCATGCCGGCATCAGTCGCCAGCGCGCCGAGGGAGATGTCCAGGCCTTCGGGCAGGCGGGCGAGGTCCGCGGCCGGCGCGACATGCTGGTCGGCGAAGCCGCCGTGGCGGAACATCCCCGGCGGGGGGCCCACACCGGAGGGACACACGCCCACCCGGTCACCCAAGCGCCAGCCCGTGACCCCTTCGCCGAGCTTGCTGATCACGCCCGCTGTCTCGTGCCCCTGTGTCATGGGCAGGAACGGCATGGTGCCTTCGCCGACCTCCATGTACATGATGTCGGAGTGGCAGAGGCCCGCTGCCTTCACGTCGATGACGACCTCGCCGGGGCCTGGCTCCGGCTCGGGCACCTCGTTCAGAACGATTGGCTTGCCGCTTCCCTCGAACTGCCATGCACGCATCGCGTCTACTCCCTCACCGTCGAGGAGACATGCCCCGAGGTCCCCTCGTCTCTCACGCTAGGCAGAGGAGTCGGCAGCCCCAAGGGTCGAACGTCCCCTGTCCAGCGCCCGTTGTGCGCGTCGCCCTCGCCGACGCATCCGCGAAGACCTTGCCGACTGCGAGGCCGGGTGCTGCCGGTTCGCCGACTCGCTGGAGCCGAGCGGCCCATCCGATCACTCCATCGAGGGATCCACCATCAGTTTCAAAGCCCCTTCGGAGTCCCGCATCCGGTTGAACGCGTCCTCGAACCTCGAGAGCGGAAGGACCTCGGTGGTGAGGGCGGTGACGTCGACCACCCCCCGGCTCAGGAGCCGGAGGGCGGTGGCGAACTCGTAGCTGTCTCGATAGGTCATGCTGAAGTGGAGGGAGGCCTCTCGTCCGGGCGCGCGACCGGGTCTGATCTGGTAGTCCGGGCCGTACCCCCCGATCAGGACGACGCGGCCACCTGGTGCCACGAGCTCCAGGGCGGTGTCGATCGCGTCGGTCGAGCCCGAACACTCGAACACGACGTCGTACAGGGTGTCGACCTCATCTGCGTCATCCGGGGTGCAGACCTGGGTCGCGCCCTGCTGACTGGCGACGTTGCGACGGTACGCCGACGGCTCGATCACCAGGATCTCCCCGGCTCCAGCAGCCATCGCCAGCTGGAGCACCAGTTGTCCCACCGAGCCGGCCCCGAGGATGGCCACGCTCGCGGCATGCCGGACCTCGCCCAGCCTGATCCCCCTCACGGCGGCGGCCAACGGCTCCGTCCACGCTGCGATCCGCGCGTCAATGGCCGGGGGCACCGGGTGGGCATAGCGCTCCGGGATGGTGACGAACTCGGCCATCGCGCCGTCGTGGGTGAAGCCACTACTCCGCTCGAGTGCGTTGAGGCATTGGTTGGTCAGGCCCCTCCGGCATGAGACGCACTCGCCGCACGACAGCGCCATCACGTTGGCCACCACCAGTTGGCCGAGGTCTACGCTCGTGACGTCGTCAGCGACCTCGACCACGGTGCCAGCGAACTCGTGGCCGAGGATGACATTGGCCTTGTAGGCACCGGGGTTGGGGCTGGGCGTCGCCTTGAGATCGGATCCGCAGATGCCGCACGCGCCGACGGCCAGGAGGATCTGGCCGCTCGAAGGGCTCGGCCGGGCGCGGTCTTCGAGCTGCTTCTCACCCTCCGGAGTGAGGACTACGGCCTTCACATCGATCCTCCTGGGCTGGGAGTCAGGCACTTGCAGGGTACTTCTAGAAAGATCGAAATGGGAGGGGCTGGGGCAGACACTTCCTCCCCGGCCGGCGCCGCGACTCTTGACAGCCGGCGGGGAGCAGACCTAGCGTCGAGTAAATCCTTCGAAAACTCTAGAAGCGTGAAAGTGCGGTTCTAGCCGGACACGTGAAGAGGGGCGAGAGTGGCCGAGACACTCGATACTTCAGATCTGGACCGATTCATCGGGGTGCCGCTCAATCAGAACCGACTGGTCGAGCCCGTCCACGTCAACGACATCAGGCGTTGGACGCAGGCGATGCGTCATCCGAACCCGCTGTACTACGACGCCGACTACGCGGCCGAGAGTCGCTTCGGGCAGATCGTGGCACCGCAGTCGTTCACGATCGTGACCAACTCGGGACAAGGGTTCCTGCCCGCAGCGATCGGCACGATCCCGAACTCCCACCAGCTCTTCGGTGGTGACGACTGGTGGTTCTACGGCCCGCGCATCCTGCCCGGCGACACCATGACGACCGTGCAGATGATGCAGGGCTACCGCGTCGTCGAGACGAGCTTCGCAGGCCCGACCGTGATCCAGAGGGGCGACAGCCACTACACCAACAACCGTGGCGAGCCGGTGGCTCTTCAGCGGTCAACAGCCATTCGCTACCTCGCATCCGAGGCGCGAGAGCGCGGCTCGCTCCTGGACCTCGAGGAGCACGATTGGACCGACGACGAGCTGGCGGCCATCTTCAAGGAGCGCGAGGCATACGTCGAGTCGATCCGCGCACTGGGACACGATCCTCGCACCTTCGAGTCGGTCGGCGAGGGGGATCAGTTGCAGACCAAGGTCATCGGCCCTCACAGTCACATCTCGTTCGCCACCGAGTGGCGCGCCTACACGATGACCCTGTGGGGCAAGGTCATCGAGACCCAGGACTTCGTTCCTCGCACCGATGCCGGCAACACCCCCGCGATGACGGCTTTCCTCGAGAACGCAGAGTGGGATCCCGAGTTCGACGACGGCGCCTACTACGGCGGCGCGCGAGGTCACCTCTTCGACAAGTACGCCCGGTGGATCGGGATGCCGCGTGCCTACGGCTACGGCGCCACCCTGGGGGCCTGGGCGCTCGACTTCTGCTCCACGTGGGCCGGAGAGTGGGGCTTCGTCGCACATGCCTCGACGCAGTACCGCAACCCTGCATTGACGGGGGACGTGAGCTACATCAACGGAACTGTGACAGCCAAGGAGGAGTCCACCACTCCGGGGCATGGCAAGGTCAAGATCGAGTTCGTCGTGACGAGTCACCGCGACGACGTCGTCTGCAAGGGGAACGCAGAGGTGCTGCTCCCCAAGGAGTAGACGTCCATCAGCGTGAGCCGTTCGAGGTGCGTCGGTGGGACCCCCACCGACGCACCCGTGTCGTGGGGTGAGGCTCCGACGTCGGGCCTCTGGCGTCGCACCCGGAAAGGCCGTTGCCGTGTCAGCCGACACTGTCCCGCCCACGGAGTCCGCGCACGTCAGTCGCGGGCGGATGATCCGCCTCGTGCTCGTCTGCGGGATCCTGGTCGCGATACCGCCCATCAGCGTGGACCTCTACCTCCCAGCGATGCCCGAGTTGCGCGACGAGCTGGGCGCCTCGGACGCAGCGGTCCAGTTCACGGTCACCGGCATGCTGTTGGGCCTGGGCTTCGGGCAGCTCATCGCCGGTCCGCTGTCGGACGCATGGGGACGCAAGCGGCCGCTCATGGTCGGTCTGGCCGTGCACGCAGCCGCGTCGCTGGTCTGTGCCTTCGCGCCGACGATCGTAGTGCTCAACTCCGTGCGCCTCGTCCAGGGGCTGGCCGCGGCGGCGGTCTCCGTGGTCACGATCGCGACGATCCGAGACCGCTTCGAGGGCCAGCTGATGGCTCGCCTGATGTCTCGCATGATGCTGGTCTCTGGGCTGGCGCCCATTCTGGCGCCCAGCATCGGAAGCTTCCTTCTGCGGTTCACCGATTGGCGCGGGATCTTCCTCTGGATCTGCGGCGCGGCGGTGGCCATCGCTTTCATTGCCCTGCTCCTCCTGGACGAGTCCTTGCCGGCTGCGCGACGCAGGTCCGCGCGCCCCCGAGCCGTCGCCGCGTCCTACCTCACCTTGCTCCGCGACCGGTCCTACCTCCCACTCGCGCTCATCGGTGGCCTCACGACTGCGGGAGCGCTGAGCTACATCAGCGGATCGTCGCTCGTCCTGCAGGACGGCTTCGGGGTCTCCAGCGAGGCGTTCGCGATTCTCTTCGGGTTGAACGCGCTGTGCATGCTGCTCGGCGCACAGGTCAACCCCATGCTGATCAGCCGCTGGCCCCTGCTGTCGGTGATGCGGTGGGCCAACATTCTGGGGATCCTCGCCGCAGCGAGCATCGTGGTCCTCGCACTCACTCACACCGGCGGCGTTGCCGGGTTTGCCATCCCCATGGCGGTGGTGATGCTGGCCAACGCGATGGTCATCCCGAACGTCCCCGCGCTCGCGCTGCATCGCCACGGTGCGAATGCCGGGGCCGCGGCAGCGGTGTTGGGATGTGTGCAGTTCGCGACCGGCGCGATCATCGCTCCGCTCGTCGGCGTGATCGGCACCGAGAGCGCCTCGCCCCTGGGCGCTGTGATCACCGGGTGCTTGGTCTGCGCCGGCGTCCTCATCGCCCTGGCGCGCCGTGACCCGGGGTTGACGACCATCGGAGGGCGACCCTCGTGACGCTTCCCACGGCCGCCGCCGCGGCCCGCGGAGGCCAACGCCAGCAGCGGCTCCTCATCGGGTTGCTCTGCGGGGTGGGCATCGTCAGCGCCTTCACGAGCACCATGCTCGTCTCGCTCGTCTCCCGACTCACCGAGATCTACGACGTCGGCGCGGTCGGCGCCTCGTGGATCGTCACGAGCACCCTGCTCGCGGGCGCCCTCGCCACCCCCATCGTCTCGCGGATGGCCGACCTCTACGGCAAGCGCAAGATGATGGTCCTCACCCTGGTCCTGATGACTCTGGGCTCGGTCTTGTTGGCCCTGACCACCAACTACGTCGTCGCGATCAGCGGGAGAGCGCTGCAGGGGATCAGCGCCGCCTTGCTGCCGGTGTCCCTGAGCCTGATGAAGGATGCGCTGCCGGCCCATCGTGTGGGCTTCGGAGTGGCCCTGGTGACGGGGACCCTCGGCATCGGGTCGGCCGCTGGTCTCCCGATAGCGGGCATCTTGTATGCACAGCTCGGCTGGAGCTCGCTGTTCTGGGTCGACGCGGCACTGTCCGCTGCCCTGGCGCTTGCGTTGTACTCCATCCTGCCCGGGTCCCGGATGAGTCGGGAGCGCTTCGACTGGATCGGGTCGATCGTCCTGACGTTGGCCCTCACCCCGATGCTGCTGGTCATCGCCCAGGGCAACGAATGGGGCTGGACGAGTCCGGGGATCCTCACTCTGGCCGTGACCTCGGCCGTGCTCTTCGCAGTCTGGGTGCCATGGGAGCTGCGACATGCTCACCCACTCGTCCGGCTTGATCTCCTCGCCCTGCGACCGGTCGCGCTGTCCAACATCGCCACGATCGTGATCTCGCTCGCGATGATCATCAACCTCTACCTGGCCTCTCAGCAGCTCTCGACACCCACGGGCGTGCCGGGTGGCTTGGGCTTGTCCGCGGAGGCCACCGGCCTGCTGATGGCCCTCCCCGCCGCAGCCGTCGCCGCGGTGTCCCCGCTCGCGGGCGGTCTGCTGTCCAGGTACGGCGGCCGCATGGTCATGGCCCTGGGCGCCCTGGTGATGTGCGCCAGCTACGTCGCCCGCGTCTGGCTCGACGACTCCCCCTTCGAGGTGACCCTCGGAGCGGTCCTCGTCTGCATCGGGACCGGCTTGGCCATCCCGGCGACACCGATGATCATCATGGGCGCGGTGCCCCCTGAACACTCCGCTGGCGCCAATGGGATCAACGCGCTGTGCCGCCAGGTCGGGTCCGCGGTGTCGATCGCCGGTCTCGCGGCGGTCACGGCCGTCACGTCGGTCAGGTTCGAAGGCGCGGAGTACCCGACGACGCAGACCTACCACATCAGCTTCTGGGCCTGCGCTGCGCTGCAGCTGGTCTCCGCACTGCTCATCTTGCTGGTTCCACGCGAGCGGGTGGGCGGGCGGCGCCCATCACCGCTGGCCCAGGACGACGCCGTCCCGATGGCCCCGGCCTGAGCGGTCTCGGGTCGCGGAGGGGATGGTCGTGAGAGGCACAGGAATGGACACGCGAAGGAGAGGAAGGAACGCATGGACCTGGAGCGAGCGGACAGACTGGTGTCGGCGGGCATCGGGGCAGCCATCGCCCGCGGTGTCACGATCTCCGTGGCGGTCGTCGACGTCGGCGGCGATCTCGTGGCGTTCCGACGGATGGACGGTGCGGGGTTCCTCTCCTGTGACATCGCCGTGGGGAAGGCCTTCACGGCGGCGGCGTTCCGTCGTCCGTCGGCTGACATGGCCGCTCTCCTCGACGGACGCAGCGACTTCGTCGCGCGCCTCCAGAGTGCGGCTGGTGGGCGTCTCACGCTCGCCATGGGCGGCCTGCCGGTCGTGGTCGACGGCACGTTCGTCGGGGGTCTCGGGGTGAGCGGTGGCACGGGGGAGGAGGACGTCGACATCGCTGTCGCCGCCCTCGCCGCCGACTCGTGAGCGGGACGTCGGCCGGAAAGGGCGGAGGAGTGGCGAAGAGCACGTCGACATGGGTACGGGTTGACGGGGACCCACCGGAGCGGTTTGATGGGTATTAGTTTGATGATTCTAGAATGTTCGTAGCATAGGGGGTGTCGACGTGGCCACTGAGGCTGTTGCCATCGGGAGTCTGCCGCCGCT
>CAZIVD010000036.1:0-42477 GCA_964542635.1 uncultured Nocardioides sp. | reverse complement strand
AGCGGCGGCAGACTCCCGATGGCAACAGCCTCAGTGGCCACGTCGACACCCCCTACGCTACGAACATTTGAGAAGTATCAAACAGTGGGCCATGCTGAACGTCAACAACCGCCACGACCGGTACGGACGCCTGGCCGGCCAACCGGGCCGGCGTTGAGGGCGAACGAGACGGTGGTGCGGGGAGGCTCAGGGAGGCTGATGTGCATCTGACCAATGCCCAGTTCGACCGTGCGTCCGGTGTCCTCCTGGGTGCCCAGGTGGCGGCCACCCTGGCGGGGGAGGAGCTCGTCGACCACACGGTCTGGGAGGTCGCCCGCAAGGCCCTGACATATCTGGACCGGCCAGCCTCCATGGTCGACTGGGAGGATCGCCCAGACCCTGGACGCGAGGCGGGACGCGAGCTGGCTGGGGCCAGGGCCCTCCTGGGCGCTGCGATCCAGGACGCCGTTCTCCACGGATCCCTGGACCTTCGCGGCGGACTCTCCTCCCTCCCGCAAGCGAGCCGGGTCGCTTGGACGCGCGCGATCGACGCAGCGGAGGCCCCGGGTGACCTTGCCCGCCAGGACGGTCGGGCTGTCGAAGGATCCCTGCTCGCGGCCTGGTCGTGCATCGTTCGGACTCCCACGCCGGCGGGCCCGTTCGAGTGCGGGCACCTCGTGGACGCGCTGGAGGCGGTCCGGGCGCTGGGTGGTTCCGCACCCCCTGCCCTCACACCCGAGCTCGCAGGGGTCCTGCTCGGCGCGCGCTGGGGAGCCTCGGCCTTCCCTGCTGCGGTGCGGATGCTCCTTGACGGGACTCGACGGCATCGCGCGAGCGACCTGGAGGATCTCGCCTACGTCATGGTCCGCGGACAGAACCTCGGGTCGACGGACTGGCCTCTCGTCGATCACGTCGACTATGCCGCGAGCCAGCTGGGCGATCCCACCTTGAGGCGTCATCCGTTCGACCGTGGCGTGTGGCTGGCCGCAGCCCCCGTTCTCGACAGCCCTCCCGCCGACGTGACGGCCGTGGTCAGCCTGTGTCCTCTCGGCCGCGCTCAGGTGCCCGACCACGTGGTCCATGTTCGCTTCCGACTCCTCGACAACGCCCTGCCGCGCAACAACCCGCATCTGGACTTCGTCATCGACGACGCAGCGCGCACCGTTGCCACACTGCGGGAGATGGGGCATGTGGTCATGCTCCACTGCGTGGCAGCGCACTCGCGGACGCCAACGATCGCGATCCGCTACGCGCAGCTGCTCGGAGTCCCTGCCGACGTGGCCTTCGACGGTGTCGTCGCAGCGCTTCCACACGCCTATCCGAACCCCGGATTCAAGGCTGCTCTGCGCCGTCTGTCGAGCCACACTCCTGGGCCCGGGGAATCGGCTGACGTCACGCTCTCAGACGCACTCGTGGCTGCTCGTCGTCACGCTTGACAGCGCACCGGGGCGAGCCTAGCGTCACGAAGATCCCTTCGATGAATCTAGAAGGATCGTGCACACCCACACCAGGAGCCAGGCATGTCCGACGTCCTCGACGCCTCCGATCTCGACCGCTACATCGGCATCCCTCTTGCGGAGAACCGGCTGGTCGAACCCGTCCACGTCAACGACATCAGGAGATGGGCGCAGGCGATGCGTCACCCGAACCCTCTGTACTACGACGCGGACTACGCCGCAGAGGGTCGCTTCGGCCAGATCGTGGCGCCCCAATCGTTCACGATCGTGACCAACGGCAACCAGGGCTTCCGACCGGCAGTCCAGGGCACGATCCCCAACTCTCACCAGCTGTTCGGTGGGGACGAGTGGTGGTTCTACGGTCCGCGCATCGTGCCTGGCGACACCATGACCACGGTGCAGATCATGCAGGGCTACCGGATCGTCGAGACGAGCTTCGCTGGCGCGACCGTGATCCAGAAGGGAGACAACCACTATGTGAATCAGCGGGGTGAGCCGGTGGCCGTTCAGCGGTCGACAGCCATCAGGTACATCGCCTCTGAGGCGCGCGACCGGGCCTCGCTCCTGGATCAGGAGGAGCACGACTGGAGCGACGAGGAGCTGGCGGCCATCTTCAAGGAGCGCGAGGCATACGTGGCGTCGATCCGGGAGCTCGGCCACGACCCTCGCCCCTTCGAATCCGTGAGCGAAGGGGACCAACTACAGCCCAAGGTGATCGGTCCGCACAGTCACATCTCATTCGCAACCGAGTGGCGTGCCTACACGATGAACGTATGGAAGGCCCTCGACACCCGGGACCTCGTAGGTCCGAACATCGTGGGGCTCACGGCAGAGATGACCCGGTTCACCGAGAACGCCGAGTGGGATCCCGAGTTCGCCGACGGCGCCTACTTCGGTGCGCCGCGGGGGCACCTATTCGACAAGTACGCCCGCTGGATCGGGATGCCGCGAGCCTACGGCTACGGCGCGTCGATGGGGGCGTGGATCATCGACTTCCTGAGTACGTGGGCTGGCGAGTGGGGCTTCGTCAGTCACACCACCACCCAGTACCGGGGTCCGGCTCTCGTGGGGGACGTGACCTACGTGCGCGGAGAGGTCTCCGCTCGGGAGGACGGCGTCCGGCCGGGCTACGGCCAGGTCACCGTGGACTTCCAGGTGCTCAACCAGCGTGACGAGTTGCTGGTCAAGGGGCAGGGCGACGTCCTGCTGCCCCGCAGCTGAGCTCAGTCGACAACTGGCGGGAGGGCGTTGAGCGATGGGTTACGAAGTCTTAACGATTCGCGTGTTGCCGTCGACACGACCGAGTCAACGTCGATGCTTGACAGCCTCTGTGGCGCTGATCATGATAACCACGTGACGATGCTTCGAGAATCATAGAAGCGACCAGATTGAGTCCTTCTCGATCGAAGCCTCGAGCCACCTTCGACGGTCGACCGACCGCCGGGCCCAGCGTTGTTGCGGAGGTGCAGCAGGGATGTTCCGGACACACACGGCCAAGAAGCTGATCATCAGCGTTCTGGCATTCGCGGTGGCGATGACGCTTGCCGCCTGCGGCGGCGGATCCTCGGATAACGACGACACCGACAACACGAGTTCTGGGGACTGGCAGGACAACGCAGACCGAACAGCGATCCTCAGGATGCCCACGAGCCTGCAGCCCCCGGTCGGCGGCACCTGGGACCCCCTGCTGTACCTCGCAGGCGGCGACATCTTCCTGGCCCGTCTGGTGTACGGGACTCTGATCAGGCAGGGTCCGGATGGTCCCGAGCCCTGGCTCGTCGAGAGCTGGGAGACCCCCGAGGACAACATCATCGACCTGCACATCCGTGAAGGTGTGACCTTCCACGACGGCACCGCGTTCGACTCGGCGGCGGTCAAGGCAGGTCTCGACCGCAACCGCGGGGAGAACTCGCCCTACGCCCAGTCCCTGAGTGCGATCGACAGCATCGATACCCCTGATGACCTCACCGTGCGACTCAACCTGAACCGCCCAGCGCTGCAGGGCCTGCTTCGCACGCTGTCGGGGCGCGAGGGGGTCATCCCGTCGCCAGCCAACCTCGCCAACCCAGAGACGATGGCCGACAGTGCGATCGGCGCTGGACCTTTCGAGCTGATCGACTACAAGCAAGGCGCCTCGGCGACGCTCCGGGCCTACGAGGACTACTACGACCCGGACCAGTTCCCCTACGCGGGGATCGACTTCACCCAGAACACCGACCCGGTGGGCGCTCGGAACGGCCTCCTTGCGGGAGACTATGACCTGGCTGCGATCGACTGGGAGGGTGTGGAGGCCGTCGACGCCAACCCGGACTTCGGCACCCAGGTCAACCGGTCGGACTCGGCCTACTACATCAACCTCAACACCAGCCTGTCCGACCCCCCGCTGGACGACCTGAAGGTGCGCCAGGCTCTCAACTACGGCTTCAACCGCGTGGCCATCGGACAGGCGCTCTTCGGCGAGGACGCGGAGCCGAAGTGGCAGATCTTCCCGGAGGGATTCCCGGGTCACAACCCGGACCTCGACGAGTCGTACCCGTACGACCCCGAGAAGGCCAAGGAGCTGCTCGCCGAGGCCGGCTATCCGGACGGGTTCGACATGTCGGTGATGGTCCTTGGCCCCTTGTCCGGCTCGGTCCGGAGCGGCGAGGCCTTCGCCTCCGACATGGCCAAGATCGGCGTGAACGTCGAAGTGGTCCCCGGCACCAACATGACCCAGGACTACCACATCGACAAGAAGTACGACGCCGGCCTCAACTGGTGGATCCCCCGGACGGATGGAGCCGCGACCTTCACGAACCTCTACGGTCAGGTCGGCATCCTCAACGCCAGCGGCTACGTAAACGAGGAGCTCAACGAGATCATCTACGCCGCCCAGGGAGCGACCACCCCCGAGGAGTACGACCAGAAGCTCCAAGAGGCGTCGGCGATCATCGTCGAGGAGGCTCGCGAGGTCGGTGTCGTGTACACGCCGGCTCCCTGGGGCTTCAGCAGCAAGATCGGCTTCAAGACCGACGCAGGTCTGGTCGACTACGGCAACTCGTCGTCCGGCCCTGACTTCTCGTCCTTCTACATCATGAAGTAGCGAAGTCCGAGTCGATCCGGAGGAGCAGAGCTCGTGCCCGTCCAGTTCATCCTGAGGAGGCTCCTCAGCCTCATTCCGGTGCTGTTCCTGGTCTCGGTGGGTGTCTTCGGGATGACCTATCTGCTCCCCGGCGACCCGGCTCTCTACATCGCTGGAGAGGATGCACCACCGGAGCGAATCGCCCAGGTCCGGGAGCAGATGGGCCTGGACGATCCGGTGCTCCAGCGCTACTGGGACTGGATCTCGGGTGTGCTCCATGGCGATCTCGGGACGTCGCTTCTCAGTCAGCAGAGCGTCTGGGAAGACCTGGCCCGTCGATTCCCGGTGACGTTGAGTCTCGCCATCGGCGCGATGACGTTCACGATCGTCGTGGGAATGATCGGTGGCATCCTGGCGGCTCGGCGCCAGGGCACCTGGATCGACCGGTTGGTCCAGGCGGGTGCAAGCCTCGGGATCGCCATGCCCAGCTTCTGGATCGCGCTCATCCTGGTCGTCATCTTCGCGATCAACCTGGGCTGGCTCCCGGCCGTCGGCTACACCCCGATCACGGAGTCGCCGACGGCCTGGCTCCAGTCCATCATCTTGCCGTCGTTGGCTCTCGGCGCAGCGGGCGCTGCGGTCGTCGCGCGGCAGCTACGTGGCTCACTGATTGAGGCGATGTCCATGGACTACGTGCGCACGGCCAAGTCGCGGGGACTCTCGCAGACCAGGATCGTCGCCAAGCACTCGTTGAAGAACGCGATGATGCCCGTGCTCACCTTGCTCGGAATCCAGGTCGCCTATCTCTTGGGAGGGACGGTCGTCGTCGAGCAGATCTTCGGCATCCCAGGTGTCGGTCTGTATGTGTACACGGCGGTGACGCACTCGGACTTCCCGGTCATTCAAGGGGCGGTGCTCGTCATCGCGGTCCTGGTCGTCTTGGTGAACCTCCTCGTGGACATCTCCTACGGATTCGTCAACCCGAAGTTGAAGCAGTCATGACCATCGGAGACCTGTCAGCCGCCGCCACCCAGCGTGTGGTGGTTCCTCGCGAGCGCGGGCGCTCCACGCTCTTGCGACGCTTCCTCAGGCAGCGCGCCGCTCTCGTCGCCGCGGTCTATCTCGCCCTGCTGGTCTTCGTGGCTGTCTTCGCACCCTTGGTGGCGCCGCACGACCCCCTCGAGCAGAACCTGACCCTGATCAACCACCCGCCCATGGCAGGGCACCTGTTGGGCACAGACGACCTGGGCCGCGACATCCTCAGTCGGATGATCTACGGTGCGCGGGTCTCCTTGATCGCCGGTGTCACCTCGGTGATGCTCTCCTTGCTGGTCGCGCTCCCGGTCGGCCTGATCAGCGGCTACTTCGGGGGCCGCTTCGACACGGTGATCATGCGGATCACCGACGCGATCCAGACGGTGCCTGCCCTGGTGCTGGCCCTGACGATGACTGCGATCCTCGGCCCGGGTCTGCGCAACGTGACGATCGCCCTGGCCATCGTCTTCGTGCCTCCGTTCCTTCGGCTCGTCCGTGGGCAGGTGCTGGCGGTGCGGGAGGAGACCTTCATCGAGGCGTCGCTGGCCATCGGATCCTCCTCGCGCAGCATCATCACCAGACGCGTACTGCACAACATCGCGCAGCCGCTGATCGTGCAGGCCGCGATCACCATGGGGTTCGCGCTGCTTGCCGAAGCGGCACTGTCCTACCTCGGCCTGGGAGTACGGCCACCGACGCCTAGTTGGGGGAGCATGCTCTCCTCCTTCTACCAGTACGCCTACACCGCGGCGTGGCAGATCTTCATCCCGGGCATCGCCATCGCCGGCACGGTGTTGGCGCTCAACCTGCTGGCCGACGGACTGCGTGACTCACTCGGTCGTGAGATCCGCAAGGGCTGATCCCGCCCCGAGCGAGATGTGAGAGGACCTATGGAAACCCAAACGGCACCCGACCCGAGCATCAGCGGGGTGAGCCGCGTTCCGCTGTTATCGGTGGAGGGGCTCTGCGTCGAGTTCGCCACCGGGAACGGCTGGACGCGAGTGGTCGACGACGTGAGCTTCTCGGTCGGCGCCGGTGAGACGATGGGCATCGTCGGTGAGAGCGGCTCGGGCAAGAGCGTGACGGCGATGTCGATCATGCGGCTCATTCCCATGCCGCCGGGCCGGATCCCGTCCGGCAAGGTGATGTTCGAGGGAACGAATCTCCTCGACCTGCCCGAGCCCGCGATGCGGAAGCTCCGGGGCAACAACATCGCGATGATCTTCCAGGAGCCGCTGACGGCACTGAATCCCGCCTTCACCATCGGCGACCAACTGACCGAGGCGGTTCGCGCCCACCGCAACGTCACCAAGCGGGAAGCCAGGGACCGGGCCGTCGAGCTGCTCGACATGGTGGGGATCCCCAGTGCTCGCCAGCGGCTCGCGGACTACCCGCACCGATTCTCGGGCGGCATGCTGCAGCGGGCGATGATCGCAGGGGCCCTGGCGTGCGATCCGAAGCTGTTGATCGCCGACGAGCCGACCACGGCGTTGGACGTGACCGTCCAGGCGCAGATCCTCGAGCTGATGCGCGGGCTGCAGCGCCAGTTCGACATGTCGATCCTGTTCATCTCGCACGACCTGGGCGTGATTGCAGATCTCTGCGACCGGGTCGTGGTCATGTATGCCGGCGAGGTCATCGAGTCGGCGGGGGTGAACGACCTCTTCCGACAGCCGCTCCACCCCTACACGGACGGACTGATGCGAGCCATGCCGCAGCACGCCACCGTCGCCCAACGGTTGGAGCCGATCCCCGGGACGGTCCCTGAGCCGGACAGCGTCGCGGACTGCTGTCGGTTCTCCACCCGTTGCAAGTACGTGCGAGAGGAGTGCCTGGAATCCAGTGTGCCGTTGGTGTCGGTCGGATCCAGATCGCACCGCTGTCTGCGTTCCGAAGAACTGGTGCTAGGGGGCTCGCAGTGACGACGAACCCGACGTCGCAGCCCGACGCGCCCATCCTGCTGACCGCGACGGGCCTGGAGAAGCACTTCCCCGTCCGGAGCGGGGTCCTCCAGAGGCCCACCGACTGGGTCCGCGCTGTCGACGGGCTGGACTTCGGGATCCGGCGCGGGGAGACCCTGGGCCTGGTCGGTGAGTCGGGATCGGGCAAGTCCACGACGGGTCGGCTGGTCCTGCGACTGATCGAGCCGACGGCCGGGAAGGTGGAGTTCGACGGGATCGACCTGCTCTCCCTCAAGCCTCGCGACATGCGTCGGCTCCGGGCCAGGATGCAGATGATCTTCCAGGATCCCTACTCATCCCTCGATCCCCAGGCCACGGTGGCCGACAGCCTGGGTGAGCCACTCCGGGTCCACCGGAACCTCAAGGGCAAGGCACGCGACCAGGCAGCGGTCGACCTCCTGGAACGAGTGGGTCTGCAGGCCCGGCATCTCAGGCGCTACCCGTACGAGTTCTCGGGTGGTCAGCGCCAGCGGATCTGTATCGCCCGTGCCCTGGCGGCCAGTCCGGACCTCCTGGTGTGCGACGAGCCGGTGAGCGCCTTGGACGTGTCGATCCAGGCGCAGGTGATCAACCTTCTCGAGGACATCCAGGAGGATCTCGGGATCGCGTTCCTGTTCATCTCCCACGACCTCGCTGTCGTGCGTCACATCAGCGACCGGATCGCGGTGATGTACCTCGGCCGGATCGTGGAGATCGGCGAGGCGGAGCAGGTCTACACAGCGCCCCGGCACCCCTATACCGAAGCCCTGTTGTCCGCCATCCCGGTTCCGGACCCCGTGCAACAGCGAACGCGTGAGCGCATCGTGCTCCAAGGCGACATCCCGAGCCCGCTGGATCCTCCGTCCGGTTGCCGCTTCCACACCCGATGCCCCTATGCCATGGATGTCTGCCGGATCGTCGACCCGGAGATGCTCACCCTGGCCGATGGAGGGCAGGTGGCCTGCCACCTTCACAGCCAGGGAGCCCAGTTGGAAGGTCACACCGTGTTGGGTCTCGAGACCGGGGCGCCGTTGCCGCCGATCTCCGACGTTCCGCAGGCGCCGATCCAGTCCGAGGCCACGACCTCCTCGATCATCCCGAACCGATGAGGGACCTGTTCGAGGGTGTCCGCGCCCTGGATCTGACGCAGGGCATTCCAGGGGCGTTCGCAGTGCGGCTCCTGGCGGACAACGGAGCCGATGTCATCAAGGTCGAGCCGCCGGGTGGCGATCCGCTACGCGGACAAGACGGTGGCATCGACTTCGCGTACTCCAACGCCGGCAAGCGGTCGGCAGTGCTCGATGTGTCGAGGACGCATCACCGCGCGTTGCTGAGTCGGTTGTTGGATCGCGTCGACGTGGTGGTGGACTCGTTCACGGCAGCCGAACGAGAGCGATTCGACGCCTCGCCCGATCGGCTGAGGGAAGGCCGTGAGCAGCTGATCGCCGTCTCAGTCACGCCTTTCGGCCACAGCGGACCCTACCGGGACTGGCGGGCCTCGGAGCACGTGGTCTACGCGATGGGGCATGAGATGTCCGCGACCGGCCAGGCCGACCTTCCGCCAGGTCCCATGGCGCCCTTTGTGACCTGGCTGACCGTAGGTTTCGGCGCCGCCATGGTCACCTCGGCAGCGCTCTACGCCGTCTTGGAGGGACGCGGCGGTGCCGCGTACGAGATCGCGGCCATGGAGTCGATGGCGGCGTCGATCGACCGACGCGCCAACGGGCTGGTCGCCTACGCCTACTCGCGCGAGCCGCTGCACAGGGGAGGGGTCCACGCGGGCTTCCCTCCCGCCGCCAACCGGTGTGCGGACGGGTGGGTGAGCCTCAGCGCCAACGGCGGCTGGTGGGAGCCCTTCCGCCAAGCGGTGCAGATCCCCGAGTTCTTGACCGAGGAGTACGCCCAGAACCCCGATCCGCGGTCCTTGTCCCCTGAGGCCTGGGACGCCTGGCAGCAATGGTGCCTGAGGCACACGAAGCGGGAGATCACGGACCTGTTGCAGGGCGTCGGTGTGCCTGCAGAGCCGATGAACACGATGGCGGACCTGCTGAGCGACGAACACCTCCGCTCCCGGTCGTACTTCGAGAAGGTCTCCTGGGACGGCAACGTGGCGGAGATGCCCGGGCCAGTGGTCAGACTCATCGGCACCGAGGCGAACCACGACATTCGGCACTCGCCCGAGCTGGGCCAGCACACGGAGGAGGTGCTGCGGGAGTTGGGCTGCTCGGATGAGGAGATCGCCCGCCTCCTCGAGGACACCATGGTCAGCGACGCGTCAGCAGGAGCGATCGCATGAGCGGGCTCCCCCTGGAGGGCGTGCGCGTCATCGACTTCGGCATCGTGCTGGCCGGCCCTTACGGGACCATGGCCCTCGGCGACCTGGGCGCGGACGTCATCCGCGTCGAGAACCCGCAGTTGTTCGTCCCCATGACCCGTGGAAACCGTGCCCGCCCCACGCGCGAGTCACTGGTCGGAATGCCGTCTCTCGGTAGCGGCTATCCCGAGAAGGAGCCGGGAGAGCGACCGTGGAACCGGTTCCCGTTGTTCAATCTGACCAGCCGCAACAAGCGCTCTATGACCATGGACCTGCGGCGCCAGGAGGCAAGGGATGTGCTGGCGCGGCTCGTCAGGACCGCTGACGTCGTCGTTGAGAACTCCGCCCCGGGGGTCATGGACAAGCTCGGTGTCACGTGGGAGTGGCTGCAGGAGATCAACCCCCAGGTCAGCTATGTCCGGGTGTCCGCCTTCGGGATGACCGGCCCCTGGCGCAACCACAAGGCGCTCGGCATCCAGGTCGAGGGCTTCGGGGGCGACGACCTGCTCCGCACCTACGGGGGGCGCGGGCCGGAGGCGAACTCATGGGCAGTCCCCGCCGACAACGCCGGCGCCATCGCGGCGGCGTACGGCACGATCCTGGCCCTGCACCACAGGCGGCGCACGGGGCATGGCGTGCTGGTGGAAGTCTCGCTGGTGGAGATGTTCATCAACCTCATCGGTCCGCTCGTGCTCCGCGCGTCGGCCACTGGTGAGGACATCGAGAGCACCGGGAACCGATCTCGCAAGTGGGTGCAGGGTGTCTATCCGTGCGCCGGTGACGACGACTGGGTCGTCCTCACCCTGTTCGACGATGCCGACTGGGCAGCACTGTGCCGCGTGCTGGACAAGGAGGAACTCGTCGACGACGTCCGGTTCAACACGCTCACCAAGCGCCGAGCCAACCACGACGAGATCGACGAGATCATCTCCGGATGGACCCGGCACCTCGAACACCGCCGGGCGGCAGAGATCCTGCAGTCCGCGGGGATCGCAGCGGGACCGGTCCTCAGCAACGACGAGGCCTTCGTCGACCCGCACCTGAGGGAGCGAGGGTTCTTCGTCGAGATGTCCCAGGCCGACGTCGGCACCTACGACTATCCAGGGCCCTTCTGGCGCAAGGACGGTGAGCGCGTCCAGCCCCGGCTCCCGCCTGTGCGGCTGGGAGAGCACAACCACGAGCTCTACGAGGAACTGGGCATCACCGGGCAGGAGTACGCCGACCTCGAGGCTGCCGGGCACATCTCGGAGGAGTTCGCCCATGACATTCCCTGAGTCCGGTCGATGAGTCCGACGGCCGGAGGGGACAGCTACGACGTCATCGTGGTCGGCGCCGGCTCAGCGGGCTGTGCGCTGGCGTCGCGGCTCTCGGAAGACCCCTCGCGCACGGTGCTGCTGATCGAGGCCGGTCAGTACTTCGACCGGATCGGGGACTTCCCGGAGGAGGTGTCCAAGGCACGCTCCATGGCCGCGAGCTTCCCCGGCCATCCCTTCAACTGGTCCTTCGTCGGGGAGATTCTGCCGGGGCGCAGCTATCCGCTGGCCAGAGGCAAGATCTTCGGAGGCTCGAGCTCGGTCAACGGGACCTACTTCATCCGGGGACGTCGCGAGGACTTCGACCACTGGGCGTCGTTGGGCCTCGACGGGTGGGCCTATGACCAGGTCCTCCCGTACTTCAAGCGGAGCGAGCACGATCTCGACTTCGACAACGAGTACCACGGGCGCGACGGGCCGATGCCGGTCAAGCGGCCGGGCGACGCAGACCTGCGTCCGGTCTCGCAGGCGTTCATCGAGTCCGCCCTCCGACTGGGCTACCCGGCGGATCCGGACAAGAACTCGCCCGCGCCTGAGGGAGTCGGGCCGATCCCTCGCAACTGTGTCGACGGATACCGGATGAATACCGCCGCGACCTACCTCTCTCGGGCCAAGGGTCGACCGAACCTGACGATCTCGCCCGAGACCTTCGTCAGGCGGGTCCTCTTCCGGGGGACGAGGGCCGTTGGTGTCGAGGCCGAGCAGGCTGGTCGGTTGGTCGAGTTCCGAGGCGAAGAGACCGTCCTGTGCACGAGCGGCATCAAATCCCCGCACGTGCTCCTGCTGTCGGGCGTCGGGCCTGCTGACGAGCTGAGGGCCCACGGGATCGAGGTCGTTCATGACAGTCCGGGTGTCGGCAAGGGGCTGAAGGACCATCCCTCGTTCTTCGTGAACTACCGCGTGCGAGACGACGGCGGTCCGCTGCCGCCGGACTTCATGCCGCTCCAGGTGTGCCTCAACCTCACGGGCCCGTCGTCCCGGACCGTGGGGGACCTGCAGATCACGTGCGGCGCAGCGTCGTACGCCAAGATGCTGGCACCGACCGACGAGGGAGGTCGCCGCAGGCTCCCGTCATACCTGAAGCGTCCGGTCGCGACGTTGAAGGCGCTCTCGAAGCTTGACCGGAAGCTCGTCCTCGAGCAGGCACGGAACCAGGACAATCTGGTCCTTCTGTGCAGCCTCGATGCCGAGCAGAGCGAGGGCGAGCTCACCTTGAGGTCGGCCGAGCCGTCCGATGTGCCCGACGTGCGGTTCAACTACCTGTCCGACTCCGCCGACCTGCCGCGCCTGGTCGCGAACCTCCGCGTCGCCCTTGAGATCCTCGAGTCTCCGGAGTTTCGCCGGATGGGGGTCAAGGTCGTCGACCCGACCCCCTCCGGGAACGTCACCGACAACGAGCTCGGCACCTGGATCCGGGAGCACCTGAACTCCTCGGCTCACACCACATCGACCGCGCGCATGGGAACGGCCGACGACCCGACGGCCGTGGTGGACCAGAACTGCAGGGTGTACGGCGTGCAAGGCCTGCGCGTGGCTGACGTCTCGATCATGCCGACCATCGTCCGGCGCGGCCCCGCGGCCACCGCCGTCATGATCGGCGAGCGGGCCGCGGACCTCATCGCCAGCGGCGCCTCTTGATCCATCCACGCCTCCACGACCAGGCATCTTCGACAAGGAGCAGACCATGAGCGACACCCTCGACACCACCGACATCGACCGCTGGTTGGGGGTGCCCTTCCACCGCAACGGGGCGGTGGAACCCGTGCACGTCAACGAGATCCGGCGCTGGGCCCAGGCCATGCACCATCCCAACCCGCTCTTCTATAACGAGGCATACGCTGCCGAGTCTCGGTTCGGGCGGATCGTCGCACCTCAGTCCTTCACGATCGTCACGGAGGCCGGTCATGGCGCCCGGCCTGCCGTCCAGGGGCACATCCCTCAGTCCCACATGCTGTTCGCCGGCGACGAGTGGTGGTTCTTCGGTCCGCGCATCTTCCCGGGTGACACGTTGACCGTCGACCAGATGGCGTTCGACTACCGGCGGACCACGACGTCGTTCGCCGGGCCTGCTGTCATCCAACGCGGAGACAACCACTACGTGAATCAGAAGGGCGAGAAGGTCGCGATCCAGCGGTCGGCCGCTGTCCGCTATCAGCCGGCGGCTGCTCGTGAGGCGGCAGCGTTCACCGGACAGGAGGACGAGCCGGACTGGAGCGACGAGGAACTCGAGGCCATCATCAAGGAGCGGCACGACTACGTCAGCTCGATCCTGAGCCTGGGACATGATCCTCGCGGCTTCGACAGTGTCGAGGTGGGCGATGAGCTCCCCGTGAAGGTGATGGGGCCCCACAGTGTCGTCTCCTTCGCGACCGAGTGGCGTGCCTACACGATGAACCTGTGGAACGCGATGTACCGCACGCCACTCGTGGCGCCGAGCGACAGTGGCTGGACCGCCGAGATGTCGGTCAACGAGGACCATGCGGCGTGGGACCCGGAGTTCGCCGACGGCGCCTACTACGGCGCCTCGCGCGGGCACCTGGACTCCAAGTACGCCCGGCGCATCGGCATGCCGCGCGCCTACGGCTACGGGGCCTCTCTCGGAGCTTGGGCCCTGGACTACCTGGGTTCCTGGGCCGGCGAGTGGGGCTTCGTCGAGCACTCCAAGTGCCAGTACCGTGCCCCCGCGCTCGTGGGAGACGTCACCTACATGAAGGGCACCGTGACTGCGAAGTCCGACGCTCTGGACCGCTCCCAGGGCCGCGTGCACATCGACTTCCTGACCACCAACCAACGCGACGAGGTGCTGGTGCGCGGCTCCGGAGAGGTCCTGCTCCCACGCGACTAGTCCACTGCCAACGGCCAGCCCCACCACGGCCACGCTGCCGCCCCGGACGCGACTAAGGGAACCTGCGAACCAGCGACTGCTGAGTCAGCACCGCTATGAGCGTGCCCGACTGGTCGTAGAGGAAGCCTCGGCCGATGGTGCGACCGCTGTCGAGTGCGAGGTTGTCGAAGACGCCGAGGAGCCAGGCGCCACGGCCCGGAGCGGCGACCTGGACGGAGAGGTCGAGCGAGATCGCGCCGTAGGCGTCGCCGATCGCGTGTCGGGTCGCTCGTACCTGACCGGCACCGATCATGTCGGCCACGAGGGCCAGGCCGGCGACGCTCCAGGTGTCCTCGTCCCCCATTTCCAGCGAAGGCAGGCGCATCCACTGCAGGACCGTTCGTGAGTCGTCCCGACTCTCGACCTGGCGGACTTCGAGGTCACGCTCAAAGAAGGTATGGCGCGGTCCGCCCAGGCGGGTGGCGTACGACTCCGGCGGGCCGACCACGGGACAACTCACGTCAACCAGGGAGGGCAGGTCGTCATGGCGGGTCGCCCACGCGATGCCGACCGCCTGTGTCTCGCCTTCCTGCGTCAGTCGCCCCGAGAAGGCCGCCGCGCTCGCGCCTTGGTGATGAGTCTCGACGAGGAGTCCCGCGTCCCGACCGGGCTGCAACGGCCGGGGGAACGACACGTGGGCACCCGCCAGCTCCATGCCCGGGGGAGTCCGGCTCTCGAAGGCGTGGACGAGCGCAGCGGCGACGTAGCCGCCGTAGGTGCCACCCCACAGGTTGTCCCAGCCGTCGGGGACCCGCACCCGGTCACCCTCGACACCGAGCAGCCCGCCGATCTCCTTCATCGCATTGATCCTCGGCTCAGATGAGTTGGATTCCACCGTCGGCCACCAAGGTCGCGCCGGTGATGAAGGAGGACGCAGGGGAGACGAGGAACTCCGCGACGGTGGCGATCTCCTCGGGGGTGCCGGGGCGCCCCAAGGGCGTGCGGGCTGCCATCATGTCGATGTCGTTGCCGTAGCGACGCAGCGCGGGGGTGTCGACGATGCCGGGCGAGAGTGTGTTGACCCGGACACGTGGCCCCCACTCGACCGCGAGAGTGCGGGTCAGCGAGACGACACCGGCCCGGGCTGCACCGGAGTGCGCCATGTTCGGGGCAGCGCGCTGCCAGACGTTGGCGACGACGTTGACGATCGAGCCTCCTGTGCCCTGCGCGAGCATCGGGTGCAGCGCCTGGCAGACGTTCCAGGTGCCGGTCAGATTCGTCTGGAGGACTGCCTGCCAGCCGTTCGGTGAGATGTCGTCGGCAGCCGAGAGGAACTGTCCGCCGGCGCAGTTGACCAGGGCGTCGCAGGTCTCCAGGGAGTCGGCGAGCTCCGCGATCCGCTCGACGTCACGGACGTCCGCCAGGAACGTCCGACAGCCCAGTGCCGACAGCGGCTCGGCCGTGCGACCGACCGCCACGACATCCCAGCCCCCCTCCGCCAGACGGTGGCAGATGGCGCGTCCGATGCCTCCACCACCGCCGGTCACCACTACTGTGCTCATCGCGCTCGGCCCTCTGCCCACTCCCTACGATGTCAAAGTTCCAGTATCATCAAAACGATTTGCACTGTAGTGCCCCGAGACGCGGCCCGACAACTGTCGGTGTGGATCGAGGCCGGTGATCTACGGAAGGACAGGAGCCCCCATGCCCACGGTCGTGCTGGAAGACGATGTCGAGATCGCCTACGAGGTGTACGGGGAGGGTGACCAGAACTGGATCCTCACCCCTGGGGGGCGGTTCAGCAAGGACTATGGCGGGGTGCGTGAGACGGCGCAGGCGCTCGCGGAGCGCGGCCGCCGGGTGATCATCTGGGACCGCCCGAACTGTGGCGCCTCGTCGGTCTCGTTCACAGGGGCCACTGAGTCCGACGTCCAGGCCGATGCTCTCGCCGGCCTGGTCCGCGAACTCGGGGTCGGGCCGGTCGTGATCGCAGGTGGTTCCGGTGGCTCCCGCGTCTCACTGCTGGCGGCGGCCCGTCACCCGGACGTCACGGCGGCCCTCGCGATCTGGTGGACCGTCGGCGGAACGTACGGCTCGATGATGTTGGGGTGTCACTACTGCGGTGACTCGATCGCGGCGGCATGGAGCGACGGCATGGAGGCGGTCGCGGCCCTGCCGACCTGGCAGGAGGTGATCGAGCGCAATCCGCGGAACCGGGACCGGATCCTGGCCCTCGATCCGTCGGAGTTCATCGCCACGATGGAGCGCTGGATGCTCGCGTACGTGCCCAGAGAGGGCTACATCGTCGCGGGGCTGCCGAACGCCGAGATCGAGGCGATGCGAACGCCGGCGCTGGTCTTCCGCAGCGGCGCGAGCGATGCCAACCACACACGGGCGACATCCGAAGCGGTCGCCGCACTGATCCCGGGCTCCGAGTTGGTCGAGCCGCCCTGGGGTGACCGGGAGTGGGTGGAGCGAGGGCAGGCCGCGCGAGAGTCGGGAGAGTCCCTGTTCGTGCGGTGGCCGATGCTCGTTCCGCAGCTCGCGGACTGGGGGGACCGCCTCGACGTGCCGTGAGCGGCATCGCGTGCCGGCCCGCTCTTGACAGTGAGAACGGCCCGCCATACGTTCAGATGGTTCGAAAACTATAGAACCATGCAGCGCGATGAGCTGTCCGGGTGGGGTCGACAGAAGGGTGCCCGGCATGACGGACCGAAGCTACGACGTGATCGTCGTCGGGGCTGGATCGGCGGGGTGTGCGCTCGCCGCGCGACTCTCGGAGAATCCGGATCGACAGGTGCTGCTTCTCGAGGCCGGGCCCGACTTCGTCACGATCGAGGACTTCCCCGACGAGGTGTCGCGAGCCCGGTCGATGGCCAGCAGCTTTCCAGGCCATCCCTACAACTGGTCGTTCGTGGGCCAGATCGTCCCCGGGCGGAGCTATCCGTTGGCGCGGGGCAAGATCGCAGGCGGGTCCAGCGCTGTCAATGGGACCTACTTCATCCGGGGGCGCCGCGAGGACTTCGACCGGTGGGCCGAGCTCGGGCACGACCTATGGTCCTATGACCAGGTGTTGCCGTTCTTCAAGAAGAGCGAGCGTGACCTCGACTTCGACGATGAGTACCACGGCCAGGACGGGCCGATGCCTGTCAAGCGTCCAGCGGAGAGCGACCTCCGACCCGTCTCCCGGGCGTTCATCGACGCCTGCCTCGGACTTGGCTACAAGGAGGAGCCGGACAAGAACGCACCGGCTCCTGAGGGGGTAGGGCCCATCCCGCGCAACTGCGTCGACGGGTATCGGATGAATGCCGCGGCGATGTACCTGGCTCCGGCCCGGGGCCGGCCCAATCTGAAGATCCTGGCGGAGACGCTCGTGCGCCGCGTGGTGCTGGAGGGCACGCGTGCTGTCGGCGTGGAGACCGAACGTGGGGGGAAGCTCGAGGTCTTCCGCGGTGCCGAGATCGTCCTTTCGGCGAGTGGCATCAAGTCGCCCCACCTCCTCATGCTGTCCGGGATAGGGCCGGCTGACAGCCTGCGGAAGCACGGCATCGAGGTCGTCGTCGACAGTCCGGGTGTCGGCCAGAACGTCAAGGACCACCCCTCCGTCTTTGTGAACTATCGCGTGCGGGAGGAGGGCAGCCCGCTTCCGCCGAACTTCATGCCGTTCCAAGTCTGTCTCAACCACACGTCACCGGTGTCGACGACCGACAGCGACCTGCAGATCACGTGTGGCTCGGCTTCCTACTCCAGGATGTTGGGAGCCGCGACGGGGCGTCGAGGCGTGCCGTCCTATCTCAAGCGACCCGTGGCGACCCTGTCCGCGCTGCGCCGGCTCGACAAGCGGCTGGTGATGACACAGGCTCGGAACCAGGACAACCTGATCTTCCTGTGCAGCCTGGACGCTGAGCAGAGCACAGGCGAGATCTACTTGAAGTCCTCCGACCCGAGAGAAGCGCCGGGGATCAGTCTGAACTACCTCTCCGATCCACGTGACCTGCCCCGAATCATCGCGAACGTCCGACTCGGGCTCGACATCCTGCACGCACCGGAGTTCCGGCGGATCGGGGCCAAAGTCGTCGATCCGGTGGGTCGCCAGTTCGCCACCGACGAAGGGTTGGCCGCCTGGGTCCTGGCCAATATCGGCACCTCGCTCCACACGACCTCCAGTGTGCGGATGGGGACCTCCGATGACGCCACTTCTGTCGTCGACCAACATTGCAGGGTCCACGGGGTCGAGGGGCTCCGGGTCGCTGACATCTCGATCATGCCGAGCATCATCAGGAGAGGCCCGGCAGCCACCGCCGTGATGATCGGCGAGCGCGTTGCCGACCTGATCGACCGAGCGAGCTGAGAACTGAGGCACCGTGTCACACGACGCCATCCACCATGATGCGGACCTGACAGTCGCACACTTCCTGGACCGGATAGCCCAGCAGTGGGGCGATCGTCCGGCCCTGGTGTTTGAGGGCGAGTCCTGGTCCTATCAGCGACTGCACGACGAGGTCACCCGGATGGAACGGGCGCTGTTGGGGCTCGGGGTCACGAAGGGCACCCGCATCGCGTTGATCATGGGCAACCGACCCGAGTGGGTGATCGCCGCGTTCGCGGGGATGTCCCTGGGGGCGGTCACCGTCTCGCTGAGTACCTACGAGCCAGCCGTCAAGCTCCACCAGCTCCTGCGCCACGCCGACGCCTCGATCGTCGTCCTTCAGGACCGCCTCCTCCGCCATGCCTACCTGGACGACCTGGTCGCGGCCGTCCCGGAGCTCACGAGCGGCGCCCCCCTCTACAGCGAAGACCTGCCTTTCCTCCGAGAGGTGATCGCCCTGGGCGATGCCGAGGACGTGGGCCACGTGCATGCATGGCAGTCCTTCCTCGATGCGGCGCCGGACTTGTCGGCGGAGTACCTCGAGGCGGTCGAGGGCGAGGTACACCCCACCGACGATGCCCTCGTGATCTACACCTCGGGCACCTCCGGCCCGGCGAAAGGCGTCATTCACACCCATCGCAGCGTCTCAGTCCAGTTCAACTACATCTGGGAGCAGTTCACCCTGCGGCCCGACGACGTCCTCTGGGGAACCTACCCTCTGTTCTGGAGTGCCGGTGCAGCCTGGCTCCTCGGCGCGGCGCTGGGTGCAGGTGCCACCCTCGTGCTCGAGGAGACCTTCAACCCTGCCGAGGCCCTGAGGTTGATCGAGGCCCACGGAGTCACCGTGATGCACGTGACGGCTCCTCAGCTGACGGCGTTGGAGGAGGCGATGGAGGCGCATCCCGCAGACCTTTCGAGCCTGCGGATCGTGCCGCGGGGCGCCTTCGCCAAGTACGTCGACCTGCCACCTGACCATCCGTTCGGCGGCGCCTCACTGGGTCTCAGCGAGGCACTGACCTTGGCGTCGTCGATCCCCTGGGACTCCCCCGTGGAGTTGCGGACCACCACTCACGGGAGGGCGTTGCCTGGCATGTCGATCAAGGTGATCGACCCAGACACCGGAGCGACCCTTCCCGCCAACGCCTTCGGGGAGATCGCCATCAAGGGCACTCGGGTCATGCGCGGCTACCACAAGGTGTTCCCCGAGGACTACCTCGACGATGCCGGGTACTACCGGACCAAGGACGGGGGCTATCTCGACGACGAGGGCTACCTGCACTGGACCGGTCGGATCTCCGAGGTCATCCGCACCAGCGCGGCCAACGTCTCGCCCGCGGAGGTCGAGGCTGCGCTCTACGAGCACCCCGACATCCGAGTGGCGTCAGTCGTCGGAGCACCTGACGCCGACCTGGGCGAAGTGATCGTCGCCGTCGCCGTGGCCCGTGACAACAGCTCGCCATCGGAGCACGAGGTGCGTACCTTCCTCAAGGAGCGGCTGGCCAGCTACAAGGTCCCCCTGCGGATCTTCTTCGTCGACGCCGACGATCTTCAGCTCACCGCCACCAGCAAGCCCGTGCTGAGTCACGTCAAGACCCTGGTCGAGAGCAAGATGAGCGACCCCTCGGATGGCTAGTCCGGTGCTCTGTCCCGGACCTTCGTGATGGGTGCGGAGGTAGGGTCCCCGCCTGATCCTCCGCTCGGACTGTTGGGGCGGTTCCTGGCCCGGGTGCCCTCGACCGGCGCCTTCCGGAGCCTCCGGCACCGTGCCTACTTCGTGCTCTGGTCGACACACCTGGTCACCCAGCTGGGCTTCTGGGTCTCGAACGTGTCGATGCAGTGGCTGGTGGCTCGGCGGTCGGACGGAGACTCTCTCATGTTGGGCCTCCTGTTCTTCTTCAACCTGTGCCCGGTTCTGCTGTTCGCGCCGTTCGCAGGCGTCCTGGCCGATCGGATGGAACGCCGCCGGATCGTCGCCTGGGGCCAGGCGCTGACCGGGGCCTTGGCCATCGGCCTGGTCGGCGCGCTCACGGCGACGCCGTCAGACTCGGAGACGGCCGTCGTGTTCGGCTTCGCCTTCGCGATCGGCACCGTCCAGGCGATCAGCGCGCCCGCGCACCAGGCCGTGATGGTCAACGCGGTGCCGAGCACAGACATGCCCAGCGCGGTGGGCCTCCAAGCGGTCGCCCTGAACCTCTCGAGGGTCGCGGGCCCGGCCCTCGCCACGCCGATCCTCGTCGGCTGGGGAGCCCGCGCGGCGTTCGCGGTCTTCGCGGGGACGAGCCTCGTCACTGCCTATCTGCTCGCCCGTCTCCGAGTGCGCACGGTCGCGCTGTTGGAGCCTTCGGCCTCGAGCCTCGCCCAGTTCTTCGACGGGTTCCGGATCGCGAGCGCCCGACCACCTGCGTTGCTGGCCCTCTCGATGGTAGCGGTCGCGGCCCTGTTCTCCTCGTCCTACGTCTCGCAGCTGCCTGTCTTCGCCTTTCGCGTCCTCGATGGCGACGACGGCACGTTCACCGCCCTTCTGGTGCTCACCGGGTTCGGAGCTGCCGCGGGAGCACTGCTGACCAGTTCGCGACGGTCGCTCCCGAGCATTGCTCGCATCGGCACTCAGATGGTGGCGATGTGCCTGACACTCGTCCTGTTCTCGTTCTCCCGCAGCACGGCTCTGTCCCTCGTGCTGACGGCCGTCATCGCCTGCCTGAACTTCTCGGTGATGACCAACCTGCAGACGACCCTGCAGCTGGTCGCTCCCGAGGAGGGGAGGGGCAGGCTGATGGCCATCTTCCTGGTGGCCTGGGCGGGGTTGCTGCCGATCGGCGCGCTGGCGCTGGGCTGGGTGGGCAGTCTGGTCGGGCCAGCCCCGGCGCTCGCAGGCTTCGCCACGGTCGCCTTGGCATTCGCGGTCGTGATCGTGATGAGGGGACCGCGAGTCGCGCCGGAGCCGACCCAGGAGTGACTTCCTGGCATCCAAGGCGCGGATGGGTGCTAGTCCTGGCGGGTGGCCACGGATGCCCAGTGAGCATGCACCACCGCCGCGGCTGCGTCGTACTGGTCGCGGGCCCACGCCCGGGCCCCCTGATCGACGAGGCGCCGGGGGTTGAGCACTTCAACGGAGATGACCGGTCTTGCTGCAGCGTCGTTCAGCCGGTCGAGCAGCGCCACCAGTTGGATCGAGCCCTCGCCGGGGAGCAGCCGCGCCCCCGCGGACTCTCCGTGCAGATCGTGGGCGGGCTGAAACGGTGCGTCGTCGATCTGGAGCAGGTGGATCCGGTCGGATGGGGTCGCCGCCAGCGCGTCCCAGTCGGGACCCCCGGGGGACCGGAACCACTGCCAGGCATCCAGGACGATGCCGAGGTTGTCCCGGTCCACGTCCTCCAGCAGACGCAGTGCCGCGCGCAGGTCCGGGACCCGCGTCCCGGGAATGAACTCGTAGCTGACCTGCAGGCCACGCGCAGCCGCGAGGTCACAGGCCAGCCGGAGTTGCGCGACGGCGGCCCGGTCCGGAGCGGCACCGGCTTCGATGCAGGTCGCCACGAGGCGAGGAGAGCCAGCCCGTTCCGCGAAGTGCGCAAGCTTCGTGATGGCTTCGGTGGTAGCCCGGATCTCGCCCCTCGCCCACTCGGTGAACAGCGACGCGGACACGATCCGCAGGCCCCGCTCGCGGTGCAGGTCGAAGTACTCCTCAGACCGCCTACCGTCGTCGACGAACCAGTGATGGTGCATCGACCAGGCGGAGACCCCTCCGAACCCGGCGTCAGCAGTGGCGACCACCACCTCCGTCACGGTGTCCGCACTGATCGGCTCTCGGTGCGGCACCAGGGTGACCCCCACGAGGGCGAGGTCGTCCAGCGAGTCGATCAGGGCCGACCCCACCTCAGTCGTAGAAGCCAGCAATCCGCTCACCGATCATGACGGCCGTCGCGTGCGGGCTGCGCCGGATGATGTTGGGCAGGATCGAGATGTCCGCAACCCGCAGCCCAGACACTCCGTAGACACGGCCGTACTGGTCGACCACGGCTTCGTTCTCGTTCGGACCCATCCGGGCTCCGCCCACGGTGTGGGCGGCCGTGCCGAGGTTCTCCGAGATCCAGGCATCCAGGAGGTCGTCGTCGGCGATGGTCTCGGGGGTCGGTGAGATGACCCGCGCGCCCAGCGCCTTGAAAGCAGGCGAGTCGAGGATCCTCAGGGCCACGTTGACGTTGTAGCGGATACGTGGCAGGTCGTCGGGGTTCGACAGGTAGTTGAGATTGATCGCCGGGTCGTCGTTCGGGTCGGCCGACCGCAGATTGATCTCTCCCTCGCTGTGCTCCATGTGCAGTTGGCACAGCAGTTGCAGTTGGTTCTGTCCGGCGATGTAGGAGACGACCACCTTGGGACTGAGGCCGACCAGGGCGCGCGCCGTCTTGAAGGGACGACTGGCCCACACCGGAAGCCGCGAGCGCCAGCCGGTCTCGTGATCGGCAGCGCGCATGGAGCGCTCGAACGTCGCCGAGAGGCAGCTGATCTGCAGATCATCTGAGTCTGTCGCGTCTGGGGACGTGTGGCTCAGGACGACCTGGAGGGGGCCTGCTCGCCTCGCGCTCTCGGGTTCTTCGAAGCGGTCGATCTTGTAGTTGACGGCCATCGAGGGGTGGTCGTGAACATGCCTGCCCACGGGAGCGTCGCGCACGACGGGGATGCCGTGACTGCTCAGGAGGTCAGCAGGGCCGATGCCCGAGAGCTGGAGCAATTGGGGTGTCTTGAGGCCCCCCGCACACAAGATGACCTCGTCCGACATGAGTTGGATCTGCCGGCCGTCGCGTCGCGCCAGCACCCCCGTGGCGACGCCGTCCTCGATGAGGATCCGCTCGACCAGGGTGTTGTCGAGCAGGCTGAAGTTGGTCCGTCCGATTGCCTGCGAAAGGTAGGTCACGGCGGTGTTCATCCGCAGCCCGTCAAGGGAGTTCTGTGGCACCAGGCCGGCGCCGCTCGGACCTCGCGAGTGGTTCTTGTCGTCCTCGTAGGGGAACCCCAGTTCGCGGCAGGCTTGGAGAAAGGCCAAGGACACGGGACGCAACTGCTCGTGACCTGGGCGCTTGATCGGCATCGGACCGGTCTTGCCGTGCTCGTCGTCATCGAAGTCGTGATCCGTCTCGGCCTTGATGTAGAACGGCCAGACCTTGTCGAACGCCCACTCGTCGTTGCCAGCCTTCGCCCATTCGTCGAAGTCGTCGGGCCTGGCGCGAATGAAGTAGACCCCGTTGAGGGCGCTCGATCCACCGACGATCTTCCCTCGAGGCATCGGGTATGAGTGACCAGGCCTCAGGTCCCCGACGAAGGACCAGTTGTTGGGATGCCCCGGCATAGCCGCACCCATCGAGCGAACCTGCGCCGACTCCGGTGGGAAGTCCGACATGGTCTTGAAGTGCGGACCAGCCTCGACCAGGAGCACGTTGCGCGCGTTGTTCTCAGACAATCGAGTGGCCAAGGTGGCGCCGGACGACCCTGCACCCACCACGATGACGTCGTACCGTTCCATGTTCACGCGTCCTCCGTTGCCGTCTCGTCAAGACGCTAGGCCGGTGGGGTCGGTCACGTCAATACTTCCAAATCTATCGATTCATAGATCGAGCGGGCCGATGCTCCGCACATAGGCTGTGACCATGTTTGCGGTGTACGCGCAGTCGTTCTCAACCGGGGATCCGTTGAGCGGACTCGTGGTGGGCGAGCGTCCAACTCCCGAGGTCCCGCAGGGGTGGACCGCTGTCTTTGTCAAGGCGGCCAGCCTCAACCATCACGACTTGTGGACGTTGCGTGGTGTCGGCATCAAGGCGGAGCGACTGCCTATGATCCTGGGCTGCGACGCGGCGGGGGTGGACGGGGACGGCAACGAGGTCATCGTGCATGCCGTCATCAGCAACCCCGACTTCGCTGGCGACGAGACTCTCGATCCGGACCGGTCGATCCTGAGCGAGCGCTTCCAGGGGACGCTCGCAGATGTGGTCGTCGTGCCCAGTCGCAATGTCGTGAGGAAGCCGGACAGCCTGAGCTTCGAGGAAGCGGCCTGCCTCCCGACCGCGTGGCTGACGGCATACCGAATGCTGTTCGTTCAAGGTGCATGCAAGCCCGGAGACACAGTCCTGATTCAAGGCGCCGGTGGAGGGATGTCGACTGCGCTCATCAGCCTGGCCCGCGCTGGTGGGCTCAGGGTGCTGGTCACGAGTCGTGACGACCAGAGGCGGCAGCAGGCGCTGCGCCTGGGCGCGCACGAGGTCTTCGAGACCGGCGCGCGGCTACCGGTCGCCGTGGACGCGGTGATGGAAACGGTGGGGAAGGCAACCTGGCTCCACTCGATCCAGTCGTTGCGCTTCGGTGGAACCCTGGTGATCAGCGGAGCAACCTCCGGAGTCGACGTACCCGACATGGGCCTGCGGAGGATCTACTTCCACCAGCTCAAGGTGCTTGGCTCGACGATGGGCACCCGCGACGAGTTGGCCTCCTTGGTCGCGTTCCTGCGCGCCACCGGGATTCGCCCTGTCATCGATCGGGTCTTGCCGATGGACGGAGCACGCGACGGTCTGGCCGCCCTGGCTCAAGGGGATGTCTTCGGCAAGATCGTCCTGACCCGTTGAGCCCGTGGATCGACCGTCCGTGGCATCGGAGCCGCAGGAGCCGCCCAGGAGCGGAGGCTGGTCCAGCGCCCTACGCCTCGACCAGGTCCAGCTCAGCGTCCCCGGACTCGATGACCTCGGCGACCGCCGCGGCGACCGCCGCGGGCGAGATGACATGGGGCAGCAGCCGCCCTTCCGAGTCGCGGCGCAGCGCTGCTGGCTCGGGGCTCGGGGTGTGCTGCCCGAAGTCGGTGTCGACGATTCCCGGCTTGACGATGCTCACGGTGATGCCGTCCTTGGCGAGCTCCTCGCGCGCGGTGAGTGACAGGTTGTTGAGCGCGAACTTGGTCGACGCGTAACCGGCGATGAACGGGATGTACTTGGTCGAGGCCTGGGAGCTCACGTTCACGATCTGCCCGGCGCCCTGCTGGCGCATCAGGGGGATGACCAGCTGCATCAGCCGCAGGGGCGCGACCACGTTCAGATCGAGCAGGTCGGAGTAGTCGGCGAGGTCGATGTGCTCGACGGGCCGGGCCATGGCTCGTCCCGCGTTGTTGACCAGCACGTCGATCCGGCCGAACCGTGCGACCGTCTCCTCGACCAGACGGACCGCCTGGGCGGGGTCTGTGACGTCGGTCGGGAGGGCCACGGCGCCCGGGAGCTCATGCTCGAGCGCGTCCAGGCCGTTGCTGTCGCGAGCCGCGAGGACCAGCCGGGCACCGCCTCGGTGCAGGTGCCGCGCGGTCTCCAGGCCGATACCCGCGCTGGCGCCGGTGATGATGATGACGCTCTCTGCGATCTTCATGGTGACTCCTTCGATGCGTCGACGAACGCGTGCAGAACGACTGTGGGGTGCTCACCCGCGGGTCTGGAGTCCGCGCAGGATCAGACCGTGGACGGCATCCAGCTCGCGGGTCATGGCGGCTCGGTCACCCCACTCGCCGGAGAGCGCGGGATGGTGGAAGCGGGCCGTGGCATGCAGGATCGCCCAGCCGGTCATGGCCGGATCGGAGGTGGCGAACTCGCCGGACGCGATCCCGTCCGCGGTGATCTGGGCCAGCTGGTCGGCGAGCCTGGCCAGGTGGGCGGCGACGACCTCGCGTGAGGCCAAGGTGAGCTGGTGGAAGGTCTCGAACAGCTCGGGGTCCTGCGCCGCCATCGTCTGCTTGGTGGTGGTCAGGAGGTCGAGCCACCCGCGCAACCTCGCCGCAGCCGTGCCTCGCCCGAAGACAACCTCGTCGAGCGGTGCGGAGACCCTGTCCAGCCATCGCTCGGTCACCGCGTCACGGAGAGCGGCCTTGCTGGGGAAGTGCCGGTAGACGCTCCCGTGGCTGACGTCGAGTGCGCGAGCGACGTCGACCACGGATGCCTTGGCCGGGCCATAGCGCCGAAGGACCTGTTCGGCCGCGTCGAGGATCGACTCACGGGTCAAGGACGGTGGCGTCGCCTGGCCGGTCGTGTGGTTCACACGGACCAGGATGGACTATGGGCTGACAGAAATCAATCTTTGTCAGTTATGCTTTGCCGACGGCCGCTTCCACCAGGGTCCGTGCCGCTGCCTTGCCGGCCGCCGGCGCGTCGCTGCCGCCGTCGAGGGAACCACTCGCCAGGCCCCCGTCGAGCAACAGGGTCAGCGTCCTGGCGAGGCGGTCGGGGTTGGCGGCTCCCGCGGTCTGGGCGAGGTCTCGCAGCCAGCTGCGCACGCCATCCTTGTGAGCCAGGGTGCGGGCATGCACGGGGGAGCCGGGCTCGCTCTCGGCGGCCGCGTTGATGAAGGCGCACCCGCGATACCCGTCGCGGCGGCACGCACGGTCGAGGGCGTCGAAGATGCCGACGAGCTGGTCGGCCGGACGTGGCCCCGCGGCGGCCGCAGCGGCCCGGAGCTGGCCGGTCCAGGTCTCGTCGACGACGTCGAGGTAGGCCAGGACCAGGTCGTCCTTGGCGGCGAAGTGCTTGTAGAGCGTCGCCTTGGCCACGCCCGACTCCGCGATGATCCGGTCCACTCCGACAGCACGGACGCCGTGGGCGTAGAAGAGCCGGAAGGCCGTGTCGAGGATCCGCTGGCGGGCGGCGCTCGGGCGGCGGGAGGGAGGGTGCACGCGGACAGCCTACCCCTGGAAGTAGACAGATCTGTCTGCTAGCGTGCAGCGTGACACAGACAGATCCGTCTACCTTCGAGGTTCAGGAGTCCCTTCGATGACGTACGCAGTCCTCGGTACCGGAATGGTCGGCCGCAGCATCGCAGCCCGCCTCGCAGAGCTGGGCCGCGAGGTGACCGTCGGCACCCGCGACCCCCACGCCACCATGGCGCAGCCTGGCGGCGGCGCGACGAGCGGCGCGTCGTACGCCGAGTGGGCGGCCGACCATCCCACCGTGCGGCTGGCGACCTTCGCCGACGCCGCGGCTGGGGCGGAGACCGTCTTCAACGCCACGAACGGCGGCGCTTCTCTCGACGTCCTCCGTCTGGCGGGGGAGGACAACCTGGCCGGCAAGGTCCTCGTCGACGTCGCCAACCCGCTCGACTTCTCTGCGGGGATGCCGCCCACCCTGTTCGTCAAGGACACCGACTCCCTCGCGGAGCAGATCCAGCGGGCCTTCCCCCGCACCCGGGTGGTGAAGGCCCTCAACACGCTCAACGCCGATCTGATGACCCACCCCGAAACGCTGCCCGAGCCCACGACGGTCTTCGTGTCCGGCGACGATGCGGACGCCAAGGCGTCGGTCACCCGCCTGCTCGAGGAGTTCGGCCATCACGATGTCATCGACCTCGGCGACCTCAGTACCGCACGGGGAACCGAGATGCTCCTCCCGGTCTGGCTCCGCCTCTGGGGTGCCCTGGGCACGTCGGCGTTCAACTTCAAGGTCGTCCGCTGAGTTGGGAGCGGCGCTCACAGGCCCAGGTCGCGGCCGATCAGCTCCTTCATGATCTCGTTGGAGCCGGCCCAGATCTTGGTGACGCGCGCGTCGCGCCAGGCCCGGGCCACGCGGTACTCGTTCATGTAGCCGTAGCCGCCGTAGAGCTGGACGCAGTGGTCGAGCACGCTGTTCTGGATCTCGGTGGTCCAGTACTTCACCTTGGCGGCGTCGACCGCGGTGAGCGTGCCCTGCGCGTGCGCGGCGATCGCCCGGTCGACGTAGGCCTGGGTCACCTCGATCTTGGTCACCAGCTCGGCGATGAGGAACTTGTTCCACTGGAAGGAGCCGATCGGTTGGCCGAAGGCCTTGCGCTCCTTGGCGTACGCGATGGTCTCGTCGAGGATCGCGGCTGCCTGGGCCAGCGAGCCGATGGAGTTGCACAACCGCTCCTGGGGCAGCCAGTTCATCATGTGGATGAAGCCCCGGTTCAGCTCGCCGATGAGGTTGGCGCCGGGGACCCGGATGTCCTCGAAGAAGAGCTCTGCGGTGTCGGACTCGTCCTGGCCGGCCTTGTCGAGCTTGCGGCCCCGGCTGAAGCCGTCCAGGGTCGCCTCGACCCCGAACAGCGAGATGCCGTGGCCGCGCTTGGCCTCGGGGTCGGTGCGAGCCGCGACGACGACCAGGTCGGCGGAGTAGCCGTTGGTGATGAAGGTCTTGGACCCGTTGAGGATCCAGCCGTCGCCGTCTCGGACGGCGGTGGTCTTCAGCCCGGCCAGGTCGGTGCCGCCTGACGGCTCGGTCATGCCGATCGCGGTGAGCAGCTCGCCGGAGCAGAATCCGGGCAGCCAGCGCTCTCGCTGCTCCTCGGTGGTCAGCTCGACGAGGTACGGCGCGACGATGTCGGCGTGGATCGAGTGGCACGACGCGATCGACATCGAGAGGGCTCCGAGCTCCTCGGCCAGCACCGCGTTGTAGCGGTAGTCGCCTGCCTCGGCCCCGCCGTACTGCTCGGGGATCTCGAGCCCGAGCAGACCTGCCTCGCCGAAGGCCCGCCACATCTCCCTCGGGAACTGGTGCTGGGCGATGTAGTCGTCCCAGTGCGGCTTGACCTCGCGATCGAGGAAGCTGCGGACCGAGTCGCGGAACGCCTCGTGGTCTGCGTCGTAGAGGTCACGTTTCATGCGGGCCGTCCTCGGGTCGGGTCGTGGAACGCGGTAGCTCGGACAGGAAAGCATCGCGATGCCGAGCACGTATTCAAACAGGCACAACTCCGCCGACTGTGTGCCGAGACACCGCACACGAGCCGGTCGAACCGGGTTGTGCCTGTGCGACTACGGGCTCTCCATCCCGTCCCTCGGACGGTGGCTCGCCGCGCGCCACTTCAGCTGACGGACGGCAGGGCCAGTCCAGGGCTCACCCCTGGGGCACGCGGCGTTGCCGGAAGGCGACGAACGCCGCGGCGGTGAGCACGACGGCGGCCAGGGCGAGCCACACGAGGGCGACGTTGTCGACGTCGCCCTCAGGCGGGTTGCCGACGTGGGTCAGGGGCGAGAGGTCCAGCACCCACTGGGGCAGCTGCAGCCCGGAGCCGAGCAGGCCGATGAACGTGATCGCCCCGAATGCCGCCCAGGCCAGCACGAAGGCGCGCGGGGCGATCCCGAAGAGCAGGACAGCGAGACCGGCGAGCACCAGCTCGGCCGGGAGGTAGGCCAGGCCGGCCTGCAGGAGGGTGGCGACGTAGCCCGAGCCGCCTGTCGACAGCGCGGTGGTCGCGCCGAAGACGAGGGCGGAGAGCACGACCAGGACGACCAGGCCACCCAGGACGACGACAAGCTGGGCACCCAGCCACCGTGGCCGTCCGACACTGCCGGCGAGCATCGGCTCGAGTCGCCCCTCTGCCTCCTCGCGACGGAGCGTGCCGAGCGCCTGGACGGCGTACCCGCACGCGATGATCGCGAGATAGACCTGGGTGAGGGCGAGGAAGCCGTCGGCGGCGTTCGCATCGGTCAGGCCCATGGCCTCGCTGAGCGAGGGGTTCCCCATGATGGCGTCGACCACCTCCTGGGCGAGGGCGCCCATCACTGCGCCCAACGCCAGGGAGCCCGTCAACCAACCCAGGAAGGACCCCTGCTGCCCGCGGATCGCGAGACCGACCGGGCGGACGAGCCAGCCGGATGCCGAGTCGGGGCCCGGGCCTTGGCGATAGAGCGCAGCGCCGAGGTCGCGGCGTTCGGCGAGGAAGACGGCCAGTGCCGACAGCGCCAGGGCGACGACGAGGGGGATCAGCAGCACCCACCAGCGCTGCTCGTCGGCGAACGGCGCCGTCTTCTCCATCCAGCCGAGCGGCGAGAGCCAGACCCAGAAGGACTCGTTGACATCACCGATGCCGCGGAGGAGGTAGGAGAGACCGACCACGACGAAGCCGAGGGCGTAGACGCCGCGGCTGTGCAGGACCAGCTGGGCACACACGCCCGCGAGGGCGGCGAAGACCAGGCTCACCATGCCGAGCGAGAGCGCGTACAGCACGGCAGGGCCGATCTCGATCCCGGCGGTCAGGAGTGAGGCGACGAAGCCGACGTCCATCACCACCACCGCGCCCAGGCCCAGCAGCAGCGCCGCGACCACCGGCGCGCGGCGGTCGATGCGACCTGCCAGCAGCGCCTCGAGGCGTCCGGACTCCTCCTCGGCTCGGGTCATCGACGCCACCAGCGCGATGCCCAGGAGAGGCATCAGGAACGACGCCAGGAATCCGAACTCGTCCTGGATGATGCCGCCGAGCGTGTCGATGCCCTCGACGCGGCCGTTGATCGCCACCAGGGCATCGCTGACCACGGCCTCGCCGTAGGACTCGATCTCTGCTGGCGTGTCGTACAGTCCGGCGATCGCCAGCGCGGTGAACGCCAGACTGGCGACTAGGGCGAGGACCCAGACGACCAGCTTGCGTCGCTGGGTCTGCCACCTGATCCCCAGGACGGTGCCGGTGCCGGTCATGCCTGCTCTCCGGCCTGGTGCTCGACGCCCGCCTCGTCGCGGTAGCGGCTCAGGAAGAGCGCGTCGAGACTGGGCGGCTCGACCGTGAGGCTGCGGATGCCGGCCGCGTGGACGAGACCGACCGCGGCGTCGAGGTCGTCGGGGCTCACGCTGAAGCGGGTCTCCACCTGACCCTCGACGCGGGATACCGACCGATCGCCCACACCCGCCAGTGCCTCGAGCCGGCCGATGTCCCTGGTGGTGACGGCGTGGACGCTCGTGCGCGTGTGCCGACGCAGGTCCGCGAGCGACCCCGACGTCACCGTCCGACCCTTGCGGATGATGCTGACCCGGTCTGCGAGCGCTTCGACCTCGGACAGGATGTGGCTCGACAGGAGGACCGTGGCCCCTTCCCCGCAGCGCTCGCGAATCACCTCCTGGAACACCTGCTCCATCAGCGGGTCGAGGCCGGACGTGGGCTCGTCGAGCACGATCACGTCGACCGCGCTGGCCAGCGCCGCGACCAGGGCGACCTTCTGGCGGTTGCCCTTGGAGTAGTCGCGGGAGCGCTTGGTGGGGTCGAGGTCGAACCGCTCGATGAGTGCGTCCCGGCGGACCGGGTCGAGCCCGCCGTGAACGCCGGCCAGGATGTCCATGCACTGTCCGCCGGTGAGCCCGGCCCAGAGCGAGACGTCTCCCGGGACGTACGCCAGGTCCCCGCGGAGCTGCGTGCCGTCTCGCCACGGGTCCCGGCCGAACAGCTCGATCCGGCCGCCGTCGTGACGCATCAGCCCCAGCAGGATCCGGATCGTGGTCGACTTGCCCGCGCCGTTCGGGCCGAGGAACCCGTGCACTTCGCCCCGGCGTACGTCGAGGTCGAGGCCGTCGAGCGCGCGGAAGCTCCCGAACTCCTTGACCAGGCCCTCGATGCGCACGATGTCGTCGTTCATGTCACTCCTCGGTCGTCGCGTGGAAGGCTCCCCGCGTGTAGACGTCGACGGCCTCGGCGGTCCATCGGGACATGCCGGGCTGGGACTGCAGGTCGACGCCGGACACCTGCCCGATCTGCCGCGCGAGCAGGATCGCCGCCAGGTCGTTGACCAACAGGAACGCCGCGCGCACCCGGCGGTCCCCGCTCGGCCGGGCGACGCCGGCCTCCTCCAGCTGGGCCAGCACCCGCACGCTCTCGTCGTACCAGCGCGCGAACACCCGGTCGCCCGTCGGGTCGCGGGTCAGGAGCAGTCGACGCAGGTAGTCGGGCAGGGGGGAGTCCTGGGGGAACGCCGCCACGAACGCCTCGGCCAGGGAGGTGGAGTCGCCGTCCCCGAGTGCCTCGCCCAACCCTTCGTCGGTGAGGGCGTCGAGCATGGCGTCGAACGTGTGAGCCACGTGCTCGTCCACGGCTGCACGCAATCCGTCCTTGCTGCCGAAGTGGTGCATCACCAGGGCGGGCGAGACCTCCGCCTCGGCCGCCACCTCTCGCACCGATACGGCGTCCGCCCCGCGGTCCGCGAAGAGGCGCAGCGCGGCATTGCGGATGGCTGCCTTCGCCGTCAGATCGCTCGCGGGCCGCTGGGGCGCTGAACGCATGTTCAGGATAGTAACCGTTCGTTCAGTGCTACGCCATCGACGGGGTCGCCGGATCTCGGCCCGGGCAGCCAGCGCTCTCGGACCATGAGGGCGGTTGCGATGCGCGGGCGTCGGTGTGAGGTTGGATCGGTGACCGTCGTGATCCGCAACATCACCTTCGACTGCGCCGACGCTCGGAGACTCGGCGAGTTCTGGGCCCAACTGCTGGGCTGGCACGCCTTCCACGACGAGGATCCGGAGGTGCTCGTCGCGCCGCACTTCCCGCCGTCCGGACAGGGTCTGCTGTTCATCCCCGTGCCGGAGGCCAAGACGGTCAAGAACCGCGTCCACCTCGACCTGCAGCCGACCGACCGGACCCGGGACGAGCAGGTCGAGGCCGCTCTCGCCCTGGGTGCCACGCTCGTCGCCGACCACCGCCAGGAGGACGGCGGAGGCTGGGTGACCCTGGCCGACCCGGAGGGCAACGAGCTGTGCATCGAGCGGTCCGCCACCGAGCGGGAGCATCAGTACAAGACCGAGTGGCGGCTGGCCTGATCCGCGTCAGGAGCCGAGTCGCGCGGCGAGGCCTGCCAAGGCCTCGTCGAGGTCTGCTGCGACGACGAGATCGTCCAGGACGCCGCGGCGGACGAAGCCGGCGTCGACCAGCCCGTCGAGGGCCGCCAGGAGAGGTGACCAGAACCCACCGACGTTGAGGAAGGCGACGGGATCGTCGTTGAAGCCGATGTGCCGCCAGCTCCAGACCTCGATGATCTCCTCGAGAGTGCCGAGGCCGCCCGGGAGGCAGAGGAACGCGTCGGCGTACGCCGCCATCATCGCCTTGCGCTCGTGCATCGTCTCGACGACGTGCAGCGCGGTGAGATCGTGCCGACCCCACTCCCGCTCGACCATGGAGCGAGGGATGACCCCCACGACCTCGCCGCCCGCGTCCAAGGCGCCCTGCGAGACCTCGCCCATCAAGCCAGATCCGCCACCGCCGTAGACCAGCCCGATGCCGCGCTCCGCGAGACCCCGCCCCACGTCGTACGCGTGGCGCGGCAGGGCAGGGTCGGTCCCCGGGCTCGAGCCGCAGAAGACCGCGACGCGTTGGAGGGCTCGACTCACACGCGGAGTCTAGGGACCTCGGAACCAGCAACCATGGATCGGTTGACGACGTGCGCGGTGTCGATCGCCCCTGCGTGGACCGGGCGTGCCCTAGGTGGGAGGGTGGCCGGATCCACCATCGGGAGAGTCCCCTCTGCGCCGCAGCCACCATGCGACCAACGGTGTGAGGAGGAGGGCGAGGAAGATCCTCGTCGTCTGCATGGTGAGGATGAGCCCCACCTCCTGGCCGGAGTCGACGGCAACCGCCGTGACCGCCGGTAGGCCCCCGGGGGAGGTGGCGAGGTAGCCGTCCAGTCGTGGGATCGCCAGGGCCTCAGCAAGGACGAGTCCGATCGCTCCACACGCAAGGACGCTGAGGATCAGCTGCAACAGTGCGAGAGGCATCAGGCGGACCAGCTTGCGCAGCCGCCCCTTGGTGAAGCCGATGCCGATCCAGATGCCGACCAGGCTGTAGGCGATCCAGAGAATCCAAGGCGGAACGTCGGTGTATGGAAAGACCTCTGTCACCGACAGGACGCTGGCGGTCAACATCGACCAGATGATCGCCGAGGCCGGGAAGGGGAGTGCGCGGGCCAGCACGAGGCCCGAGACGGCCGCGGCAGCCGTGAAGAGGTAGGCCGAGCCGCCCTGAGAGCCACTGCCCACCGCGTGAGTCGAGACGCTGTGCCCCACGAGCATCGGAGCGACGAGCGGAACGCTCACGAGGACAACCACGACCCGGAGGTATTGCACGGACATGACCACCGTGTCGTCGGCGCCGAACTCCCTGGCCATCAGGCTGACGCCTGAGGCGCCGCCGGCGATAGAGGCGAAACAGGCCGTGGCGGTCGAGACGTTGCGGTCCAGTCGGAGGACCTGTCCCAGGAACAAGGTTGCTGCCAGCGTCGCCACCACGCCTGCGACCACCGCGACGGGATGCGAGAGCACCGAGGAGAGGGTGCCGGAGTCCATGCTCGATCCCGCCGCCACGCCGACGAGCGCCATCCCGACTTGCCGCAGAGGTGTCGGGAGGAGGTAGGTCGATGGCCTCCGGGCCGCCAAGGATCCGGCGGCGCACATCGCCGCGAAGAGCGCGGGCGACGGTATCCCCAGCCGCGACAGGGAGACCGCAAGGACGACATAGATGAAGGCGGCGAGAGCGGCCCCGTCAGGTATGCGCATGTCTGGTCTCTTCGAGTGGTTGGCCCCTCTGCCGAGCGTTCGGCGCAGCGAGTGCTCGGTGCTTCACACCTGCAACAGGAGCTCGCCCAGCGGGGCGATCGAACCCTGCGTCGGCAGGTTGCGGATGCAGCTGACGATCTGCTGGGCCAACAGATCGTCGCTGACGAGGGTGAGGATCTTGTGGACCTTGGTTTCGACTTCCCCAGGACTCATCGGGTTGCCGTCCGTCCCTCGAACGCCCGTGACGAGCCGGGACCGCTGGCCACCGTCGGCGAGCGTCACCGTGAGTCGTGCCTGCCTGGGCAGTCTCGTCAGACTCTCATCGGCGTGAAGCTCGACGCGACTCATCAGTGCTGACACCTGCGGGTCGTTCCTTCGTGCGTAGTCGTGTGCGGTGGCGAACGTCACTTCCCCGTCGATCAGGGCCACCGAGGTGATGTACGCCGCGTCGATGTTCACCATCGGTCGGTTGCGGACGATATGCGCGTCGCGGGCACAGAGATCGACATCCACCCGGACGATCGCCTCCGGGTCGATCGCTTCCTCGGCCAGCAACTGCTCGACCCCGGAGAGCACGGCTTGAAGCGGCCCACCGACCGGGAAGCCCTTGATGTTGGTTCGGAGGACCTCGTAGCGCTCCCCGAGCTCGGCGGTCAACTGGCCTGGGTCTGCCCGGCTCGCGTAGGTGGACAGGAACCCCGGGTGTCCCAGCATGCTGTCCGGCTCTGCTGTGAAACCCGCCGTCACCAGCTGACCGCACCAGACCGCTTCGCGGGCCGGCCGGCCGCCGAAGACGAAGGCCTTGGAAACGTGCGAAGGGTCGCGCAGGAAGGACCAGGTGCCGGACGTTGTCTGTGCGGTGTACGTCAACAGCGTGGTCACCTCGTCGATGGAGAGACGCAGCAAGGCCGCCACCGCCGCGGAGGCCCCGAAGCTCGCTCCGACCGGGAGAGGGCTCATCCAGCTCTGGGTCGGGTCGCGCGACTGCTCGCCCAGCGCCAAGGCGGCTCTCGAGCAGACGTCATAGCCCAGTGCGACAGCACGGATCAGGTCGGCTCCGGTGGCGCCGACGTGCTCGGCCGTCGCGAGCGCCGCCGGCACGATCGCGCATCCCGGATGGGTCACTGAGTGCTGGTTGTGGTCGTCGCACTCGTCCGCGTGTGCCGACATCGCATTGGCGAACGCCGCCTCTGCAGGGCGGGTGCGCAGCCGTCTGCCGATGACCGTGGCGAGACCCTCCGCGGGCTGGTCCGCCACCAGCCGGCCGGCTACCCGGCCACCCTCGAGGGTGCTTCCCGCCACGATCGCCGCGACGGTGTCCGCGATGTGCAGCAAGGTGGACTCCTCGACATGGTCGGGGAGCGGTTGGGCAGCGGCCGCAGCGATGTAGGCGGCCAGCTCCCTGCCCGCCACGGGTGCTGGGGGATCGGTTGCCGGGTCCTTCGTGTGGTCTGTCGAAAGTTCTTGCGCAACCGATTCCGCCACGTCGAATATTGTATCCTAACTTCGAGAGAGGGGCTCTGTGGACGCGATCCTCGACAACATGGCCGCCTTCACGGCCAGGCTGGACGACGACCTGCTTCCAGCGCAGACGCGCCACGCGGCGCGGCGAGCGCTGGTGGACTCGGTCGGCTGTGCCCTCGGCGGCGCGGACGAGCCGGCCACGCGCATCGCCCGTCGCATCGCAGGGGGCGTCGAGGTCGGCTCCGGAGCCGGGGCGACCACGTTCATCGACGCTCATCGGACGACGCCCGACCTCGCGGCGTTCTCGAACGGCGTCGCGATGAGGGCCCTCGACTACAACGACGTCTTCCACTCGCCGACAGGGGGTGGACACCCCAGTGACTACATTGCGGCCGTGCTGGCGGCAGGCGAGGCCGTCGGCGCGGACGGCCGTCGACTCCTCACCGGGATCGTCGCCGCCTACGAGTTGGTGTGCCGGCACCTCGAAGCCAGCGGCCTGGGTACCGATCCGTGGGACCAAGTGGTGCCGGGCGCCCTCGGTGCCGCCGGAGGGGCCGCCGTGATGATGCGCCTTCCCCCCGAGGTGGCGGCACACGCCCTGAGCCTGGCCGTGGTGCCCAGCTTCGCGCTACGCCAGACGCGCTATGACGACGTCAGCATGTGGAAAGGATGCGCCGCCGCGGGCGCGTCGCGGCATGGCGTGTTCGCGGCGATGCTGGCAGCAGAGGGCCTGACAGCTCCGGCTCGCCCGTTCGAGGGCCGGGCCGGGGCCTTTGTCCGGGCTATCGAACCTTTCGAGCCACCAGCGCTCGGGTCCGACGGCGCCTTCGCGATCACCCGTTGCCAGCTCAAGCGCTACCCGATCGGCTCGCTCGCCCAGACGGCGGTGACCGCTGCCGATGAGTTGCGCTCAGCGGTGTCCGACCCCTCGTCGATCGCAAGGATCGATGTCACGACGCACGCCTTCGCGATCCGCACGATGGCCGGCGATCCGGAGAAGTGGGCACCTGCGAACAGGGAGACCGCAGACCACAGTCTGCCCTTCGCGATCGCGCTGACCTTGGCCCGGGGGACTCCTCGGGTAGCCGACTTCGCGAGCGAGGCGTTCCTCGACCCCGCCCTGGTCGACCTCATGGGGCGGATCCACGTCGAGACCGATGAGGAGTGCGAGCGGGCCTACCCGGACTCGACGATGGTCAAACTGAGCGTCACCATGGCCGACGGCACCGTGCTCCAGCGAACGGAGCGCCACCATCGGGGCCACCCCGAGAACCCGATGTCGGACCAGGAGGTCGAGGCGAAGTTCCTCGAACAGGCCGAGCCGAGGCTCGGAGAGACCGGCGCACGAAGCCTCCTCGACATGCTGTGGAACGTCGACGAGGTCGATGACCTGAGCCGCCTGAGCCGGGCCACCGTCGGACAGGTCGACGATGTTGCATCGCGGTAACGATCCTTGAACACCTGCATGTGACGGGTCTAACATCCGCCGTGTCGGGGCCTCCCACCCCGCGGTCCCGTCTGGGACCGCCCATCTCCATCTCCATCTCCATCTCCATCCCAAGCCAAGGGCTCATGCTGAGGAGTCAGTGGATCCAATATGCGATATTCCGCGAATACATTATTCAATCGATGGAAGACAAGTGCGGTGGTGCTCGCCCTGGTCTTGGCGAGCGGTCTGCTGGCCAGCTGTGGCTCTGACGCCGACAACGAAGGTGGCAACGCTCCGCAGGAGCTCACGGTCGCCGTCCTGAACGACCTCTTGTCGGCTGACAACATCACCTCCGGTGGCACCACCACCGACAAGACGATCCTGGGCAGCACGGTGTATGACCCACTGTTCACCACGGACGAGGAGGGCGGTCTGCAGCCGGCGCTCGCCACGGAGGCCACGCCCAGCGAGGACCTGACCACCTGGACGGTCAAGCTGCGCGAGGGAGTGACGTTCACCAACGGGAAGGAGTTCACCGCGGCGGACGTGAAGGCGAACTTCGAGGCCTTCCTCAACCCGGACAATGCGTCGACCTTCACCTCGAACTTGTCCGACCTCAAGTCCATCGACGTGATCGACGACCACACGGTGCGGTTCAACCTCACCGGCCCCGATCTGGTGTTCCCTTCGCAGATGCAGGACACGATGTACATGTCCGACCTGGACGCCCGGGAGTCCGGTGAGCTGCTCGGAGCCGACGAGGTGCCGATCGGGACCGGGCCCTACAAGTGGGTCTCGCGGGAGACCGGCACGTCGATCACCTTCGCACCCAACGAGGACTACTGGCGAGGCAACCCGCCGCTGGACAAGGTCGTGTTCCGCGCGATCACCGATCCGCAGCAGGCCGCGCTCGCGTTGCAGACCGGCGAGGTCGACATCGTCGCCAACAACGTGGCAGACCAGTTGTTGCCGTCGTTGCGCAAGGATCCCAACATCGTGATCCAGGAGGCGCCAGGCGCCTACTTCTTCCGCGCGGACCTCAACTTCGAGAAGGACCGTCGGGGTGGCTACGTCGATGGTGCGAAGGTGCGTGAGGGGCTTTCCTACCTCGCCGACACCGAGACGGTGATCCCGCCCCTGGTGGGGGAGGGCGCGACTCTGGCGACCCAGCCCGTGCCGCCGTGGCAGGAGGGGAACAATCCCGACCTCCAGCCGTTCCCGTACGACGAGCAGAAGGGCGTACAGCTGCTCGAGGAGGGCGGCATCTCCAAGGGCGACGAGCTCTACCTGCTCTCGATGTCCGACCGGCCCTACCTCTGCGAGTGGGCCACGGCGTTCCAGTCCAAGCTCAAGGAGCTGGGCTACAAGCCGAAGCTCAGCTGTCAGGAGAGCGAGGTGATCCCCGCAGAGCTCACGAAGTACACCTGGGACATGCTCTTCTGGTCCTCCAGCGGCCGGCCGACCGCGGTCACCCTCTATGAGGACCGCTACGGCGTGGCCCAGACGCTGCCCGAGCCCTCGGACACCTACACCCTCCGCGACGAGACCCTGCAGGCCATGATCGACAAGATGAAGGCGACGCAGAGCGACGAGGAGTACGCCCAGCTGGGCGCCGAAATCGCCAACCGGATCGAGAAGATCGACATCGCGCACATTCCGGGCTACTTCCAGAACGTGTTCCTCCTGTCGCGCAGCAACGTCGAGGGCCTCAAGCTGAGTCCGCTCGCGTACTACGGGCTTCTCTACAACGCGATGGGAGTGGTATCGATCGACAACGGCTGAGACCCGCCGTGTCGAGGGGTTCGAGCTCCGCGCTCGGACCCCTCGCGCGGGCTCAGGTCGCGGGGGTGGTCAGCCGGAAGCGCAGCAACGCTGCCCGCTCCGAGGAAGGCTCGAAGACCGCCTCGACGGGGGCGCCGATCTGCAGGCCGACATACGTGCCGCCCCCGGGGCCGGCGTCCTCGTCCATCAGCAGGTTGGTGAGCACGCGTGGCCCGTCGGCCAGCTCGACGTAGGCCAGCACGTAGGGCTCGTGGCCGCGGTAGTCCCCACTGCCGCGGTGGCAGACCGTGTAGGAGTAGACCGTGCCCTCGGCCCGGGCGTCGAACCAGGTGACCGCGTCGCTGCCGCATCGGGGGCAGAACGACCGGGGATACCAGATCACGAACTCGCACCGATCGCAGCGGGGCAGGACCAGGCGCCCGCTCGTCGTCCCGTCCCAGTAGGGCTGGGTCTCCGGCGTCACGACCGGCTCTGGTGTCGGGAGGGGCTCGCGCTCGGCCATCTGCCTCAGTGCTCCCGGCCCAGGACCAAGGTGGCGCTGGTCATCCGGTTGCCCACGTTGCCGCCGGTGGCATGGGCCAGGGCGATCTCGCAGCCCGGGACCTGGACCGCCGGATGGGCCTCGCCCCTCAGCTGGCGCACGGCCTCGATGATCTTGACCATGCCGCCTCGATCGTTGGGGTGGTTGTTGCACAGACCTCCGCCGTCGGTGTTGAACGGGAGCCTCCCGTGCGGGGACTCGAGCGCGCCGTCCATCACGAACCGGCCGCCTTCGCCCTTCGCGCAGAAGCCGAGGTCCTCGATCGTCTGGAGGACGGTGATCGTGAACGAGTCGTAGATCGAGGCGTAGTCGACGTCGCTCGTCGTCACTCCCGCCTCGGACATCGCGCGGGGGCCGGTCCAGACGGCGCCGGTGTAGGTGAGGTCGATCCGCCCACCGCCCGTGTGCTTGGGTGCCTCGGCCTGTCCGAGGACGGCCACCGGCGGGCGAGTCAAGGTGGCGGCGACCTCCGCGTCCACGATGACGACCGCGGCACCTCCGTCGGTGACCACGCAGCAGTCCATCCGGTGCAGGGGGTCGCTGATCATGGGGGACTCCAGCACCTCCTCGACGGTCACCGGCGTGGGCAAGAACGCGTGGGGGTTGTGCTGGGCGTGCCGCGACGCAGCCACCTTGATCATCGCGAGCTGCTCGCTGGTGGTGCCGTACTCGTGCATGTGGCGCCGGGCGCCCAGCGCGTAGCGGTTGACGGCGCTCAGGCCGTAGACGTCCTCGAAGGAGTACTCCGGAGCCGAGAGGTTGGCCCGTCCCGGCTCGCGCGCGCTGCGCGGCCGGCCGCCCATCGTCACCAAGCCGATGCGGGCGTGACCGGCCGCGATGGCGGCCGCCATGTGACCGACGTGGCACAGGTACGACGCGCCACCGGTCTCGGTCGAGTCGACGAACGAGAGCTCGTCGAGTCCGAGGTACTCGATCATCGAGAGCACGCCGCCGGCGGACTTGGCGTCGCAGGCATAGGCGTCGACGTCCCTCAGGTCGAGGCCGGCGTCTCGCAGGGCGTGCCTGGCCACCTGGGCATGGATCTGGGCCGTGGACTGGTCGGGGATGACGCGTGCCGGGTGCTCGTAGATCCCGGCGACGTACGCCGCGCGGCGCAGCGTCACAGCAGGCTCGGCCTGGCTGGTGCGACGGATCTCCTAGGCATCGAAGGCATCTTGCATCGTGGCGATGGTGGCGGCCGGTTGGAGCGGGAAGTCGGTGAGTCCTGCGACGTCGTCGAAGCTGAAGCCTGCCGCCGTCTCCTCGACGACGAACCCGTCGGCGTGCCGGCGCAGGAGCGCGAGGTCGGTGACGACGATGTCGACGCAGTCCGGGGCCGTCAGGGGATAGGTGCAGCGGGAGACCAGCTTGGGCCTGCCTGCGCTGTCGCAGTGCTCCATGGTGATGATCAGGGTGCTGTGGCCGGCCACGAGGTCCATCGCTCCGCCGATCCCGCCGCCCGCCATGCCGGGCGTGCTCCAGTTGGCGAGTGCGCCCGACTGGTCGACCTGATAGGCGCCGAGCACCACCGCGTCGAGCTTGCCGGACCGCGCCATCTCGAACGACGTCACGCTGTCGAAGAACGACGCCCCCGGGAGGATCGAGACGAACCCACCGCCGGCGTTGAAGTGGTCGAGATCGGCATGCTCGCGGTCGATCACCGGACCGCATCCCAACACGCCGTTCTCGGCATGGATCATCACGTCGGTCCCCTCGAGGTAGTTGGAGACCAGGGTGGGCAGGCCGGTGCCGAGGTTGACGAAGCTGCCCGGGGTCAGCAGCCTGGCCGCCCGCTGGGCGATCTGGGCACGCGTCAGCGCCGGCTTGTCGTCGTAGTGACGGTTGGTCTGCGGCGCGCGGCGCTTGTTGCTGGGAAGGCTCAAGACGTCGATATCGACGGTGCTGGGGACGACGCGGTCCACGAAGATGCCGGGCAGTCCGATGCTCTCGGGGGGGAGCTCGCCGACCTCGACGATCTCCTCGACCTCGGCGATCGCCACCCTGGCGGCCTTGGCGAAGCTGGGGTTGAAGTTCTGGCTGGCGCCGCGGAACTCCAGGTTGCCCATGCGGTCGGCGCGGCGAGCACGCACGAAGGCGTAGTCGACCGAGATGGCCTCCTCCAGCACATACGGTCGCCCACTGAACTCGCGGACCTCCTTGCCTGCGGCGATCTCCGAGCCATAGCTGGTCGGGGTGTAGAAGGCGGGCAGCCCAGCACCCGCGGCCCGCAGCCTCTCGACGAGGGTGCCCTGGGGGACGAGCTCCACTGTCAGCTCGCCGGACGCGATCTGGCGCTCGGCCTCGGTCTTGGTCCCGGGACGCGCCGAGAACGACGCGATCAGGTGGCTCACCTGATGGTTGTCGGCGAGGATGTGGGCGCGCAGCTGTCCCGGTGCTCCGAGCGAGTTGCACACGATGGTGAGCTGCTTGGCCCCCTGGTCGCGCAGCGCCACGATCAGGCTGGAGGGAAACCGGTGTCCGATCCCGAAGCCGGCGATGGCGACCGAAGCGCCGTCGGGGATGTCGGCGACAGCGGCGTCAGCCGTCGGCATCACCTTGTCCACGCGTACCTCCTGTGAGATCTCCACCCGCGCGCCACTCACCGCCCATGGTGACGGCTGCACGGGGGCGTAGCACTTCGCCAAGGTGTATCTTGGCGATCGTATCCAGATTTGGGGATTTGTCGAGGGTGGAGGCTGCG
>CAZIVD010000035.1:0-42591 GCA_964542635.1 uncultured Nocardioides sp. | reverse complement strand
GGTGTCAACCATGTCGCGGGACAGGTGCCAACTATCTGGAGAACTCAGACACTGCACCTGCCACCCTGTGTGATGCCTCAGGAAGACCGTCCTAGCGGAGGTTCTCCGGCACCTGGTGCCGGAAGAACTCCGCTGGCACGCGCGTCGGTCACCCAGCTGCCCGGGTATGTCGCGCCAGGGTCCGGGTACGTCGCCACCAGGACTCTTCTCTCGGAGAAGGAGGCAACCATGCAGACCACCGGGCCCTCCTGGGGCCAGGCCTTCCGGTCTCGGCCAGTGGTCGGGGGTCGCCACTCGGCCACACCGGCCACCATCCTCGACCGAGGCGATCCCCCGGGGGTGTCGCTCGGCAGCTTCCCTGTCGCCGAGCTCGTCGGCATCCTGGTGGGCCATCACCTCTTCGACGCGTCCGAGGGCACCCGGGCCGTGCAATGCGGTCTCCTCCTTGCGGGCTACCCCAAGGACACCCGCGTGATCCCGGCCGCGGACGCCTTCGACATCGTCGACTCGATCCTCCGAGGCGCCTGGTGGAGCGAAGCCTGCCCCTAGGGTGACGCCCATGGCGGTGGTGGGCACCAAGGTGCACGTCCCGGCGCCCCGGAGGCAGCTGGTCCAGCGCCCTCGGCTGCTCGGCCTGCTCCTCGCCGAACCGGCCTCGATGCCCCGGCTGGTCCTGGTCTCCGCCCCGGCGGGCTTCGGCAAGACCACCCTGCTGACTCAGTGGCTGGCCGACGACAGCGGCTCTCACGCCGTTGCCTGGCTCTCGCTCGACACCTCGGACTGCGAGCTGCGTCAGTTCCTGACCGACCTGGTGGCCGCGCTCCAGACGACGCTGGCGCCCGGCCTGGGGGCGGAAGCCCTGTCGCTGATGGACACCGACCGTGGCTTCTCGATGGAAGACGTGCTGGCCAGCCTGGTGAACGACCTGGACCTGTTCGCCGGACCCCTGGTGCTCGCGCTCGACGACTACCACGTCGTCGACGATCCCGGGGTCCACAAGGCCGTGGCGTTCCTGCTCGACCACCTGCCTCCGCAGGCCACGCTGGCGGTGACTACGAGGGCCGACCCGCCGCTGCCGCTACCCCGGCTCCGCGCCCGCGGGGAGCTGGTGGAGATTCGGGCGGCGGACCTCCGCTTCACCCCCGAGGAAGCCGAGGAGTTCCTCAACCAGGTGATGGGCCTGGGCTTGAGCGGTCCTCTGGTCGGGGCCTTGGAGTCCCGGACCGAGGGCTGGGCCGCAGGGCTGCAGCTCGCGGCGCTGTCGGCCCGCGGGCGCACGGGCGACGAGGATCGCGAGGAGTTCGTCGCGGCGTTCAGCGGCAGCCACCGCTTCGTCCTCGACTACCTGGTGGAGGAGGTGCTCGCCACCCAGCCCGAGCCGGTGCGGAGGTTCCTGCTCGACACCGCGGTCCTCCACCGGTTCACCGCGTCCCTCTGCGACGCCGTCACCGGTCGCGACGACGGTGCCCGGATGCTCGAGCTCCTCGAGCGAGACAACCTCTTCCTGGTCCCTCTGGACGATGACCAGCAGTGGTTCCGCTACCACCACCTCTTCGCCGACGCGCTGCTGGCGCGGCTCGTCGCCGAGGCTCCGGAACGGCTGCCCCAGCTGAACCTCGCCGCGAGCGAGTGGCTCGCGGGCGAGGGAGAGCTGGCGGGCGCGATCGACCACGCGCAACGGACGGGGGACGTCGAGCACACCGCCGACCTCATCGAGCTGGCCCTGCCGGCCGCGCGGCGGGACCGCCAGAACCAGCTCCTGCGCCAGTGGCTGGGGGGCCTGCCCGACGCCGTCGTACGGCGCCGCCCGCTGCTCGCCACCTTCGTGGCCTGGAGTCGGCTGGCCGCGGGCGACGTCGACGGGGTCGGGGAGTGGCTCGAGGCCGTCCGTGCGGGCCTCGCCGCCGGACCGCCGGCCTCGATCGCCGTCTTCGAATCCCAAGGTGAGGCTGGGATCCTCGCTGAGGAGGCCCGCGCTCGGGACCGCGAGATCGCCGGGCTTCCGGCCATGATCGAGGTGTACGGCGCGGCGGTCGCCCAGGCACGCGGAGACGTCGAGGCGACGATCGACCACGCCCGTCGGGCACTCGCGCTTGCCGGGCCGGAGGACCACTTCCCTCGAGGCGCAGCCGCCGGGTTCGCCGGACTGGCCGCCTGGGCGGCCGGAGACCTCACGGCCGCCGTCGACACCTTCTCCGAGGCAGTCGTCAGTCTGCGTCAGGCGGGCATGGTGGCCGACGAGCTGGGCGCCACGGTGGTCCTGGCAACCATGTGGATGGCGCGGGGCCGTCCGCTCGAGGCCCGCCGCCTCTACGAGACGGCCCTGGCGGCGGCTGCGGATCCGACCGGGGCGGTGCTGCCCACGGTGGGCGACCTGCACGTGGGGCTCGCCGACGTGCTGCGGCAGCAGGGCGATCTCGACGCGGCGGCCGAGCACCTCGACGTGGCTCGCGGGCTCGGGGACCGGGCGTCGCTCCTGGAGAACCGCCATCGCTGGCACACTGCGATGGCAGGACTGCTCGTTGCCCGGGGCGACCTGGACGGCGCCGCCGACGCGCTCGCGCGCGCCGAGCCGCTCTACCTGCCCGGCTTCTATCCCGACGTCCGCCCGATCCCGGCCCTCCAGGCCAGGGTCGCGATCGCGCGGGGCCGTCTCGACGACGCCTCTCGGTGGGCGCTGAGCCCGCAGGTGAGCGAGGCCGACCGGGCGGCGTACGTGTCGGAGTTCGACCAGCTCACCCTCGCGCGGCTGCTCGTGGCCCGCTACCGCGCGGGCGCGACGGACGCCTCATGGAGCATCGACGAGGCCGTCCGGATCCTCGACCTCGTGCTGGCCGCTGCCGAGGTGGGGGACAGGCAGGGGAGCGCGATCGAGGCACGCTGGCTGCGCGCCCTCGCCCTGCATGCGAGCGGAGACGACGAGCAGGCTCTCGACGACGTCGACCACGCACTGAGCGCCGGCGTGTCTGCGGGCTACCAGCGGCTCTTCCTCGATGAGGGGCGGCCGGCGGAGGCCCTCCTGCGCGTCGCCGCGGACCAGGGCGGTCCGGGGGCGGCAGCGGCTGTCGTCCTGCTCGATGCCGCGGACGACGTACGTCGCGAGGCACCGCGGGCCGCCAAGCGATCGGCGGGCCAGGAGTCGTTGAGCGAGCGCGAGGTCGAGGTGCTGCGCCTGCTCGCGACCGACCTGACCGGCCCGGAGATCGCGCGACGGCTGTTCCTCTCGATCAACACTTTCCGCACCCACACCCGGCACATCTTCACCAAGCTCGACGTGACGACCCGTCGCGCCGCGGTCTCCCGCGCCGCCGAGCTCGGGCTGCTCTGAGTCAGTTCACATCGCCGGTCACATCGCCGGTCACATCGTCATGTGATGTGGGCTCACCGCCCCCGCCCCTAGCGTCCTGACCGTCCCCGGAACCCCGGGCGGACCAGGACCAGAGGAGCCAGTCATGACCATCACCACCGCCGGAATCGCCAAGGCCACCGGTGCGGCAGCCGCGGTTGCCGGGGCCATCTTCATCGCCGTCCAGATCAACCACCCGCCGGCCGACGTCGCGCACGTCGTGACCACCGAGATGGTCGTGCGCGAGAGCGCGAAGATCGTGATGGCCGCGTTGGCGCTGGCCGGATTCGCCGGCATGTTCCTCAGCAGCCGCCACCGGCTCGGCGTGCTGGGTCTCGTCGGCTACCTGCTGCTCAGCGTCGGGTACCTCGCGCTGTTCGCGGTGCAGGTCATCGTCGCCTGCGTCCTCCCCACCGTGGCCACGTCCGACCCGGGCTACGTCCAGGACGTGCTCGACGCCGCGATGGGCAGCAGCCCGAGCGGAGACATCGGCGGGATGCAGGTCCTGCTCAACGTGTCCGGAGTCGGCTACCTGCTCGGCGGGCTGCTCTTCGGGATCGCCCTGTTCCGGGCCGGCGTGCTGGCCCGCTGGGCCGCCGCGCTGCTGGCCGTCGCCACGACCTCGACCGCTGCCCTCGCCGTCCTGCCCGAGTCCTTCAGCCGGCCGATGGCCGTCCCCACCGGGATCGCGCTGATCGGCCTCGGCCTCTCCCTCTGGCGGACGAGCGCTCAGGCCCAGGTCGAGCAGGGCACCACGACGTCCGCCGCCTACGCCGAGCCCACCTCGGCCCGATGACCACCGCACCCAGTGCGGCCACCCGGCGACGGGACCGGACCCAGTCTCGGGGCTGGCCGGTCCCAGCCGGTCTGGTCGCCCTGTCCGCGATCCCGCTGACGGCGGGCACCCTGAGGCTCGTCCAGCTCTCGGGCGGGCCGGAGCTGATGCCGGCGGACGACCGTTTCGCCGGCTTCCCGGCGGCCCTGGTCGTGCACATCGTCGGGGCAGCCGTCTTCGCGCTCCTCGGCGTGCTCCAGTTCGTCCCCCGCATCCGCCGCCACCACCGCGCCTGGCACCGCCGCGCCGGCCGGGTCGTGACCGCCGCTGGACTCGCGGTGGCTGGGTCAGCCCTGTGGCTCACGCTCTTCTACTCCGCCCAGCCCGGCACGGGAGACCTGCTCTTCCTGCTGCGGTTGGTGTTCTCCACGGCCATGGTCGCCTTCCTGGTGCTCGGGGTCGCGGCGATCCGCCGCCGCGACCTCCCGGCGCACCGGGCCTGGATGATCCGCGCGTACGCCGTCGGGCTCGCGGCCGGAACCCAAGCGTTCACCGAGGGCTTCGGGGAGGCCCTGTTCGGCACCGGCGAGGTCCGCGGCGACGCGTTCAAGGGGATCGCGTGGGTGCTCAACCTGGCCGTCGCCGAGTGGGTCGTCCGCCCGCCGGCCCGCCGGCGCCGCGACCGCGCGCGTCGGCGCGCGACCAGCCGAGCCGCCGGGGTGCTCCCGTGACGACCTCCACCACCTCCGGCCCCGGCGACGCGACGGCGTACGAGTTGCGCCTCGAGGGACACCTCGACGACCACTGGTCCCCGGTGCTCGGCAACCTCGTGCTCACGCGCTGCCCCGACGGCACCACGACCCTCGTCGGCCCGGTGGCCGACCAGGCGCAACTGCACGGAGTGCTGGCGCGCGTCCGTGACTTCGGGATGACCCTGCTCTCGCTGCGCGTCGTCGAGCCCAGGACTCCGACGTCCGATCTGCCGAGCCTGTGACGTGCCGGGTATGTCGCAGGCTCGGCAGATCGGCGATCCATCGGTCCGTCAGGCGAACTCCTGCGCCCCGGCGGTGATCCGCATCGGGGCGGAATGGCGTCGGCGAGGTCTCGGTCCGCCTTGACATTGGCTCCGGAGAGTCGCAACCGTGTCGTCAGGGGAGGACGCGAGATGGCTGAGGACCGGCGCTGGCCGCGCTGGGTGTACGCGGATGGTCATGATCCCGACGCTCGGTTCACGCTGGCCAACGAGCGCACGTTCCTGGCAGCCATCCGGACCTCGCTCGCGTTCTTGGCTGCCGGCGTGGCGGTCGACACCCTCGACCTCGACATGTCTCGTGCGGTGCAACGCCTCCTTGCGGCGCTGTTGCTGCTCCTGGGACTCGTCGTCGCGGCCGCGTCTTGGGTCCGGTGGGCGCGGACCGAGCGGGCCCTGCGCCGGGACGAGCCTTTGCCGGCCTCGCTGGTCGCACCCGTGCTGACCTTCGGGCTCATCCTGGCTGCAGCCCTGCTGATGTTCCTGGTGGTCTGAAGCATGGCCGGCGATCCGAGTGCCGCCAACGCCCGCACGGCCCTGGCGTGGCGGCGTACGGCGATCGTGGTGGTGGGCGGCTGCGCCGTGATAGCGAAGCTGTCGGTGAGCAGCATCAGCGTCGTGGATGGGGCGGGGCTGCTGGTCGGTGCCCTGCTGGGGCTGTGGGTCGTGCTGGAGAGCAGCCGGCGCTATCAGGGGGCCTCTGACGCTAGGCAAGGCCAGGGGATGCGAGGCGGCCGCGCACCCTTCGCCCTTGGCCTGGCGATCAGCCTGGTGTGCCTGGTCGAGCTGGGTGAGGTCCTCGCTTCGTGACCGATTCCGACTCGCGCGTGCCTGAGGATCCCGGCGCGGGCTGTTGGTCGGCTGGACTGGTTTCGCGACGCTCGCAGGCTCGCTCCTCAACCAGCGCGGTTGTCAGGGGCGGTCGACGAGGCGGTCGACGAGGTCGTGCAGATGACGGCGGAAGCGGTCGAGCATGACCAGGTCCTCGGGGGCGAGGCGGCGGCCGGAGTGGTCGATGACGCCCGCGCGCATGAAGGAGTGGCATGTCCACACGATCGTGAAGACCAGCATGTCGACGTCGAGGTCGGCAGCCAGGCCGGCGCGGTCGAGCACGGAGCGCACGACGGTCGAGACCTGCTGGACCAGCGGGCCGGCGTACTCGGTCTCGAGGGAGGCGATGTTGTCGCCCTCGGCCAGCCAGCGGCGCATCCAGAGCGCGGGCACGTGCGGGTGGGAGACGCAGAAGTTGAGGTAGGCGTCGAGGAACCGGCGCAGGGCGGCGCGCACCTCGGCCGGGGAGTCGCCCGCCGTGTGCAGCTGCTCGAGGGGGGTCGCCATGGCATCGCGCTGGGCTTCGTGGGCGCGACGCATCACCTCGAGGTAGAGCTCGCTCTTGCCGCCCACGTGGTAGGCCACGGTCGCGATGTTGAGCCCGACCGCGTCGGCGATGGTGCGCGTGCTCGTGGCCTCGTAGCCGTGCTCGGCGAACAGCTCCGTGGCCGCGGCGAGGATCCGCTCGCGGCTCGACGTGGACTCCCGAGCGGCCTCTCTGACGGCGGTCATGCCTCCGATCGTAGCCCAACTCACCACTCTCGATCAAACGGATGATGGGTGACGTTCTCGCAGGTGACAGCGATTTGCCGATCTCTCCATCATCCGATTGAATGATGTCATCGAGCCACCACCACGAAAGGACCGCCCGATGTCCCGCACCATCGCTGTGATCGGAGCCGGCGCCGCCGGACTGACCGCCGCCAAGGCCCTTCTCGACGAGGGTGTCGGCGTCGTCGTCCTCGAGAAGGGCGACCGGCCGGGCGGCCTCTGGGCGCAGGACAACGCCTCTGGTCTCTCGCCGGCCTACGACAGCCTCCACCTCAACACCAGCAAGGGCCGCACCGAGTTCGCCGACTTCCCCATGCCGGCCGAGTGGCCGGACTACCCGTCCGCCGCGCTCGTGGCCGGCTACCTGGCCGACTACGCCGACGAGTTCGGGGTCACCCAGCACATCCGCTACGGCACCGAGGTGGTCGCGGCCGAGCGCGACGAGGACGGGTGGGAGATCCGCACCGACGACGGTGAGCCCCTGCGGGTCGACGGCGTCGTGGTCGCCAACGGCCACAACTGGGACCCCCGCTGGCCGGAGCCCGGCTACTCCGGCACCTTCGCCGGTGAGCAGATGCACGCCCACGACTACCGCAACCCCGACGCGTTCCGTGGCAAGCGGGTGCTCGTGGTCGGCATGGGCAACTCGGCGATGGACATCACCGTCGACGCGTCCGCCGTCTCCGACGGCCCCGTCCTCCTCTCCGCTCGGCACGGCGTGCACATCGTGCCCAAGTACCTCTTCGGTCGCCCGGCCGACGCGACCGGCGCCGCGCTCGTGGCCCTGCCGTGGCGGATCCGGCAGCGGGTCGCCGAGACCATGCTGCGACTGGCGGTCGGCACCCCGGAGAGCTACGGCCTCCCGGCGCCGGCCGGAGGCCTCTTCCAGAACCACCCCACCATCAGCGACACGATCCTGCACCGCCTCACCCACGGCGAGGTCAAGCCCAAGCCGGGCATCGAGCGGTTCGACGGCGAGCGGGTGGTCTTCACCGACGGCAGCGTCGAGGACGTCGACGTCATCGTCTGGGCGACCGGCTACCGGGTGAGCATCCCGTTCCTCTCGCAGGACTGGCTGGGCGAGGACGCCGAGGCGATGCCGCTCTACAAGCGGGTCTTCCACCTCGACGACCCGACGCTCGCCTTCGTCGGCCTCATGCAGTCCACCGGCGCGGCCCTGCCCGTCGTGGAGGCGCAGGCCAAGCTGGCGGCCGCCTACCTGGGCGGTAGCTACGCCCTGCCCGAGCAGGACCAGCAGCAGCGCGCGGTCGACCGGGCGCTGGCCGCCGCGGTCGACCGGTGGGGATCCACCAAGCGCCCGATGATGCGCATCGACTTCGACCAGTACGTCGCCGAGCTCCCGCGCGAGGTCGCGGCCGGCGTGCACCGCGCCACCCAGGGCGCGCCCACCTTCCAGCCCACCGCGACTCTCCAGGAGACCTTCGCATGAACCCGCTCACCCTCATCGACTCGCTCACGGGCGCCCGCAAGGACGCCGGCGGCATGCGTGTCCTCATCACCGGCGCCTCCGGCACCATCGGCCGCGAGCTCGCGCTCCGCCTGACCGACCTGGGCGCCTACGTGGTCGGGCTCGACGTCCGTCCGAAGGACGACGACCCCATCGAGGTCATCGCCTGCGACCTGACCGACGACGCCGACGCGGCGGCCGGGACGGCCAAGGCGATCGAGCTGCTCGGCGGGCTCGACGTGCTCGTCAACAACGCCGGCATCGGCGGTCCGGCTCCGGCCGAGCTCGCGCCCGGCGAGGAGGTGCGTCGCCAGCTCGAGATCAACCTGCTCGGCACCTGGCGGGTCACCGCTGCCGCCGTCCCCGCGCTCGTGGAGTCCCGCGGTCGCGTGGTCATGGTCTCCTCGCGGATGGCCGTCATGCAGCTGCCGCTCGCCGCGGCGTACGGCGCGTCCAAGCGGGCCATGGTGGCCTACGCCGACGCGCTCCGCCTCGAGCTCGCGCCGTTCGTCGGGGTCACCTGCGTGTACCCGTCGGCCGTCCGCAGCCCGATCCACGACTCCACCCAGGCCGCCGGTCTCTCCCTCGAGGGCATGAGCACCTACGAGTCCCTCGACGGTGTCGTCGACGCCATCCTCCTCGCGGTGCTGGCCAAGGCCGCGCGCCGCGACGTCACCACCACCCGCAAGGGCGCCCTGGAGCTCTTCCTCGCGCGGCACCTGCCGGTGCTCACCGATGTCGTCGTCACCCGGACCCTCGCCGCCCGAGCGGCGGACGGTGCCTTCGACGGAGCCGAGCTCGCCGCGGGCGTCGTCGCCCGGCAGGCCGACCTTCGGGCGGGCGGTGCGGCATGAGTGCGACCCTCCGGTCCGCCGAGACCACCGAGGCTCCCCTCGAGCCGACCACCCACCGGCCCACGGTCGGCCAGCTCACCGCCTACGCCTCCGGCTCCGTCGGGATGGGCGTCTGGGTGACCGTGCCCGGCCTCCTGCTCCTCTACTTCCTCACCGACGTCCTCGGCGTCGCCGCGTTCGTGGCCGGTCTGGCGCTGCTGCTGCCCAAGGTCGTCGACGTCGTCGTGCACCCGCTGCTCGGGTCGCTCTCGGACCGGCAGGCCCGCCGCCTCGGCCACCGTCGCCGGCTGATGCTCGGCGGCCTGCTGCTCGGGGGTGCCATGGTGGCGATGTTCACCGTGCCGCCGAGTCTCGAGGGCACACCGGCCGCGCTGTGGGTGGCCGGCTGGTTCGTCGTGGGCAACCTGCTCTTCGCCTGTTTCCAGGTGCCTTACCTGACCACGCCGTCGGACCTGAGGGTCGGCTACCACGAGCGCACCCGGATCTTCATGTTCCGGATGCTGTTCCTCACCCTCGGCCTGCTCGGAGCGGGTGTCGCGGCGCCGGCGCTCGTCGCCCAGGGCGATCGTGGCGACTACACCACGATGGCCGCCGTGCTCGCGGTGGTGATGCTGGTCTCGGCGGTCGTCGCGCTGCTCGGCGTCCGCCGGCTCACCGAGCGCAACGGCTTCCGCGTGCCGGTCGTCCACGAGCACCACTCGCCGTGGGCCGACCTCAAGATCGCCTGGGCCGACCGGGACTTCCGGGCGCTGGTGCTGTCCTATCTGTTCACCGGGACCACGACGCACCTCTTCCTGGCCGCCCTGCCCTTCTACACGGCGTACGTCTTCGACAACGCCGGGCTGACCGCCCTCTTCATGGGCCTCTTCCTGGCTCCTGCCGTGCTGGCCGGCCCGGTCTGGCAGGCGGTCTCGCGGCGGATCGGGAAGCAGAAGGGGCTGCTGCTCGCCCAGACGATCTTCGTGGTCGGCTCGCTGGCGCTGCTGCTCGGTGCCGCCGCGGGAGTAGCTGTGACCGCAGTGGTCGTGGCTGCCCTGGGCGTGGCGTTCGCCGGCCTCCAGCTGTTCGCCTTCTCGATGGTGCCCGACGCGGTCGCCGTCGCCGAGCGGTCCGGGGTCTCCAAGGCCGGCGCCTACACCGGTGTCTGGACGGCGACCGAGGCGACCGGCACGGCCATCGGCCCTTACCTTTACGCCATGGTGCTCGGCCTCGGCGGCTTCGTGTCCAGCACGGCCGACACGACGGTGGACCAGTCAGGCTCGGCGATGTCCGCGCTGCTGCTGGGCTTCACGGTGCTGCCCGCCGTGCTGATGCTGGTGGCGATCTGGTTCCAGCGCCGCTGCCGGCTCGACGCCGCCGCGCGCTGATGTCCGACCTGCTGGGGGGGATCCCCCCGGAGGCGATCGCGCTGGTCGCGGTCGCCCTCGGGGCGCTCGCCCAGTCGGCGACGGGCATGGGCTTCTCGCTGGTCGCCGCTCCTGCGCTGATCCTGGCGTGGGGCCATCACGACGGCGTGGCGATCGTGCTCCTGCTCGCGGTGCTGGCCTCGCTCGTGCCCCTGGCCCGGGACTGGCGGCACAGCCGGCCCCGAGACGCCGCCAAGCTCCTGGTCCCCACGCTCGCCTTCACGCCGCTCGTCGTCCTCGCCCTGCGGGGCGCGGACACGCGGTGGCTGGCGCTCGGGGCAGGGGTGGGTGTCCTGGTGGGGGTCGCCCTGCTCGCCTCAGGTCTGCGATCACGGTGGCTCGCCCGTCCGGTAGGAGCGGCCGCGACCGGCTTCGGCAGCGCGCTGCTCAACGTCGTCGGAGGCGTGGGCGGCCCGCCGATCGGCCTGTACGCCGCCAACGCCGGCTGGGCGCCGCACCACACCCGCGCCACCCTGCAGACCTTCTTCCTGGTGCAGAACGTCGTGACCGCCGCCGTCCTTGGCATCGTGCTGCCCGACTGGCGTCAGGTCGCCGCCCTGGTGGTCGGCGCGGGAGTCGGCATGCTGCTGGCGCCCCGCCTCCCGGCCCACGTGGCCCGCGCGGGCGTCCTCGCCGTCTCGACCCTCGGTGGGGCAGCGCTCATCCTCGGCTCCCTCTGACGCCGGCCTCCGCCGTCTGTGACGAACTTGTCGCCTCGCCGAGGATTTTCCGACAAGTTCGTCACGGACGGCGAGGGCCGGGGCGGGTCCGGTCCTGGGCGGTCTCGAACCGATAGCCCATGCCGGGCTCGTTGAGAAGGAACTGCGGCCGGGCGGGATCTCGTTCGAGCTTCTTGCGCAGCTGCGTCATGTACAGCCGGAGGTTGCCGTGGGCGTTCTCGTAGCCGGGGCCCCACACCTCCAGGAGCAACTGACGGTGGCTCAGCAGCCTGCCCTGGTTGCGCAGCAGCACCTCGAGCAGGTGCCACTCGGTCGGGGTGAGGCGGATGTCCTCCTGCCCGCGCCGGACGCGGTGGGCCGCGAGGTCGACCACCACGTCACCCATCGTCACGACCGGCACCTCGTCCTCGGGAACGGTGCGGCGAGCCATGGCACGCAGCCGCGCCAGCAGCTCGTCGATGCCGAACGGCTTGGTGACGTAGTCGTCCGCTCCCGCATCCAGGGCCTCGACCTTGTCGGTGCTGTCGGTGCGTCCCGAGAGCACGAGGATCGGTACGGACGTCCACGCCCGCAGTGCCGTGATCACCTCGACCCCGTCCAGGTCCGGCAGGCCGAGATCGAGGATCACCAGGTCTGGCGGGTGGGCGCTGGCCAGGTCCAGCGCCTGGCTGCCGGTCGAGGCGGCGAGCACCTCGTAGTGGCGGGCACGCAGGTTGATCCCCAGGGCCCGGACCAGTTGGGGCTCGTCGTCCACGAGGAGGACCCGGGTCATGGCGAGGCCCCGTCCCGCTCGCGGATTCCCGGGGAGTAGACGGCTTCCTGTCGTGCCGCTGGCAGGGACACCACCATGGTCACGCCGCCGCCGGGAGTCTCTTCGAGCTCGAGCGTGCCCCCCATGGCCTCGGTCAACCCGCGGGCCAGCGCCAGCCCGAGGCCCACACCCGTGGTGTTGTCGGTGTCACCGAGTCGCTGGAAGGGCTGGAACACCGCGTCCCTGTCGGCGGCGGGGATGCCGGGTCCACGATCCACCACCCGGATCTGCACCTGGTTCCCGAGGCTGCTGCAGGTCAGTCGGGGCGGTGCCGCGTCGGGCGAGTAGCGGAGGGCGTTCGTGAGGAGGTTCACCAGGACGCGTTCGAGGAGCCCCGCGTCCCCCAGCAGGAGAGGGGGGTCGTCCGGCAGGTCGGTCAGGACGGTCCTGCCGTCCTCGCCCAGATCATCGAGAGCCCGCGCGACCAGCTCTTCCACGGCCGTGGGCCGGACGTCGACCGTCAGGACGCCCGCCTGCAGCCGGCTCATGTCGAGCAGACTCTCGACCAGCTTCGCCAGCCGGTCGAGCGACTCGTCGGCGGCGAGTAGCAGCTCGCGCCGGTCGGCCGCGCCCAGGTCGACATCACTGCTGAGCAGGCTGGACACGGAGGCCTTCGCCGCGGCCAGGGGAGTCCTCAGGTCGTGGCCGACGGCGGCGAGCAGGGCGGTGCGCATCTCGTTGGCAGCCGCCAGCGGGCCGGCCTCGGCGGCCGCCTCACTGAGCCTGATCCGGTCGACGACGACACCTACCTGGGCGGCGAACGCGCCGACCAGGCGTTGGTCGTCGGCTCGGAGGAGTGGTCCTCGGAGACTGAGCTTGAGCCCTTCACCGGCCCTGACCTCGGTCTCGGCCGCGCCGTCGATCGAGGCCGGTGATCCGGCCTGCGCGAGGATCCCCCAGCGGTCGCCGTGCCTCTCAAGAAGGGTCGCCGCCGCGAGCCCGAACGTCTCGCGGACGCGCTCGAGCATCGCCTGGAGGGCCTCGGGCCCACCGACGACGTTGCCGGCGAGGTTGGCCAGGATGCGGGCCTCCGCTGCTGCGCGGGAGGCCTCTCGGGTGCGACGGGCGGCGACGTCGACGACCGAGCTGACCAGCATGCCGACCGTCACGAAGACCAGCAGCGCCAACGCGTTGTTGGTCTCGCTGATGGTCAGGGTGTGCAGTGGCGGGGTGAAGAAGTAGTTGAGGAGTGCGGACCCCAGGACCGCGCTCACCAGGGCCGGCGCCAGCCCACCCACCATCGCGACCACCACGGTTGCCAGAAGGAAGAGCAGCATGTCGCTGACCAGGTTCAGCTCGTGCCGCAGCGGCACGAGCGCTGCCGTCAGGACCGTGGGCAGCAACACCGCGAGCACGAAACCCTGGATCCGGCGCCGCGCCGACAAGCTGCCCTGACGACGCGGCAGTGACAAGAAGCCGCCCGAGCCCTGATGGGTCACCACGTGGACGTCGATGTCGCCGGACTGGCGGATCACCCCCGCGGCCGTGCCCGGCGAGAAGACCCGCGCCAGCGCCGTACGCCGGCTGTCGCCGAGCACCAACTGCGTCGCGTTCTCGGCGCGCGCGAAGGAGAGCAGCGCCTCGGGCACGTCGTCGCCGAGGACCTGGTGGTAGGACCCGCCGAGCGACTCGACCAGCCGTCGCTGCGTGGCCAGCTCTCCCTGGCTGGCGCCGGACAGCCCGTCCGACCGGGCCACGTGGACGGCCAGCAGATCCCCGCCGCTGGCTCTCGCAGCGACCCGGGCGGCCCGACGGATCAGGTCCTCACCTTCGGGCCCCCCGGTCAGCGCGACCACGACGCGCTCGCGGGTCTCCCAGGTGGAGGTGATGTCGTGCTGGTCGCGGTATGCGTGCAGGGCCTCGTCGACCCGATCGGCCGTCCAGAGCAGGGCCAGCTCGCGCAGGGCGGTCAGGTTCCCGGCCCTGAAGTAGTTGGACAGCGCCGCGTCGACCTTCTCCGGCGGGTAGACGTTGCCGTGGGCCAGGCGTCGTCGCAGCGCCTCGGCCGTCATGTCCTCGAGCTCGATCTGGTCCGCGGCGCGCACGACGGCGTCGGGCACGGTCTCCCGCTGCTTGACGCCCGTGATCTTCTCGACCACGTCGTTGACGGACTCGAGATGCTGGATGTTGACGGTCGTGATGACGTCGATCCCCGCGGCCAGCAGCTCCTCGATGTCCTGCCAGCGCTTGGCGTTGCGCGAGCCGGGCACGTTCGTGTGCGCCATCTCGTCGACCAGGACCACGCTCGGGTGCCGGGCCAGCACGGCGTCGAGGTCCATCTCCTCGAACTGTCCGCCCCGGTGCCCGAGCCGTCTCCGCGGGACGACCTCCAGACCCTCCAGCAACTCGGCGGTGTGGGGGCGGCCGTGGGTCTCGACGAAGCCCACCACCACGTCGGTGCCTCGGTCTGCCCGGCGGTGCGCCTCACTCAGCATGGAGTAGGTCTTGCCCACCCCCGGGGCGGCGCCGAGATACACCCGGAGCCGGCCGCGCCTGCCCGCCATGACGCTAGTCTCGCGCGTCCAAGGCGAGATTGAGTCCGAGTACGTCGACGCGAGGCTCGCCCAGGAAGCCCAGGCTCCGGCCGATGGTGTGCTGCACGACCAGCTGCCGCACCGCAGCCTCCGTCAGGCCGCGCTCCCGAGCGACGCGGGCCACCTGCTGCTCGGCGTACTCGGGACTGATCTGCGGATCCAGGCCCGAGCCGCTGGCCGTCAGTGCGTCCGGCGCCACGTCGTCCGGTCGGGTGCCGTCCAGCCCCGCGGCGGCAGCGCGCCTTTCCTCGATCAGGCCGAGGAGAGCAGCCGACTCGGGGCCCAGGTTGGAGGCGGAGGAGGCGAGCGGGTCGTAGCCGTCTCCCGCGGCGGAGGGCCGCGTCTGGAAGTACTCCGGCCGGCCGTCGAACGACTGACCGATCAGGCCGGACCCGACCACCAGGCCCTCACGGGTCACCAGGGATCCCTCGGCGCGGCCGGGTGCGGCGACCTGACCGAACCCCACCATGGCGAGCGGATAGGCGAGACCGAGCACCACGGTCATGACGAGGAGCATGCGCAGCCCGGCCCACAGTTGGACTCCGGCACTGGACGCGACGGTGGACATGGAGGGCCGCCTTTCAGCCGATGCCCGGGATCTGGGACACGAGCAGGTCGATGAGCTTGATGCCGACGAACGGCGCCACGATGCCGCCCAAGCCGTAGACGGCCAGGTTCCGACGCAGCATGCGGGCTGCCGACGACGGCCGGTAGCGCACGCCCCGCAGGGCCAGCGGGACGAGCGCGAGGATCACGAGGGCGTTGAACACGACCGCAGAGACGATCGCCGACTCCGGGCTGGCGAGCCGCATGAGATTGAGTCGGTCGAGACCCACGTACACGCCTCCGAACATCGCGGGGATGATCGCGAAGTACTTCGCGATGTCGTTGGCGATGGAGAACGTCGTGAGGGCGCCGCGGGTGATGAGGAGCTGCTTGCCGATCTCCACGATCTCGATGAGCTTGGTCGGGTTGCTGTCGAGGTCCACCATGTTGCCGGCCTCCTTGGCCGACGAGGTGCCGCTGTTCATCGCGACACCGACGTCCGCCTGGGCCAGCGCGGGTGCGTCGTTGGTGCCGTCGCCCGTCATAGCGACCAGCCGACCGCCCTCCTGCTCCTTCCGGATCAGCGCCATCTTGTCCTCGGGTGTCGCCTCCGCCAGGAAGTCGTCCACCCCTGCCTCCTCGGCGATGGCGCGCGCGGTGAGCGGGTTGTCGCCGGTGATCATCACGGTGCGGATGCCCATCCGGCGCATCTCGTCGAACCGCTCGCGCATGCCCTCCTTGACCACGTCCTTGAGATGGACGACGCCGAGCGCGCGTGCCGTCCCGCCTGTGGCCTCCGCGACGACAAGCGGAGTGCCGCCGCTGGCGGAGATCGCGTCGACACTGGTCCCGACCTCAGCCGTCGGGTGACCACCCTGGTCGCGCACCCACTTCATCACGGCGGAGGCTGCGCCCTTGCGGACCTGCCGCCCGTCGGCCAGGTCGACGCCGGACATCCGCGTCTGCGCGCTGAACGGCACGAAGACGAGCCCGCCCAGCTCGCCCTCACTACGCTCCCGGAGCCCGTGGTCGCGCTTGGTGAGGACGACGATCGAGCGGCCCTCGGGGGTCTCGTCCGCCAGGCTCGAGAGCTGCGCGGCGTCGGCGAGGATCGAGGCCGACACTCCCGGGACCGGGATGAGCTCGTGGGCCTGACGGTTGCCGAGCGTGATCGTGCCGGTCTTGTCGAGCAGCAGGGTGTTGACGTCCCCTGCGGCCTCGACAGCCCGGCCTGACATGGCCAGCACGTTGTGCTGCACCAGCCGGTCCATGCCCGCGATGCCGATGGCGGAGAGCAGCGCGCCGATCGTGGTGGGGATCAGGCAGACCAGCAGCGCGACCAGGACCACGGTGGACTGCGGCGCCCCGGCGTACATCGCGAAGGGCTGCAAGGTCGCGGTCGCCGCGAGGAAGACGATGGTGAGGCTGGCGAGCAGGATGTTGAGGGCGATCTCGTTCGGTGTCTTCTGTCGGGTCGCCCCCTCCACCAGCGCGATCATGCGGTCGATGAAGCTCTCGCCGGGCTTCGCCGTGATCTCCACGACGATGCGATCGGACAACACCCTGGTCCCACCCGTCACGGAGGATCGGTCGCCGCCGGACTCCCGGATGACGGGGGCGGACTCCCCGGTGATGGCGGACTCGTCCACGCTGGCCACGCCCTCGACGACGTCGCCGTCCCCGGGGATGACCTGCCCAGCCACCACGACCACCCGATCACCGACCGTGAGCTGGGCGGCGGGGACGTCCCGCCCGTCGACCAGGTGGGCGACGGAGTCCGACTTGGCCCGGCGCAGGGTCGCCGCCTGTGCCTTGCCGCGGCCCTCGGCGACTGCCTCCGCCAGGTTGGCGAACAGGAGGGTGAGCCACAGCCACGCAACGATCACCCAGGCGAACGTGTTGGGATCGGTCAGTACCGACACCGTGGACAGGACGGCGCCGACCTCGACGACGAACATCACCGGGTTGCGGACCATGGTCCGTGGATCGAGCTTGCGGAGCGCGTCGGGCAGCGAGGTGAGGAGCAGGCGGGGGTCGAGCAGACCTCCGGCGACCCGCGGAGACGGAGCCGGGGGAGCGCTGGTCGAGGTGGCCATCACAAGCCTTCCGCGAGAGGACCGAGAGAGAGTGCCGGGAAGAACGTCAGTCCCGCGACGATCACCGTCACCCCGACCAGCAGGCCCACGAAGAGCGGTGTGTGGGTGGTCAGCGTGCCCGCGGTGCGAGGCACGGACTGCTGTCGCGCGAGGCTGCCCGCGAGGGCGAGCACGAGCACGATCGGGACGAACCGCCCGATCAGCATGGCGAGACCGAGGGCGACGTTGTAGAAGGTGGTGTTCGCCGACAACCCGGCGAAGGCCGAGCCGTTGTTGTTGGCCGCCGAGGTGAAGGCATACAGCACCTCGGAGAGCCCGTGCGGGGTGCCGGCGCTGAGCATGGCGGCCCGGGTGCTCGCGAAGGACATCGCGATGCCGGTCCCGACGAGCACGACGACCGGCATGGTCAAGACGTTGAGCGAGACCAGCTTCATCTCGCGGCTGGTGATCTTCTTGCCGAGGTACTCCGGTGTCCGGCCCACCATCAGGCCGGCCACGAAGACGGCCAGGATCGCCAGGATCAGCAGGCCGTACAGCCCGGAGCCCGTGCCACCGGGCGCGACCTCGCCGAGCCCCATGTTGAAGATGAGCAGGCCGCCACCGACGCCGCTGAACGAGGAGTGGAAGGAGTTGACCGCCCCGGTGGAAGTCCCGGTCGTGGACACGGCGAACAGCGTCGACGCCCACTCGCCGAATCGGGTCTCCTTGCCCTCCAGGGCCGCTCCTGCAGCACGCAGCGCGCTGCCGTGCAGGCCGACCTCCAGTGCGGTGACCGCCACGAGCAGGGTCGCCCAGATGGCGCCCATCGTCGCCAGCAGGGCATAGCCCTGGCGCTTGTCCCCCACCAGCAGGCCGAAGGTGCGGGTCAGGCACACCGGGATGAGCAGGAGGAGGAAGTTCTCCAGGAGGTTCGAGACGGGGTTGGGGTTCTCGAAGGGGTGCGCCGAGTTCGCATTGAAGAACCCACCGCCGTTGGTGCCCAGCTCCTTGATCGCCTCCTGGGAGGCCACCGGGCCGCCGGGGATGGTCTGGTGTCCCCCGACCAGGGTGGTGGCGTCCGTCCCGGAGGACAGGTTCTGGACCACGCCCATCAGGATCAGCGCGGCCGCCGCCAGCACGGACAACGGCAACAGGATGCGGACGACCGAACGGGTGAGGTCCACCCAGAAGTTGCCGATCCGGTCGGTCGAGGACCGCGTGAACCCGCGGATCAGCGCCACCGCTACCGCGATGCCCACCGCGGCCGAGACGAAGTTCTGGACCGCCAGACCCGCCATCTGCGTGAGATGACCCATGGTGGCCTCGCCCGAGTACGCTTGCCAGTTGGTGTTGGTCACGAACGAAGCGGCGGTGTTGAAGGCCAGCGCCGGATCGACGCCCGGGAAGTCCAGTGACCACGGCAGGCCCTGCTGGAGCCGTTGCAGGGCGTAGAGCGCCAGCATGCTGGCGGCCGAGAAGGCCAGGACCGAGCCGGCGTACGTCGTCCAGCGCTGGTCGGCCTTCTGGTCGACGCCGACCAGGCGGTAGACCAGGCGCTCCACCCTGAGGTCCCGGTCTGTGGTGAGCACGTGGGCGACGTAGCCACCCAGGGGTCGGTAGCAGGTCGCGAGGGCCAGGACCAGTGCGCCGACCTGGAGCAGACCGGCCAGGGTGTCGGACATGTCAGAACCGCTCGGGGAAGAGGATGGCCGCGACCAGATAGCCGAGCAGCAGGACGCTGAGCACCAGACCGAGCCACAGCTCGACGCTCACAGCCGGTCCACCCCCTGGACGAGCAGCAGGGCGGCCACGAAGAAGCCGAGGGTGAGGGCGACGTACACGAGGTCAGTCATGGTGGCGCTCCGGGGGACGTGTCGGGTCGAGCTCGTTCACCTGTCCATCGAACCCTCGGGGATGCTGCGTGGCGGGGTCCCTCACGCTCTCCTAACGCCGTCCTTGCGACTCCTAACAACGAGGCGCGGGCGGACGGGCCACGCGCTCGATCGGGGCAGGTGTTGCGACCGCTACAGTCGATGAATGCCCGCCGAGTCCCGTCGCGACGCGCTGCTCTCGGCCTGCGCCGACCACGTCCTCAAGGAAGGCCTGATCGGGCTGAGCCTCCGACCGCTCGCGCGCGCCGTGGGCACCAGCGACCGGATGCTCATCTACCACTTCGGCAGCCGGGACGGTCTGGTCGCGGCGATCGTGGACGAGACCACCAACCGCTCGGTGGCATACCTGGGCGACCTGTCCGCCCCGCGCGCGGTGCGGGCCGGCGTGCTCAGGCTGTGGCGGGCCTACAACGAGGCGCCTCTTCACGCGTGCAACCTGATCTACGTCCAAGCCGCAGCGAGCGGCTACCTGGGGCAGGAGCCCTACCGCACGGCCGTCCGGGACTCCAACGCACGCTGGGAGGAGGCCGTGCGCGACTGGTTCCTCCGCTGTGGTGCCCCCCGTCGGCGGGTGGGGCGGATCACCAGGCTCGTCGAGTCGTCCCTGCTCGGCTTCCACGTCGACCTGGCCACCGACACCCCCGAAGAGCTGAGCCGCGGCGTCCGGGACCTCGCCGACGCCGCCCAGGCGCTCGTGGACTGACCCCGCCCATCGGTCTGACGTGATGCTCCGGCGGGCATCAACCTCCGCCTGACGGGTACCCCCCGCTCCACGACGAGACGAGGGGGGTCCCGATGACCGAGTCCACGGCGAGGGAGCGCATCGCGGAGCTGGTGTCCGACGCGCGGATCAGCATGTTCACGACGATGACCGAGGACGGCCGGCACGTCAGCCGGCCGATGTACCTGCAAGACGTGGAGTTCGACGGCGACCTGTGGTTCTTCTGCTACGACGACTCCGACAAGGTCGGCCAGATCCGGGTGCACCCCGAAGTGAACGTGGCGTTCGCGAACGAGAAGCAGAGCTCGTGGACCTCGGTGACCGGCCGGGCCCAGGTGCTGCACGACCGCCAGAAGGCCGAGGAGCTCTGGTCCGCACCGCTGAAGGTGTGGTTCCACGACGACCTCGACACCCCCGGACTCGCGTTGATCAAGGTGAACGCCGACTCTGCGGAGTTTTGGGACTCCCCGAGCAGCAGGGTGGTGCGCCTGCTCGGCGCGGCGCGCGCGGCCGTGACCGGCGACCCGGGGAGGTTCCCCGGGGAGAACGAGGAGGTGCGCCTCTCCTTTGCGGCGGGCCAGCCCGACGAGAGCGACGCCTGGCTCCGACCTCCCTCAGGGTCCGTCCCGGAGCCGGTCCCTGGAGACCGACCGTGATCGCCGACGGTGCGTCGACCGGTGCTGAGAACCTGCGGGCGCACCTGGCCGACCTTCGCGCCCGGCGCGAGGAGCTGCATCTCGCCTGCCTGCTGTCCGCGTCGGGCGACAGCGTGGACCGGTCCGCGAACGTCGAGGCGGCCATCACGGTCGACCTTCTCGACGAGCGGATCGCCGCGCTTGAGGTCGAGCTGCAGGACCTGGACCTCGGCGTGATGCTGCACGTCGTAGGCCGAGTGTCCCTCGGCGACCAGGTCACCCTCGACCTGGGCCTGGGGTCGGAGGATCTCGTGCTGTGCCTGCCCGGGGCCGCTCCGGAGGGTGTCGACACCATCACACCGGGCAGTGCCCTCGGTCGCGCCATCTGCGGCGAGACGGTCGGCACAACCGTCGCCTATCGGTGCGACAGCGGGCGCGAGTTGCGCGCCACGATCCTGGCCAGCGCGCCGTACCTCTCCGCGGCCACCCGCGAGCCGGCCTGACCTGTCGAGGGCCGGGATATCGGTCGCCCCTGTCCCCGCTCGCGCCTATCGTGGCGAGGTGCATCCAGGCGGTCACTCGGCCGTCGACCGGAGGAGGCGGAGTTCTCGCATGGGCCGGCCCCAGGTCCACACCCGAGGCTCCCGCGCACGACCGCGCGTGGACGTCGCCTGCGACGAGTCGGGATTCGTGGGTGGGTCGCTGTTCGGCGCGATGCGGGTCTTCGCGCACGCGAGCGTGAGCCTGGGCGCCGAGGAGGCGCGCGAGCTCCTCGGCGAGGTCCGACGTCGTACGGCGGCGGGGCCGGGCGAGCTGAAGGCCTCGCTGTTGCGCCAGGCCGGGGCCCAACCAGTCGTCGCGTGGCTGTGCGGTCCGGAAGGGCGGCTGGGTGGGCGGGCCGTGGTGCATGTGACCGACACCCGGCTGTTCGGTCTCGCCCGACTCGTGCAGCTCGTCGAGAGCGACCGGCAGCCCGACGGCTGGTGGAGCGCGACCGAGCTCCCGACCGCGTGGGACCAGGCGTGCCGACTCGACCGGCTCCTGACGGCGCTGCCCCGACCTGACGAGCAGGCCTTCCTCGAGGCTGCCCGCGACCTCCTCTGGGTGAACCGGAGAGTCCGCCCCCGTGCGCCGGACCGGACCTGGATCGACCTGGTGCGAGCCGTAGCTGCGCGGCTGGACGATGCGGAGAGGCCGGTCGTCGCGGGGCTCGTGTCGCCCGAGGCCGTCGAGAGGATCGGCCGCTACCTCGCCGGCCCGCCGCGGACACCGCTCACCGAGCCGCTTCTGCCAGCGCTGCGCTGGACCGTCGTCCACTGGAGCGCCCTCGGCGATCCGGACGTGGTGCACGACGAGCAGTCCGTGCTCACGCCGTCGCGGGTGGCGGCCCTGGCCGCGAATCTGGCCGCGCGGCACCCAGGTCGGCGGCTCGCCGGCTTCACCCGGGTCGACTCTCGTGACGACGCGCGCGTCCAGGTCGCCGACCTCGTGGCCGGCGTCGTACGCCGGGCCGTGGCGGGTCGCCTCGCGCGACCGGCCGCCGCGCCCGAGGTGCCGATCGAGCACCTCGTCGCCGAAGGCTCGCCGTTGGCGGGGCGGCTCAGGACCGGTTGAGCTCGATCGCCTCTCGGACGAGCGCGGTGAGGGCGGCCTCGTCGAGCACGTCACCTTCGAAGAGGTCGAGGGCGCGCCGGGTCCCGGCGTCGAGACTGGCGTTGAACAGGCCTGTGGGGTCGTGCAGGGCTGCGCCGCGCGCGAAGGTGAGCTTCACCTTGTCCCGGTAGGTCTCGACCGTGCAGACCAGGCCGTCACAGGAGAAGGTCGGGACCCCGCCGGGGTTCGAGGCCTTGCGCCACTTGGCCTCCTCGGTCACGCCGGGGTCGGCCTCGAGGAGCAGCGACCGCACCGCCTCGACCCGGTCGCTGCGCCAGTCGCCCACGCCGTCACCCTAACCCGACGGTCAGGGTGTGGCCGACCGCGGTCGGCTTGTCTCGTCGAGGTGCGACATCAAAAGGGGTGTAAGTCGCTAGAATCAATAGTCAATGTTGGTTCGACCCGTCCGAGAGGAGTTGGCCGCCGTGGTCACTGACCTGCACCCCATGGCCGGGGTCAGGGTGGTCGAGTTCGCGCGCACCGTCGCCGCGCCATACGCCGGGATGCTGCTGGCCGACCTGGGCGCCGACGTCGTCAAGCTCGAGCCGCCCACCGGCGACCCGATGCGGGCCTGGCCGCCGCTGGCCCACGGAGAGCACGGTGACTCGTTCAGCCACAGCTTCGCGGCCCTCAACCGCAACAAGCGGGCGGTGAGCGTCGACCTGACGTCCCCGGGTGGCGTCGCGCGGGCCCGCGAGGTGGCGGGCGCCGCCGACGTCGTGATCGAGGATCACGGGCCGGGGGCTCTCGACGAGCTCGGAGTCGGCTACCCCGATGTGATCCGTGGCCGGGAGCGTGGACTCGTCTACTGCTCGCTGTCCGGCTTCGGTCCGGCCAGCCCTCACGGGCGCGACGAGGCCCCCGACGTGGTGGTGCAGGGGCTGAGCGGGCTGATGTCGGTCACCGGCGACCGCGTCAGGCAGGCGGCGAAGGTGGGGATCCCGGTGGGCGACCTGACCGCCGCGCTGTACGCCGCCCTGACGGTGACCGCGGTCCTCCCCTCGGTGCTCGCGGGCAGACAGCTGCGGATTGACTGCCCCGTCCTCGACTGCCTGCTCGCCGTGTCGGCCCTGCAGACGAGCGAGTCCTGGGCGACCGGTGAGGCGCCGGAGCGGAACGGCGCCGCGGACCCCCGGAGCGCCCCCCACCAGGCGTTCCGGGCAAGCGACCGCGAGTTCACGCTGGCGGCGAGCGACGCCCGCCAGTGGCAGGCCGTGGCCGAGGTGGCCGGCGTACCGGAGCTGGTGGCGGACCCGCGCTTCCGCACGCTCGACGACCGGATCGCGCATCGCGGGATGCTGGCGGGGATCCTGCAGGCCAGGTTCGGCAAGCGCCGGGCGGCGTACTGGCTGCGCAAGCTCCGCGCGCGGGGCGTGCCCTGCGGGCCGGTCAACACCTACCCGGAGATCCTCGCCGACGAGCACGTGCGCGTGACCGGCCTGGTGCAGGACACGAAGGTGCCCGTGGCGGGGCTGACGCCGACCGTGGTGTACCCCGCACGCATCTCGGGGATCCCCAGCCGTCTCGACCGCGCCGCCCCCGAGCTCGACGCCGACACCCACGAGGTGCTCGCCGACTGGGGCGTAGCCTGAGCCCCGCTCGCCGATCTTCCGACTACCGCGCTGCGCTCACCCGCCTCACGGCGCGCGGCAGCGTGGCGCGGAGCGACACGCTCGCGCCATTCCATGCAGCCCCGGCTGACCGGGGAATCCTGTCGGGGGCGCTGACGCGCCCTACGAGCGGGCCTCGTCGACCTTCTTCTTGACCAGGACGATCGGCAGCAGCCAGACGCCCAGCAGGGAGACCAGCCAGACCACCAGGGTGGCGAGCAGCCAGGTGGAGGCGCCGCTGATCGAGAGCCCGTCGGTGAGCCAGGCGGTGATGATCAGGCCGGCGAGCGTGGCCACGAGGGCGACGCCGCCCCGGAGGGCCCGCGAGTTCATCGCCATCTGGGTCAGGAACGGCTGGGCCAGGGCATAGACGATGGTGAACACGACGACGGCCCACACGAATCCCGAGGCCGTGAGCTCGACATCGTCGAGCACCCAGGAGGCCACCAGGAGCCCGAGGGCGTTGGCCAGGAGCTGGATGCCGGTGGCGATGAGGAAGCGGATCATGACCGCACGCTACTCCGTGGGGGCCCGCGTTCTCGCCCGGAAGCGGCGAAACGCGCACGGGTCCCTGCGGGAATCTCGACGGTGCCGCAGGGTCGGCTCGGCCGTGCGCCCTAGGATCTGGTCGAGGATCGGGTCACGGGGCCCGGCCCGTCGAGGGGAGTACGGCGATGACCGAGACACCGGGCAGTGGCACCCCTGGCGCGGGGTCCGGCGGCGCAGCCGCGGCGGAGCCGGCTCCGCTCGAGCCCCCCGGGGCCACGCTGACGCTCGTCGCACCCGAGGCGCCGGCCGCCGTGCAGGCGACCCAGGCGCCAAAGATGGCCCCGGCCGTCGGTGAAGAGGCGATCCCCGCGCTCGACGCCAAGGTCGAGGAGTTCATGACGGCGCTGTCCGCGGCCCAGCCCCGCAGCCCCGAGTTCGCGACCCAAGCCGAGAACGTCCGCACCATGGGCGACGCCGACATCCGCAAGGCCGCCGAGACGTCGAACCGCCTGCTCGACCGCCCGGTGCAGGCGCTCAAGAAGGGCGGCCTGGCCGAGGGCTCCGAGGTCGGGCAGACGCTGCTCGAGCTGCGCAGGACCGTCGAGGACCTCGACCCCAGCCGGCTGACCGGCTCACGCAAGTGGCTGGGCATCATCCCCCTGGGCGACAAGGTGATCGACTACTTCCGCCGCTACCAGTCCGCCCAGAGCCAGCTCAACGGCATCCTCCACAGCCTGCGCAACGGACAGGACGAGCTCACCCGCGACAACGTCTCGCTCAACATGGAGAAGACGAACCTCTGGGCGGCGATGGGACGGCTCAACCAGTACGTCTACATCGCCGAGCGTCTCGACGCGAAGCTCGCGGCCAAGATCGCCGAACTGGAGATCTCCGATCCCGAGACCGCGAAGGCCCTCAACCAGGACGTCTTGTTCTACGTCCGCCAGAAGCACCAGGACCTGCTCACCCAGCTGGCCGTGTCGATCCAGAGCTATCTGGCGATCGACGTGATCATCAAGAACAACATCGAGTTGATCAAGGGCGTCGACCGGGCCTCCACGACCACGATCTCCGCCCTGCGCACCGCGGTGATCGTCGCCCAGGCCCTCGGCAACCAGAAGCTCGTGCTCGACCAGATCGCGGCGCTCAACGCGACCACCTCCGGCATGATCCAGCGCACGTCCGAGATGCTGCGCGACAACTCCGCCGAGATCCAGGAGCAGGCCGCCTCGTCGTCGATCGGGGTCGAGGAGCTCCAGGCGGCGTTCGCGAACATCTACGCCACGATGGACTCCATCGACGAGTTCAAGGTCAAGGCGCTCGACACCATGGCGGCCACCATCGGGGTGCTCGAGACCGAGGTCGAGAAGTCCAAGGAGTACGTCGCGCGCGTGCAGTCGCAGGACCAGCGGCTGGCCAGTGGGCAGCTCGACCTCGACAACCTGGGCCGCTAGGCGGCCATCGGCGTGGGCTTCTGGGACTGGCTGACCGGGCGGTCGCGCCGCAAGGCGCCGGAGCCGTCCGTGGTCCCTGCCGCGCCCACGGAGGACGACATCCTCGCCTCCCTGGCCCGGGTGGAGTCGATGCTGGCCGACGGCACCGCCCCGGCCGTCGTCCGGTCCCGGGCCGCCCGCATCGACGGCACGATCCGCGTGATCCTGCCCAAGCTGTCGCAGCTGGGCTGGGGGAGTGCCGACGCCTACTCGGTCGTCGCGACGGCCACCGACTACCTCCCCGAGGCCGTCGGCGGCTACCTGCGGCTCCCGCGCGAGTGGGCCGACACCCGCCCCATCGACGGCGGCAAGACGGCCTTGATGATCCTCGTCGACCAGCTCGAGCTGCTCGCGTCGACGATGAGCAAGATGCTCGACGCGGCCAACCGGGCCGACGCCCAGGCCCTGGTGGCCCACGGCCGGTTCCTGGAGGCGAAGTTCGGCCACGCGTCCTCGGGCGGCACCCTCGACGCCAGTGCCGGCGTGCCGGCCCCACCGCCCCCGCCCGCCGGCTCCACCCTCGACCTGGAGTGATCGATGTCCGACCCCAGTCCCTCCGGGCCGCCCGCGCGCACCGGCACCAGCCTCGCCACAGCGCTGGCCGACCTGGACCGAGCGGCCTCGGCCGCCGGCATCGATCCCGAGGTGGCGCGAGCCGAGGGTGAGGCCCTGGCCGCGACGGTGGCCGAGGCGGCCACCGGCGCCTGGCAGGACTGGGGTGACCAGACCGGCGGCGGCCGGACCGCCGAGGAGTTCTTCCTGGCCGCCTCCCGGGGTCGCCGTTGGCGTGCCGGCCCGACGCCGAGCCTGACCGCGCTCGCCCTCGGTCGGCACCCGGCTGCGATGGCCTATGCGACCGCGCTCAGCGAGGTCTGCACCGCGGCCGCGACCCTCGGCACGCCGACGCCGCGGGTGATGGGCAACGCCTCGACCGCCGCAGCCGCCCAGCTGGGTGCCGTCCGGACCACGGTCCCGGCCACCACCCACCCGACCCCGCCGACGTCGGACGACGCGGCAGCCAACCTCCCGAGCGAGCCCGGCCGAGCCCTCACGGACGAGGAGATGGTCCGGCTGGCGGCCGAGTCGGGGAAGGCCGTCAGTGCGCAACTCGACGCCGTGCGCAAGGCGCTCACCTCCATGACCTCCGGCCTCGACCTCGGCGGGTTGTCGCCCTGGGGGGCCGAGACGTTCCCGGGTCTCGGTGCGGACCCGGACGACCTGCCGCCGACCCCGACCGCTCCGCCGCCGGCCGACGCGTCGTACGACGGGGTCGACCGGTCCGCGCAGCCGACCCAGGCCGCTCCCGACCCACCGGTGTCCCCGACCGAGGAGCCTGCGGCGCCCGAGCCGCCGCCCGAGCCGCCGCCCAAGACCCTCGAGGAGCTGCTCGCCGAGCTCGACGCCCTCGTCGGCCTGGATGCGGTGAAGGGGGAGATCCACCGTCAGGTGGCCGTGCTCCGCATCGAGGCCAAGCGCGAGTCCGCCGGGCTCAAGGTCCCCACGATCACCCGTCACCTCGTGTTCGTCGGCAACCCCGGCACCGGCAAGACCACGGTGGCCCGGCTCGTGGCGGGGATCTACCGCGCCCTCGGGCTGCTCACCAAGGGGCAACTGGTCGAGGTCGACCGCAACGAGCTGGTCGCCGGCTACCTGGGGCAGACCGCGATGAAGACCGCCGAGGTCGTGACGTCCGCCGTGGGCGGCGTGCTGTTCATCGACGAGGCCTACAGCCTCGCCGGTGACCAGTACGGCACCGAGGCCGTCGACACCCTCGTCAAGGAGATGGAGGACCGTCGCGACGACCTCGTCGTGATCGTGGCCGGCTACCCCGAGCCGATGGCCTACTTCATCGCCCAGAACCCCGGACTCGCCAGCCGCTTCCGCACCACGATCCAGTTCGCCGACTACACCGACGACGAGCTGGTGGGCATCTTCCGGCAGCTCGCGGTCGGGGCCGACTACGACGTGAGCGACGAGGTCGAGGCCAGGTTCCGCGAGCTGCTCGCGGGCGTGCACCGCGGTCCGACGTTCGGCAACGGCCGTTATGCACGCAACGTCCTCGAGGCCGCGATCGGCCAGCATGCCTGGCGCCTGCGCGACGTCGCCGAACCGACCGTCGCGGACCTGCGGACGCTCGATCCGGCCGACCTCGTCTACGCGGCCGTCGACGAGGAAGTCGCCCGCCAGGTCGTCGGCGCGACCGAAGGGCCGCTGGTGATCGATCCCGACACCCCGCTTCCCGCGCAGCCGGAGGCCGACACGGCACCTGCCGATCCTGTGCCGGCTACGGAGGCGCCCGCCGAGGAGGCCCCCGCCGAGGAGACCTCTGCCGAGGAGGCCACGCCATGAGCCAGGCGACGCAGGGAGCCCCGGCCCCCGCCCCGGTCCCGACCACCCCGCAGGCCGCCGCCGCGACCACGACCGCGCGTCCCGCGGGAGAGGTGCTCGGCACCGCCGCCGAGGACGAGGCTGCCCGCCAGCGGGCCACCCGGGTGCCGACGTCCCTGGCTCGGCTCCGCCTCGGCGTCATCGTCGGCTGCCTCCTGTTCGGGGCGCTGACCGCCACCCAGCTGGTCGTCGCCTGGCAGGCCAACCGCGCGGCGGCCGCCGACACCGAGCAGCTGATCCGGGTCCAGGGCATCAAGACCAGCCTGCTCCGCGCCGACGCGCTCGCCACCAACGCGTTCCTGATCGGTGGGCTCGAGCCGGCCGAGCAGCGGGCGGCGTACGACGACGCGATCGACCAGACGGTCCGGTCCATCACCGACGCGGCCCAGGCCCAGCCCGCCGACCGAGCCGCGCTGAACGAGCTGAGCAGCGCCGTCCTCGACTACGCCAGCGGCATGGAGCTGGCCCGGGCCAACAACCGGCTGGGACTGCCGGTGGGCGGTGCCTATCTGCGCCAGTCGAGTGCCGCACTGCGCTCGACCGCGCTGCCGATCGTGGACGCGCTCGTCGACTCCAACTCCACGCGGGCCGACGACTCCATGGCGGCGCACCGACCATTGCTGGTCCTGCTGCCGGCCCTGGCGTGCTTGGTGCTCCTCTACTTCTCGAACCGCTGGCTCGCGCGCCGGTTCCGGCGCCGGTTCAACGTCGGCCTTCTGCTGGCAGCGGTGTCGATCCTGATCGTCGGCGTGGTCGCGGCGTTGGCCTCCAACAGCAACCAGAACCAGAACGCCGACCTCGCGGACGGCGCGTTCCAGACCGCCGTCACCGGCGCGACGGCCCGCACGTCGGCCAACGATGCGAAGGCCAACGAGAGCCTGCGGCTCATCGCCCGCGGCTCAGGCCAGGCGTTCGAGGACGCCTGGGTGGCGGCCGCCGCGGTGGTCGACGACGCGCTGACCGAGCCAGACCTGTCCGGTCTGCAGAGTGGTTGGAGTGCCTACACCGAGCAGCACCAAGAGGTGGTCGACCTCGACACGAACGGTCAGTGGGACGAGGCGGTGGCGCTCGCGACCAGCACCGACCCGGGGTCTCCCTCCGAGACGTTCGCGGCGTTCGACAGCCAACTCCAAGACGTCGTCAGCAGCGCCGGTGCAACGACGACGAGCACCCTCACCGACGGCAACACCCTCCTCCTGGCCCTTGCCGGTCTCGCCGCCCTCGTCGGCCTGCTGGCCGCGGGCTTCGCGGCCGGCGGCATCGGCCAGCGCCTCAAGGAGTACGCATGAACTCCCCACGACGTTCTTCTCCGCCGCTTCGCTCCCCCGAACAACGCCGCGGGGGCCCCGAAAAGCTGATGAACTCCCCACGACGTTCCTCTCCTCCGCTGGTTGAGGAGCGAGCTTGCGAGCGTCACGCAACCAGTCGGGTCTCGCGACGGCGCTGGCGCGCCTCCTCGACCAGCGGATCGCGACAGCTTCTCCGCGGGCTGATGGCGGCCCTCCTGCTCGCCGCGGTCGCCGGCTGCGCGGTGGCGGAGACCCCGGTCCCGAGCCCGCCGCCGGCCCCGGAGATCACTGGCGGCGCCGCGCCGGCCGCCCAGACGTGTGACAACCGGCTCCAGTCCTACGCGCCGGAGAACAAGGACCCTCTCGGGATCCCGTCCGGGTCGACGATGGCGGCGATCAGGGACCGTGGCCGGCTGATCGCCGGCGTCTCCGCCGACACCTACCTCCTGGGCGCGCGCAACCCGGTCAGCGGACAGATCGAGGGCTTCGACATCGACCTGGTCAAGCAGATCGCGAAGGCCATCTTCGGCGACGAGACCCGCTACCAGCTGCGGGTGATCACCGCCGCCCAGCGGCTCGAGGTGCTCCAGAACCACGAGGTCGACGTGGTGGCGCGCAACATGACCATCACCTGCGACCGGTGGCAGTCCATCGCCTTCTCCGCGGAGTACTACCTCGCCGGTCAGAAGATCCTGGTCCGCAAGGGCTCCGACATCACCGGGCTCGACACGCTGGCCGGGCACCGGGTCTGCGCACCCCTCGGCACCTCCAGCATGGACAACCTGATCCGGCTCGCGCCCGAGGCGACGCCGGTCGGCGCCGACAACCACACCGGTTGCCTGGTCCTCCTCCAACAGGGCCGGGTCGACGCGATCACGGGCGACGACACCGTGCTCGCGGGGCTGGCCTCCCAGGACCCGTACGCCGTGGTGCTGGACGAGCCGGCGTTCACCGAGGAGCCCTACGGCATCGGGATCCCGGCCGACCAGGTCGACCTGGTCCGCTTCGTCAACGCCGTGCTGGAGCGGATGCGCGAGGACGGCTCCTGGGAGGCCAACTACCAGCGGTGGCTGCAGCCGACCCTGGGCGACTCTCCGGGGCAGCCCCAGCCGCAATACGGCCGGCAGCCGTGACGGCCGCGCCGCCGAACGGGCGCCGATGAGTCCCGTCCACGCGCCCGACGCCCCGGGCCGGCTGGGAGAGCCGGTCGAGGTGATGGCGATGCAGACCTACCTGACTGGCCTCGACGAGTGGATCCGGTTCCGCAAGGATGAGCTCGACGAGCTCGACGCTGCGGCCCTGTCCTCGCCCCTCAAGGACCAGCTGACCGGCGACATGACCCTGTCGATGGCGCTGTGGAAGGCAGTGGCGGACCGTCAGCAGCTCCTGTTGGCGGTCTGGGACGGCGGCCGGGTGCTCGTGGCCGACCGTGAGCGGCTCGCCACACTCGTCTGGGGGAGGCTGGACGCCACGCTCGATCCCGCCTTGCTCGCGCAGTCGTCGTCGGCGGCCGGCGCCCTGGCGGTGTCGTTGCCCGAGGCGTGCCGACTGTCCGACGCGCTGGCGGGGCAACTGCGGCAACGGCTCTCCCTGGACCCCGCTGCCGACGCGCACACGGCGCGGGTCAAGGACCTGCGAGCGGCTCTCGACCGCCTCCGCGACCAGGTAGCGCTCGAGCCCGAGTCGTCCAGGCCGCGCGCCCAGCGCACCTGGGACCAGCTGGCCACCCGGATCAAGGACGTCACCGACCGACTGCAGCGGGGCGGGGACGTCGGCGGACTGCTTGGACCGCTGGAGAACGACGCAGCGCTGTTCGAGCGGGACCTCATCGTGGGCGGCGCCGAGCGCCGCGACACCCAGGACCGCGCCGCCGCGGCGAGCGAGCTGCGCGACGACCTGGTCGCCCGCTCGGCAGCCCTCGAGCAGCTGGCGGCCCGCTGTGTCGAGGCCGTCGACCCCGCCCCCAAGTACGCCGTGCCTGACGTCGAGGCGCTCGGCCCGGTGCCCGAGGCGCCTGCCGCCCTGGAGTCCTACCGCCGGAGACTGGGCCGGGTGGCGGACGCGATGAACCTGGCCCATGCGTCGTACGCCGCGGCGCTGGCGGCCCACGACGACCTCGTCGCCCGCTTGGACGCGCTGGCCCTGAAGGCCTCCGCCCAGGGTCTTGCCGACGACCCCGACCTGGTGTCCGCGGAGGCGGCCGCGCGAGAGGTGCTGGGCCGCCGGCCCTGCCCGATCGCGGTGGCCACGGCGTTGGTCGCCACCTACGAGGCCTGGGCGACCTGGGCCGCCTCCCGCTCCTCCGTCGCGAAGGGCTCCCGATGAAGTGTCAGCAACCCGGCTGCTCCGGGACGATCACCGACGGCTACTGCGACGTCTGCGGGATGCCGCCGACGGGGGTGGCTGCCGCCGCCACCGCACCCGTCATGGGAGGCGCCGTCTCGACCGGCTCGCCCGTCGCCAGTGCCGCCGAGGGCGGTCCGTGCCGGCAGCCGGGCTGTTCCGGGACGATCGCGGACGGCTACTGCGACGTCTGCGGCTCGCCCGCGGACGCGGCGGTGCCAGCGGCTGCGACGCCGCTCACCGAGGACGAGGCGACGGTGGCGTCGGGCTCCTACCGTCTCCAGTCGGCCGCGCTCGGCTCCCAGCGCGCCGCGGGCACGGGAGCGACCCATCGCGTGCGGTCGGTCTCCCAGCGGCTGCGCTCGGCGCGTCTCGGGGCGGGCCTCACCGTGGTGCCCCCGGTGCCGTTGGTGGACCCCGCGACCGTGGTGATGAAGAACCCCGAGGTGCCGGAGGACAAGCGCAGCTGTGCCCGGTGCGGGGGCCCGGTCGGCCGCAGTGTCGAGGGCCGTCCCGGGCGCACGGAGGGCTTCTGCCCGGCCTGCGGCCAGGAGTTCTCCTTCACCCCCAAGCTGCACCCGGGGGAGCTCGTCGCCGGCCAGTACGAGGTCGCCGGCTGTCTGGCCCACGGTGGCCTCGGGTGGATCTACTTGGCCCGCGACAAGAACGTGTCCGATCGCTGGGTCGTGCTCAAGGGGCTGCTCAACGCGGGCGACGCGGACGCCCTCGCCGCGGCCATCGCCGAGCAGCGCTTCCTGGCCCAGGTCGAGCACCCGCTGATCGTCGAGATCTACAACTTCGTCACCCATCGGGACGCCGGCTACATCGTGATGGAGTACGTCGGCGGCGTGTCGCTCAAGCAGGTGCTGAAGAAGCGGATGCGCGACAGCGGCGGGGCCTACGACCCGCTGCCCGTCGACCAGGCCCTCGCCTTCATCGTCGAGATCCTCCCGGCGTTCCAGTACCTCCACGACCTCGGCCTGGTCTACTGCGACTTCAAGCCCGACAACCTGATCCAGGTCGGCGACGCCCTCAAGCTGATCGACCTCGGCGGCGTCCGTCACGTCGACGACCAGGAGTCCGCGATCTACGGCACCGTCGGCTACCAGGCGCCCGAGGTCGCGACCATGGGGCCGAGCGTTGCCTCGGACATCTACACCATCGGCCGCACCCTCGTGGTGCTGTGCATGGAGTTCAAGGGCTACCAGTCGACGTACCTCTCCTCGCTGCCGGACCCGGAGACCACGCCGCTCTTCCGCGACCACGACTCGCTCTACTGCCTGATCGCCAAGTGCTGTGCCACCGACCCCGCCGACCGGTTCCAGTCGGCCGACGAGCTGCGCGTCCAGCTGCTCGGAGTGCTCCGCGAGGTGGTGGCCAAGTCGAAGCCGGGCACCGCGCTCACCTCGGCCGCCTCCCAGCTGTTCGAGACGCCCGCGGTCGCCACCGTGGCCCTCGACTGGGCCCAGCTGCCCGCGCTGCGCGACGACACGTCCGACCCCCAGCACGGCTGGCTCTCCAGTCTGGCGCCAGTGAGCCCGGCCCAGCGCCTCGACCAGCTGTCCAAGGCCCCGGAGGACTCCGCCGAGGTACGGATCTGGCGGGCCGAGGCCGCGCTCGCTGCGGGCCGCCCCGAGGTCGCCCTGGAGCAGTCCGCGGCGATGCTGCAGGCGGATCCGTGGGAGTGGCGCGCGCTGTGGGTCTCGGGCCTGGCCGCCCTGCAGGCCCAGAAGTGGGACGAGGCGGCGGCGGCGTTCAACGCGGTCTACAAGCAGGTGCCCGGCGAGCTGGCCCCCAAGCTCGCGCTGGCGCTCGCCTGCGAGAACGGCGGTCGCCCGGCCGTGGCCCAGGCGTTCTACCACACCTGTGCCGAGACCGATGCCGCCTACGTCGCTCCGTCGTCGTTCGGCATCGCCCGGATCCGCGCCGCTGCCGGCGACACCGACGGCGCGGTCACGGCGCTCGACCAGGTCCCGCCCACGAGCCGCGGGTACGGCGAGTCGCGGCAGCTGCGAGCCGAGGTGCTGCTCCACGGCGCCGGGGACGACCTGATGCGGCTCGCCGCGGCGATGTCGAGCGTCGAGGGCGCCCAGCTGGAGCCCCAGGAGCGGGCCGGCCTGTCCGCGCGGATCCTCGGGCAGGCGCTCGACGTGGTGGGTCGCAAGGGGCCGGGGACGGTCCGGATCGGCGGCTACGAGGCCACCGAGGCGTCGCTGCGCGACGGTCTCGAGGCCAGTTATCGCGTGCTCGCGCGCGAGGCCCCTGATCGACACAGCCAGGTCCTGATGGTCGGCCGGGCGAACGCCGTGCGCAACTGGACGCTGACATGACGGGCGGACCTGTGGAGGGTGCGGCCGCCAGCGCGGCGAACGGTGCGACGTGCCCACACTGTGGGGCGGCCCTGGAGCCGGGAGCCAGGTTCTGCGAGGCCTGCGGGCAGTCGTTGGCCGCCGAGGGCGCGTCGAGCCCGGCCGGAGTGGCGCCCGCACCCGCGGTGGATCCGCGCGACGACCTGAGCCCCATCAGTGCGCCTACCTACCGCCCCACCGAGGGGCCGGGACCCGATCCCGCGGGCCGTCCCTCCGACGTCGCCGAGCCCAGGCCGCCGTGCCGCGAGTGTGGTGGCGCGGTCGACGCCGACGGCTACTGCACCCAGTGCGGCACCAAGGCGCCGAGCCTGCGCGACCACTTCGAGGAGCATCCCGCCGCGTGGGTCGCGGGAGTCTGCGACCGGGGCATCCGGCACGCCCGCAACGAGGACGCGATGGCGCTGGCGGTCGAGGGGACGCGAGCGGCGCTCGTCGTGTGCGACGGGGTCTCGCACGCCCAGGACTCCGACGTCGCCTCGCTGGCGGCGGCCAAGGCGGTGCTCGACGTGCTGCGGGCACCGCTGCCGAAGGGCATGGGAGTCCCGCAGAGCGAGCTGGCGGCGGTCACCGCGGTCTTCACCGAGGCAGCCGCGGCCGGCAACCGCGCCGTGCTCGCCACCGCACCGGACGCGGAGGTCAACCCGCCGTCCTGCACGCTCGTGGCGGCGGTGCTCGAGGACGGTGTCGTCCACCACTGCGGCATCGGCGACTCGCGCGTCTACCTGCTGCCCGACGCGGGCGACGGCCAAGCCCTGACGGTGGATGACTCGATGGCCCAGGTGCTGATCGCGGGAGGGATGGCCCGGGCCGAGGCCGAGTCCTCACCACAGGCCCACTCGATCACCCAGTGGCTCGGGAAGGACAGCCCGAGCGTCGTGCCCCAGGTCGGCCGGGTCGAGGTGACGGGCCCTGGCTGGCTGGTCGCCTGCTCCGACGGACTGTGGAACTACGCCTCCGAGCCCTCGGCGCTCCGCGAGCAGATCCGCGCCGCCGGGTCCACCGACCCGATGGTCGTGGCCACCCATCTCGTCGCCTTCGCCAACGCCGAGGGCGGCCAGGACAACATCACGGTCGCGTTGGCCCGGGTCGGCGATCCCGCCGCGCTCGCGCCCGCGGCGCCGTACGCAACAATGCCGACACAGGACGCACCGCCGGCCGATTCGGGAGCCGCGTCCCACGAGGAGGGGAGAGTCGATGGCTGAGTTCACCGCCAGCGTCTACCAGAACGAGTTCCTGCCCGACGGTGGCACCGACGTGCACGCGATCATCAGCGTGACCTGCTCGGGCGCGGGCACCGCCGGCCAGACCGGTGCGGGGGCGGCCGGCGAGATCATCATCATCGACACGTCCGGATCCATGGGGCAGTCGGCGATGGCCGCCGCCAAGCAGGCCGCCCAGGCCGCTCTCGCGGAGATCGTCGACGGCACCTACTTCGCGGTGATCTCCGGGAACGGCGCCGCCTTCCTGGCCTACCCACTCGTGCAGTCGGGGCCGGCGATGGTGCCGATGAACGACCAGACCCGCGCGGAGGCCTCCGCCGCGATCGCTCGGCTGCGCTCCGGTGGCGGCACCGAGATCTCGACGTGGCTGGACCTGGCGGGTGTGCTCTTCACGTCGGTGCCCGAGGTGCGGCAGCGGCACGCGATCCTGCTCACCGACGGCGAGAACAACGAGCCCGCCCCGGTGCTCGACCAGGCGATCGCGCGCGCGACCGGCTACTACCAGTGCGACTGCCGCGGCGTCGGGGTCGACTGGAAGGTCGAGGAAATCCGCCGGATCGCCCAGGCTCTGCTGGGCACCGTCGACATCATCCCGGAGCCGGAGATGATGGCGGCGGAGTTCGAGGCGATGATGCGGCAGGCCATGGCTCGCGGGGTCGCCGACGCCGAGCTGCGCGTGTGGACGCCGCAGGGCGCCCAGATCCTCTTCGTGCGTCAGGTCTCGCCGACCGTGGAGGACCTGACGAGCCGGCGTACCGTCGTCAACGACCTCACCGGTGGCTATCCCACCGGCGCCTGGTCCGACGAGTCGCGGGACTACCACGTCGCGGTGCGGCTCGCGGCCAAGGCGGTCGGGCAGGAGCAGCTCGCGGCGCGGGTCCAGCTCAGCGTCGGGGACGAGGTGAAGGCGCAGGGGCTCGTCAAGGCGAAGTGGTCCGACGACTCCGAGCTGACCACGCGCATCGACCAGCAGGTCGCTCACTACACGGGGCAGACGGAGCTCGCGCAGGTCATCCAGGAGGGCCTGGCGGCCAAGGCCGCGGGCAACGAGGAGCTGGCGACCACGAAGCTGGGCCGCGCGGTCCAGCTGGCCCAGGAGACCGGCAACGAGGAGGCCACGTCCAAGCTGCGCAAGGTCGTCGACGTCGAGGACGCCGACACCGGCACCGTGCGGCTCAAGAAGGCCGTCGAGAAGGCCGACGAGATGGCCCTCGACACGGCGTCGACGAAGACCACCCGGGTGCGGCCATGACCTGTCCCAACGGCCACGAGACCCAGGCCACGGACTACTGCGACGTGTGCGGGGTGGTGATGCCCGCAGACACCTCGACGTCGTTGGAGACACCGGGCGACACGCACGCCGAGCCAGACACCCCGGCGGAGGCCGAGGCGGCCAGCCCGGACCAGGCTTCGCCGGACGGGCAGTCCTGCCCCAACTGCGGCGTCCAGAACGTCGCCGACGCGCTGTTCTGCGAGGCCTGCGGCTACGACTTCACGACCGGCACGATGCCACGGTCGGGAGCCTCGGGATCCGGCGATGCGAGTGATGCGACGGCGGGCGACCCCGATGCTGTCTCCGACCCGCCCGGCAACATCTCCCCGCCCCTCAGCGCCGACACCTGGGTCGCCGAGCTGTGGATCGACCCCCAGTGGTACGCCGAGCAGCAGAGCCCGGACCCGCTCCCCTCGGCCGGCCCTCCGGTCGTCGTACCCCTGACGAACACCTCGCTGCTCGTGGGTCGCGAGTCCAAGAGCCGCGACATCCACCCCGACGTCGACTGCGGCGCGGACAACGGGGTGAGCCGCCGCCAGGCCCAGCTCACCACTGACGGCACCCGCTGGTGGGTGGAGGACCTCGGCTCGGCCAACGGCACCTTCGTCGCCGGCGCGGTGGACCCGCTGCCCACGACCCCCATCGAGGTGGGGATCAAGCGCGAGATCGGCCCCGACGACCGGATCTACCTCGGCTCGTGGACGCGTCTCGTGATCCGTCGGGCCGACCCTGGCGAGGTCGTCTGAGCCCCTCGCTGCCACGGCCGGCGGCGGGGCGGCCGCGTCAGATCGGCAACGGGACGGAGTCGGGGTCCTCGTCGTGCCGGTTGAAGTCGGAGTCCTTGCGGGAGAACATCTCGCGTCGCTCCTCGAAGCTCATCGCCTCGACGAGGGCCGCGACGTTGGCGGGGTAGCCGCTGATCTCGAAGGCGTCGTGGGTCGGGACGATCGAGGTGACGATGGTGTCGTCGTACACGTGGATCATGTTGACGGACTGGTCGGAGTCGACCGCGGAGACGAAACGGTCCTTTGGGGCGATGTCGCTGAGGTAGCAGGTGGCCGAGGCCACGGACACGGGGATGCCGGCGAACGTGGCGTACGACGAGTAGTGGAAGTGCCCACCGAGGATCATCCGCACGTCGGTGCCCTGGAGCGCCCGGGCCAGGCGGTCCTGGTCCTCGAGCTCGATGATCGCTGCCGCGGGCAGCATCGGCACGGGGATCGGCGGGTGGTGCATCGCGAGGATCGTGCCGTGCGGGGCGGGCGCCGCGAGCACCGAGGCCAGCCAGTCGTACTGGGTGTCGTCGATCGCTCCGTGGTGGTAGGCCGGCACGCTGGTGTCGATCGCGACGATGCGCAGGCCGTCCACCTCGTAGACGCGGTCGAGGACCTCGGGACCTGCCGACTCCGCGTCGAACAGCGCGCGGGCGTAGGCCTCGCGGTCGTCGTGGTTGCCCATGCACCACACGATCTGAGCGCCCATCTGTGCCGCCACCGGCTCCACCATGGCTCGCAGCTCGCGGTAGGCGTCCGGCTCGCCACGGTCGGCGAGGTCGCCGGTGAACACGATCGCCTGTGGCGAGGGATCGACCCGGCCGAGGCGCTCGAGGGCGAGTGCGAGGTGAGCCGCGGTGTCGATCGCGCCGTACTGGAGCCGGCCGTCGGCCAGCAGGTGGGTGTCGCTGACGTGCGCGACGACATGACCGGGGTGGCTGTACTGACCGAAGGGCTGCACGGGACGAGCGTAGAGCCACTCCCGCCCTTCGCGGGGGGACAAGCCGAGGAAGAGGACCTGGTCCGCGGGCGCGACCAGCGAGGTTGGTCGGCAAGGTGGGCGCCATGATGGTCCGGTGAGCCGGCGGCACCAGGACCCGCACGAGGTCGAGGTGCGGCAGATGCACGAGATCGGGCGGCGTCGGGCCTGGCTGATCTGGAGTGTGGCGCTGTCGGTCTACGTCCTCGCCATCTTCCACCGCAGCTCGCTGGGCGTCGCGGGCCTGATGGCGGCCGACCGGTTCGACATCAGCGCGACCCAGCTGTCGATGTTCACCGTCCTCCAACTGCTCGTGTATGCCGGGATGCAAGTGCCCGTGGGCGTCGCGCTGGACCGCTACGGGTCGAGGAAGGTGCTCCTGGCGGGGCTCGTGCTGATGACGATCGGTCAGCTCGCGTTCGCGTTCGTCACCGCGTTCCCGGCGGCGGTCCTCGCGCGCGGTGTGATCGGGGCCGGAGACGCGATGATCTTCACCTCGGTGCTGAGGCTGGTCACCGTGTGGTTCCTGGTCCGGCAGGCGCCGCTCGTCACCCAGCTCACCGGCCAGATAGGACAGCTCGGCGCCATCCTTGCGGCCGGCCCGCTGTCCTTCGCGCTGCATGCCTGGGGCTGGACCAGGACCTTCGCGGCGGCCTCGGCGGTGGGGGTCGTGCTGATGGTCGCGGTGGCGGTGCTGGTCGTGGACTCGCCCTACCGGAGCGGGGCCGTGGTGCGCGTGAAGCTGCTGGCCCTCGCGCGCTCGCTGCGGCAGGTGTGGGGCAACCCCGGCACCAGGCTGGGCCTGTGGTCGCACTTCACCGCTCAGTTCTCCGGCACGGTGTTCCTGATGCTCTGGGGCTACCCCTTCCTGATCCGCGCGGAGGGGCTGACCCCCGCCCAGGCAGGCACGCTGTTGACGGTCATGACCGGGTGGGTGATCCTGACCGGCCCGGCCCTCGGCTGGCTGGTGGGGCGACTGCCGTACTACCGCTCCGTCCTGGTCCTGGTCGTGGTGGGTGCGATGGTGGCGCTTTGGAGCGTCGTCCTCGCCCTGCCGGTGCCCGCGCCGATGTGGCTGCTCGTCGCCCTGGTGTGCGCCATGGGCCTCGGCGGGCCGGTCTCGATGGTGGGCTTCGACCTGACCCGCACCTTCCAGCCGTTCGAGGCCAGCGGCCGGGCCAACGGGGTGGTCAACATGGGCGGCTTCTCGGCCGCACTGATCGCGATGGCCCTGATCGGTGTCGTCCTCGACGTGCGCGAGCCGTCCGGGCAGGCGGCGTACGCGCTCGACGACTTCCGAGTCGCGATGAGCGTGCAGTACGTCTTCTGGGGCATCGGGGTCGTCCAGATCCTGCGCTATCGCCGCCGGGCGATCGCGCACCTGCACCGGGTGCACCCCGGGGCGGTCGAGCAGCTCAAGCGGGGTGAGCCGTTCGTGCACCCCGGGATCGGGGAGCGTGAGGGGGTCTGACCCGACGAGATCGCGAGCACTAGGGTCCCTGTCATGCCAGACGTCCCCGGTGATGCCGACGAGGCACGGCGGTCCGGGGATCACGACAGCCTGGTCCGCGAGCTCGCCGCGGCGTACGGCGTGGCGGTGGACTACTGGGACTGGCAGGGCCGCCACGTGCTGGTGTCCATCGAGACCCTGGTCGGCGTGCTGGCCGCCCTCGACGTCGACGCGACCACTCTCGAGTCGACCCTGGCCGCTCTCGCGAGTCGTCGTGACGAGCCCTGGCGCCGGATGCTGCCTCCTGTGGTGGTGACGCGGCCCGGTTGGCGATCGACGTTCGAGGTGCATGTGCCCGACGGCTGGTCCGTCGACGTCTGGATCGAGCTCGAGACCGGGGAGCACCGCGGTGGGGTGGAGCAGCGGGAGAACTGGGAGCCCGCGCGACAGGTGGACGGGGAGTGGACCGGTGAGGCGACGTTCGCGCTGCCTGACGACCTGCCGCTCGGCTACCACTGGCTGCATGCGCGGGCCGGGGAGCGGCAGGCACGGTCGAGCCTGATCGTGACGCCCCCGTGGGTCGGTGTCCCGGAGCGTCTCGGCCAGGGGCCGAGATGGGGGCTGGCCACCCAGCTGTACAGCGTGCGGTCGACGGGCTCGTGGGGCACCGGCGATCTGGCCGATCTGGCCGACCTCGGGGTCTGGGCCGGCGTGGAGCATAGCGCCGACTACGTGCTGGTGAACCCGCTGCACGCCGCCGAGCCCACGACGCACCTGGAGCCGTCGCCCTACCTCCCCACGTCGCGGCGGTTCGGCAACCCGCTCTATCTCCGACCCGAGATGATCCCCGAGTACGCAGCGCTGCAGGGTCGCGACCGCAAGCGGGCTCGCCGTCAGCGACGGGCGATGGACAACCGCTCCGACCGGATCGACCGCGACACGGCCTGGGCGGCCAAGCGAGCGGTGCTCGAGCGGGTCTTCGCGGTCCCGCGGAGTGCCGGTCGGCAACTCGCGTTCGACGGCTATCGCCGGCGCGAGGGGCGGGGCCTCGACGACTACGCCACCTGGGCCGCGCTCGCCCAGGTGCACGGCCCGGACTCGTGGGCCTGGCCGCCCGAGCTGGGCCATCCCGACGACGCTGCCGTCGTTGCGTTCCGCGCGGAGCACGCGGAGGAGGTGGAGTTCCACTGCTGGCTGCAGTGGGTGCTCGACGAGCAGTCGGCGCAGACCCAGCTCACCTTGCGGCGGTCCGGTCTCGGGCTCGGAGTGATGACGGATCTTGCCGTCGGGGTGAACCGCAGCGGGTCGGATGCCTGGGCGCTTCAGGAGACCTATGCGCGAGGCATGAACGTCGGCGCGCCGCCGGACCCGTTCAACCAGGTCGGCCAGGACTGGCAGCAGCCGCCGTGGCGTCCCGACCGCCTGGCCGAGTCGGCGTACGAGCCGTTCCGGCGGCTGGTCTCGGCCGCGCTCCGCAACGCCGGCGGGCTGCGGGTGGACCACATCATCGGGTTGTTCCGCCTGTGGTGGATCCCGCGGGGCGCGGGCCCCCGCGAGGGCACCTACGTGCGCTACGACCACGAGGCCCTGGTCGGCATCCTCGCCCTCGAGGCCGCCCGCGCGGACGCCGTCGTGGTGGGCGAGGACCTCGGCACCGTGGAGCCGTGGGTGCGCACCTATCTCGCCGAGCGCGGCATCCTGGGAACCTCGATCCTGTGGTTCGAGTTCGACCACGACGGAACCGGCGGGCCGCTCCCCGCGGAGCGCTGGCGCGAGTGGTGCCTGGCGTCGGTCACCACGCACGACCTGCCTCCGACCGCCGGATACCTCGCGGGAGACCACGTGCGACTGCGCCACGAGGTGGGTCTGCTGACGACCTCGCTCGAGGAGGCCGAGGCGACCGACCGGGCCGAGCAGGAGGCCTGGCTCGCCGAGTTGCGCCGTGTGGGGCTGCTCGCCGAGGGGGATTCCGACGTACGGCGGACCGTCGAGGCCCTGCACACCTATCTGGGGCGCGCGCCCTCGCGGCTGCGCTGCGTCGCCCTCACCGACGCGGTCGGGGACCGGCGTACCCAGAACCAGCCCGGGACGATCGACGAGTACCCCAACTGGCGAGTGCCTCTCTCCGGCCCCGACGGGCAGCCCCTTCTGCTGGAGGACGTCTTCGCGAGCGAGCGCGCGGCCGCGCTCTGCGAGATCGCCGCCGGGCGGGATCGGGGCTCGGCCTGAGCTCGGTCCCACCGGACGGCGGGACACCCGGTCGGCCGGGTGTGCGGTGGGTTCGGCGTCGTTGCAGCGACGCCGAACCGCACGCAAACCCCGCGAACCCCCGCGCCGCTGTGCCCCTGCTGGTGCGCAGGGGAGCCCCCGGGGCTCAGCGCGCGGGCAGCACGAGGCTCGCGACCTCGCCGAGCGTGAGCCGACCCCCACCGGTGCCGGGCGCGGAGTAGCGCAGCACCACCTCGTCGCCGTCCTCGAGGAACGTGCCGCCGCCCGGGCGCTCGTCCCGGCCACCCCAGGTCAGCTCGAGCAGCGACCCGCGCTGGTCGGGGTCCGGCCCGCTGATGGTGCCCGAGGCGAACAGGTCGCCGGGTCGGACCGAGGCACCGTTGGCGGTGAGGTGGGCGAGCATCTGGGCCGGCGACCAGTACATGGTCCGGTACGGCGGGCGGCTCACCACCTCACCGTTGAGCACGACCTCGACGTCGATGTCGAGACCGCGTGTGACGCCTGGCGCCAGGTAGGGGAGCGGCTCGGGATCCTGGGCCGGCAGGTCGATCCACGCCGCCTCCAGCGCGGCCAGCGGGGTCACCCACGCTGAGACCGAGGTGGCGAAGGACTTGCCGAGGAACGGCCCCAGGGGCACGTACTCCCAGGCCTGGATGTC
>CAZIVD010000034.1:0-43939 GCA_964542635.1 uncultured Nocardioides sp. | reverse complement strand
TCGACCACCGAACACTCACGGGCTCGACCACCGAGAGGGCGGCGACTCGACCACCCGACCCCGCTGGTTGAGGAGGTGCTGAGGAACGAGGCGTCGACACGTTGCCAGCGCCCCCAACGAGACAAGCCGCAGCCACCCTCAGTTCCGCGTAAGAGCTCTCTCATTCGTGACTCATGGTGAGTTCACCGGGGGCTCGCATCGTGGGGTGGTACAGCAGTCGGGCCTGCAGGCCCCCCTTGAGAGGAAGAACCATGACGAAGCTGAAGTCCCGTTCCCTCGCGCTGGCCGGGATCCTGACCGGCGCCCTGATGGCCTACGCCGTGCCCACCGCGTTCGCAGGTGACGGCGAAGCGTTCAAGCGCAACGACGACGGCCCCGACGTGGTGACCACGGTCGACGAAGACGATGACGACGACTCCGCGGCCGGCAGGTCGGATGACACCACCAAGACCGGTGGCGACAACACGTCGTTCAACTCCGGGACCGGCGACAGCAACGACGGGACGAACAGCAGGGAGACCCGGGTCAGCCGGGACAAGGACCTGAGCCGCGACGACAAGACCAAGGACTGGACGCGGGACGGCAAGGGACCGATCAAGCGCGACTGGTCCCACAACAGCACCAACGACGGCACCCGCAACGACACCCGCTGACCATGGGAGACGCCAAGGACCGCTGGCGGTTGTCCGAGGGTGACCCGATCACCGCCGAGCTGACCGCCGTGCGGCGGCTGGGGGGCGGCTCGGCCTACGAGGCCTACCTGGCCTTCGACGAGGTCACCCTCGGGCCGGTCGTGGTCAAGGTGGTCCGGCCCAGCCGCGTAGCCGACGAGGGGACGTTGCGCGGCCTGCGCCGCGAGGTCGCCGCCCTGGCCACCGTGAACCACCCCGTCGTGGTCCGGGGACTGAGGCACGCGCTCGACGGCGACCGCCCGCATCTGGTGCTCGAGCAGATCGACGGCCCGAGGCTGTCGACCTTGATCCGTCGGTACGGGCCGCTGCCCCCGCAGCAGTACCTGCCCCTCGCCATCGAGATCGCGGCGGCACTGCACTACCTGCGCCGGCTGGGCTGGACGCACCTCGACATCAAGCCCAGCAACATCATCATGGGGGCGCCCGCACGCTTGATCGACCTGTCCGTCGCCCGGCCCGAGCCGGACGCCGTCTCGCTGCGCAAGCCGATCGGCACCGACGCCTACATGGCGCCCGAGCAATGCGACCCACCAGTGACAGGAAGACCGGGGTACGCCAGCGACGTCTGGGGTCTGGCGGCGACCCTGTTCGAGGCGGTGTCCGGCCACCGCCCGTTCGATGAAGGGGATCGTGACGCCCACGACGTGGAGGCGCGGTTCCCGCAACTCGTCGACGACCCCTACGAGCTGCCCGCCCAGGTGCCTCCGGAGGTCTCCAAGGTGCTGTACGCCGCCCTGGACAAGGACGCCTCCCGGCGCCCGCTCCCTCGCGAGTTCGCCGAGGCCCTCGAGCCGGTTCTCGCGCGTCAGCCGCGACCCCGGCTGGCCGGCTTCAAGCCGCGGTAGAGGGGTCGCACCGATGGGCCGTCAACGACCTGGTAGCGGCCTGAGCTTGAACATCAAGATGCCGAGGTACTCGTTCATCACGGCCAGCTTGTGCGGATAGCGCCGACCGACCTCCTCGGGCATCTGCGGCTCGTCCGCGGTCTCGATCCACAGCCCCGCCGCGCTGAAGGTGTTGAGCAGATCCGCGATCGTGTACGGCCGCTTGGTCAGCGTGACCGCATCGCTCCAACCACGATGCTGATAGGAGAACGAGCTGGTGGAGAAGTACTCCTCTCCCAGCGAGGTCCCGTTCTCCTTCGAGCGTTCGACCGCGTAGCGGATCGGCTGGGTCCGGGTCAGCAGGATGAAGCCGTCGTCGGCGAGCATGGATCGTGCCGTCCGCAGTGCTTCAACCGGATCTTCGGCATACCCGAACGACTGGAGGAACAAGATCCGGTCGAACTGGCGCCCGGCCAGACCTGGCACCGCGGCCAGGTCCGAGAGATCTCCTTGGATCAGCTGCAAACCTGAGGGCGGGTCGATGAAGTTGTCGATGATGTCGACACCGACCGACGGGCCGGCGCCGTCGTGAACCAGCTCCGCGATCTTGGCTCCGTTGCCGCACCCGGCATCGAGGATGGAGATCCCTGAGACGTCTCCGAGGAGCCCACGCTGGGCGGGCCACTCGACGAGTCGGTCCAGTGAGTCCTCCTTGGCACGCGCCTGCTCGTAGCCGGACGCAAGGTGGTTCCACGGACGGCTGGCGTCGCCGGCCGAGCCCGTCGTGGTCGCCATCACGACCAGATCCTCATCGCCACCTCCGTCGCTGGGCCTGCGCCCGTCAGGCTACGGAAGGGACTCCAGCAGTGTGGAGTAGGTCTCCTCGACCGCGCCCTCGACATTGCGGATGACGACCGCCTCGGGCCGGGCGCGGATCAGGTCCTCCAAAGCGGCGTGGTAGCGACGCAAGACGTCGGCGCCGCCCTCCTCCTCCACGATCGCGCGCACGTGGTCGTGCCAGGGATCGGCCGGTCCGGAGTGACCACGTCGTGCGAACCGCGCGACTGTGGCCACCGGACTGTCCATCAGGATCCGCTCGACGAAGCGAGCCCCCGCCGCGGCGGGTGCTGTCTCGAAGCGGGCCAGCTCAAGCGGCTTCACGAGCAGTTGAGGCAGAACGACATCGTGCCCGCTTGCCAGGTACGCCTCGATCATCGCCAACGCGGCAGGACGGATAAGCGCACCAGCTCTGATGAAGTCCTGGTCCCAGCCGCCGATGAGCGTCCTGAGGACGTCGACGTCGCAGTTCAGCACCCCCGGGTTGTCGCTGGCGTACCGCCTGGCCAAGGTCGACTTCCCGACGCCTGGGGGGGCCGTTCAGATGCAGGAGCAGGACCACGCCGCGACGGTACCGGTGCGAGGACACCCGCCACCCAGACGGCAGGGCGAGTCAGCGGGGTATCCAGGACCTTGGTCTCTGACCAGCAGGCGAAGGCGGTGCTGCCATGGGTGGATGCAGCAGACCGCTGGGCAGGTGGCGCTGGGTGGATCCCCGGTCGCAACGCGCATGGGATGTCCCGATCCCTACGTCGCGCGGCTTCGCGACTGCGAGGACCCCTCGGTGGCGTTCAGGGCCCGACGACGCCTCGAGGGCCTGCCTGACGAGGACGCGGGCCAGTGCGGACTGCGCCGCGCGGTCGCGGGGTCGGCCAACGTCGCGCGGCTCCTCAGCAGACGCGGTCCCGACGGCACCATCCGGCTCGGCAAGGAGTACCACGCCTACCGCAAGTTCCAGGGCGCACACTGGACGCTCGCGGCCCTGGCCGAGCTCGGCTACCCGCCCGGGGACCAGGCACTGCTGCCCATCGTCGGCCAGGTTCACGACTGGTTGACCTCACGCCAGCACCTGCTCCCGCCCGCCACGCAGGTCATCAGCGGCCAAGACGATCGGGTTCGGCGCTGCGCCTCTCAGGAGGGTTTGGCGATCTGGTATCTCCACGAGCTCGGCCTGGTCGACGAGCGGGTCGAGGTGCTCGTCGACCGGCTCGTCGCCTTCCAATGGCCCGACGGTGGCTGGAACTGCGACAAGAACCCGGCCGCGCGTACGTCCTCGGTCCAAGAGACCCTGCTACCGCTGCGCGGGCTGGCCAGGCACCACGCAGCGCGCCACAACGCCGCGCTCACGGACGCGGTGGATGCGGCCGCGGAATTCCTGTTGGACCGCCGGCTGTTGTGGCGCTGCCGCGACGGTGCGCCGATCACGCCGACGTGGGGCATCGGCCCGATGCGCATCCAGTGGCCCATCCGCTTCTACGACGTGCTCTCGGCGCTGGTCGTCATGACTGAGCTCGGCAGGGTCGACGACCCCAGATGCTGTGATGCCCTCGAGGTCCTGGCCGCCAAGCATCTCGTGCACGGCGGGTTCCCTGTCGAGGCACGCACCGCCAACACCGTCGACACCGTGGCCAGCCGCGGCACCTTCGCCGACTGGGGACCCTCCGGCCGCACCCGGGCGAACCCCTACGTCAGCATCGACGCCACGTGGGTGCTGACCAACTCATCCCGGTCACCGACCTGGGGCTCACGTGCGCGAGGGGGGAGTTGAACCCCCACGTCCTTTCGGACACACGGACCTGAACCGTGCGCGTCTGCCTATTCCGCCACTCGCGCGAGAAGCGGGGTCAGGCTATCCCAGGGGGCCACGGCGGCCCAAACCGGCCGCGGGACGGGCGAGTGGGAGCGCGGCTCCCGCCAGGACCCCCGGATACGATCGACGGCGACCCGGCCCGGAAGGAGGCAGAGTGGGCGGCCTGCAACGGTTCGAGCAACGACTGGAGCGCCTCGTCTACGGCGCCTTCGCCAAGGTCTTCCGCAGTGCGGTGCAGCCCGTCGAGATCGCGGCCGCGCTGGAGCGGGAGTGCGACAACAACTCCCAGATCCTGAGCCGGCACCGGCGTGCGGTCCCCAACGACTTCCAGGTGGAGCTCGCGGGCGCCGACTTCGAGCGGCTGACTCCCTACGACTCGACCCTGGCCCAGGAGCTCACCCGCCAGCTCGAGGAGCACGCGGCCAGCCAGGGCTACGTGTTCCCGGGTCCAGTGTCCATCGGCTTCGAGCAGGCCGACGACCTCTCCACCGGCCGGTTCCGGATCCGCAGCCGGGCGCAGGCGTCGGTGACCAGCAACGACAACCTCACACGGCCACGTCGGGTCCGAGCCCAGCTGGAGGTCAACGGCACCCGGCACCCGCTGCAGCCGCCGGGGCTGGTGGTCGGTCGCGGCACCGAGGCCGACGTCCGCATCAACGACCCAGGGGTCAGCCGCCGGCACATCGAGTTCCTGGTCCGCGCCCAAGGCGAGCACCTCGACCTGGAGGTGGCCGACCTCGGCTCGACCAACGGGATGCTCGTCGACGGCCAGCGGGTCAAGCGCACACCGCTGCACGACGGCAGCCGGGTGAAGATCGGCAACACCACCCTCACCGTGCGGCTGGGCGGTGAGGACGCCGGTGTCTGAGCTGACCCTGCTGCTGATCCGGCTGGCGTACCTCGCCATCTTGTGGATCTTCGTGCTCTCCGCGCTGTCGGTGATCCGCTCTGACATGTTCGGCGCGCGGGTGGCCGACTCGGCTCGCCCGGTCGCCAAACGGAACGCCAAGCCGGCCAAGCCGCCCAAGCCGCGGCGCGGCACCCCGACCCACGTGCTCGTCGTCGACGGCGAGAACAAGGGCGCCCGAGCCGAGCTCGCCGACGCGCCGCTGCTCATCGGCCGCGGCCCCGACGCGGCGATCCGCCTCGACGACGACTACGTCTCGACCCGCCACGCGCGGATCGCACTGTCCGGCGACCAGTGGTTCGTCGAGGACCTCGGCTCCACCAACGGCACCTACATCGGCAGCGTCCGCCTCACCCAGCCCACGACCCTGACCCTCGGCACCCAGGTCCGCATCGGCAAGACCGTCCTGGAGCTCAGGAAGTAGGCCGATGGCGTACGCACTGCGCTATGCCGCGATCTCCGACGTCGGCCGGGTGCGCAAGGACAACCAGGACTCCGGGTACGGCGGCCCGTGGCTGCTGGCCGTGTGCGACGGCGTCGGCGGCGCGGCTCGGGGCGACCTCGCCTCGAGCACCGCGATCGGCCAGCTGCGCAAGCTGGACGCCGAGCCGTCCGACGACCTGCTCGGCCAGGTCGCCGGCGCCCTGCACCGGGCCCACGACCGGATCGCCGAACTCGTCGAGGACGACCCGTCGCTCAGCGGGACCAGCACCACCGCGACCGTGGCCCTGTTCGACGGCGTCAAGCTCGGCTTCGGACACGTCGGCGACAGCCGGGCCTACCTCTTCCGCGACGACGCGATCAGCCAGCTCACCAAGGACCACACCTTCGTCCAGAGCCTGATCGACGAGGGGCGGATCACCGAGGAGGACGCCCGCACCCACCCGCATCGCAACCTGATCCTCAAGGCTCTCGACGGCATCCACGAGTCGGAGCCCGACCTCTTCGAGCTCGAGCTCACGCCCGGTGACCGCGTGCTGTTGTGCAGCGACGGTGCCAGCGGCGTCCTCGACGACGGCCGACTCGCCGACATCCTGTCGATGGGGACGCCGGACTTCGCCGCCGTCGAGTTGGTCCGCGCCAGCCTGGAGGCGGGCAGCACCGACAACGTCACCTGCATCGTGGCCGACGTCGTCGAGGACACCGAGGACCTCAGCGAGCTGCAGCCGATGCTGGTCGGCGCGGCCGCCGACCTCAAGCGCCGACTGCACAAGCCACCGCTGCCCGGCCTCTTCCGCGGCCATCGCTCCGGCGACACCGGCGAGCTGGAGCCGGTCTCCGCAGACCTCCCCGACAGCGTGCCGTTCGCCATCGACACCGACCCGGTCGACCCGGAAGAGGCCCGCTACGCCCCCCAACCGCCGCGCCGGTTCGTCTGGACCCGTCGGGTCCTCGCCGCGGTCGCCGCCCTGGGCGTGGTCTGGATCCTCGGGGCCGCGGCCTGGTCGTGGACCCAGCAGCAGTACTACGTGGGCGAGCACGACGGGATGGTCACGGTCTTCCGCGGCCTCAACGCCGACCTGCCCGGCATCAGCCTCTCCCAGCCCTACGAGACCACCAACGTCTCGCTCGACCGGCTCTCCGAATACAACGCCTCGGCCGTGCGGGCCGGGATCGACACCGACAGCCTGGCCGACGCGCACCGGGCGGTCCAGCGACTGGCGGCCATCCAGACGGTGGCCGAGGAGCAGCCGACCGCCACCCTCACGGCGACCCCGACGGCGAGCGAGAGCCCCACGCCGACGCCCAGCCCGACGCCGACCGAGAGCCCCACGCCGACGCCGACGGCGACGGGGTGAGCACGATGTCGCAGGCCGTGCCGCCCCCCGAGTTCACCCACCGGCGCCGCCCGGGGGCCGAGCTGTTCCTGCTCCTGCTGGCCCTGGTCGTCGGCATCGGCGCCTACGCCGTGGTGGGCCTCGGTGTCGAGGGCGAGGTGCCCACCGACCTGGTGGCGTACGGCGGCTGGCTCGCCGGCCTGGTGCTGGCCGCCCATGTGGTGGTGCGCATCGTCGCGCCGTACGCCGACCCCGTGCTGCTGCCCGTCGTGGCCGCGCTCAACGGCCTCGGCCTGGCGGTGATCCACCGGCTCGACCTGGCCCTCGACCACACCTTCGCCCGGCAGCAGCTGACCTGGATGACCGTCGGGGTCGGGCTCTTCGTGGTGACCCTGCTCGTGCTGCGCGACCACCGGATCCTGCAGCGGTTCACCTACACCAGCGGCCTGGCGGCGATCATCTTGCTGCTGCTCCCGATGGTCCCGCGCCTGGGCACCACCATCAACGGCTCGCGCATCTGGATCCACGTCGGGCCCTTCAGCTTCCAGCCGGGCGAGGTCGCCAAGGTGCTGCTGGTGATCAGCTTCGCCGGCTACCTCGTGCTCCACCGCGACGCGCTCGCGCTCGCGGGGCGCCGCGTGCTGTTCGTCGACCTCCCGCGCGGGCGCGACCTCGGGCCGATCCTGCTGATGTGGCTGATCAGCCTCGGCATCCTGGTCTTCCAGCGCGACCTCGGGTCCAGCCTGCTGTTCTTCGGCGTCTTCCTGATCATGCTCTACGTCGCGACCGAGAGAGCGGGCTGGCTGGTCGTCGGCGGCGGGCTGTTCCTCGGCGGCGCCTACGCGGCGTACCGGCTCTTCGACCACGTGCAGATCAGGGTCGAGACCTGGCTGCATCCGTTCTCCTTCTACGACGACGCCGACGGGGCGAAGAGCTTCCAGATCGTCGAGGCGATGTTCGGCATGGGCTGGGGCGGCCTGCTCGGGCGCGGGTTCGGCGACGGCATGCCCCAGCGGATCCCGAGGGCCGAGTCCGACTTCATCCTCGCGGCCGTCGGCGAGGAGCTCGGGCTCACCGGCGTGATCGCGGTGATCCTGCTTTATGGCCTGATCGTCGAGCGCGCCCTGCGCACGGCTCTGATCTGCCGCGACGACTTCGGCAAGCTGATGGCGGTCGGCTTCGGGGGCGCCTTCGCGCTCCAGGTGTTCGTCGTGATCGGCGGGGTCACACGACTGATCCCACTCACCGGCCTGACCACGCCCTTCCTGTCGTACGGCGGCTCCTCGCTCGTCGCGAACTGGGTGATCATCGCGCTGCTGCTGCGCATCTCCGACCACGCTCGCAGGCCGGCCCCCGTGCTGCTCACCGAGGAGGACGCCGCCGACGAGGAGACCCAGGTGGTCAAGCTGTCCGACGACGGCCTGGCGCCGGACGCGGAGGTGGCCCGGTGAACAAGCCGATCCGCACCATCGCGGTGTTCTGCATGCTGCTCTTCCTGGCGCTGATGATCAACGCGACCTACCTGCAGTTCTGGAAGGCCGACGCCCTCAACCAGGACGCCCGCAACCGCCGGGTCATCGTCGAGGCGTTCTCCCGCGAGCGCGGGCCGATCCTCGTGGCCGGCAACCCCGTCGCCCAGAGCCTGCCCTCCGACGACGAGTACAAGTTCCAGCGCACCTATCCTCAGCCGTTCCGCTACGCGCCGGTCACCGGGTGGTTCTCCTACTACTCCCAGACCGGCATCGAGCAGAGCCAGAACGCCGTGTTGTCCGGCAACGACTCCCGTCTCTTCGTCACCCGGCTCGTCGACCTCGTGAGCAACAACGGCACCAAGGGCGGCCGAGTGGTGCTCGGCCTGGACCCCGAGGCGCAGACCGCGGCGTACGACGGGATCCAGGCGCTCGGGCCGGGCACCCAAGCAGCGGTGGTGGCGATCGAGCCCGCGACCGGCCGGATCCTCGCGATGGCCTCGACGCCCACCTTCGACCCGAACCTGCTGGCGTCCCACGACTTCGGTGCCGTCAGCGACACCTACGCCGACCTGGAGGCCGACCCCGCCCAGCCGCTGCTCAACCGGGCCATCCAGACGACGCTGCCGCCGGGATCGACGTTCAAGATCGTCACGGCGGCGGCTGCGATCGAGAGTGGCAACTACGATGCGTCCTCGATGGTGCCTGCCGGGGCGACCTACCAGCTGCCCGAGACCCGGGGCGAGACCGGCCTGATCGACAACGAGGGTCGCACCCAGTGCAACCCCAAGCGGATCCCCTTCGAGGTTGCGATGGAGTGGTCGTGCAACACGACCTTCGCGCAGCTGGCCATCGAGGTGGGCTCGGAGGCGATGTATCAGCAGGCCGAGGCGTTCGGCTTCAACCAGCACTACCTCGACGACCTGGGCCCCCAGGCGGTCTCGGTCTACCCCGCCGGCACCAACAAGCCGCAGACCGGGCAGTCCGGGATCGGGCAGTTCGACGTGCGCGCCACGCCGCTGCAGATGGCGATGGTCGTCGCCGGTGTCGGCAACGGCGGAGTGGTGATGAAGCCCTACACCGTCGACGAGGTGCAGTCGGCCGACCTCCAGACGCTCGACAAGACGCCCGCCACCGAGCTGTCGCGCGCGGTGTCGGGCACGACCGCCAACGAGCTGGTCAAGCTGCTCGTCGCCACGGTCGACGACGGCACCGCCAGCTATGCCGCGATCCCGGGCATGGAGGTCGCCGGCAAGACGGGCACCGCGCAGAGCGGCGTGCCCGGGAAGCCGCCGTACGCCTGGTTCGTCTCGTTCGCCCCGGCGGACGACCCCGAGGTCGCCGTGGCCGTGATGATCCAGCAGGTCGACAAGCCCACGGACGAGATCGCAGGCGGGGCCCTGGGCGGGCCGATCGCCAAAGACGTGATGCTGGCGGTGATCCGATGAGGACTGGTTCGCTGGTCGAGCGGTCGCGAGGAGCGCGCGACGTGTCGAGACCCCGGAAGTGGAGAGAGGCTCGTCCATGAGCAACGACAGGCCGACACTGGTCGGCGGGCGCTACGAGCTCGGCGAGCTGCTGGGTCGGGGCGGGATGGCCGAGGTCCGCAAGGGCGTCGACACCCGCCTCGGCCGGATCGTCGCGGTCAAGCGGCTGCGCACCGACCTGGCCAGCGACGCGACGTTCCAGGCGCGGTTCCGGCGCGAGGCCCAGGCCTCGGCCTCCCTCAACCACCCGGCGATCGTGTCCGTCTACGACACCGGCGAGGAGCTCGCCTCCGACGGCTCCGGCGTGGCCCAGCCCTACATCGTCATGGAGTACGTCGCCGGGCGCACCCTGCGCGACATCCTGCGCGAGGGCCGCAAGATCCTGCCGGAGCGGGCCCTGGAGATCACGTCCGGCGTGCTGTCGGCGTTGGACTACAGCCACCGCGCGGGCATCATCCACCGCGACATCAAACCCGGCAACGTGATGCTCACCCCCACCGGTGACGTCAAGGTGATGGACTTCGGCATCGCGCGCGCCATCGCGGACGCCTCCTCGGCGATGACCCAGACGGCCGCGGTCGTCGGCACGGCGCAGTATCTCTCCCCCGAGCAGGCGCGCGGCGAGACCGTCGACTCGCGCTCCGACGTCTACTCCGCGGGATGCCTGCTCTACGAGCTGCTCACCGGACGCCCGCCGTTCGTCGGCGACAGCCCCGTCTCGGTGGCCTACCAGCACGTGCGGGAGCCCGCGGTGCCGCCGTCGGACCACGACACGGACCTGACCCCCGAGATCGACACGATCGTGATGAAGGCGCTGGCCAAGCGGGTCGAGGACCGCTACCAGAGCGCGGCGGCGATGCGAGCCGACATCGAGCGCTACCTGGCCGGCCACCCGGTGCGCGCGGCGGCACCCCCGCCGCCTCCTCCGGAGCCTCCTACGACCGTGGTCCCAGGGCCGTCGGAGCCGCCGACCTCGTCGCTGGCCGCGACCGAGCCCGAGCACGACGACGGGGGCGGCAGCCGCGTCGGCCTGTTCATCCTGCTGGCGCTGCTCCTCGTGGCCCTGATCGCCGCCGCGGCCCTGCTGCTGCCCAAGCTGTTCGAGGACGCGCCGGAACAGGTGCGGGTGCCCGACCTGATCAACCTGACCGAGGCACAGGCGCGTGCGGCGATCGGCGACGCCGGCCTGGTCGTCGGCACGCCGGAGTACGTCGCCGACCCCGACGTCGCCGAGGACCGCGTGATCAAGCAGGACCCCAACCGCGACACCTATGTCGACCCCGGCACCACGGTCACCATCACGGTGTCCACCGGCAAGCCGATGACGCCGGTGCCGTCGGTGGTGGGGATGGACCGCGCGGCCGCCCGTGCCACGCTCGAGGCGGCCAACCTCGTGCCGGTCTTCGAGGAGAAGGACTCCGACGAGCCGAAGGGCCGGGTGCTGGAGACGAACCCGGCGGCGGGGACCGAGGTGCCGGAGGGCAGCAAGGTCACCGTCATCTTCTCCGACGGGCCCTCCCGGGTGCCGGACGTCGTGGGCAAGGACCAGGCAACCGCGGAGCAGTTGCTCCGCGAGGCCGGCTTCGTGCCCGTGGTGGTGCCCTCCAACGACACCACCGAGCCGAAGGGCACCGTGATCCAGCAGATCCCGGCCGGCGGCCAGCCGCAGCCCCAGGGCACGCAGATCACGATCGTCGTGTCGACCTACGAGGAGCCGACCGAGACGCCGACCCCCACCCCCACCGACACCCCGACGACGGAGCCCACCACGGAGCCGACGATCGAGCCCACCGACACCCCCGCCCAGTAGCCGGAACCGAGGTCCTCCCGGTCACAGTCTCGGGACAGTCACGGTCTCGACACGCCGCTCGTCCCTCGCGGCGGCTCGACCATCGAACGTTCGGTGGTCGAGCCCGCGAGCGCAGCGAGCGGTGTCGAGACCCCGTGAGCGATGCAGGGCGGCCGGTCAGGAGGTCAGCGGCTGGGCGTAGTTGATATCGAGCAGCCCGTCGTACGCCGGCGCGACGAGGTCGGTCTCGACCGTCTCGCTCCAGCCGACGGCGATGTCGGGCTGGAGGGAGTCGGCGCGGTAGAGCGTGAGGTAGCCGTCGGCGCCGATGGCAGCGGCCAGGGCGGCCGGATCGCCGATGCCGGAGATCGTGTAGGGCTGGGAGTAGGGCACGCCCTGGAGCTGGACGGAGTTGCCGATGCACTTGATGCCGGTGGTGGTGACCACTCGCTGGCCCTGCACCGTCACCGCCGTCGCCCCGCCCTTCCACAGCGCGTTGACGACCGCCTGGATGTCCTGCTGGTGCACGACCAGTCGGTTGGGATCCTGGTCGCTGGTCTCGGCGACCTCGATCGGTGCATCGGCGAGCACCACGGTCACGCCTGCGCCACTCACCTCCGACAGCCCCGCGGGTGCTTCGAGAGCCCGGCCCTGCGCCCGCAGGCTGGCGACCTTGTCGTCGTCGACGGTCGCGGTGAGCGCGGCCACCTCGTCGGTGAGCTCCGCGACCCGGTCGCGCAGGGCGTCGTACTGCTGGCTCTCGGTGCGCACCAGTGCCGCGAGATCCGTGTAGCGGCCGGGGCGCAGGTCGGTGCCGCCGCTGTTGAGGGCACTCACCGCGAACAGCCCGCCGCACGCCAGCACCGCCAGCGGCGTGACCCAGCGCCACCGGCGCGCGCGCCGGGGTTCGGCGGGGCTCACGTGGGCGTGCTGGGACATGTTGACTAAGGTATCCGGGCGACCTGAGGGCCCCTGGGGGAACGCCCCGGCGAGCACCCGCCAGCACGACCCACCCAGCAGTTGCAGGAGCATCGCGTGTCCAAGCTCAAGCCCCGAGTGGACTTCTCCGACCCCACGCGGGGTCCGATCCTCACGTGGCGGTTCGTCACCTTCGTCGTGCTGGTCGTGGCCGGCATCGCGTGGATGGCCTACTACTACCTCGTGGTCCGGGTCGACCCGACGGCCTTCCCCGCGCCGGAGCCCGGCAAGCCCGCCTTCATGGCCGACCTCGGCGACTGGAACTACGCGATCGGCTTCGGCGCCATCATGGTCGGCCTGGTCCTGGCCGCCCACCCGAGCACACCGCTCGGGCGCGGTCGCGGCGTGGTGGTCACGATGCTGACCTGCTTCCTCATGGGCCTGGCGTGGATCTGCGTCTACTACGCCCTGACCGGCACCCACCTCGACAAGGTCCCGGTCTTCAACGACCTCGACCAGTACAACCTGGCCGTCGGCATCGCCTTCATGGCCGTCGGGTTCGTCTACGCCACCCGCTGGGAGTAGCCCGAGTCGGCGCCAACTCTCACGCCAAGACCCGCCCAGTCGGCGCGAAATCTCGCGCATGCTGCACCCGTGGGCCGTCGTACACAGGTGTGGAGCAACTTGGGGATAACTACACGCGTGTAGTTCGTGAGAGGTCACGCCGACTGGGGGTTAGGTGAGGGCGGCGGTGCGGGCCACGATGGCCACGACGAGCAGCACCGCGAACGCCGACAGGCCGACGGCCTGCACGAGGGTCCGCCGCTCACGAGGGGCGTAGACGAGCACCCCGGCCACCACGAGCCCGCCGAGGAAGCCGCCGAGGTGGCCCTGCCAGGAGATGTTGGGCACCGTGAAGGTGAGCACGGCGTTGATCAGGAGCCAGGGCAGCAGCGCCTGCATGCTGCCGTGAACCTTGAGCGCGACGACCAGCAGCGCCGCCATCAGTCCGAACACCGCGCCCGACGCGCCAAGGGTGGCTTGGTACTCCGGGGCCGCCCAATAGACGAGCGTCGACCCGGCCAGTGCGCTGAGCAGGTAGAGCGCCAGGAAGCGCAGCCGTCCCAGAGCGAGCTCGAGCTGAGGTCCGAGCACCCAGAGCGCCAGCATGTTGAACCCGATGTGCCACACCTCGACGTGGGTGAACGCGCTGGTGATCAGCTGCCAGGAGGCGCCGTCCGCCACGCCGGGCAGGAACCGCGCGTCACCGACGTTGCAGGCCGACTGGGGCACCTCGAAGCCACCGCGGCCCGGCAGCAGGCACAGACCGTTGGGCCGCAGCGCCAGGATCTCGACCAGCCGGCTCCCGCCGCCCCCGGTGACCAGGATGGCCACCCACACCGCCACGTTGATGCCGATCAGCGTCATCGACGTGACCCCGGCGTTGGTCGGACGCAGTCCGCCGTACGCCGTGCGGCCCTGGCGGGTGGTCTTCGCACCCTCGGCGACACACGAGGGGCACTGGAACCCGACCGCGGAGTCGCGCATGCAGTCCGGGCAGATCACCCGGTTGCAGCGCTGGCAGCGGATGTAGGCCTCGCGGTCCGGGTGCCGGTAGCAGGTGGGGACCGCGTCCGCCGAGGCCTGGCCCGGATCTGGCTCGGACATCGGCTCGGTGGTCGGCTCGGCGATCAGCGGGAGGTCGGCCGGGTCAGTCGCGAGTGATCTGGACGGACTCGATCACGACGGGCTCGACCGGACGGTCGTTCGCGCCGGTCCGGGAGCTCGCGATCGCGTCGACCACGTCGCGCGAGGCCTGGTCGGCGACCTCGCCGAAGATCGTGTGCTTGTAGTTCAGCCACGAGGTCGCGCCCACCGTGATGAAGAACTGCGAGCCGTTGGTGTTGGCCCCGGCATTGGCCATGGCGAGGAGGTAGGGGCGGTCGAAGACGAGCTCGGGGTGCGGCTCGTCCTTGAAGGTGTAGCCCGGGCCGCCGGTGCCGGTGCCGAGCGGGCAACCTCCCTGGATCATGAAGCCCTCGATCACCCGGTGGAACGTGAGGCCGTCGTAGAAGGGGCCCGTCCGGTCGGTGCCGGTGTCGTAGTCGCGCGTGCCCTCGGCCAGGCCGATGAAGTTCTCCACCGTCTCGGGAGCGTGGTTCGGCAACAGGGTGATGGTGATGTCACCACGGTTGGTCTTCAAGACGGCCTGCGGGTCAGCCATGTCTGCCTCTCGGGATCGGCGCCTCGGGCGAGGTGCTGTCGACCTCCGATCCTGCCACGTGGGGGAGGCGGAGGATGCAGGCCGGTACCCCATCGCCCCGGCCCCATCGCGTTGGCGTGGTGCCGTGGGGCATGATCGAAGTAGACCCCTCGATCTCGACGAAGGAGCTCCCCCATGGCACGCAGCAAGGACAAGTCCCTGATCGAGGAGGCACTGGGCCAGGCCTCCGACGCGGTCGACGCGGCCAAACCCGCCCTGGAGTCGCTGGTCACCCAGGCCAAGGAGCAGATGATCGCTCTCGGCAAGGACGCCTCCGCGATGGCCCAGGACGCGGCCGAGCAGGCCAAGGAGAAGGCCGGACCGATGCTCGCCGAAGGCAAGGCCCAGGCCACCGAGAAGGCGGCCCAGGCCGCCGAGTACGCCGCCGCCAAGGCCTCCGAGGGCGCCGACAAGGCCGCCGAGTTCGCGGTCAGCAGCCGCGAGGCCGCCGCCTCCGCGGTCGCCGGGGTCAAGGGCGAGTCTGACTCCGGGGGCGGCCACAAGATCCGCAATCTGGTGATCATCGGCAGCCTGGTGGCCGCCGGTGGCTGGCTCTACAGCAAGTTCCGCACCAACGCCGAGGCCGACAACTGGCAGTCGGCGTACGCGCCGGAGTCTGCTGACGTCTTCGGGGAGAGCACCTCTCAGGCTGCCCTGGACAGCGACGCCGACGACGGCTCGTCAGCTGCCGGGTCCGACGAGGGCAGCGGACGTCCCCTCGTGCCCGGTGTCGGGCCCGACGAGCCGTTGAGCGGCGACGACCCGATGGCTCGGGCCGCGGAGGACCAGGCCGGGGCCTCGCCCGACGAAGCCCTCGCCGACCAGGCCGAGGAGCCGCACGAGGTGACCACCCCCGACGCGCCCGACGAGGTCATCGAGGTGGCCGACGACGGAGGCAAGGCCAGCAAGAAGTCCTGAGATCGGGTTGCGCGGGCGGAACGGCCAGACGGGCTCAGGAGGCCATTGCGTCGGGGCGGTTCTCCTCGATCCAGGCGTCGACCCGCTCCCACCACCCGTAGAGCCACTCGATCTGCGCCTCGCGGTCGAGGGGGATCTCCGAGCGCGGCACCTGCCACCAGCGCATCGTGAGCTGCGCGTCCATCGGCAGCTCGCGCCAGATGTCGCCCACGGTGACGAGGTGGTCCACGCCGGTGTGCGCCACCATCATCACGTCGGCCTCCGGCGCCGCGGCGAGCGCTGCCAGGACGCCACCCGGCTTGGGGGCGAGCACGTTGGTCATCGCCTCGGCGCGGTCGGCCATCTTGTCCATGCCCAGACGACGGAGCCGCTCGATCGCCTTCAGCCGCCGGCCAGGGGTGAAGTTGCCGCCCTCGGGGAAGATCACGAACGCGTCGTTCTCGTCGAGGCCCGTCGCCAGGGCCGCGATCTCGTCCTCCACGGCGCTGCCGGTCCCCTCCTTGGGGTGCGGCGTGACGAACCGCGCCGGGATCCGGTGCAGGATCACGTCGATCATGGGGTCCCACGCGATCGTGTACTTCAACACCACCCGCGGCTCGCGGTGGTACCAGTGCATCAGCGCATACATCAGCAGGAACGAGTCGCCCGGCCCCGCGTGTCGGCAGAGCACCAGGATCGGGTGCCCCGGATAGGCGTCGGGGTCCGGCCCGCTCGTGCCGATGGTCAGGTTCAGCACCCGGCGGGCCTCGTGGAAGAACACCCACAGCACGCCCTCGACGAGGTCGTAGTGGATGCCTTGGAAGTACGCCGTCCGGATCCGCGCGCCGAACCCCGACGCGAGCCAGAGCCCGCAGAGGACCAGCAGCATCACGCTCTCGATGACGAGGTAGGCCATCAGCAGCCAGAGCACCCGCAACGGTCGCCAGCGGCCGGGCAGCAGCGGCGAGAGAGCCGCGGCCGCGATCAGCCAGAGCGGGGCACTGACGAACAGCAGGCCGGTGACGATCAGCAGGGCCGGAGCCGTGATCAGCCGGCGGTACTTCATGCCAGCCCGTCCAGGTACTCCAGGCTCGCGGCGTAGCTCTCCTCGATTCGCGCCGGCACGCTCGAGAAGTCCCGGTGGGCCAGGAGCCCGTCGTCACGCGCCGACGTGCCCCGCGCCGGAAGGACGTGGGCGGTGACCCCGTCGCCGAGCTCCTCGAGCTCGCGGACGAAGCGATGCCTGCGGGCGATCTCGAAGGACACGCGCGCCACCTCCCACGGCCGCTTCGGCACGGAGAGCGGCCGGTCGACCCTCCCCACCTGCAGAACGTAGATCACGTCGGCCCCCAGGCGCTCGGCCCGGCCGAGCGGGATGGAGTTGACGATCCCGCCGTCGAGGTAGTGCTCGTCGCCGACCTGCGCCGGCGGCAGCAGACCCGGGACGGCGGCGCTCGCCAGGATCGCCTCGACCAGGGGTCCTGAGGAGAACCAGTGCTCGGCGGCGCGCTCGATGCTCGCGGCGCAGACCTGCAGCGGCACCGCGAGGTCCTCGAACCGCAGTTCGCCGAACTCCTCCTCCAGCCGGCGCCGCAGCGGCAGCGCCGAGTAGATGTGGGTGCGGGTCGACACGGCCCGGCGTACCGCCTTGAGCGCGGGCTCGCCGTACACGTCGCCGTCGGTGACGGCGGCCTGCCACAGGTCGGTGAGCCGGTCGATCACCGCGGGCGTGGGGTCGCGCGCCACCATCGCCCCGTTGAGCGCACCGATCGAGGTGCCGAGGACGAGGTCGGGGACGATCTCCCGCTCCAGCAGCGCCTTGAGCATGCCGACCTCGACCGCGCCCAGCACCCCGCCCCCACCCAGGACGAACGCGGTCGTCATCGGCTCAGCCCGCCAGCTCGGGGTGCTCGGCGCGCATCCGGGAGACGACCGAGCGCTCGACCCAGAAGATCAGCAGCGGCACCAGGCCGGCCACCAGGGTCAGCAGGGTGAACGGCAGGGTCCACCCCGCCCGCCGCGAGAGCAGGAACGCTACGACGACGTAGATCATGAACACCCACCCGTGGGCGACCCACAGCACGCTCGCGGACTCGCCGAACTGCTGGAGGTCGCTGCCCTCGGGCGCGAGGTACTTCAAGGGCATGGCGACGAGCGCGCAGAAGGCGAGCAGCACGCCGACGATCAGGGCCAGCCATCGGTACGCCGTGAAGAGGCCGCGCGGCACCGCACCCGACGTCTCCTCCGCACCAGCCACGGGCGCGAATCTACCCACCGACCGGAGCCGCCGGCTCCTCGACTCGTCGTCGGCGCTCGTCCCCGACGGTCTCCCGGGCCCACCGCCACCAGATCACGACCGCGAACAGACCGAAGAACCACCACTCCAAGGCATACAGCAGGTTGCGCAGCGCGGTGAACCGGCCGGCGTCCGGCAGCTGCTCCGGGTCGGCCGGGGCCAGCCCCTCCGTCCCCGGGTTGACCGCGCGGTCACCGGCCGGGAAGCCGGCCCAGGCTGGGGGCCCGTCGCCCGCCGACGCCGGCGCGACCACGACGTAGCCCCCGTAGAGGTCCTGGTCGAAGCGCTGGGCCAGGTCGGGGATGCGCAGGCTGGCCACGACGTCCGCGGACGGGTCGCCGGAGGAGTCTACGGGGGCCGCGGCCGCAGGGTCGGAGGGCTGCAGCCAGCCGACGAACCGGGTCTCGCCGCTCGTCGGCCCGGCTCCGCCCGGTTCCGCCGTCCAGCCGCGGACGGCTGGCAGCACCGACGCCGATCCCGCATCGCCGGGCACCAGGACCGCCCCGACCACCCAGTAGCCGGTCTGCCCCTCGTGCTCCCGGCCGGCGACGTAGATCGGGTCGCCGGGGAGCCAGGTCCCCTCCACCACGGTCGGGCGGCCCACGCTCGAGGCGGGGAAGGGGTCGTCGGGGCCGAGGGCCTCGGCCAGGGGCACCGGGGCGACGAACGTCAGGTCCTGGGCCTCGGCCGCCCTGCGCGCCTGCCACCCGTCGTACTGCCAGCGCCCCAGCAGCGCCGCCGCGACGAGCGCCGCGACGAGCAGCAGATGCGCCCCCCACGACCGTGGCGCGAGCAGGGCGAGCACCGGGCCAGAATACGGAGGCGTCATCATGAGCCCGTGATGCAGCGACTCCGTCCTCGCACCTTGCTGGCAGGCTCGGTCCTCGCGGTGGCCGGGCTGGTCGGCCTGGGCGGGCCGGCGAGCGCCCACGTGATTGTGTCGGCCTCGACCACCGCCGCCGGGGCCTACTCGGTGCTGACCTTCAGCGTCCCGCACGGGTGCGCCGGCTCGGCCACCACCTCGATCTCGATCTCGATCCCCGAGGAGATCGCCGCGGTCACCCCCACGCGCAATGCGCTCTGGACCGTCGAGAAGAAGACCGAGGAGCTCGCCGACCCCGTCACCGACGAGGACGGCAACACGATCACCGAGCGCGACGCCGAGGTCGTGTACACCGCGCTGGAGCCCTTGCCCGACGGCTACCGCGACGCGTTCGAGCTCTCGCTGCAACTGCCCGACTCCGAAGGCACGACACTGGCGTTCCCGGTGATCCAGACCTGCGAGGAGGGCGAGACTGCCTGGACCGAGGTGCCGGCCGCCGACCAGGACGCCGACGCGTTCAAGCACCCGGCGCCGACGATCACCCTCACCGCGGCGACAGGAGGCGACGGCCACGGTCACGACCCCGGGCAGGACGCGGCCGAGCCGGCCGACGAGCCGGCCGACGAGCCGGGCAGTGAGACCGACGACGACGCCCTGATCGCCTGGATCGCCCTGGGCGTCGGGGTGGCCGGCCTGGTCGCGGGAGCGCTCGCGGTGATCCAGGCCCGCCGCCGGTGATGATCCGGTGATGAGGGGCCCGCGAGCGCTCGCGGGCCTCGGCGTCCTGACGCTGCTGCTCCTGCTCGTCCTGCTGCCCGCCGGGCCCGCCTCGGCGCACGCGACGCTGGTCGACAGCGACCCGACGGACGGCGCGGTACTGGCCGAGGCGCCGACCTCGGCCACCCTGGGCTTCGACGAGCGGGTCACGCTCGCGCCCGACGCGGTGCGGCTCTTCGACGATCGCGGCACCGAGATCCCGACCACTGCGGGGGCTCGGGACTCCGTCGTCACCGTCGCCCTGCCGGCCGCCGACCTCGATGAGGGCACCTACTTCCTCACCTGGCGGGTCGTCTCCGCCGACGGGCACCCGGTCGCGGGGACGCTCACGTTCTCGGTCGGGAGGGTGAGTGCGGTCGTCACCCCTCCTCCGGCAGCCGGAGCCGCGCCGTCGAGTGTCGGCGTCGCGCTCTCGGTCGCCCGCGTCCTCGCCTACCTCGGCCTGCTCGTCTCCGTGGGCCTCGCGGTCTTCGCCACGCTCCTCCTGCGAGGGACTGTCCCCGTCGCCTCAGCCCGTGCGCACGCGTGGATCCGACGAGCAGGCACGTGGTCCGCCGCCCTCGCGGCGCTGGGAGCCCTCGTCCTGCTGCCCCTGACGGCCCTCGACCAGGCCGGCCTGGGCTGGGGCGGCCTGACCACGATGACCACCTGGACGGGGATCGACCAGAGCAGCGTCGCCTCGTGCGGTCTCCTGCTGGGTGGCCTGGGCCTCCTGGCCGCCGGACTCCAGCGCGTCCCGCCCTCCTGGAGCCTGGCTCTCCCCGGGGCCCTGGTCGCCGTGGTGACGCCGGCGTTCGCCGGCCACACCCGGGCGGCGGAGCCCGCCACGCTGGTGCTCCTCACCGATGTGCTCCACGTGGCGGCGGCCAGCGTCTGGCTCGGTGGCCTGGTCGGGCTCGCCCTGACCCTGCCGTCCCTCCGGGGAGAGCCCGCGCGGGCCGGTGACCTGATCGCGCGCTTCTCTGCGGTCGGGGCGGTGGTGCTGGCCGCGCTCGTCGCCAGTGGCGCTCTGCTGGCCTGGCGGATCCTGGGCTCGTGGGCGGCGCTGGTCGACACGGCCTACGGACGGCTCCTGCTCGCCAAGATCGTCACGGTCGCCCTGGCCGCGGCCGTCGCGGGCTGGAACCGCTGGGTGCTGCTGCCCCTCCTGCGGCGGGCCGAGGGCTTCCACGAACGGCGTGCGGCGACGCGCTGGCTGCGCCGCACGGTCGTGGTCGAGGCGGCGATCCTGGTGGTCGTGGTCGGACTCACCGGGGTCCTCGTCGACCGCTCCCCCCGCGGGACCCCGACGAGCAGCGGGACCGCCAGCACCGGCGCCGAGACCGTGCGGCTGTCCGAGGACCTGCAGGTGGTCGCGGTCCTCACTCCTGGTCGGCTCGGGCGCAACGTGGTGCGCCTCCAACTCCAGGACGCCAACGGCGAGCCGGTCGAGCCCACCCGCCTCCCCGAGGCGACCCTCGCGACGAACGGCCTCGAGCTCGGCTCCATCCCCCTCACCAGCGATGCCGCGGGCACGTTCCGCGGCGAGGTCGTGCTCCCGACCGCGGGCGAGTGGACGCTGCAGGTGAGCGTGCGGACGAGTCGTTTCGAGAACCCGGTCGGTCAGCTCACCTTCACCCTCAGACCGTGACGCGCAACCAGACCGGCACGGTGTGGACGAACCCGTCGACGCGCACCTGAACGAAGGCGACGTAGTCGGCCGGCTCGGTGAACCCGGTGTGCAGCCGCACTCGGGTGCCGCCCGCTGCCAGCTCCGGGTCGCCCACCGGGTGCAGGTGCGCGACCGCGTAGGTGTCGGTGCGGAACGCCGTGACGTGCGCGGTGGTGCCGAGATAGTCGCCCAGCTCGACGGGCTCGCCGTCCAGGTCGCTGACCAGCAGGTCGAGTCCACGCCCGCTCCCGACCCGGGGCCGGGTGGCCACCTCGACCCGGACGCTGCCGTCGTCGGCGGCGTCCTCGATGGTGACCGGAGCCGGCTCCCACGCGCCCGGCACCGTGGCCGGGGCGCCGAGCATCACGAAGGCGGGATCCCCGCCCGCGGGGCCGGGCGTCGCGAACTCCGCGACCACGCGGTAGTCACCGGGCTCCGGCAGGGTGAGCGGCCCGGACCAGGCGCCGTCGCCGTCGGGATCCGGGTCCTGGGTCGGGTGCAGGTGCCGGAAGATCGTCAGGTCGGTGCGCACGACGTACAGGTGCAGGTCCTTGGTCTGCTCGGTGAGGTAGTCGCGGACCGGCTCGCCAGACCCGTCGAGGATCCGGAAGCGCACCTTCCCGGGAGTGGCGGCCCGCCGCGGCAGGGACACGTCGGCCAACTGGTAGCCACCTTCCTCCGCGGCGGTCCCGTCGCCGGTGAGCGCGGCGACGTACTCGCCGCCGGGGCCGTGCGCATGCGGCTGCGCCTCCGACGACGCCTCGGCCGAGCAGCCGGCGGTGACGACGAGCAGGGCGAGCACCCCGGCGGCTCGCGCGATCGGTGCGGGGAGGCGCATCGGCTCAGGACGCAGCCGTCAGCACCTCGCCGACGTAGCGTTCGGGCTCCCGCGACAGGAGCGGGCGCAGGTGCTCCCCGACCCAGGCACCGCCCGGACCTCCACTCACCGCGGCGAGGGTCTCGGGCGTCTCCCCGAACACGACCATCAGGTGGTGCTCGTCGTCGACGCGCACGAGCTGGGCCGACACGAAGCCCGGGATCTCGCGACAGGCAGGCAACGCCTCGTTCTCGAGCGCCACCAGGGCCGCCTCCGGGACGGGCTCCCGGAAGTACAGGTGGTTGACCACGACGTGCACGCTGCCTCACCTCCACGTCGGGAGTCGGCCCCGACGACCGAAGTCTGGCACCCCCTCCGAGGGCCGGGAGTGCCATGCTTCTCCGGTGACGATCACCGCCGACCAGGCCACCCGCTTCCAGGGGGCCTTCGACACCATGGCGGCGGCGATCGGCAAGGCCGTGCTCGGCAAGGAGCACGTGGTGCGGCTGACCCTGACCTGCCTGCTCTCCGACGGGCACCTCCTGCTCGAGGACCTCCCGGGCACCGGCAAGACCATGCTCGCCCGGGCCCTCGCGAACACGGTCGAGGGCTCGCACGCCCGGATCCAGTTCACCCCCGACCTGCTGCCCACCGACGTCACCGGCGTGACCGTCTACGACCAGCACCGGGGCAGCTTCGCGTTCCACCCGGGGCCGATCTTCCACGACATCGTGCTCGCGGACGAGATCAACCGCGCCTCCCCCAAGACCCAGTCCGCTCTGCTCGAGGTGATGGAGGAGGGCCACGTCACCGTCGACGGCGTCACCCACGACGTGCCGCGACCGTTCATGGTGATCGCCACCCAGAACCCCATCGAGCAGGCGGGCACCTACCGGCTCCCGGAGGCCCAGCTCGACCGGTTCCTGTTCAAGACCTCGGTCGGCTACCCCGACGCCGACTCCACCGAGGAGCTGCTGCTCAGCTCGCAGGTGCGCGATCGCGCGGCGCTGGTGACGCCGGTGGTGAGCGGGGAGGACGTGGTGCGGATGATCGGGATGGCCGACGAGGTGTACGTCGACCGGTCGGTCGTGCGCTATGTGCGGGAGCTGGCCGAGGCGTCGCGGGTCCTCCCCCACGTCAAGCTGGGCCTGTCGGCGCGCGGCTGCCTCGCCTTCGTGCGAGCCGCGAAGACCTGGGCCGCCGCAGACGGGCGGGCGCACGTCGTGCCGCACGACATCGTGACGCTGGCCGAGCCGGTGCTGGGTCACCGACTGCTGCTCGACGCCCAGGCTCAGTTCGGCGGCATCCAGATCTCCGACGTCGTCTCGAGCCTCCTCGAGCAGGTGCCGCCGCCGGTCGATCGGGCGCCCTGACCGTGTCGCGACGCGGGTCTCGTGACGCTCGCTCCGCTCGCTCCTCGACCACCGGGGGGACCGTGTCGCGACGCGGCCGGCTGCGTCGCGGCGTCACGCCGGTCGGCCGCGGGGTGATCGTGCTGGGCCTGGTCACCGCGGGCCTGTCGCGGGCGGCGGGGCTCGTCGAGCTGTCGGTGCTCGCGGTGCTCTGCGGACTGCTCGTCGCCACCGGGCTGGTGCTGGTGCTGCTGCCCACCCGGGTGCGCGCCGACCTCGAGCTCCGGCCCGACCGCACCAGCGTCGGCGTACCCGTGCACGGACTGTTGCGGCTGGCCAACCGCTGGCCGCTGCCAGTCGCCCGCCCCGCGGTCGTGGTGCCGAGCGGCACCGACCGGGCGTTCCGGCGGCTGCCGACGCTCCGCCCCCGAGGCCGGCGGACGGTCGACCTCGTCGTGCCCGCCCCGCGGCGCGGCGCCTGGCCGGTGGGGCCGGTGTACTACCGCCGCACCGACCCCCTCGGCCTGTTCAGCCGCCGCGTGCTGTGGGCACCGGCGACCGAGCTGCTGGTGCGGCCCGAGAGCGTCGACCTCGAAGGGCTGCCGGTCGGGCTGATCCGCGACCTCGAGGGCGTGCCGAGCGACCAGATGTCCATGAGCGACCTGGCCTTCCACGCGCTGCGTGAGTACGTGCCCGGCGACGACCTGCGGCACGTGCACTGGCGCTCCTCGGCGCGGGCCGGTCAGCTCCTGGTGCGGCAGTACCACGACTCCCGCAGGACCAGCACCACGCTGCTCGTCGACACCCGGGCCGAGGCCTACGCGGACCCCGAGGACTTCGAGCTCGCCCTGTCGGTGGCCGCCTCGGTGACGCTCCGGGCCGCGCGCGACGGCTACGCCCTGACGCTCGTGTGCGGCGACGTGACGCTGGGCGGCGACCCGTCGTACCTGATGGATGCGCTGTGCCGCGCGACCCTCGACGGTCCCGCGGCCGCAGATCTGGGACAGCGGGTGCGGCACTCGCTGATGGCCGCCTACGACGCCAGTCTGTTCTTCCTCGTCGGCGGGACCGCCCAGGAGGTGACGGAGGTCCAGGCCGCGCTCGGCGAGGTGCCGCCCGACCTGTTCGCCTGCGCGATCCGGTGCGGGGCCGAGGCCGCGACGGGCTTGGCCGAGTACGCCGGCCGGCCGATCGCGACGCTCTCCGCGCTCCGCCAGCTGCCGGTCGCGATGGCCGAGGTGGCCAGGTGAGCGGCACCGGCACGGAGGACCGGGCGGCGACGCCACCCACGACCCAGCGCGGCGCGCTGCTGGACCCGCTGATGGCGTGGCTGCTGACCGTGGCCGCGATCGCCGGCTGGTGGACGACGTTCGCCGGATGGGCGTGGCTGGCCGTCGGGGCCGTCGCAGCAGCCACCGGCACCGTGCTGGTCTCGATGCACCACCGGCGCGGCGCGCTGACGTGGTCGTGGAACACCGTGCCGCTCGCCTACCTGCTCCTCGGGGTCGTGGTGCTGGCCGTCGGCTACGACACCGGCATCCCGACCCCGGCGACGGTGTGGCAGGTGATCGTCGGCTCCTGGCGATGCTGGCCGCTGCTCGTCGGCACCCACCCTCCGGTCGACGCCACCGGCACCGTGCTGCTCGCCCCGATCCTCGCCGGGATCCTGACGGCAGCCCTGTGCACCGCCCTGGCGCTGGGCTCCCGCGGCCCGATCCGCCCGCTGGTCCCCCTCGTCGCGCTGCTCACCCTGGTCCTGGTCACCGCCGACGGGGTCTCGGCCTCGGTGGCTCTGCTGGGTGGTGGCTTCGGCCTGGCCTGCCTGGTGTGGGCGGTGGTGCGCGCCGGGCGCGACGAGGCGGAGGGCTCGGGCGCCGCGGCTCGCTGGCCGATGGCCATCCCGCTCCTCGTCCTGGCCACGCTCGTCGCCGTGCCCCTCGCGCAGGGCCTGGTCGACGAGCCCGAGCGACTGGTGCTGCGCGAGCAGGCCGCGGCGTACCCGGTGGAGAACATCACCACGCCGCTCGACACCTTCCGGCGGTTCCGCAAGCAGCCCGAGGACCAGCCCGACAACGTGTGGCGCACCCAGCTGCTCCGGGTCAGCGGCGCGCCGGCCGGGACCGTGCTCCGTTTCGTCGTGCTCACCAGGTACGACGGCGCGCGATGGGTGGCCGCGAACGACGTCGAGCCCGGCCGCCACGACGACCGCTACCAGCTCTTCTCGGCCGACTACGTGACCGGGGCCGAGGGCCTCGACCTCGGCTCGCCGCGGATCCGGCCGAGCGGGTCGTGGAGCAGCCCGTGGCTGCCACTCGCCGGGCGTCTGGAGCACCTCGACGTCGACATCCCCGGCGGCATCGGGGTCGACGAGCTGCGCTTCAACCCGGTGACCAGCACCGCCCTGGCGACCCGCAACCTCGACACCCGCGACGAGTACGCGTTCTCCTTCGACCAGCCGGCCACCAGGCTCCCTGACAACGCGCGCCCGTCAGAGCTGCTCGACCAGGTGAACTTCGATGCCGCCCTCTTCCTCGACGACTGGGCGCGGGCCGTGCGGGCCGACAGTGACTCACGGATGGAGGCCGTCCGCCGGGGGGGCGCGATGATGAAGAAGCGCGGCCGCTACAGCGACGGGGCCTTCGGCTGGGAGGTGCAGTTCGCCAAGGGCCACGACCGCGCTCGGCTCGACGACTTCTTCAACGGACCGCGGATGGTCGGCAACGACGAGCAGTACGCCGCGGGGATGGCGCTGCTCGCCACCCGTCTGCGCGTGCCCGCGCGCGTCGTCGTCGGTGCGCGGGTGCCACCCGACGGCGTCGTCAAGGGCAACGACGTGCTCGCCTGGGTCGAGGTGCGGATCAAGGACGGCACGTGGCGCGAGCTGCCGCGGGCGTCGTACATGTCGTTCCGGCCGCCCAAGCGCAACGACCCGCCCAACCATCCCGTCGTCGCCCCGCCTCCGGTGCCGGACCCCGACCCGAGTCCACAGCCGCAGCCGCAACCCGAGCCGACACCCCCTCCGCAGCCCCAGCCCGAGCCGGAGCCGCACCCCGAGCCGGCTGCCCCGGCCACCCGCTGGTGGCTGCCGCTCCTCTGGGTGCTCGTGCCGGCCGCCGCGGGTGCGATCCCCGGAGCCAAGGCGCTCCGCAGGCTGCGCCGTCGTCGAGCGTCCTCGGTCTCGGCCCGGTTCGCCGGCGGGTGGCAGGAGCTCCTCGACCGGGCCCGCGACCTCGGACTCACCGTTCCTGCGGGTCGGAGCAGGCCCGACCAGGCCGCGGTCCTGGGACCTTCCTCCGCGGGGCTCGCCCGAGTCGCCGACGATGCCGTCTTCGGAGCCGAGCCGCCGCCCGAGGCGCTGGCCGACGGCTACTGGCGACAGGTGCTCGAGGTTCGCGGCGGGCTGTCCGCCGGGGTGCCGCGCTGGCGCCGGCTGCTGGCGCCGTTCAACCCCGCTTCGCTGCGCCGGACGCGACCTCGCCGCGCCTTGGCGCCTCTGCCATAGTCACGTCATGAGAACCCCACGGCGTTCTTCTCCTCCGCTCCGCTCCCCCGAACAACGCCGAGGGGACCCCGCATGAGCTTCGACCCGGACTTGGGCCCGATCAGCTACGTCGTCGTCACGTTCGACTCCGCGCCGGTGCCCACCGAGGGCCTGACCGGCCTGCGCGGTCTGGTCGAGGCGGGCCGGATCCTCCTGCTGGACCTGGAGTTCGTGCGCAAGGCGGACGACGGCACCGTCACCGTGGTCTCGGCCGCCGACGTGGGCGCCGAGGCGTTCGACGACGCCTCCGCGGGGCTGATCGACGCCGACGACATCGCCCTCGTGGCCGAGACCCTGGCGCCGGGCGGCGTCGGCGTCGTGGTGGTCTACGAGGACCTCACCCTGCTGCCCGCGCTCGAGGCCTGGGCCGGTGAGGGAGCCACCGTCGTCGCGGAGGGCCCGATCCTCCTCGACGACCTGGTCAGCGCCATCGACGCCACCGAGCAGAGCTGAGGGAGCCGAGCACCATGGGCCTGTTGAAGACCGCTGCCAAGGTCGCCGTCGCGAGCTCCGTGCACGGCCGCGTCCAACGCCGCCAGCAGCAGCGCTGGGCGGCCCAGGACGCTGCTGCCGCGCCGCAGGGCGTGGCACCGCCGCCGCCCGTTGCTCCCCCGGCGCCGGCCGCTCCACCCGCCGCTGCTGCCCCGGCCGAGGACCCGGTGGTGACCAAGCTGCGCCAGCTCGCCGAGCTCCGCGACGCAGGCATCCTCACCGAGGACGAGTTCACGGCCAAGAAGGCGCAGCTGCTGGGGATCTAGTGGTTGCCGCCGGACGTTCGTCGGGGACCTTCCGGTGGTGACCACCACCCGACCTGCGGGTCAGCCCGCCGCCTCGTCGAGCGCGGCGGTGACCCGCCGATGGGCCTCCCAGATCTGCTCAGGCAGGTCGTCGAACTGCTCGAGGTGGGCCTGCCGGAAGCCCATCTCCTGGCGCCACCGGGGGACGTCGATGGTGAGGAGCGCGTCGAGCTCGGCCGGGTCGATCGCGAGCCCGTCGAGGTTGAGCTCCTCCTTGGTCGGGAGCACACCCACCGGTGTCGGCCGGCCCTCGACCTCGCCCTCTTTCAGCTGCATCAGCCACAAGAGGGCCCGGAGGTTCTCGCGGTAGCCCGGCCACAGGAAGTGACCGTCCTCGGGGTCCCGCTGGAACCAGTTGACGTGGGCGAAGATCGGCTGGTGCGTGGCCGCGCCGACGACCTCGAGCCAGTGGGCGGCGTAGGGGCCCTCGGGGTAGGACATGAACGGTCGCATCGACATCGGGTCGTAGCGCAGCTGGCCGTCGAGGCCGTCCGCCGCGAACGTCGCCTCGGCGCCCAGGGTCAGGCCGTCGTAGACGCCCTCGGCGAGGTCGGTGATCGCGCGGATGAGCGGCTCGCGGTCGCGGGTGCGACCCCCGAAGATGATGCCGTCGATCGGAACCCCCTCGGGATCCTCGAAGTCACTCGCGACGTTGGGCACGTTGGCCAGGGTGGTGGTGAACCTGCTGTTGGGGTGGGCCCATGCCTCGAGTGACTCCTCGGGGACGCGGTCGGCGAGCGGATTGCCCGTCCAGTCCAACCAGCCGTCGACGTCCGCGGGCGGCGCCTTGGTGCGGCCCTCCCACCAGACCTCATGCGTCTTCTCGTTGTAGGCGACGTTGGTGAACAGCGCCTGGGTGTCTGCGGCCACCGACTCCAGGGCGATGGGATTGGTCTGCTCGTTGGTGTCCTTGGCGACGCCGAAGACGCCGAACTCGGGGTTCATCCCGCGGAGGCGGCCGTCCTCTCCCACCCACAGCCACGCGATGTCGTCGCCGTAGAACTCCACGTGGTAGCGGTCGCCGAGAGCGTCCGGGGCGAGGGTCATGGCCAGGTTGGTCTTGCCGGAGGCACTGGGGAAGCCACCGCAGATGTGGTACCTCCTGCCGGTCTCCTTGTCGGTGATGCCCAGCAGCATGAACTGCTCGACGAGGAAGCCGTTCTTCCAGCCGTCGTAGGCGCCCTGCCGCAAGCCGTGCGCGATCTTGCCCAGGAGGGCGTTGCCGCCATAGGAGGAGCCGAAGTGGAGGATGGTCCGCTCGTCCGCGACGGTGACGAAGTAGCGCTGGTCCTCGGGCGTGCCCTGACCCAGGCGCTCCAGGTCTCCGGTCACGTGGACCGCACGGACGAAGGAGTCGCCCAGGTCGTTGACGTACTCGGCTCCGACGCGAGCCATCCGGATCATGTGCAGCACCACCGTGCGGTGGTCCGTCAGCTCGACTCCGGCGGCGTACCTGGCCAGCGGGTTCCCGGGCGGCGCCATGAGGTACGGGATCACGTACATGGTCTTGCCGGCCGAGGCACCGCGCATCAGGCCCTCGAGCTTCGGCTTCATCTCGTCGGCCGGCCTCCAGTTGTTGTAGACACCCGCGTCCCGCGGGTCACTGGTCGCCACGATGGTTCGCTCCTCGGAGCGGGCCGTGTCCTTCAGATAGCTGCGCGAGTAGTAGCGGCCCTCGCCGGCCGGGAAGATCTCACCGGCCTCGAGGGACTCCTGGATCAGCCTGGCGTCGTCGGCGGCACTGACCACCTCGACGCGCTCGGCTCCGGTGACCTGCGCCCAGGCGTGCACGTACTCACGCACCTGGGGATTGGTCAGCCCTGCCTCGTCCAGCACCTTGTCGAGGTCGACCATGGTCGCCTGCCTCCCGTTGGTTGCGCGCGCGGTCCCGTGGACGTTACACGATTGAAGACCTGTGCAAGTCATGTAGGCTTCACGTTTGGATTGACGAGGACCGACGAAGGGATCAGGACACCGGTGAGCGTGCCGCTCTACCAAGCGAAGGCCGAGTTCTTCAAGACACTCGGTCATCCGGCACGGATCCGCATCCTCGAGCTCCTCTCCGACCGCGACCACGCCGTGCACGAGCTCCTCGAGCAGATCGTGATCGAGCCGAGCAACCTGTCCCAGCAACTCGCGGTGCTCCGGCACACGGGTCTGGTCACCCAACGTCGCGAGGGCGGGGCGGTCGTCTACTCGATCACGGTCCAGGAGACCAGCGACCTGCTCCGTGCGGCCCGGCGCGTGCTGCGGCTGCTCTCGGCGCCGGACGCGCGGTTGGCCGACGTCGAGCCCGACCACGGCGGGGTTCGATGAGCCTGGCCCGGCTCATCGGGCTGATGCGCCGCACCGGGCGGATCGCCGAGCCGGCCCCTCCTGCACCCGATCCTCCTCACGGCCTGCCGCCCGAGCTGGCCGGCAGTGTCCAGGTGAGGCACGTCGACGCCGGGTCCTGCAACGGCTGCGAGATCGAGGTCGGCAACGCTTTCGGGCCGGTGTACGACGCGGAGCGGTACGGCGCCCGCCTGGTGGCCTCACCCCGCCACGCCGACCTGGTCCTGGTCACGGGGGTCGTCACCCACAACATGCTCGAGCCCTTGCGCCGGACCGTGGACGCGACTCCGCAGCCGCGCGTCGTGGTTGCGGTGGGCGACTGTGCGCGCGACTGCGGTGCCTTCAAGGGCGCCTACGGCGTCGTCGGCGCCGCCCATGACGCGGTGCCGGTGGATCTCGAGGTGCCGGGCTGCCCGCCCGAGCCTCCCGCGATCGTCGACGCCCTGCGTCGGGTGACCGGACGGTGACCCGCACGTGAGCGCTGTGGAGCTGGGCCTGACCGCGCAGCTCGTGCTCGGGGCCGCCGCCGTCGTTCTCGCCCTCGTCGCGCCGCCCCGCCTGCGCAACGCCGCAGTGGGCTCCCTCAGTGCTGCCCTCGGGGCGAGCGCGGTGGCGACCGGCGGGGCCGTACTCGCGGGTGAGTCCGGCTCCCTCACCCTCTCGACCGCGCTTCCCCTCGGCGGGCTCGCCCTCGATCCCACACCACTCGGCGGTTTCGTGATGGCGCTCGCAGGTGCGGTCGGCGCCGTGTGCTCGGTGTTCGCCATCGCGTACGCGCAGGGGCCGGCCTCCTCGCGCACCTCTTGGGCGGCGTTCCCCGGCTTCCTGGTCTCGATGCAGCTCGTGCCTGCCGCCGCGGACGCCGTGTCCTTCCTGCTGCTGTGGGAGCTGATGGCGCTCGCGTCGACGGTCCTGGTGCTCACCGAGCACCAGCTGCGGGAGGAGGTGCGGGCCGCCGCCCTGTGGTATGCCGCGATGACCCACCTCAGCTTCGTGCTGATCCTCCTGGGCTTCGCCGTCCTCGCGGCAGCGAGTGACGGCATCAGCTTCGCTGCCCTGGCTACGGTCGACCCCGACTCGCCCGCGGCCTCGATCGCCTTCGTGCTCCTGGTCGTGGGCTTCGCGACCAAGGCGGGCGCCGTCCCGTTCCACGTGTGGCTCCCGCGCGCCCACCCGGCCGCCCCGAGCCACGTCTCGGCGGTGATGAGCGCGGCGATGGTCAAGATGGGCGTCTACGGCGCGCTGCTGGTCGCCCTCAGGTTGCTGCCCGACGGTCCCGCATGGTGGGGCTACGTCCTCCTGGCGCTCGGCGCTGCCTCGGCGACGTACGGCATCCTGCAAGCCTCGGTCACCAGCGACCTCAAGCGCCTGCTCGCCTTCTCCACCACCGAGAACGTCGGCCTGATGTTCCTCGCCCTCGGCACCGCGATGCTGCTGCGGGCCCACCAGGTGCCCGCTCCCGGCGACGCGGCGTTGCTGGCCTGTCTCCTCCTGATGCTCAGCCACGCCGCCTTCAAGACCGCGCTCTTCCTCGGCGCCGGCGCCGTGCTGCACGCCAGCGGCGAGCGGGACCTGGACCGGATGGGTGGGCTCGGCGTGCGGATGCCGTTCACCCACGTCGCCTTCGGCCTCGGCGCACTGGGCGCCGCGGCGCTCCCCGTCAGCTCCGGCTTCGTGGCCGAGTGGGCGCTCCTCCAGGCGCTGATCCACGGAGCGCGTCCCGACGACCGGCTGGTCGCGGCGATGATGCCGATCTCGGTGGCCGTCGTGGCCCTCACGGCGGGACTCGCCCTCCTCACCTTCGTCAAGGCCTACGGGATCGCGTTCCTCGCCCGGCCCCGCTCGCCCGGCGCCGCGGAGGCCGGTGAGGTGCCCCGTGGAATGGGTGCGGCGATGCTGGTGGCCGCGGTCACCGTCGTGGGCATCGGCCTCGTGCCCGGGCCGTTCGCCGACCTCGCCGCGGGCGCCGTCGGGGTCCCCGATCCCGGATCCGGGCCTGCCATCGCGCTTCCGGGAATCCTGGGCGGACTCCTCGATCCTGTCGCGGTGACCGCGCTCGCGGCCCTGCTCGCCGTCCCGGTCGGCATCGTCTCGCTCGCCGCAGCACGGCGCAGACATCGCCGGCGCGTCGAGCTCGCCTGGGGCTGCGGAGGAGTCCGGCTCAGCCCGCGGATGCAGTACACGGCGACCTCCTACGCAGAGCCGCTCACCCGCGTCTTCGACGACGCCGTCAGACCCGAGCGGGACGTCGTGGTCACCCACACCAGCGAGTCGCGCTACCTCGTCGATCGCGTGCAGTACCGGCAACAGGTGGACGAGGTCATCGAGGTGCGGGTCTACCACCCCGTCCTGCGGGTCGCGGGCCGGATCGGCACCGCGGCGCGGCGCCTCCAGAACGGCAGCATCCACCGATACCTGGGCTACTCCTTCCTCGCTCTGGTCGCCGTGCTCGTGGTGGTCGCACTCTGATGGGCGCCACCACGCAGACCCTTGCGGGAGGCGTCGGTCCCGCCGTGCTGGTCGCTTCCCAGGCGGCGGTGCTGGTGGTGCTGTCCCCGCTGCTGGTCGGCCTGATGCGCCAGGTGCGGGCCCGCCTGGAGGGTCGGGTCGGCGCGGGGGTGCTGCAGCCGTGGCGTGACCTACGCAAACTGCTGGCCAAGGAGCCGGTGCGCGCCGACGGCGTCAGCATCGTGTCGACGATCGGTCCGCTTGTGCTGGTGACGTCCAGCCTGCTGCTCTGCGCGCTCACCCCGGTGCTCGGGACCGTCACGCTCGAACGGGTGCCCAACGACCTGTTCGTCGTGGTCTCGGCCCTGTTGATCGGTGGCGTCGCGCTCGCCCTGGTGGGCCTGGACGCGGGCACGGCGTTCGGCGGCATGGGCTCGAGCCGACACATGACCATCGCGGCCCTGGTCGAGCCGACCATCCTGGTCTCGGTCTATGCGCTGTCGATCCCCGTCGGGTCCTCGGTCCTGTCCCACATCGTGCAGGCGCGTCTCGAGGATCCGGCCTCCATCTGGTCTCCGGTGAGCATGCTCGCGCTGCTGGCGCTCGCGATCGCGATCGTGGCCGAGACGGCCCGCCTCCCGATCGACAACCCCTCCACCCACCTCGAGCTCACCATGGTGCACGAGGCGATGGTCCTCGAGAGCTCGGGTCGCGACCTCGCCTGGCTCGAGCTCGGCTCGTGGCTACGGCTCGGCGCCCTGCTCGGCCTGCTGGCCACCCTCCTGTTGCCGTGGGGGGTCGCCACCGAGGTCACCGCCTGGGGCCTGCTCGTCGCCACCGGCGCGATCGCCCTCAAGCTTGCCTTGGCCGGTGCGCTGCTGGCCACGATCGAGGTCTTCCTGGCCAAGGTGCGCCTGTTCCGGGTCCCTGAGCTGCTCGCAGGATCCTTCGTGCTCGCCTTCCTCGCCGTGACCGCCTCCTACCTGGTGACCGGCTGATGACCCCCGACACCTTCGCCCAGCTCATCGGCCTCAGCACCGGCGTCCTCCTGTTGACCGCCGTCCTGCTGGTGTGGAGCAGGTCCCTGCGCGCCCAGGTCACGCTGATGGCCACCCAGGGCGTCGCCCTCGCCGGCCTGGTCCTCGTGCTCGGTGCCCACGAGTCGAGTCTCGAGATGTTGGCCGTGGCCGGGTTGGTCCTGGTGCTCAAGGGCTTCGCCCTCCCTGGCATGCTCCGACGTACCGTCTCCCGCGAGGGGGCCGAGCTGCGTCAGGAGACGCCGGTCATCAACACCACGGCGGCCCTCATCGCGCTCTCGTTGCTGACCATGCTGGCACTCCTGGTGAGCCGGCCACTGCTGGCGCTCGGCGACGGACCGGCGATCGCGGCGGTCCCGGTCGGCGTGGCTGTGCTGTTGTTCGGCATGCTCGTCCTGACGACCCGCCGGCACGCGATCTCCCAGTTGCTCGGGTTCCTCATGCTCGACAACGGGATCGCCATCGTGGCCTTCCTCATCGCCGGAGGCGTGCCCCTCGTCGTCGAGCTGGGCGTGTCCCTGGATGTGCTGTTGGTGGTGCTGATCCTGCAGGTGCTGACCAGCCACATCCGCACCGAGTTCGGCGAGGCCGATCTCGACGATCTGACCGAGTTGCGCGACTGATGGCCCTCCTCGTCCTGCTCCCTGTGCTGGCCTGCCCGCTCCTGGCCCTGGCCACCGCAATCCTGCGGCGCCGGATCCTCAGTCGCTACGCCGTCGTCGCTGCCGCGGTCGTGGTCCTCGGTGCCGGTCTGGCCCTCGTCGGACGGACGCTGGACGGCGACGTCCCGACCGCTCTCGACGGGCTGCTCCGCGTCGACGCGCTCTCGGCGTTCATGCTGACCGTGATCGGTTCGGTCGGCCTCACCGCCGCATGGGGCGCACTCGACCCACTGCGGCCACGCGACCACCTCTACTCAGTCCTGGCACTGCTCTTCCTCGGCGCCATGTCGCTGGCCGTCCTGGCCGACAACCTCGGGGTGATGTGGGTCGCCGTCGAGGCCACGACGATCGCGACCGCGTTCATGGTCGGCTACCACCGCACGAGACGCGCACTCGAGGCCGCCTGGAAGTACGTCGTCCTGGGCTCCGTCGGCGTCGCCATCGCCTTCCTCGGCATCGTCCTGCTGTACGCCGCCACGAGGGCCGCCGGAGTTCCGACCCTGTCGTGGAGCGTGCTCACCACCGCGACCCTCGACCTCGACCCCTCGGTGGTCCGGGTCGCAGCGGCGCTAGCCATCCTCGGCTTCGCCACCAAGGCGGGCCTGGCCCCGATGCACAGTTGGCTCCCCGACGCACACAGCCAGGCTCCGGCGCCGGTGTCCGGGTTGATGTCGGGCGTGCTGCTCGCGGTCGCGTTCTACGCCATCCTCCGCGTGCAGGCCGTCGCGAGTCCAGTGATCGGCGTCGAGATGATGCGCGGCATGCTCGCGACCGCGGGACTGCTGTCGCTCACCGTCGCCGCGCTCCTGGTGATCCGGCAACGCGACCTCAAGCGGATGCTGGCCTACTCGAGCATCGAGCACATGGGCCTGCTGGCCCTCGCCGCCGCGGCCGGCGGCCGACTGGCGATGACCGGCGCCCTCCTGCACGTGCTCGGGCACGGGCTCGCCAAGTCCAGTACCTTCGTGGCGTCGGGCCGCATCCTCGCGGCCGAGGGCACCACCGCGCTGACCGACCTCCGGGGGCTCCTCGCCCGTCGTCCGGGCGTCGCCGTACCGTTCCTGGTCGGGGTGGTCGCCCTGCTCGGCCTGCCCCCGTTCAGCCTGTTCTTCTCCGAGGTCGCCATCGTCGTCGGCGGGTTCCAGCGCGGACTCGGCTGGGTGATGGCCGTCGGCGTGCTGATGCTGCTCGTGATGTTCATCGCCATGTCGTGCCATGTCGCCGCGATGCTGTTCGGCGCCCGTCCGGCCGACGAGACCCGGGACGAGCCGCTGACCGATCCGGCGCCGTACGGCCCTCGCCTCCCGCTCGTCCTCGCCCTCGCGGCTACCGGCGTCGTCGGCTTCGTCGCGGGACCCTTCTCCACCCTGCTGACGCGCGCGGCCTCGGTGCTGGGGGGATCGTGATCACGACCATCGACGTGACGTCGGCCGATCTGTCGCAGGCCGTCTCCGTCAGGCTGGCCGATGGCTACCGCGTCGCCCTGGTGTCCGCCGTCGAGGACGTCGACTGCTTCCGCGTCGTCTATGTCCTGGTGCGGCCCGGGGGTGGCCCGGTGGAGCTGGTGTTGCGCGTGCCCAGCCACCAGCCGAGCATCCCCACGCTTGCGCATCTCGACTACGGCACGGGTCGCTTCGAGCGCGAGCTCCGCGATCTCTACGGCATCACGCCGGTCGGACATCCGTTGCCGGCCCGGCTGGTGCGCCACGGACACTGGCCCCGGGGCTGGTACCCGATGCGCCGGGATGCCGGACCGCCGCCGGCCTTCGACCCCGACCTCGGCTCCTTCCCCTTCCTCGAGGTCGAGGGTGAGGGGGTCTACGAGATCCCAGTGGGCCCGGTCCATGCCGGCCTGATCGAGCCCGGCCACTTCAGGTTCTCCGTCGTGGGCGAGACCATCCTGCGGATGAAGGCCAGGCTGTGGTTCGTCCATCGCGGGGTCGAGAAGCTCTTCGAGGGTCGATCGCCTTCCGATGGCATCGAGCTCGCCGAGAGGATCAGCGGCGACACCGCCGTCGGTCACACGCTCGCCTTCGCCACGGCCGTCGAGAACGCACTCGGTCTCGAGGTGGCCGAGCAGGACCTGCTGATCCGCGCCCTGCTGCTCGAGCTCGAGCGCATGTACAACCATGTGGCCGATCTCGGGGCCCTGGCCAACGACGTAGGCTACGGACTGGTCAACAGTCACGCGCTGCGGATCCGGGAGTCCCTGCTGCGCCTGAACAAAGCGACGACGGGTCACCGGTTGCTTCGCGGCGGCGTCAGCATCGGAGGTGCCCGTCTCACCGCCCTCCCGGACCCGGCCACTCTCGAGGCAGCGGCCGCCGATGTCGCCGAGCTTGCTGCACTCACCCTGGCCAACGGCACGGTGCGGGACCGCTTCACCGGCACCGCCGTGCTGCAGCCCCAGTCAGCTCGTGACCTGGGCACCCTCGGCTATGTCGCGCGCGCCTCGGGTCTCGACGTCGACGCCCGCCGGGACCACCCCCTCGTGGACCTGGGCGAACAACTCGCCGTCGTCTTGGAGAGCGGAGGCGATGTCCTCGCCCGCTACCGGGTCCGGATGCGGGAGTTCGCCGTCTCCGCCGGGCTCGCCGCCAGCCTCGTCCGTCGGCTGGCGTCTCACACCGGCACCGGCACGCATGCGGCGGTGACCACTGGCGGACGCGGTCTCGGTCTCGTGGAGGGCTGGCGCGGCACCATCGCCCACCGGGTCGAGATCGACCCCTCCGCGCGACTCACGCGAGTGAAGGTCGTCGACCCGTCGTTCTTCAACTGGCCGGCCCTGCCGGTCGCCCTCGCGGACACGATCGTTCCCGACTTCCCCCTGGCCAACAAGAGCTTCAACCAGTCCTACGCCGGCAACGATCTCTAGCTGGACGATGCTGGCCGGAAGACATTGGCCGGAAGATGGTGGCCGGAAGATTGTGGCCGGCACGGCTCCCGGTCCATCACCGTCGAGCCAGCCTGCGAGTCAATGGTCGGCTCGCCCGGTGCCTGCGACGGCGGGCTGCCGTCCGGTGAGCGTGAGCAGGAGCGACTGGATGGGGGCCTCGACGAGAGTCCCCTCGCCGTATGCCCAGTCGGTGTCCGTCGCGACGAGCCGGACTCCTGGGGGTGTGCGCCACAGCCGCATCGGGCCCCGCAGCGAGAGCACGCGGTCTGCGGCAGCGGCCGCGGCGTCCACCGGCATCGGGTGGTCGAAGCCGAGGGGCAGGCAGATGTCCTGCGTGTGCACCAGGACGTCGAGGAGTGGCTCCATCTCGGAGACGAACGGCGCGCGCCGGCGAGATCCGACGAAGCCGCGCAACGTGCCCACGATCTCCTCGTGACTGAGCGGGCTGCTCCGCGCGGCGTAGTCGATCATCGCGTTGTAGCGCAAGCCGCTCCTGACCGCCGGCCACACCACGTCGCGCACCCGAGCCTGCGCGAAGGTCAGGTGCGCGCCGACGTCACGGACGCTCCACCCCTGACAGAGGCTGGGATGGTCCCAGGCGCTCGGCGTCAGAGACTCGAAGAGATCGGCCACCCACGCCCGCTCGGTGTCGATGTGGTGCCAGATCGTGCCGCTGTCCATGAGTCTGGTCGTCGCCTCCACGCATGCATTAGACAGATTCTCTGTCTAATCTGACATCGTGCCCGCAGACGGTCAAGAGCCGAACCTCGGCGTCCTGCTGTTCGTCGCCTCCCGCGCCCTGGAGCAGCGGGCCTACGACGCCGTCGCCGCGGCCGGCTTCGACGACGTCACGCTCGCCCAGGCACGCATCGCGGCCAGGATCGGGCCCGAGGGCACGCGAGTGTCTGACCTGGCGGCGCAGGCACGCGTCACGAAGCAGAGCGCTGCGTTCCTCGTCTCAGGCCTCGAGTCCTCGGGGTACGTCGAGCGGGTGCCCGACCCGGAGGACGGCCGCGCCCGACTCGTGCGACTGACCCAGCGCGCCGACAGCCTCGTCCGGGCGGCCAACGCCGAGGTCGAGCTCGCACTGTCCGAGTGGGCTGAGCACGTCGGAGCGGATCGGCTCCGCCAGCTGACCCAGACTCTCGTCGACCTGCGCGCGATCACCGACCCTTGGCAGTAGCCGGCGGCCTCGGCAACGGTCCCCCACGGTGCGACACTGGGCCATGGCTGACGATCGGGTCCGCCTCGCTGAGTTGCTCGGTGCCCTGTCCCTGGGCATCGACCTCGGGTTCGGGCAGCCCATGGAGCATGTCCTCCGCCAGTGCTGGATCGCGCTCCGGATCGCCGAGCTGCTCGGGGTCTCCGAGGAGGAGCGGGCGACCGTCTACTACTCCGCCCTCCTGGTGAACGTCGGCTGCCATACCGATGCCCACGAGCAGGCCAAGTGGTTCGGCGACGACATCGACCTCAAGGCCGACAAGTACCGGTACGGCCTGCACGGGGTCCGATCCGCCCTGGCGAGCGTACGTCGACTCGGCGCCGGACAGCCGATGCTCCAACGTCTCCGGGTCGGACTCGACTTCACGCTGCTCGGTCGCAAGGAGCTCGACGCGATGATCGCCGGGCACGCTGCCGCAGCCCGTTCGCTGGCCGGCGAGGTCGGGCTTCCGGTCCCGGTACAGGAGGCTCTCGGCGCGATGTACGAGCAGTGGGATGGCCAGGGGTGGCCCGGGCAGCTCGCGGCCGACGCCGTCCCGATCGCGTCGCGGATCGCGCAACTGGCCGAGTACGTCGAGGTCGCCCATCGCTCCGGCGGGGTCGACTCGGCGGCGTTGCTCGCTCGCACGCTGGCCGGGAGCCAGTTCGACCCCACCATCGCCTCGGCCTTCGCAAGTGCAGCGGGCGACGTGGTGAAGGACATCGACCACGCGGACACGTGGGAGGCCGTGATCGCGTCGGAGCCGGTCCTGGGCGTCCCGCTCTCCGAGCCCGAGGTCGATGCTGCGCTCACGGCCATCGCCGACTTCGTCGACCTGAAGTCTCCCTACACGCTCGGTCACGCCCGCGGGGTCGCCGAGCTGGCGGCGTCGGCAGGATCGTCCCTCGGCATCGCGGACCCGGACCACGCGATCCTGCGCAGAGCGGCCCTGGCCCACGGGCTCGGCCGACTGGGGATCTCCAACGCGATCCTGGACAAGCCGGGGCCGTTGGGACCGGGCGAGCGCGAGCGCGTGCGGCTCCAACCCTTCCTGACCGAGCGGATGCTCACCCAGTCGGCCCGCCTCGCTCCGATCGGCAGGCTGGCCGGTCAGGTGCGCGAGCGCCTCGACGGGTCGGGCTATCCCCGTGGTCTGACGGGACAGTCGCTGACCACGTCGGCTCGTGTGCTCGCGGCCGCCGAGGTGTACCAGGCGATGATCGAGCCCCGCCCGCACCGGGCCGCCCGGCCTCCTGACGAGGCGGCCGCGGAGCTGCGGGGCGAGGTCCGGGCCGGTCGCCTCGACAGCGACGCCGTGGAGGCCGTGCTGGGTGCTGCCGGGCACAGCCGTCGGGTCCGCCGGGAGCGACCGGCGGGTCTCACCGAGCGCGAGGTCGACGTACTGCGGCTGGTCGCGCGCGGCCTCTCCAGCACCGAGGTCGCCCGGCAGCTCGTCATCTCACCGAAGACGGTCCGCAACCACATCGAGCACATCTACGCCAAGACCGGCGCCGGCAACCGAGTGACGGTGAGCCTGTTCGCCACCAAGCACGGCCTCCTCTCGGACTAGTCGGAGACGGCCTGGGCCAGGTTGCGTCGCATCGTCTCGTTGAGGAGCCGGTTGTTGTCGTCGTCGGCGGTGGTCATCAGGAACTGCGTTCCGCCCGCGAAGTGCGGGGTGTGGCCAGCCGCCACGTAGAACGCCTCCCCTGCCTCGAACGTCTCGTCACGGTCGGGGAAGGCGAAGGTGATCCGACCGGATGTGACATACCCCCAGTGCGGGCACGGGCACAGGTCGCCCGGGAGCCCCTTGAGAATCTGCGCGCCGTCCAGGTCGTCGTGGAGATCGAAGAAGGCGAACTCGTAGCCGTCGGCCAGGCCTGAGAAGATGGTCCCCGCAGGCGTCTTGTCCACTTCGGTCGCTGAGGCTTTGGAAACGCTCGGCATGGTCGGTCCTCCTGGTCGATGAGTGGACCTCGATCCTCGGCCGGAAGCCGTCGGCAGTCCTGAGGCAGTTGCCCCATCTTCTTGCGAGATCTTTCTCAACCATCGGGTTGACAACCTCTTTCGGCTGCCCTAAGGTTCTATTCAACCGAATGGTTGAGGAGAGGGATGGGATGTCCGACCAGCTGTCCCGGGTGTTCGCCGCCCTCGCCGACCCGACCCGCCGCGACATGGTGGCCCGGCTGACCGACGGTGACGCCACGGTCGGCGAGCTCGCCGCGCCGTACGCCGTGAGCATGCAGGCCGTCTCCAAGCACCTCAAGGTGCTCGAGGACGCGGGCCTGGTCAGTCGCAGCCGCGACGCACAGCGTCGCCCTGTGCACCTGGAGCCCGAGGTGTTCGACCTGATGACGAAGTGGATCGAGCGCTACCGCCAGCGGGCGGAGGAGCGCTTCACGCGCCTGGACGCCGTCCTGGCCCACATGAACGACCCGATGAACGACAGCCAGTCCGAGACAGACACCGCGATAGAGGAGACCGCATCATGAGCACTGCGACGACAGACGTCCGCTACGACCAGGCCGCGATCGAGGCCGACGAGACCGTCCCGATGATCCACATCTGGCGCGACTTCGCCGCCACTCCCGAGCAACTGTTCCGCGCCCACACCGAGCGCGACCTCTACGCCCGCTGGGTCGGCCCGGCCAACCGCACCGTCGTCATCGACCGCTGGGACCCCACCGATGGCGGGGCGTTCCGCTTCCTCGACAGCACCGACGACGACGAGCAGGCGTTCCGCGGCTGCTTCCACACCGTGCGAACCGATCGGATCGTGCAGACCTTCACCTGGGAGGGCATGCCGGACGGCGTGGCCCTCGAGACGATCACCTTCGAGGACCTCGGCGACGGTCGCACCCGCCTGCACGCGACATCGTTGTGCGACAGCTTCGAAGGCCGCGACGCCTGGCTGCGCAGCGGCATGGAGGTCGGCGTCAACGACGGGTACGCCGCCATCGACCGGATGCTCGCCGATGGCACCCTCTGAGCTGGTCACCGCCGAGCCCGCCCGACGACACCGGCTGATCGCCGACGAGTTCGCCCGCCGCGTGCACGGCACCCGCGACTGGTCGGCGCCGGCACCCGTCGCCGGGTGGGCGGCCCGCGACGTCGTCGCCCACCTCGTCGAGTGGCTGCCCGGCTTCGTGCAGGGCGGCTCGGACGTCACGTGGCCGACCGTGCCGTCGGCCACCGAGGACCCCGTCGGCGCCTGGGAAGCCCACCAGCGCGCCGTCCAGGACATCCTCGAGGACCCCGCCGCGGCCGCCGCCGACTTCACCAACCGGCACACCGGCTCGATGCCGCTCGCGGCAGCGATCGACCGCTTCTACACCGACGACGTCTTCATGCACACCTGGGACCTGGCCCGGGCCACCGGCCAGGACGAGTCGCTCGACCCCGAGCTGTGCGCGGCGCTCCTGACCGGGATGCAGCCGCACGAGGAGCTCATCCGCAACTCCGGCCAGTACGGCCCCGCCGTCCCCGTCCCCGAGGGCGCCGATGTGCAGACCCGGCTGCTCGGCTTCATCGGTCGCGACCCGGAGTGGGCGCCGGCACCCTAAATCGTGAAGGCGCCATGTCGCCCACGCTGGAGCCGTGAGTGGGCTTTCGGGAGACGCATCGCGGCCAAGGCCGCCTGCCCCTTGCAACTGGCATGATCCAGCCGTGACCCCTGGTGAGCGACTGCGCGAGCTAGCGATCAGACACGCTGCCTTCGCCTGGCTCGACATCCAGCGGGCGCGCGGCAAGGAGTCCTTCAACCAGGAGGACACGAGCAACCTGAGTCTGGCCGGCGAGACGATCCGCCTGATGCCCACCCAGCAGGGCATCTGGAAGCCCGGCCAACTCACCGCCGCTCTCTCGATCAGAACCGTCTATCGCCCAGAAGGTTCAGCCCGCCCATACGACGACGCTGTCGGGGCTGACGGTCTCTACCGCTACAAGATGCGCGGCGACGATCCGAACCACTTCGAGAACCGTGCCCTTCGAGCAGCCATGCTCGAACGGCTGCCGCTGATCTGGTGGCTCGGGGTACAAGGCGGCGGGTACAGCGCGCTCTATCCGATCTATCTGGTGGATGAGGAGCGGGCCGTCCTTCAGTTCGTCGTCGACATCGACGCCGTGCCCCAGCCGGACATCACCTGGCCCTCGGCCGAACTCGAGCTCGACGCGTCGTACCGACAGCAGCTCACCAAGCTGCGCCTGCATCAGCGTCCGTTCCGGGCAGCAGTCCTCCGGGCTTATCGGACCTCCTGCGCCGTCTGCTCCTTCCGGCACAGCGATCTGCTCGACGCGGCGCACATCCAGGAGGACGGAGCCGGGGGCCGGCCGATCGTGACCAACGGACTCACCCTGTGCAAGATGCATCATGCTGCCTACGACCGGCGCATCCTCGGGATCACGGCCGATTACGAGGTGCGCATCAACGCCGAGGTCCTCCACGAGGTCGACGGGCCGATGCTTCGCCACGGCATCCAGGAGTTTCACGGCAAGCAGTTGATGGTCTTGCCTCAGCGGCGAACGGAGCGTCCCGATCGGTCACTGCTCGATCAACGTTTCCAAGCGTTCCTCGACGCCAGCTGAGCCTGTTGGCCGCGGTCGCACGGCCTCCGTCCTGTCAGCAGAGGTACCAGAGACCTCGCTCGTCCTGGCGCGCGAGCTTGGCCTTGTTCTTGTAGTCGCTCTGCCGTTTGAACGGTTTGGCGTACTTGGCTGGGACTGCCCAGGCTCGCACGATCTGGACGCGTCCGGCGTCCTTGCCGTTCGCGGCCTTGTTGACGTATCGGAGCAGCCGACCTTTGTTGGTCTTGTCGGCCTGGCTGGGGTCCCGGTACAGCCAGACGGCCAGTCCTTGGGGTAGCACCCGTTTCAGCGATTCGGACGACTCGGAGCCGCCACACTGGCTCGGCTTCGGCGCGTCCACTCCTAGGATCTGGACGCCGATCTTCCGCTTGCTCGGGAGCAGTTTGACCTTCACCTTCTCGCCGTCAAGGACTTTGACGACGATCGCCTTGACCCGACTGGGCTGCGGCTGTGGCTCCGGCGTGGGGCTGGGGCTCGGGTCAGACGGTGGTTGTGTGCCGTAGTAGCAGGGACAGGGAAGGCTCTCGCAGGCGATGCCGTCACCGTCCGCGTCGAGGTTGTCGGGGTCGACGGCCGGTCCGCCCAGGCTCAGGTAGTAGATCTGGGCGGCGCGCTGGTTGGGGAAGTCGGCGCAGTCGCGGTCTTTGATTTGAGAGTGGGCGTTCACACTGATCGCGGCGGCCCGCCCGTCGGCGTGTGCAGCCGTGACCACCATGCCGCTAGCAATCAGCGCGGCTGTCGCGAAGGTGGCCATACGTCGGCCAAGGGTCATAGACGTACTCCCGTCGCGTCGGCCACCCCGAGCGATGGGCCCTGCGTGTAGTGACGGGAGCTACTCAACGCCTCCCAGAGCCGAAAGGAAAGTCTCCCGCAGAAGAAGGGGAACTTCGATGCGGACGAGTTGCGCGAGCGCCATCAGCAGGAGCCTGCATGCAGCTGCGTGTGAGTGTCGGAGGCATGAGAGAGGCCGCAGGAATGACCCGCGCGGCTTCATCGAGTGGAGCCTAGGGGACTCGAACCCCTAACCCCCTGCTTGCAAAGCAGGTGCGCTA
>CAZIVD010000033.1:0-44033 GCA_964542635.1 uncultured Nocardioides sp. | reverse complement strand
CCATCTCCTTGACCAAGGTGGCCTGGCCGGCGTTGAGCGTGACCCCGTTGGCCTCGGACTCCAGGAGCGCCAAGGCGACGCTCTGCTCGTCGACCGCGTAGCCGTCGCGGCGGCCGGCGGCCTCCACCAGGCGCTCTTCGGCGGCCATGACCTTGCTCGAGGTGAACAGGTGGACGCCGCCGACGGTGTAGACCGAGGCGCCGTCCAGCTTGCGCAGCTCGGGCGGCTCGGAGATCTCGTCGAAGGGGCGAGTGATGCTGACCGAGCGGCCGTCGAGGACCTCGCTGACCAGCAGACTGACGACGGTGCTGACCTGGTCGGTGGGCACGTTGGCGGCCCGCACCTGGCGCTGGGCCTCGGCGTAGACGTGCCAGTACTGCCAGGTGGCGCGGCCGCCTTCCATTGTCGTCACGATCCGGTCGCTGGTCTTGGCGAACCACGCCGTGTCGGCGACCGGGACGGTCCCGGCGGCGGTCGGGTTGAGTGCGCCGTGGAGCATCTGCTGGAGGCCTCGCGGTGAGCCGAGGACCTCGATCGCCTCGCGGTTCCAGGCCTTCCGCTGCTCGGCAAGCGAGCGGGGCTCGTGCTTGGCCTCGCGGGTCTCTAGCGTCGCCTGCTGGGCCAGCTGCAGCGTCTCGATCGGTGTCGGCGGGCGGCCGTGGGTCATCTGGAACTCGGCGACCAGCTCCTCGCGGCGGGCCTCGACGCTGACCCGGCGCTTGGAGAAGCGGTGGTTGAGGTCGGGGTCGACCCCGACGATCTCGCGCACCGGCCGCTTCCGGGCGTCGGGGTTCGGGCGCTCCGCGAAGCGCACCCCCAGCGCGTCCCCCAGGTGCCGCTCGAGCGCGGTGTTGTAGGTCTCCGAGGCAGAGACCTTGGCCTTGTAGAGCAGCCGACCATCGATCGCCAGCCACTTCCCGTCGAGGGTCTGGACCTTGTTCGCGACCGCGACGTGGGTGTGCAGATCCGGGTCGCCGGCGCGGGAGTCGCGGTGGGTGAACGCCGTGGCCAGCAGGCCGCGGACGTTGACCTGGCGGATCCCGTTGGTGCCCTGGCGGGTGAACAGCGCCTTGGTCTCGATGAAGTTCAGCGCGTCCTTGATCGCCGACTGGTGAGCCCGTTCGATGACCGCGGCGGTTTTGGGGTCGGCTAGTGCCCATAGCGTGGAGACGCTCTTCACCGGCGAGAAGGTGAGGTCGTAGCCGGCCACGGCGTTGGTCTTCGGGCGGGAGTGCTTGGCGATCGTGGCGGCGAGCTCGCGCGCGTCGGCAGGCTCGCGGCCGTGCTCGGCCCGGAAGAAGTCACGCCCGACCTCGGTGCGGATCCGCGCCCGCTCCTGCGCTGGGACCGGCCAGTCGCCCGGCAGGCCGGCGGCCTCGTTGGCGGCCGCGAGGCGTTTGGCGACCTCGACCCGGAAGGCGCTGATGTCGTTCTCGTAGACCTTGTACGGGGTGCCGAGTCGAGCGGCAGCCTTGTAGTCGGCCTCGGTCGGGCTCGTGACGCCGGCGCGGCCGACCCGCAGGTCCAGCTCCTTGGTGCGTGCGGTGGCCAGCGGGTGGTGGCCGGCGCCGAACAGGTTCTGCATGTGGTCGGCGGTGACGGTGTCGCCGGCGTCGAGGCCCTCGATGCCCTCCATGCCGGATCCGACCCACACACCGGGGGTCTCGCCCTTCTCTGTGTAATAGCTCGCGAGCCCGGTGTAACCCTTGTCGGTGGCGTCCATCGCTGCGACCTGGCGGGTCAGGTAGTCGTACCCCGACCCCGCCGTCAGCTTGTGGAGGCTCATCGTCACGGGCACCTACGTCTGATCGGGGCCTCGGAACGATCAGTTTCGCCGCGAAATTTCGTCTGTTCTTTCTATTCGGCGAACCGGGAATGCACTAGGTGTGTGGAGGTTGGGGTGCGACTGAGTTCGAGGGGGGACGTTGGGGCGCTCGGGAGGGCTCAGGGGTGTCGGTCTGAGGGTGCTGGTCGGGTGAGGTTGGTGAGGGCGTTGGGAAGGTTCTTCGGCGGTGGTGATCGCTCGGGGTCCGGGCTGTGTCCTAGGTGACCGTCAGAGTCCATGTTCGACACGAGTGAGGGATGACCGGATGAGTCAGCAGACGATGCGCCAGAAGGCGCGACGTGACGCACGGAGTGTCACGTCGAAACGGAGGGCTGCGCTCTTGGAGCGCGCCAAGCGGCTGGAAGACCTGGCGGTGCAGGTGATGACTGCGGTCGGAGAGCGGGACGCGGCGGTGGCCGAGGCAGAGATGCGGGCTGGGGCCGCGCTGCGCGAGATGACGACGGTGGAGGGCGTGACACTGCGCGAGGCCGTCGAGTGGTGCGGCGACCAGATCGGCGTACGAGAGGCGACGCGGCTGCGGCGGCTGGCCGAGAACGACCAGGACGCCGAGAAGGGCGACGAGGACGGCGCTACGGGGCTGGCCGCGACGGCTGCGCCCGCCGAGAGTGGGGGAGCGGGTGCCGGTACGGCGGTTGGATGACGCCGGCCTGGCGGCGGTTGAGGCGGCGATCGCGGACGCGAGGGTGCTCGCGCGCTACCGGCCCAAGGTGGCGACGGTGCCGGGGAGTGAGTGCCTGTGGTGGACCGGCGCGGTTGCGGGCCGGTCCGAGCGCGAGCGCACGGACGGCGGCGGCCATGGCCGGTTCTGGTACGCGCCGGGGCGGGTGATCATCGCGCACCGGTTCGCGTTCGCGGTGATGAACGGGGTGGACGCGCTCGCGCAGGCGCGGCTGCTCGGGCACCGGTGTCACAACCCGCTGTGCCAGCGGATCGCACCCGATCACGTGGTGGTGTCGAGCGCGGCGCAGAACCGGCGCGAGTGGTCGGTCCAGCGGCGGCTGCCGCACAGCCCGCTGGCCGACCCGCGCGGGCCGCGTCGGCGGGCGCGGGAATTGCGCGACCTCGCGCGTGAGGACCCGCAGCTAGTGGCCGACGACCTCGCGCGGCTCCAAGAGCTGCTGGGCGAGCAACTGACGCTGTGGTGACCGGCGACGCGTCACCACAATGCCGCCTGGACCCCGGCGCCAGCCGGTGCGTGCTCGGCGCAGTCGGTGGCGATCAGGTGGCGGCCGTCGCTGGTCGACCAGCACAGCGAGTCCAGACAGGCTAGTGCTCGCACTCGATCCGAACCAACGGGGGTCGCCGGGGCCGACGACGCCGGAGAGGAAGTTGATAGGGCGCAGGGGCCGCCCGCAACAGACACAGCACTGCTGGCGGCGCGCCTGCCGGATGGTGGCCACGGGATCACCCGGCCTCAGCGGCGAGGGTCGAGCCGAGCGGACGCGGCGGTGGCCACGGCGGTGATCCGCGCGGCGAGTGCACGCAACTCGGCGGGCGTGCCCTCGATCGCGATCACGTCGTCCTGGGCGAGAGTCAGGACCGGGCGGCTGTGCTCGCCAGCGCCTACCCAGTCCTCTCCGGGGGTGAAGACCTGGACGCTGGTCTCGGCGGCGGCCAGCCACTCGATGTGTGCGCTCATCGGGTCACCTCGACGGGGAAAGTCGTGTCGGTGTTCGGCGTCTGTTTGGTCATGGCTCCTCCTTCGGTTGGGCCGGTGGCGGGCCGGACTCGGAGTCTCAGCCCGCCACCGGAGGAACTGCGTTGTCGGCGCTCAGGCCGGGACGAGCGCGGTCCAGGCGCGGCGCTTGATGCGGTCCGGGTCGTCACTGGTGAGCACTCGCGTGGCGCGGGCGGCGGCCTCGTCGCCCTTGGCGCGAACCGGGGCGTAGTGGTCGACGTACTCCGCGACGGCCTGGTAGCCCGCCCACGCGGTGTCACGGATTCCGGCCTGGGTGTCGGCATCGGCGAACAGCCAGTGCAGCCGGGAGCGGCGGCGGCGCTCAGTCTCGCGGACCCGCTTGGTGGCGTTGGCCTCGGCCTTGCCGAACGTGGCGTCGATCAGCGCGTCGAACGTGGCGTCGGTCATGGCCTGCTGGATCAGCCGCTCGGCCTCGACCTGGAACGCGTCGACGTAGGTGAAGGTCAGCCCGAGCGCGTCGCGGGCGGCCTGGACGGCGGCCTTGGCGTTGCGGGTGTGGCGGATCGAGAACGACGACTCGTGGTTGCGCAGGGCGGCGCTCTGGGTGTTCGCGCACACGACGCGGACCGGGGTGACGAGGATGCGGAACGCGCTGGTGCCGTCGTGGCTGTTGAGCGCGGCGATGTTGAGGTCGACGCGGTCGCTGCCGCCGACCGTCAGCGAGTTCGGCAGCTGCATCGTGATGAACACCTGCCGTCCGCCGCGCAGCGACCCGGCGGTGTCGAAGATCGCGCCGGACTCGTCGGCCAGCAGGTTCAGGAACTTGGCGTGGTCCTCGTTCTGCAGCGGCGTGTAGCCGCCGCCGACGACGCCGAGCGCTTCGGGTGCTCCGGTGAACGGGTTGGTGCGCACCGTGGCGAAGCCGGGGACCTCGATGGGGGTGACGCCGCAGTCGCTGACCTCGGCGGTGGTGAGCGGCAACTTGCGGACGTCCCAGCCGCCCAGATGGCCGAGCCTCATGGCCTCCTCGGCGGTGAACGCGCGGTCGCGGACGGTGGTGCCGAGCCGGTGCCAGGCGTCCTTGCGGGCGAAGACGGCTGCTGCCTGCGTGCCGCGGGTCTCGATCTCGTGTGCCATGTCGGTGGTCCTCCTGTGTCGGAATCAAACGAACTGCGTCCATTCTATTCTTTCTATTCCACTGAGGGCGGTTCTCCACAGGAAGAACCGCCCTCAAGGGGGGAGGGTGGTCAGGCCGCGTCGGTGCTCGCGTCGGTCTCGACGGCCTCGGCCTCGTCGTCGGTGGCGCTGTCGTCGCTCGGCTCCTCGCCGATCAGCAGCCGCTCGACGTCGCTGGGCTGGTAGCCCCACTCCATGAGCGCGGCAAGCACGCGGGCGTCCCACTGGCTCGGGTTGCGCCACGTGTGTTTGCCGATCGAGTCCTCCCACGCCGCGACGACGGCAGCCAGGGTGGTCATGATCGCGCCCTTGGGGCTGGTGGCGCGGGTCGCGATCTTGTGGCACTCCTCGTAGCCCGCGCCGTAGTAGCCGCTGGGAACGTCGATGCCGAGCAGGCCGAACAGCCTCGGGTGCCGGTGGTCCATGGCCTTGCTCAGCGTGTGGTGGCCGGTGACGACGGCCTCGCAGATCAGGGCCTCGGCACCCTTCGGCGCGGTCTTGCGGGCCACGAACGTACTCAGCCACTCCCGGCGCACGGTCTCGGCGCTGGCCCAGGCCTTGTTGTTCGCGATGACCCGGCGGCGCTCCTGGCGGCGGGCCTCGGCCTCGGCCTCGTCGGCGGCGTCGGTCCCCGGGTCGTGAGCCTCGGCGTCGTCGCCCTGGTCGCCGTCGGTGCGACCGACACGGCTCCGGTGGACGAGTCCGCTGGCCTCGATGTCGGTGACCACCCATATCTGCCGGTAGACCTTCACCGGCTCGGCGTACTCGTCCGCGTCGTCGTCGGCGTCCTTCTCGCCCTCGGTGGCCTCGGGCTCGGGGTACTCCCAGTCTTCGGTGACGATGACCGCGACGCCGGAGAGGTTCGGCCACTCCTCGACCGGCACCGGCTCGCCCTCAGGGGTGCGCATGTCCTCCAGCACCAGCGATCCGTGCGCCTCGTCGGCCTCCTGCGCGGACAGCACTGGCAGTCCCTCGGCCCGCAGCCGCTCGACCTCGGCGGCGTACACCTCGCGCTCGGCCGCTTCGTCGCGCAGCTTCTGGGCGACGTGCTCGACCGAGTCGCCCCAGCGCGTGGTCCGTGCACGCTCCAGGCGCTCGGCGGCGTCGGGGTCGTGCTCGAACTCGGCGAAGATCGCGGCCTCTTCGAGAGTCAGGTCGCCTGACTCCAGCCGGTTGCGGGTCTGGTCGGCCTTGGTGACCGCCAGGGCGGCGTTCACGGTCGGGCGGTCGATGGAGGTCCGCTTGGCGATCTGCGCGGCGCTCACACCGATCAGGGCCAACTGCTCGACGCCCGCAACGATCTCGGTCTCGCGCATCCCGGCGCGGTGGATGTTCTCGACCATCTGGTCCCCGATCCGGTCGGCCTCGTCGGGCAAGGGGACGACGCGGGCCGGGATGAGTCCGGTTGGGGTACCGACCTCGGCGGCGGTGACGGTGCGGCGCTGGCCGCGCAGCAGGACGTACTGCCCGTCCTCGTTGCGGTAGACAGTCACGGCCTCCAGCACGCCGCGCTCCTTGATCGACTTGCGGAACTCCTTGTGGTCGGCGCGCAGGTCGGTGCGGACGTTGCTGCCGATGATGATGTCGGCGGGGTCCAGGTGCAGGAACTCCTCGGCCTCGGTGGCCTCGCCAGCGGGGGTGTCGATGGGGGTCTGGATGGTGTCGGTCATGCGGCTGTCCTCCGTGAGTAGAATAGAAAGAACTGACAGGGCTAAGCCTGCCAGTGGGAGCCCACGCCTACCCGCCCTCGGGCCGGACCTGTGGAAAGGTGGGCGCGTCTCCGACGGTGGGGATAACCCGCCCGCGTAGGCGCGGCCTCGGCCTCGGCTACGGCGGCGAGGTGCGGCTGCGCTCCTCGGTGCTTCAAAGCGGAAGGAAACGTGGGACGGTGAGAAGAGCTGCGCAGGGCCTCGGCCGGGAATGCAGCGGCGTTGGTGTTAGCCGCCGCAGCCGGCCGCCGACGGTCGAGACCAGGGGAGTGACCAGGTGACGAGCCAGACCACGATCCCGGTCGGGATCTACTGGAAGCCCGGCGTGTGGGACCTCGCCCGATCGGCGTACATCGCGGACCTGGACACCGACTCGGACTCACCCGGTGCCTTCGTCGGCTGGCTCGCCCAGGCGCTCGAGTTGCATACCCGCCGTGCGCCACAGCAGCGGGCCGACATTGCGGCGGCCGCCGAACGCCACCGCGCGCAGGTGAGCACCCGCAAGAGCTTCAGCAAGAAGCACGACCTGCCCGCCTCGACGATCGAGGCGGTCGAGGACGCGATCGTCACCGACCGCCAGGAGCTGGGGCGCGCCATCGGTCGCTCGGCGTTCGCCCTGGAGGCGGTCATTGCGGCCGCCGACGAAGCGCGCCGGCGCCTGGGCCGCGAACTGCCCCCGCCTCCGCAGAAGCTCAGCAACCGACCGCCGCGGCGCCGGCCGGCACACTCCAGCTGACCGCGGCCCGGGTCGCTTCGAGCTCGGCCGGTCGGTCAGGCCAATCTTGTCGAAAGCGGCCCGTTGTCGGCGGCCGCGGCTACTGTCGGGCTCGCGCCCCGATCCGGCACCCGAGAGCCGGATCGGGGCCTTCTGGTGCGCGGGTCCTCGGGCCAGGTGCGCCGGCACTGATCGCCCCCGGGCCCCTGGTCGACCTAGGTGACTGCGCTAGTGCCCTGCTGAGAGCGGCCGACCCCGATCGCCGCCGCACCGATTTCCGCCGAGGTGATCGCTGCCGGGGACCGATCCGACCTAGGTGACTGCGGGACCGATGTGCAACGTCTCGCAGTCACCTAGGAGGAAGCAATGTCAACCACCGTCACCTTCGCCGGCAACCTCGTCGAGGACCCGGAGCTGCTCTACACCCGCGACGGCAAGCCGTTCGTGAGCTGCCGGGTCCTGGTGAACCGCCGGGTCCAGAACGACGAGGGGGAGTGGGTCAACGACGAGCCCACGCCGCACAACGTCAAGGTCTACGGATCCGCCGCCACCCACGTCCACGACAGCTGCGGCTCCGGGGACCCGATCTTCGTGCACGGCCTCGAGCGCACCGAGAGCTGGCCGGCCAAGGAGACCGGCGAGAAGCGCACCAAGAACGTCGTGGTCGTCGACAACCGGTTCGGCGAGGTCGGCATCTCGCTCAGGTACGCCTCCGCCCGGATCGAGCGTGCCGAGCGCGCCGCGTCGCAGGCCGGCTGAGGGCGGGGACGGGCCCGATGGACCTCGTCGTACAGTCCCCGGACGAACTGCTCGCCGCAGTGCCCCACGTCCTCGGGTTCAACCCCGAGGAGTCGATCATCCTGGTCCCCTTCGGGCCAGGTCTCCCGATCACCCGCGTCGACCTGCCCAAGACGGCGCGGGACCGGGAGGAGGTCTGGGATGCGATCGGAGACGTCTACGGACGGCACGCCCAACCCGGCGCGCGGGTCGGCATCGTGTGCATCACCGAGGACCGCCGCAACGCCGAGCTGGCCAGCCAGCACCTGTCCACCCATCTGGACACCGTCGGCATCACCACGCACCTCAGGTTGTGGGCCGACGGCGAGCGCTGGCGCGAGTTCAACACCGGCGCCACCGGCCTGCAGACCCAGGCGACCGCCGAGCGGATCTCCGCGAAGACCGTTCTGACCGGCGCTGTTCAGCCCGCCGCAAACCGGGCCTCCCTGGCAGCGTCCCTGGTCGGGGACCGTGAGCCGCTCGCCCAGGTCCTCCTTGAGGCGCGCGCCGCGGCAGTCACGCGCAGCCCCAGCGGCGAGCGCGACTGGGCCCTGGACCGACTCGAGCAGTTCCACGCAGACGGCAACCGCCTCACCGACATCGACGGCGCTCGGATGCTCGTGGCCCTGGAGACCATCAGCACCCGAGACGCGCTCTGGGAGGACATGAGCACCCAGAACACTGCCTCCCACATCTCCCTGTGGACTGACCTCACCCGGCGCGCGCCGGACGAGGTCCGCGCGGCGCCGGCCTCGATGCTCGGCTTCGCCAGCTGGCTGCGCGGCGACGGGGCACGTGCCTGGTGCGCACTCGACGAGGTGCCGGCCGACCGGCCCTACTCCATGGCCGCCATCGTCGCTTCGGCGCTGCAGAACGGCCTCCATCCCAGGGAGTGGGAGCGCCACCAGGCGCAGATGCGCGAGGTCGCTGCCGAGCTCGACGAGTCGTTCGTTCCGAAGCCACCCGGCCACCACAACGAGCGGGACGCCCCACGGGCTCAACCCGCCACCGACCGACCCGTCCCCGGCCGCTGAGGAGAGATCCGTGATGGACCACGACGACACCACCCCGCATCAGAGCGTCACCGAGCGCCAGCTGCGGCGCCTGGTCGTGCCGGCACCTGCCGCGTACGACCCGAGCAAGCGCATCGACGTCATCCACGAACCCGACCTCGACCTTCTCTGGGGAGGCCCCGAATGAGCGCCACAACCAGCGATGTCGACGAGGCCGACCGCCTCGCCCGCGTCAAGCTCAGTTGCACCATCGAGCCCGGCGACCTCCGCGTCACCGGGCTGGTCAGCGAGCTCGGGGCAAGCAAGGTCCTCGGCTACCTCGAGGCCGCCGCCGAGGTTGAGCCCCACTGGGCCTTCTCGATCGGCCACGATCTCGCCCACGTCGACGCCAGCCGGGTGCTCGAGCAGGCAGAGAGCCGCGGCATCCGGTTTCTCACCCCGGCCGACGCCGAGTGGCCCAATCGAGTCGGAGCGCTGCGCGACGCCGGCGCGCTGCACGACCGTGGCGGCGAACCTGTCGGCCTGTGGGTCAGAGGCGAAGGCGACCTCCGCCAGGTGGCGGCCAACGCTGTGGCGGTGGTCGGATCACGAGCTGCGACGAGCTACGGCATGGAGCAGGCGAGCGACCTGAGCCGAGAGCTGACCTCCATGGGTCAGACCATCGTCAGCGGCCTCGCGTTCGGCGTCGACCAGGCCGCCCATCGCGGAGCTCTGGCCGCCGCCGGCCCCACCATCGCCGTGATGCCCTGCGGGGTCGATCGCCCCTATCCGACCGCGAACGCGCAGCTGCTCGAGGCCATCGCGCAGCGCGGCCTGGTCGTCTCCGAGACCCCGCCCGGCACGGCTCCCACCCGGACTCGATTCCTGGCAAAAGACAGGATCGTGGCGGGGCTCTCGGAGGGGACCGTGGTCGTGGAGGGCGCCGTCCGCAGCGGCGCGCTCAACACCGCCCACTGGACCACCAACCTCCACCGGCCCCTCATGGGCATTCCCGGCCCCGTCACCAGCGCCGCCTCCACCGGCGTCAACCAGCTGATCCGGTACGGCCAGGCATCCATGGTCACGAACGCCCAGGAGGTCCTCACCGACCTCACCACGGCCGCCGCCGTGGCGAGCGCGCCACCGATCGACGAGTCCTACGTCCCGGCGACGAGTCGCCAGGCGCCCGGCCGCGTTCCGCCGACCGGGGCCACGATGGCGCGATCTGCGCCCGGTCGGTAGTTGCTGCCGGTCACTCTGCTGCGCGACCCCCGCCGGAGCGGCCGCGGCCAGCGCGCAACGCACTGGGTCAACCCGCTGCTGATGGACCTGGACCGCTCCGACCACCAGCCGTTCTGGCGTCGACGCATCCCGGCCGTACTCGTCACCGCAACCGCCACCTTGCGCAGCCCGCACTACCACCGCGGCACCGATACCCCGGGCGCGCTCGACTACGCCAGGCTCACCTCAGGGCATGTACAGCGCGTCATCAGCGAGGTACTCGACCAGTCGTGACAGTTCTGGGAAGTGTTGGGTGGTGACCTTCCCGTCGTCATTCAGCGACCAAGCCGTGTGGCCCTCCGAGTCGCGGCGCTCCAGCTGGTCGTTGTACCGGCCTGTCGAGACGAACTGGATGTCCAGCCGCGGGCCCTCGCCCGGGTAGTTCACCCTCAACAGCTTGCGCGCTGCCGTTTCTTGGATGAGGTGCGACCCCTTGGTGTCGATGCAGATGACACGGCGTTCGGTCCACAGGAGGAAGTCCGGGTAGAAGTTGCGGGTGGGGCCGGCTGTGATCAGCGGAATGCCATAGCCGGACCGGTCGGGATTTCGCGCCCAGCGTGCGCCGAAGTCGTCAAGAGCCTGGGCGAACCGCGCCTCTTCACCGTTGAGACCTGCGTACCCCTCGTGCACAGCGTGCTTGTACGGGGTCACCTGGTCTGGTCGGGCAAGCAGGGAGCCGACCTTGTAGGGATTGAGGCGGCGCTGGGTCAGGCGCACGTTCGTGACGAACGTGTCGACGACGTCCTGCGCGAGTCGGCAGACGGCGGCGTAGGCAGGGCTCCCGATGCCGATGATCGCGTCGAGCTTGCGATCAGCGAGGTGGACGACACCGAGGGCGCTGCTGAACTGTCGCTGCACCTCGCGGTGGAAGACCCATCGTGCAGACGCGGTACTGGACTGTTCGAAGGCCTCCCATTCGTTGGTGTTGGCGGCCGCCCCGACCTTCTGGCGGACGACCCGGCGGCTGCCCTCGCCCTTCGTGTTGGTCGTGTCTTCGCGGAAGTCTGGGAAGGCGTCCATGAGCTCCTGGACGCGTTGCATCGCGAACCTGCTGTCGATACCTGTTTCGGGGACGGTGACCTCGAAACGCGGAGGGTTCGTGTCCATCTGCGGTCGACCGGGGGACGAGACCGCGATACGGATGCCGCCTGGCTCACTGCCGAGCTCCTTCTCCACCTCGTCCACGACGGAGGTGAAAACGTCGTTCGTGTCCACCCGCACGTAGAAGTGGGCGGTGTTCAAGAGGTCGGAGGGGTAGTGGGTGGCGCTGGGTTGACGCAGTACCCGCCCGATGACCTGGGTGATCTGGGCGCGCGATCCCATGCTCTTGTCGATGTAGGCGAAGTAGACCGATGGGTCGTCCCAGCCTTCTTGCAGCCGCAGGTTGAAGATGACGTGCTGGTAGTCACCGGCGGTGAAGTCGGCGTAGTCCTGGTCGGCCCCGCTGAACAGCACGAACTCCTCCGGCAGCGGGTAGTCCTTGTCGACCTTGAGGTTGGCGTAGACGGCGATGGTGGCGGGATCGACGGCACAGTGCTCGGTGAGGTAGCGCCAGATCTGGATGGGCGGAGCCTGCCGCTGCAGGAAGGGTTGCTTGGGGTCCTCGGTCTGGTTGGGAGTGTCGGCGACGACGTTGGTGTCGCTGACGTAAATCGCCTTGGGGGTGAAGGCCACGCCGTAGGCGCGGGCTTCTTCCTCGGTCTCGCGTAGGGCCTTGATGAGCGACGAAACGGTCTCCTCCATGGGCGAGTTGTAGCCCTCGAGCAGGACTGTCGACTTCACGAGCCCGGCGTCAACCACCTGGCTGGTGGGCACCTTGGTGACCAGCTCGTCGTCACTCCAGTCGGCGTTCTTGAGGAACTGGATCTCGCGGTCGAGTCGAGCTGGGATCTTCATCGTGGCCGAGGCCGGCAGGAAGATGTCGGGCTCGAGGTCGAGCAGCAGGTTGGTCTGCTGGTCAGAGAGGTTCTGACCCTCGTCGTAGACCACGATCAGGGGTCTGCGGTGCCCGTCGGCGTCGAGGCGCTGGGTCAGCGCGGTCCACACCGACTGCTCCATGGTGTCCACATCGCTCTTGTAGATCCGGAGGTTGCCGTCCTCCTTGTCCTTCTGGTTGAACGTGCCCACCGTCGCGCAATACACCAGCGGTCGGTCTGAGCCAGCCACGTCATCGGGGGAGTAGTCGGCGAGCGCGGCCACGGCGGTGTTGTCGAGCAGCTGGTGGTACTTGCCCCCGGGGGAGAGGTTGGCGAACGTCTGCTCGACCACGACCTTGCCCTTGGATAGCCACAGGATGACCGGCGCCACCGGGAGCTCGCCGGCAATGTGGGCCACGGCTGCCGCGAGGATGACGGTCTTGCCTGCACCGGTGAGTGCGGAGAGTGCCTGGAAGTACGGCACCACGTGCTTGTTCGCACGCCGGCCGGCGGCCACCGGGTCATCGAGGTACTCCGAGACCCGCTGGGCGATCTGAGCCGCCGCACTCTCCTGGAACTGAAAAAGGGTGATCATTCTTCGTCGTCCTCGTCCTCGACGTAGGAGTCCGTTCGAACGTCGAGGCCGAAGTCAGCCAGGATTCGGTCCGGGATCTGATAGAAATGCACGCCTGTTGTCGGGAAGAGGTTGAACCGGGCGTACACGTGGTACTTGGGTTTCAGGTTGGCCTTCTCGCCCTCTTGGACGCAGGACTCCCACACGTCTTCGGTGAAGTCGGTGTTCTGGTTGGGCCCGTCCCAGACCAGGTAGAACCCTTCGTCATCGGCGTTCTTGGCCACCAGGTAGGAGTAGCTGGGGTCGATGCATCGCTCGAGGTTTGCTCCGCGGCGCCGCGATGAGTCGAAGTAGGAGGACACGACGGTGTCGACCATCTCCTCGCGCTCCATCTGAAGCAGCGCTTGGGCATCGACGCGCTTGGTGAGTTGCCGGAACTCGAACCCGCCTGGCAGCGGGCTGCCCTTGCCGTTGGCCCAGTCGCCGCTGATCACCCGCGAGAGCCGCTCGGCGGTGAGCGAGCGGGCGTAGGAATCGCCCTTCTCGGGGCGCCCTTGCTCGATGAGGATGAAGCGTCGTCGCGCGCCTTCGGTCTGGTTCAGGGCCAACACCGCATGGCCGGTCGTCCCTGAGCCGGCGAATGGGTCGACCACGGTGCCGTCTGGCGGGCACCAGAGCTGCACGATCTTCTGGATGAGTTTCATCGGCTTGACGGTGTCGAAGCCGTGGCCACGCCCGACTACGGCGTTCAACTCGCGGACGCCGATCTCGCTGGTGCCCGATTCCTTGTGTGGCCAGGAGATCGATCCGAGCTCGAGCTCTTCGGCTTCCTCGGTGGAGGCCCAGAAGGTCGTGGGCACGACACCGCCGGAAACCTCCTCGAGGTAGGTCTTGTACCGGAGCTCGCCATGACCCGGCCGGCGACGCTGGTCGTTGCGCCAGAAGAAGCGTGGCCAGTCCGGCTGGGATCGGACAGCAAGAGCTTTCTCCTGTGCGTGCACGACGACTGGGTCGGTCCCGTAGTCCTCGGTCAGCGGGTTGCGGGCACCCTTGATCAGCAGGGCCGGCCGCAGCCCGTCGTCCAGGTCCCGGTCCTCATACTCGACGCCCCACTCCTCGACCGCGACCTTCATCTTGCTGCGCTCGTTGCGCCAGCACCGTCCCTCCTGTGGGTAGTGGAGCCGACCGGTGAAGGGGTTCTGGATCCCGTAGACCTGACCAGCGTGGGTCGATGCGCCCATCAGGGTGGAGTCCGACGGCGCCCACGCCCCTCGGGGGTCAGAGTCGGGATTCACGTAACCAGCTGCGGTCTTGTCCGAGCGACGGATCCGGCCGGTGCGGACGGCCTCGTCGTTCTTGGCGTAGACGAGCACGTACTCGGTCGCCGTCGACACGCCCTGGTCGTGGTTCTTCGGCGAGGTGATCTTCTGCCAGTTGATGATCGCGAGGCGGTTCTGTTCCCCGAAGATCTCGTCGAGCATCTGGCCCAGGTGGAACAGTTCACGGTGGTCGATACAGATTGCGAGGACCCCGCTCGGCTTGAGCATCTGCTTCATCAGCCGTAGCCGGGGATACATGAACTTCATCCACTTGGTGTGCTTCGCCCGGTCATCGGCGGAGACGATGTCACCAATCCCCGCGTCGTTGGGGTCCTGGTCCCACTTGTCGTTGTACCGGAAGTCGTTGCCGGTGTTATAGGGCGGATCGGTCAAAATCAGGTCGACGTGACCACGCTCCCGGTACAGGGTGACCAACGCCTGCAGGTTGTCGCCCTCGATCAAGAGGTTGCGAGCCTGCTCTGCCTCGGGGCCGGCGCTGTACTTCGCCACGGTCCGTTGGACATGCGGCCGAACCTTGCGGGAGATGCGCCTCGCCAGGGCCTTGCCCGGAAATGACAGCTTGACCCCGGCCTCAACCCGCTCCTGGAGCATCGCGATGAGCTCGACCTTGCTCAGCAGTTCCAGGTCGTCGAGATTATCCACTGCATCCTCGTAGTCATCGCGGGTTGTCGAGTTGCGCTACCTGCTCGTGAGGGCGCAGTCAATCATCAAGGACCGACAAGCGGTCACGGCTACGCTCTGCCGAGTGAACCGTCCCCAGTCTCTCCAGCTTTGGGATGTCGCCGTGATCGGGTCCGCGACCGGCTCGTGGGTCCATCTGGTAGAGAACCGCGAGATTCATGCGTCCCCCGGATCCTCGGTGCCTTTGCGGGAACAAGGCCGCCAAGCCAACCCGCACCTGGTTCGCGCTCAACGGCTGCAAGCGGTGCTGCAAGGCCGGTCTGAAAGCAGGCCTGGTGGAGATCGTCGATGTCGATGGCGCGGTGGTCCGCCTCCAGGACGTACTCGACGGGGTCCTCCCCGACGACTGACTCGTTCCGTACGCTGGCACCATCGTTGAGCGGGGAGGGGTCAGTCGGCGGGTGGAGGACTCTCGCTGAGCGCCTGGAGTCCGACCTGCAGCTGCGGGTACAACGGGGCGAGCACGTCGACGCCGGCGTTTGTCACCGGTGGGGTACGTCATATCGAGCGCGTCGCGCACATCACCCAGATGTGCACTGGCAACTCGAAGATCGCTCTTACATCCATGTCCATCCCTCACAACAGACCTTCGGCCTGGACCAATCTGGCGCGCTCGGGCCTCGAGCGTAGAGACCGGCGCGACACGCGCCCGGCACCGCAACCAGCAATTGATGGACTGACCTGCGACAACGGCTCCATCATCATCGGCAGCAGCGAAACGGGAGTCCTTGCATCTCACGCAACTCCCGTTGGTTTGTCGCCGGTAACTTACCCTCCGTCGTCCTCAAGAGGCCGACGCCAGGGAGTCGATGTAGCTCTCCAGATCGCCCTTCCGGACAAGACGGGTGCGATCGATGTGAACCGATCGCAGCTCGCCGGACTTGAAGAGTTCGTAGACCTTCGATCGGCTGATGCTGAGGTACTCGGCAACCTCTGGGACTCGGTAGAGCAGTTTGTCAGGCATGGGCTTCCTCCATGGACGGTGTGTTGCTGACAGTCACCTAAGGAAGTTCGAGCAGCCGGGCCGATCATGCGACGCGAACGAATCTGTGGACGATGCGCCGGAGTCTGTGCAGCGACGACCCTTGGCTCAGTCCGGACGGGACCCCCGGATAATCCGGTCCAAGGCATTCAGGTTCTTCTCGTCTGCGTCGGGCAGAGCATGCAGGTACTTCTGCGTTGTCTGTATCTGGGATTGCCCCATGCGGTCCATCACGGACTTCAAGTCGGAGCCGCCGGCGAGGAGCCAAGACGCGTGTGCGTGTCGCAGGTCATGGACACGCACCTCGAAGCCGATCCCGCTCTTTGCGACTCCGGGTAGCCAGACGTGGGTCCGAAAGCTGTTCCGCGAGATGGGGGTGCGGGCGCTGGTCGCGAAGAGGAGGTCATCTCGCATGAGCCCGTTGGCGCTGACGTGCTCGGCGACGTCGTCCAACCATTCCTGACGAACTCCGAAGGTTCGTGGTTCGTTGTCCTTGGGGTATGGCTTCACGATGTACCGCTCGCCACTTGGCGAGTTCTTCCTGGACACTTCGACGATTGTCTCAGCGACGGTAACCGTCCGCCGGAGAAAGTCGACGTGCCGAGGCCGAATCGCCACGAGTTCGCCCCAGCGCATCTCCGTCTCGATGAAGGCTTCGATCATCAGCCGGTACTGACGTGGGAGTGCGAGGATGAGCGCTTCGAATTCCTTCGGCTGTCGATGCGTCGTACACGGACCTGGACGCGGCTGGACATCCGCACGAGACAAGGCCGGCGTGGACTCGGTCAGACAGTCACATGGACTGCGACCTCTGGGTCAGAGTGAAAGCAACATGGGGGCGCCGCCTCACAGGGTGCGGAATCCACCGCCTGACCCGTCGCCGCCGCAGCCTCACGTATGCCGGCGCACGCGGCCAAGCGCGCTATGACGCTTAGGTGGCCGGCAATTCGGCGACTGTCCCGGACCACGTGCTTCTGAGGTTGCAGCGCGACTGTTGATTCGCGACACGCGGCATGGAACTGCCGGCCTGGCGTCTACTACAGCAGATAGTAGATGTCGGGAGGTTCCCAACTGCGGGTGCTCGACCTTCCCCACTCTTGGGCACCCGCAGCGTCCCTACGGGCTGCGCGACCAGCGCGAGGTTCGGTGGGAGTATGCAGAGGTGCGATTGCATTGGGCAGGAGGAGTGGCGGTGTGACGCCGAGCGTGTGGTCGGTGCTGGTGATCTTCGTGCTGGCCCCCCTCGGGGTTGCAGTGCTCATCACCGCCGTCGTGCTCCTGCTCGCCTCGCCCGCTCGGCGGGCCGTAGTCCAGCCCGTAGGCGAGGCCAACGAGGAGTCGCAGGACGAGGGCTCGGTGGAACCAGGTGAGGGTGACGTCGACACACCGGATGAGAGGACCCCGCCGCAATAAGGTTTGTTCACCCGCAGAATCCGTCGACTGGTTCGCCGAGTGCGGTCTCATGGCGGCGCCGTGCGTACGAATTTATGCCTGAATCGGGCGAGTTTCGCCCCCTGCGCTGGGAACGGCTGTCCTCCCTGCGGCTGTGGACTGGCGGGTCTGGTCGAGTGCGGCCACGAGTGTGCCGGGACGCCGAGAGCTGACGAGCCAGTAGGGGGTCGGATCGTCGGAATCGTCGATGTTGATGCGCACTGACAGGGGGAGGTACGGCCGGAGCAGGAGGAACGCGCGTGCGTCCGCGAGGGGTCCCGACCACTTGCGTGTCGCATCTTTGTCAAGCGCCAGGACGTGCCCGATGAACTTCACCTCGATCTTGGCTCGTCCCGCGTGCAGCCACCCGTCCTCTACGACGATGCGAGCACCGCCGTAAGACCAGAGCGCGGCTGCGAGCATGGCCATCAAGGCAGCGGCGATTCCCCACGCCGCCGCCTCGGGAATCGCAACGACCATGGCGACCCAGAAGCTGGCGACTAGCAGGCCACCTTGAAGCCACCAGCGGACCGGTACGCGGAGCCGCTCGCGGAACCCCGCCGACGTGCTTCCGAAAATTCCTGGCTCCTCGCCTGAACGGGTCCTGGTACTGCCGCTGCTACTGGCCCAAGGTTAGTCGATGCCAGGGCACTGGGTGTTGGACGCCGCAACGGCTAGCGGTGCCGCCGCCGCTGCTGCGCTGTGATGGCGAGGGCGACGCCGAGCCCCGCCAGGAGGGATCCGAGGATCGACCAGGACCTGCTCTGTGCGGACGATTCGCCGATGTAGCCCATGCCAGCCAACGCCAGTAGCGCGCCGAGCGCGATCATCGCGCCCGCCAAGACGAGGCGGACGACCCGGCCCATTCTCACCAGCTCTCAGTAGGTCGTGACGTGGACTTGGTCATTGTGGTTGGCGGTCACCGACCCGCGATCCTCCATCGAACGCCAGCCCTCCGAGGACCGCTCAACCCACCAGATCCGCCGGGCGTGGATGCCGTAGTTGACGCCGAACTCGGTGATGTACTCGCGGAGGGACTTCGCGTCGTGCCAGGCGCGGTCACCGGCGATCATGATGTCGACCTCGCCCTCCCACGAATCGGACTCGTCGACTTCCCCCCCACACCGGGGGAGCGGCGCCCGGCCGCACGGCATCCCGGCCGCGCTCGATGAGCACGATGAGTTCGTCCACGGCCTGGCATCCCGAATCACGCGTCACCGGGTGACCGGGACCGCTGCGGTTGTGGTCGTGGGATGGGAGGAGATGAGCTTGCGGCCGAACTTCTGCCCGCTCGCGACCCCGCCGATGTAGAAGCTGACCATCGCGATCACGATGCCGGCGAGGTCGTCGGCGACGTAGTGCCAGCCGAAGTAGAGGGTGGCGACGACGGTGAGGCCGAAGTTCACCCACACGACCCACTTCGCGATCCTAGAGCGGATCGTGTACTGCACCATGAGGGCGAGCAGGAGCGTGATCGCGACATGGAGGCTGGCGAACCCGGCGACGGACTGCACCTGCCCCTCGAGCCCGGACAGCCGCACGCCTTGCCGGGCGTTGACCAAGGAGTCCATCAGGCCTGCCGTCGGTGTGTCGGCGAGGTCCTTGTAGAGGTAGACGTACTCCAGGCCGGGCCCAAGCGTCGGCAGGGCGTAGTAGGACAGCGTGCCCAGCGTCCAGGCCAGGCACTGCGAGGTGACGAACCAGTACCCGAAGGACAGGTTGCGCGACCAGACGAGCCACGCGGTCACGCCGAGGGGCACCATCGGCAGGAACGCCAGGTAGATGTAGGACAGCAGGTAGGCGGTGACGTCGGTGCCGAGCATGGCGTGCAGGACGGTCGCCGGCTCGTGGCCGAAGAAGAGCGCCCGGTCGAGCAGGTGCATCTCGCGGTCGTACATCGTCTCGTTGATGAACGGCAGGAACGACTTCAGGTTCCGGTAGCTCACGTAGACGATGTAGAAGCAGATGATGCCGAGCGCGACCAGGGTGAACCGCTCGCGGTTCCAGTGCGAGCGGAACCTTTCGCGGACGATGGCGGGCATCGCCTTCGGGTTGAGCCGCGAGTACCACAGCGTCCGCGGCAGCATGTCGAGCAGCAGGGCGCCGAGCAGGAGCAGCGGCAGCCGGATGTACGAGGGGCCGAGGAAGCTGCCCTCCGGGTCGGCGAGCTGCTTGTCGAGGACGAACGACGCCGCCACGGCCAGGCTGCCCATGAGCACGGCCGTCCCTACCATCAGCGCGTAGGCACGGCGGCGCATCTCGCCGCGGCGATGGATGCACGGATGGCGGAAGAGCTTCGCGTTAACGGAGAGCGATTCGCCCACGTGAATCGACTGGCCGGACTGCTGGGCACGATCCGACGTGCGGCGTCGCCCCTTCCAGTGCCTGCTCAAAGTCGCTCGAAGAGCTCGATCAGTCCCACCAACATGGCAATGGACAGGACGAAGGCGAATGTCAGGACGCTGTAGATGACCCAGGTCGAAGGTGGATTGCGCCTTGGCTCGCCGGCGTGCTTGTCCTCGTCCATTGCTCAGGACCCGAACAATAGATAGAGGCCCGCATACGTGTAGAGCACCATGGCTGCGAGCAAGGGCAGTTGTCCTATTACCTGATGGCTGCGAGGCAGCACAGTCACGGCTCGGTCGTGCGCGGCGACGGCACCAGCGATGTGACCGGTGACGATGGCGAGCACTTTGATCGAGGCCAGCAGTGTCGGATGCAGGGACAGGAAGTAGTTGGCTCGTTCGCCAGAGATGCCGAGCAGGTCGGCCCCGTTGTCCATTGGGTCGCTCAGCTGGATCAGTGTCACTTGTCCGTACTCGACGAGGAATGACAAGTAGTGGGCGATGAAGTAGCCCACGATGATCGGCACGATGGAGTGCGCAAACGCATTCGGAAGCTGACTACGCGTGAACCCGATCGGTTGGCTGGTGGCGGCAAGGGTGGCTGCACTGAAGGTCAGCCCGACAACCGCTACCGCTGCGAACAGCCCTGCCGATCCCAGCCAGGTGGGGTCAGCGTCGCTCTCCTGCACGAACCGCACCCAGCGGTTGAGGCCACGGAAGCTGTCGTAGGCGGTCGATCCGAGAAGGACGGCGACGACGGCAACGAGTCCAGGTCTCGGCTCAAGTCGGGCGAGGTTGCGCAACGGGCTCAGGAACGCCAGCCGGCCGTCCTGGTCCCGGCCCCACACCGACAGGTGTGAGACAAGCGTGGAGAAAGCCTCGAAGGGGTCGGCGTGTTCGAACCAGGTCCGTCCGAACAGTGCTCCGCCAAGGAGCATGGCGGCGACGTAGCAGGCGATCCACAACCGGACGGGACCCAGATTGACCGACCCGGGGAACACGAGTTCTAGCCACACGTAGGCGAACGCACCAATCGCAGCCGGCCAGTGGCCGAGGCGAGCGGGATAGCTGAACACGGCCTCGTCGGGACCGGTGCCGGAGACCCGGGTCAGTAGCCAGTGCATTGACCGCACCGGGCTGACGGCGCGGTACACCGGGCCCAGGAGCAGCGAAGCCGGGATCAGCCCGACCCACAGGTAGGCGTAGAAGATGCCGAAGACGGGGTTGTTGAGCGTGTCGGGACCGAGGATGGCCAGCCCGAGCGTGATGAGGAGTCCGAGGATGCCGACGACACGACAGGCGACCGCCCAGCCTCGGCTGTCGGCGAATCGAGCCAGCGCGGCGGGGACCGGTCGGCCGGTGTTGCGGCCGTCAAAGCGGGGTTCACGCCACGCGAGCAGGAGGATGACGAAGGACAGCACCAGCGCCGCCGCCCCGCCGGTAATGGCCAGGGAGGCCGGGATAGGCAGGTCGGTCGCGCCGCCGAGCCCGTGGGCTTCGATCAACGGAAACGCCTACCGGACTTCGAGGCTGGCGACGACATGGCTGGTGTCGTGCTCCTCGACCTCAACCACCCCGGGCGCCTCGATCACGAGCTTCTTCGTCGAAGTACCTGCTTCGAACTCGACGTACTGCTCCGGGGTGGAGTGGACGTGAAGCTCACCACCTCGGTCGGTCTCGAACCGGATGATCAGGGTCTCGCCGACCTCCAGGTCGATCTCCTGGCTGTTCGGCTTGACCTGGTCGCCCTTGATCGTGACAACCAACTCGGGACCGTCCGCTTGGCTGGGCGTCGGGGTCGGCGTCGGTGACGTGCCCGTGGAGGGGCTGTCCGGGCTCGGCGTCGGCGTGGTGGGGCTGATTGACTCGGAAGGCGATGGGCTCGAGGTCGCGGCGTCGGTGGCGGGGTCCTCCGAGTCGTCGGAGGAGCACGCGCCCAACGTCAGCAGCAGGGACACGGCCGCCAACAGGCGAAAGGATCTCACCGGGCCTGACCTTTCGTCGTGGTGTTCAGTAGGTCGTAGGTGTGAGTGGCTCTCACGAATCCGTCCCCTCGGCGACGGGTTGGGGGCGGGCAGGGTCGTCCGCCCGGTCCCCGACGTCGGCGGCAAGGCGGCCGATGCCTGGAAGGAATCGACCCGTTCGTGCGGCGTACTGACGAAACGCCTCAGGGTGGGTGCGGAGCAGGTACGGCTCTTCGACGAGACGGACCTGTAGCTCGATGGCGATGATGACGAGGACGAGACTCCACAGCGTCAATACGTTGGGCACGATCAGCAGCATGCCGAGGCCCGACAGGACCATAAAACTGAAGATGGGGTTGCGCATCCATCGGAACAACCCGGTGGTGATCAGCCCCGTTCGCTCTTCGGCATCGACGCCGATTCGCCACTCAGCCCCCATGCCTAACTGCGCCAGTAAGCAGCCAACGGCACCTACGGCCGCCAGAACGATGCCGATCGGAAGCACATAGTCCGTGACACCGCCTGCCCACAGGGGCTGAAGACCAACGAGGTCAAGGATCATGCCGACGGGAAAGCCGACGAGTGCGACGACGAACGCCGCGCCGCCGAGCCACTCGAGGGATCCAGGGCGGCCGCTCACGCCCCGGAACCCCGTGTCGCCGGTGCGCCGTCGCTGTAGCCACGATCGACCCACAAAGACCACCAGCAGGTAGAGGGCGAAGCCGATCAGCGCACCAACGGCGGGGTTCACTGCAACTCTCGATTCGGCGTTCCAGTGCTCTCGCAGCAGGCGTCATCGCAGTCTTGCTCGCCGACACCCTCCTCGCTGAACAGCACTGCTGTCGGTTGGCAGCACGTGTCACCTCGAAGAGCCTCCACCCCCTCGCGCACCGCCACTACGGCGATGACCAGGGCTGCGATGGGATCGGCCCAGGACCACCCGAACTGGCTGTTGAGGAGCAGTCCGACCAGCAGGACGGCCGAGAGGTAGGTGCAAAGCCGGGTCTGCTTGGAGTCGGCGACAGCCGAGCGCGACCCGAGCTCTCGACCGGCGCGTCGTTGTGCGTATGAGAGCCCAGGCATCACGGCCAGACTGGTGGCAGCGAGGACGATGCCCACCGTGGAGGGCTCCGCGTCACCGTTACCCAGCAGGCTTCGCAACGCGTCGATACTGACGAACGCCGCCAGGGCGAAGAACGACCCGGCAATGAAGCGGAGCGCCCGTTCCCGGGCTTCGGGGTCGCGACCGCTGAACTGCCACGCTACGGCAGCGGCGGAGACCACTTCGATGACCGAGTCGAGCCCGAAGCCGATCAGGGCGCTCGAGGATGCGGCACGGCCGGCCGCCAACGCGACGACGGCCTCAATGACGTTGTACGTGATCGTTGCTGCCACCAGGAGCCGAACACGACGCCACAAGACCTTCCTTCGATCGAGCGTGAGCATTGGAACAAGCGGATGCGTCACCATGTCGACTCCTGACACTCTCGGCTGGCGCTGCTCTCGACCTGCAAGGTGGCGTGCTGGACGTCATGTCGTTGCCGGAGCAGCGTCCGCGACTGCAACAGGACGGCCTGCCCGTCGGCTTCCGGCGCGAGGACGAGATGGGCCGTGGCGACGTTCATGCCGGACGTCAGGGTCCAGGCATGGAGGTCATGCACGTCGGTGACACCCTCTACGGCTTCGAGATCGGACACGACCAGGTCGAGATCCATGTCAGCCGGAACGTGCTGGCCGAGCACGGCCAGAACCTCTCGACCCAGCAGGACTGCCCGCACCGCGACGAACAGGCCGATGGCCAGCGCGATAACCGTGTCCCAGTAGCCCTCTCCGGTGAGCGCGATAAGACCGCCGGCCACGAGGACCCCGACGCTGCCCGCCGCATCGGCCACCACCTCGAGGTAGGCGCCCTTGACGTTGATCGACTCGTCAGCGCCGCCGCGCAGCAGCACCAGACACACCAGATTGACCACCAAGCCGATGGCACCCACGACGAGTAGCGGCCCGGTCCCCACGTCGACCGGCTCGCCGATTCGCGAGATGGCCTCGAAGACGACGTAGACGGACACTCCCAGCATCAGGAGCACCGTGAACCCCGAAGCGAAGACCTCGGCCCGGTAGGAGCCATAGGTCCGACGCCCCGATCGATCTGCGCGGGCCGCGATCTTCGTGGCCAAGAGCGCGGCACCCAGTGCAACGACGTCGGCGGCCATGTGACCCGCGTCCGAGATGAGAGCCAGAGATCCACTGAGCAGGCCCACGCTCAGCTCGACCACGAAGAAGGCGGCGACCAGGCCGAACGACACAGCCAGTCGCCAACGGTGGCTCGCCGACGCGCTGCTCGAACCATGGTTGTGCCCCATCAGTCCCCCGTCCTTTCACCGTTCAGCGTCGGACACAGTGCAACGGCTGAACCGGTGGCATCGAGTACGTGCTCGGCAGCAGTAAGCAATCGCGTGATTGGCACGTCAGCGTCCAGCGAGAACTCAGAGGCACGTCCTTGGGGGCGGGAACGCACGAGCCCGCAGTCTCGGAGACATGCGAGGTGCTGGGACACCGTCGACTGCGCCAGGCCAAGGTGGTCGACAAGATCGACCACGCGATGGGGTCCAAGCTGCAGGTGACGGAGGATCTCCAGCCGGGATGGGTCACTGAGTGCTCGAAACAGGCACGCCGCGATACGCAGGTCACCCTGCGCCGTGGAGTGCGGGGACGCCTCGACCCCGGTATTCATCGTCATATGCCGATGTTATCGGCAGCAACCGACATTGTCGACATCGCAGCAGCCATGCTCATACTCCGGCGTACGAGTGCAGGCCGGAGATCCACAGGTTGACGCCGAAGAAGTTGAACAGGAAGGCCACATAGCCGGCGACGCCCAGCCAGGCCGCTCGCCGCCCCCGCCAGCTCGGCGTGGCCTGGGCGTGCAGGTAGGCGGCGTAGCAGACCCATGTGATGAAGGCCCACGTCTCTTTGGGATCCCATCCCCAGTAGCGGCCCCAGGCGTTCTCGGCCCAGATCGCTCCCGCGATGACGGCAAACGTCCAGATGGGGAACGCGACCAGGTGGGCGCCGTAGGTCAGCCGATCCAATGTCCCGGCCGAAGGCAGCCCGGGGCGTGAAACAGCCCCTCTACGTTCGGCACGCTCGCGGAACAGATAGGCGACCGAGGTGACGAATCCCAGCGTGAAGATGCCGCCACCGGTGATGGCTGCGGCCACATGGACCACCAGCCAGTACGACTTCAGCACCGGCACGAGGTCGTCGGCGGGTGCGTACAGCACAGTCACGCCGAGACCCAGGGCGAGGAGGACAAGGGCGACGACCCACACCGCGAGGACGCGAACGGCCGCCACCCGGATCCGTGCCAGCAGTACCACGGCGGCGGCCAGAGATGCGGCGAGCGTGAACTCGTACATGTTGCCCCAGGGCGCGCGTCCGGCCGCGAGGCCGCGAGTGACCAGTCCGACGACGTGCAGGACGGCCCCGAGCCCGAGCAGCACTACGCCCAGCCGCTCGAGGAAGCCTGGCGCCGGTGTCGACCCCGGGCTCCCCGCGGATCCGGCGGCGGACTCGTTCGCGGATTCCGAGGCCGGTTCCAATGCCGACGTCGCGGTCACCTTGACGGACTCGGGCACCTCGGCCGAAGCCGGCCGAGCCAACCGCACGCGCGCGGTGGTCACGGCCAGGCACACCATGGCCAAGGCGTACACAACGATGGCGGCGGCGACCGCGCGATCGCTCCAAAGGGCCAAGTCAGTCGCGGACATGGGCGAATCTCCGGTCGTCGTGGTGGCTGTCGGGTGCGTCGTCGAGGAAGGGTTCGAGGGCGGACTCCAGACGTCGCAGGTCCCGCTCCGGCAGGCTCCGCCGAGTGAGGCTCTGGCCGCCCGCCTCGATCCTGGGTGGCTCGTCATTGTTGTCGACCACACGGACCCACCAGCGTCGGCGCGGGATGGTCAGGGAGGCGGTCAGTCCCACCAGGAGCAGAATCACCGCGAGGAGAGCGATCTGTCGACCTGGGTCGTAGGCCACCTGGAAGTTCACGAACCGGTCGACCCGCTCCAAGGTCAATGAGCCGCGTCCATCGGGCAGGTTGACCGTCTCGCCCGGCGCCAGGGTGATCCGAAAGGGCTTCCCGTCGACGGTGAGCTGGGTCAGATCGCTCTTGTCGATGACGAACACGGATTGGGGCCCGTCGGAGAGGCCGAGGTCGCCCGAGAATGCCGTCAGGAGTAGCTGAGGATTCTGGAGACCCGGGAACGCCGACAGGGGGGCCTTGGTGCCCGTCGCGGCGCTCGGCAGGAACACGCCCTCGAAGGCGAGACCCTCGGGCACAGCGTCGGGGGCCTTGATCACGCCGCTCGAGGCGTAGTTCAAATCCTCCGGGAGGAATACCACAGGTCCGGACGTGACCACGGTGCCATCGGCGTCACGCACCGTGACGACAGGTGCGTAGCCGTTGCCGGTCACGAACATCTTCGTGCCATCGACGTCGAGCGGTTCGTTGGGACGAACGACCGAGGTCTCCGTGCTTCCGCCGGTTCCTCGGGTCACCGAAACTGTCGCGTCGAACACGAGCGGCTGGCCGATGTTGGGTCCGGACTCGGCGTACGCGACGTCGAACTCGTCAAGCGTCATGCTGAACGGGGTGAGCTCACGCAGGTCCGTCAACGTGGCCGGCGTGAAGTCGTCGTACTGGGACCGAGTGTTTGTGAATCCCTCACCCTCGACGACGACCACGCGCCCCTCGAAACCGACGAGCTTCCCGTATCCGACACCGATCAGCAGGATGAGCAGGGACAGGTGGAAACCTAGGTTGCCCAGCTCGCGGAGGTAGCCCTTCTCCGCCCGGACCTCGTCGTCGACGACGTCGACTCTGAAGTGGGCGGCGCGCAGCGCGGTCGCGGCCGCCACGGTCGCACCAGGGACCTGGGCGTGGTCTAGCGTCCAGCTCCGGTGTTGGTCCAGCCGTTCGAGGCGAGTGGGGCCGACGACCGGGCGGGCCCGGACGTTGCGCCAGAGGCGGAGGGACCGAGGCAGGACACATCCCAGCATGGAGAGCAGGAGCAGCAGGTAGATGGCGGCGAACCAAGGGGCTGCGTACACCTCGAACAACCCCGCCCGGTCGAGCCACGGCGCAAGACGGGGGTAGTCGGCGAAGAACTGGGGGACGGCGTTCGGATCGCTGGCGACGCCACGCTGCGGCAGGACCGACCCCGGGACCGCCGCTAGCGCGAGAAGGCAGAGCAGCACGACGGCGGTGCGCATCGAGACCAGCGTGTGCCAAGTCCACCGCCACCATCCCCATGAGGGACGGGGGGTGGGGTGCACCGGCGCGGCGGGCACGTGAGCTCCTCTGGGACGGGGACGCGGTCAGCAACTACGAAGCAGAGTAGTAGTTTGGCGAGGAGTCAATCGGTACTGGGCCGCGAAGCCAGGTTGGGAGGAGGAGAGACGCGATGGTCATACGCACGGTCGCTGCCTTGCTGGCGGCGTTGGCGGTGGTCCTCGTTCCCTCCACTGCTTCCGCACACACAGAGCTGGTGAACTCGGATCCGCGGAACGGCGCCCGGCTCGAGGTGGCGCCCACGACGCTGACCCTCACGTTCAACGAGACGATCAGCCCCGACCTGTCGACCGTCGTGCTGTCCGTGGGAGACAAGGGCGACGAGCGACGCAGCGTCCTGCCAGTCCGACAGGGCAGCACGCCTTCGACACTTGTCGCCGACGTCCCTCTGGACGCGCTACCGGCAGGTGGCGCCGGCACTCTGTGGGTGGCCACCTATCGGGTTTCGTCCCGGGACGGCCACGCGGTCGAGGGGGGGTGGACGTTCCGCGCTCCGGCCGGCGACACGGTGGCCGACCCCCTCGCGGCGACTTCCGTCAGCCCGGCTGAGTCACCCCTGGCCGCGACTAGTCCCGCGCCCAGCAGTCCACCAAAGTCCGTACCCGAGGCACGCGACGGATCGACCGCGACGACGAGCACGGCGACCTCCACGCTGGTTATCGGCGGCATCACCCTGCTAGGCGTGGCGCTGGGCTGCGGTCTGTTGGTCCGGGCCCGGCGCCGCGCGCTCGACTCGTGAGGCAGCGCAGCTTGGCGTTGGCCCTGGTCGCGGTAGCGCCAGCGACCGCCATCGGACTGCTCCTGGTTACCGGCGGGCTCGGCCCTGGACTTCCGGGTCTGCCGGATCCGGGCCCGGTGACGCGGATCGGTTTGCCGCTGATGCAGGCGCTGCGCGACCTGGCGGCGATCGCGACCGTGGGGATGTTGGTTCTCGCGGTGGCCTGCGTCTGGGCGCCGGACGGCATCCGACCCGGACGACTCCACGGATCCGCACGGCGGCTGGTCGACGTCGGGGGCCGGGTCGCTCTTCTGTGGGCGGGGTTCGGGATGGCGCTGATCGCTCTGACGTTCTCCGACGTCTCGGGATCGGCGCTCGGCTCGGCCGGGTTCGCCGACCAGGCGCTGTTCTTCGCCCGCGAGTACGAGCTGGGTCAGTACCTGCTCTGGAGCTCCGCGCTGGCCATGGGGGCGGGCCTGCTCGCGCTGACGACCGCTAGCGTCCGCATGGCCGGCCTGGCGGCCGTCGTTGCCATGGCAGCTCTATGGCCGATGGCGCTGAACGCCCACGGCGCAGGCACCCTCCGTCATGACCTCGCCGTCGACGCCCAGGCGGCGCACCTACTCGGAGTGGCCTTGTGGGCCGGTGGATTGTTCGGTCTCGTCGTGGTCCGAGGCTCTTTGGGAGACCGGTTGGGCGTGTCGGTGCGCCGCTACTCCACGCTCGCCGGCTGGTGCTTCGCGTTGGTGGCCACGGCCGGGGTTGCAGGCGCAGTCATGCGGATCGAGCGTCCGGCGGCACTGGCCACGGACTACGGGCTCTTGCTCTTGCTCAAGATTACGGCTGCGGCACTGCTGGGTCTGTTCGGACTCAGGCATCGGCGGCGGATGGCCGGTCTTATCGAGTCCCGGGGGGCAGGCGCCTTCCGTCGGCTGGTCGTCGTCGAGGCGGTCGTGATGGCCGCGGCCGCAGGAACCGCCGTGGCCCTCAACCGAACCCCCCCGCCCCCGTCGGCGGACTCACGGATCATCAGTAGCGCCGAGGACCTTCTCGGCTACTCAGTGCCGGATCGCCTCGACGCGGTCGACTGGTTCACCGCGTGGCAGATCGACGGGTTCTGGCTGCCTGTCGCGCTCGTCTGCATCCTCATCTACATCGCGGGAGCGATGCGTCTGCACCGGCGCGGCGACCGCTGGCCGGTCGGGCGCACCATCGCCTGGGTGCTGGGATGGGTTCTGTTCGTCTGGGCGACCAGCGGCGCTCCGGGCGCTTATGGCCGAGTCCTGTTCAGCATGCACATGGTTCAGCACATGACGATCGCCACCACCGTCCCGGTCCTGCTGGTACTCGGCGCTCCCGTCACCTTGGCGCTGCGGGCGTTGCGGCGCCGAGAGGACGGCTCAATGGGGCCTCGCGAGTGGACGCTTGCGATCGTGCACTCGCCCCTGTCTAGGTTCCTCTCGCACCCGTTGGTCGCCGCCGGCAACTTCATCGTGAGCCTGGTCGTCTTCTACTACAGCGACCTCTTCCCGCTGGCCCTCGAGACGCACACCGGCCATGTGCTGATGACTGCACACTTCCTCGTGTCGGGCTACTTCTTCGCGGGATGCCTGGTCGGGACCGATCCCGGCCTGCGCCAGCCGGCCTACCCGCTCCGGGTGCTCATGGTCATGGTCACGTTCGGCTTCCACTCGCTGTTCTCCGTCACCCTCATGGCCAGCTCGCGGATCCTCGCGGAGGACTGGTTCGTCAGTGTCCGGCCCTCGTGGGCGGCCTCGCTCGCCGACGACCAGTATCTCGGCGCGTCTTTGGGTTGGGCACTGGGTGACTACCCGCTCGCGCTGCTGGCCGGTCTGCTCGTGTTCTCCTGGGTGAGATCGGACCAGCGGGAACGCGCGCGGTTCGACCGCCAGGAGGACCGGGACGGCGATCGGCGGCTCGCGGCGTACAACACGTATCTCTCAGGCCTCGGTCCAGGACGGACGCGTACGTCGGCGCACGACCCCCGCGGCGAGCAGCCCGGCGATTCCTAGCGCGACGGCGCTGCGTGCGGGCCAGGGCCCGAGGGTCACTGCCAGGGTTCGCCGGTCGGACACCGGGACCTCCACCACCTCGCTCCCGGTGACCTGCACCGGAAGCCGCGCAAGCACGGTCCCATCCGGACCGATGGCGCCGGAGACGCCGTTGACCGAGGCCACCACGACCGAGCGGCCGGTCTCCAAAGCGCGGACCCGACTGATGGCCCACTGCTGCTCCAGCTGCGCAGTCCCGAGGAACATCGCATTGCTGGTCTGCACAGTGACGAGGTCGGCCCCGCGCATAACCTGCGGACCGATGACGTCGTCGTAGGCGACGTCGAAGCACAGTGCGTCCGCGACGGACAGCCCTGCGACGTTGAGCGGCGCGGCATCGGCTCCCGGGACCATGTCGCGCCGGATCTCGGCCACGCGTGAGGAGACTCGCTCGGCGAAAGATCGGAACGGCACATACTCGCCGAACGGCACCAGGTGTTGCTTGGTGTAGCGGTCCGTAGAGCCGTCGCTGGTCCACACGATGCCTTGGTTGAGTGCCCGGTCGGCCTGGTCAGTGTCCACGATCGAGCCGATAACGATCGGGACCTCCGCCGCGGCCAGGGCGGTGCTGATCCCGGTCTGAGCCTCCACGTCACGGAACGGATCGACTGCGGTGGCGTTCTCCGGCCAGAGGATGAAGTCTGGCTCGGCTCTGCCGCCGATCCGGGTGCGTGTGATCAGACGACCGGTCTCCTCGACATGGTTGCGGGTGACCTCACGATGGAACGCGGAGAGCCGGTTGCCGGCACCCGGGACGCCACCTTGGACGACCCCGACCTGTGCGATCTCTGTAAGGGGAGAAGCTGGAAAGACGGCCGCCGCAGCGGCGGGAATCACGGCGAGCAGCCAGGGCGTCGTCAGCGCTAGCAGGGTGCTTGGCCTTCGTGTAGGGGTGCTGACCATGAAGGCGAAGGTGCATCCCATGAGAGCCACCAGGAAGCTGACGCCGGTCACTCCGACCCAGCTCAGCGCCGAGGCCCAGGCTGTGTCCACCACTCCGAAGCCGAGCCGACCCCAGGGCAAGCCACCCAGGGGCCAGGTGCTGCGCAGCAGCTCAACGCTCGTCCACAGCAGTGCGCTCCACAGTGGCCAGGCCCTCAGATGTGAAACCCAGCGGAAGCCGAGCGCTAAGGCCGAGAACCAGACCGCCTGGACCAACGTGAGGGCGACCCACGCTCCAGGTCCGATGGAGGCCCATAGCCACCACAGCACTGGTCCCATGAAGGCAATGCCGAACAGCGTGCCAGTCAGCAGCGCTTCGGGCCTGGATCCGCGTTGGGCGCCGAGGACGAGCAGACCGATGCCGACGGGGGTCAGGTACGGCAATGTCCACGGCTCGAACGCCGCCGCAGTGGCCAGACCCCCAAGAAGCCCGCATGTGACGGCTACCGCTACGCCGGACCCGGCTGTGGCGGACCTGGCCGTGGTGGACTCGGGTGTGGCGGACCTGGCCGTGGCGAGGGCGCGAGCAGGTGATGTCATGGCTGTTGGTCCTCAGTTCCCCTGAGGCAACTACTATGCCGGGTAGGAGCAAGCGAGGAGTCGTGGTGAAGTCGCTGGGCCAGCTCGAAGCCGTCGTGATGCAACGACTCTGGGACGCATCCGAGCCACTGTCGGTGCGCACGGTTCTAGAGGACCTCCAGCGTGAGCGTGAGATCGCGTATACGACCGTGATGACGGTCCTGGACAACCTGTACGCGAAGGCTCTCGTACGGCGTCACAAGGACGGGCGCGCCTTCGTCTACGAAGCTGCTCAGAGCCGGGCGGCGTATACCTCCGAACTCCTCGATGTCGTGCTGGACAGTACCGGGGACAGACGTGCGGCGCTGCTGCACTTTCTGGGCCGGCTGGATGAGGACACCCGGGCAGAGCTGCGCGGAGCGCTGGGCGATGCCGAAGACGGGTCGGCGCGATGATCACGCTGCTGCTGCTGGGCTTCGCACTACTGGTCTTCGGGTTCGCGCAGGTACTCGCGCGATCCGACTGGTCGACGCGAGCGCCGGCCTGGGGGATCTGGGTCTGGCAGACGACCAGCGTCTCGGCCGCCCTAGCGCTGTTCCTGGCTGGCGTCGTCATCGCCGTGCCCGCGACGCCGCTGCGTGACGAGTTCGCTGCCCTGTTGCGTTCCTGTTCTCACGCGCTAGCGGAGCACTACGAGACCCCGGGCGGCCCGTTCGCTGCGGCTCTAGGCCTGGCAGTCAGCGTGGCCATCGTGGTGCGTTTCGGCTTCATGACAGTGAATGAACTGCGCATCGCGCGGCTTCGTCGTACCGCGCAGCGCCAGGCGCTGGACCTTGTGGCCGTCACCGACCCGAGGGGCTTCGACGTCGTCGAGCACGACCTGGCTCTCGTGTACTGCCTGCCTGGGCGGTCTGGCACGGTCGTCGTGACCCGGGGCGCGATGAACACGCTGTCGCCTCACCAGCTTGATCTCGTCCTCGCGCACGAGCGGCGGCATCTGCGGGTGCGGCACGATCTGGCGCTGAGCTTCGCCGCAGCATTGTCTCGGACCTTCTACGGCATCGGAGTGTTCGGCCTCGCCCACGAACAGATCGGGACTCTGGCTGAGATGCAGGCCGACGACGCAGTGCGCCACATCTCGGATCGGCAAGACCTCGCGCGCGCCCTAGTGGCGCTCTCGCCTATCCCAGTCGGTCCCGCCCTGGGGGCCAACGGCTCCGCTTCGCGACGGAGCGGAGAGGCAGCAGCACGGCTCGAACGGCTGACTCGCTCGACCGCTCCATTGCGTAGACCTCGCTTCCTGCTCGCCGCCACGGCGGGGGCGATCGTGCTCGCGGCGCCGGTCGCGCTGGCCTTGAGTCCGCTCGTTGAGGGCGACTGCTGCTCGACCCCGGTCGTGACCTCGGCTTCGGCTCAGGGCCAGGGGTTTGGCGAGCACCCGTCCAAGCCGTAGGTCTGCTGCATCATCACCGGGGCGGGTTCGCCGGAGCCGGGACAGCTCACGTGGCCATGCCCCAGGGCGTGACCGACCTCGTGGTTGACCAGGTAGCGGCGGTACGCCGCCAGGTCGCCCTCGTACTCGGGGATTCCCTCAGCCCAGCGCAACGCGTTCAGCACAACAAGTGCTCCGTTGCGGCACGACACCTGTCCCCGTGTCTCGAGCGGAGCGCAGAGCTCGTCGGTCGTCCCGGGCGATGCGAGGAGCACGCGAACGTCGGGGTCTCCCGCAACTCGCCCGAGCACGTGGTCGCCCTCGGATGCCCAGCCCCGCGGATCGGCGAGGGTGGCGTCGACCATCGTGGCCACGGCTCGTGGACGAAACGGGAGCCCGGACTCCAGCTCAACCGTGTAGGAGATGGTTTCGACATCCTTCGCCGCATCGCCGCTGGCGGCGACGACCGCGAAGGTACCGGGTCCGTCATCGGGGACTGGTGGAAGAGGCTTTGAACTCGGAGACCGTTCCGAGGCCTGCCTTCGGCGCTCAGTCGGTGACGCCGCAGGGCTGGGCAACGCGGGGCGTCGCGTCTCGACGAACACGGACGCGCCCTCGCTTCGCTGTTCACCAGTGCTCGTCCCAGGCGCAGTAGACGGCTCGGCTCCTGCCGTGAGAAGCAGTACTACACCGGCGGCACCAACCGTACCGACCAGTGATAGCGCCCCGACGACAGGACGTTCCCACCGGCGGTGAGAGGCTCGGTGCCGGCCTTGGGGCACCGTTACTCCTCGTCCTCTGCCAGCACGTCCTCAACTAGGCCGCGCAGGGTCGGTTCGCTCACCTGCCCCACTACTCGGGCCGCGATGCGGCCCTCCCTGTCGAGCACGACCGTCATGGGGACCGCGGTGGTGCTCAGCTGCCCGGCGAAGGCCAGGGACGCCGTCGGGGAGTCCTTGGAGCGGAGGCTCGCGTACGGGATCTCGAAGCTCTTCTCGAAGGCGAGTGCAGCGGCGTCGTTGTCGCGCACGTTGAGCCCGAGGAAGCGCACGCCTTCGTCCTCGAACGCGTTCGCGACCTCGCGCAGCGCGGGCGCCTCGATCCGGCACGGGCCACACCACGAACCCCAGACGTTGACCACCGAAACCGCGCCGTCGAGGTCGCTGCTGGCGAACGTTCCCCCGTCGAGCAACCTGCCCGAGAATTCCTTGACCTCTTCGCGGTCCTCGACCTCGTACTGCTGGATGGTGCTCTCACTCGAGGCGTCGGTCGTGATCCCGCCGTCGATTTCCGGTGACCCGCCGACCGAACAAGCGGTCGTTCCCGAAACCACCAGGATCACGAGCACGCCGGCGGCGACACGCTTGGGCTTGGTCACGATTCGCAGACTACTATCCGGCGTAGTACGTCGACCCGAATGCCGAAGGAGCCCAGTGCGCACCCCTACCCAGATCACGCTCGGCCTGGCGGCCGCGGTCGCCCTCATGGTGGGGCTGTTCTTCGCCCTTGGCGCAGGGACCGACGACGGCCCCGTCGACGCCGTCGATACTTCCCAGCCGGACTCGCCGCTGGTGCGAGAGGACAGTCACATCCTCGGCGAGGAGGGCGCGAGCGGGGTCACGTTCGTCGAGTTCCTGGACTTCGAGTGCGAGGCATGTCTCGCCCTGTTCCCGGTGGTCGAGAAGCTGCGGGAGGACTACGCCGGGGAGGTCACATTCGTGGCCCGCTACTTCCCGTTGCCCGGGCACTTCAACTCCGAGCGAGCTGCGCGGACGGTTGAGTCGGCAGCGCGCCAGGGCAAGTTCGAGGACATGTACATCAAGATGTTCGAATCCCAGGAGTCTTGGGGTGAGTCGCAGGAACCGATGGACGACCTGTTCCGCAGCTTCGCGGAGGAGCTCGGCCTCGACATGGCGCAGTTCGACGAGGACTACGCGTCCGACGAGGTCGCGGCACGGGTGCAAAAGGACATCGAGGACGGCGAGAGCCTGGAGGTGCGGGGCACCCCAACGATCTACATCGACGGCAAGCTGGTCCAGCCAGAGAGCGTGCAGGACCTCGAGGATACGATCGAGGCGGCGCTCGCGAAGTGACAAGCGCCGCTGTCCACCAGAGCGGCGACGACGTCAGATCCGACCGGCCGCTGGCGTGGTGGCTCCTGGTGAGTGGCCTCATCGGGCTGGCCGCGGCCGGGACCCTGCTCGTCGAGAAGATCGCGCTCCTCAAAGACCCGGACTACGTCCCGAGCTGCAGCATGAACCCCGTACTCAACTGCGGCTCGATCATGAAGACGGATCAGGCCGAGGTGTTCGGCTTCCCGAATCCGATGATCGGCATCGCCTCCTTCGCCGTGGTCGCTGCGACCGGAGCGGCGGTCCTGGCCGGCGGCCGCCTAGCGCGGTGGTACTGGCTGGGGCTGCAGGCGGGTGTGACCTTCGGTGTCGTGTTCGTCGCCTGGTTGGCGTTCCAGAGCCTTTACCGGATCGGCGCGCTCTGCCCGTACTGCATGGTGGTGTGGGTCGTGGTCATTCCCACGTTCTGGTACGTCTCGCTGCGCAACCTCCACGCGGGCGTGTTCGGTGAGGCGGCGCAGCGGTCCTCGGTATCGAAGGCCCTGCGGAGCTACCACGCTCCGCCCCTCCTCGCGGTGTTCCTGCTGCTCCTGATCCTCATTGCGGAGAGGTTCTGGTCCTACTGGTCGACGTTGCTGTGAATGGTGCTCAGGACGCGATCCTGAGCGGGTCGCTCCTCGTCGCGCTCCCGGTTGCGGCCCTTGCGGGCGTGCTGTCGTTCTTCACGCCATGCTCGTTGCCGCTGGTGCCCGGGTACCTCTCGTACGTGGCCGGGATGGCCGGTCAGGAGTCAACTGTTACCCGCGAGCTACGCGGAGATCAGGTCGAGGGTGGACGTGGTCGCGTGCTGGCCGGCGCCCTGCTGTTTGTGCTCGGCTTCGCGGTGGTGTTCACCAGCTACGGGGCTCTGTTCGGCAGCCTGGGTGGCCGCTTGGTCGAACACCAAGACACGATCATCCGAGTTGCGGGCGGGATCACCATCCTGATGGGGCTTCTCTTCGCGGGCGTGGGGGACCGGCTTCCCGTTCTCAACAGGAGCCTCCAGCCACGACTACGGCCCAGGGTCGGCCTTGCCGGGGCGCCCGTCCTCGGTGCCGTGTTCGGCGTGGGCTGGACTCCCTGTATCGGACCAGCGCTGGCCGCTGTGCTCACACTGGCAACGACATCCGCAACCGCGGGCCGGGGAGCCCTACTCTCCCTGGCCTACGCGCTCGGCCTCGGCACGCCGTTTGTGCTCGCTGCGCTTTCCCTTACCCGCGCGATGCGCGTCTTCTCCTGGATGCGGGCCCACTCACGATGGGTCAGCGTCGGCGGCGGGCTTGTTCTCATCGCGGTGGGTGTGTTGCAGGTCAGCGGCATCTGGTCCGAACTTGTGGCTCGGCTGCAAACGCTGATCGCAGCGTGGCAGCCTCCCATCTAGGTCGGTGGGGCGTGCAGACGCCCGCTCGCCCTGGCGGGCTGCCTGCGGTTCGTCTTCATTCTCGGCAATGACTGACCGGCACATTCGACACTTGAGTTGTCGTGCACCGGAGACGCCACGCAGTCGCTTTGCCAGCGAGAGGCGATGTACGGCGGGCAACCGGCTGAAGCGACAATGCTGGCGTGCCGCATCAGCGACTGGGGTTGGTGGACGCATACGTGTTTGTGGCGAGGGGTTCGTTCCTCGGCAACCACAACTATGAAGTCACGCGCCGTTTCGACGGTGCTATGTCGACGGCTCGGGCCGAAGGACTAACCGCGAAGCTCCTCGCGGAGGACCCTGTCGGCTTCATGGGTCCGCTCGCTGCCGAGAAGATTAAGGACCCGGTAGAGCGTGAGGGGGAATTCCTCCGACGCCGCGTGGCCCCCGAAAGATGCTCGCGCCTGGGCGGCGTATTCATCTTTGCCGACTCGGACTCGTGCGCGAGGGCCTCCGCCCTCTACGGCTGGGGGCTCGAGTCAGTACGGCACGGCCGCGCCTATGGCGAATGCAACGCCTACGACATGCAAATCGTGTCCGCGATCAGGATGCCCGGGCTAGACGCTTCAACGCGCACAGCATTGTGGGAGTCCTACTGGACTGGCGCGCCCGGAGAGGACGTCGATGGTTGGGATGCCCTACTTCCGCATAGTTATCGCGCACCACTTTGGGAGTGGGTGGTTGACGGCTACGTTCAGTTCGACTCCGAGGACCAGAGCCCGTTCCGACTCTAAGACCCAGTGAGTGCGGTCCCGCCCAGGACGGTGGCGCGTCGCTCGACCGACCGGGCGCCGGAATCGGAGGTGACAGGGTGCCTTTAGACCGCCGGCCACCACGTCGCGGAAGAACGCGATCAAGCGGGCAATCGCCGGCCTTGCTCACGCTGGGGCTGCACCAGCCATCGTTCGATGTCTGCATGCAGAGCCTCATCAGCGCTGATCCCGTTGGTGCTTCGCATCTCTGCGGAGTCGCAGTTCAATCGCGAAACAGGCCGTGCTGCTGCATTGCGGCGTACGGGTCGACCGGGTCCCCGCCGCCGGGGCGGACCTCGACGTGCAAGTGTGAGCCGGTGACGTTGCCGGTCGAGCCGACGCTGCCGATGACGTCGCCGCCACGCACGACGTCGCCAACACTGACGCTGAACGAGGTCTGGTGGCAGTACCAGATCTCGGTGCCGTCCTCGAGGGTGATGACGGTCTTGTTGCCGTAGGCGCCGTCGTAGCTGGCTGCGGTGACCTCGCCGTTGGCGATCGCGTAGATCGAGTCTCCGGTGTCGCCGTTGAAGTCCAGGCCGGTGTGATAGCTCGACCAGAGCCCGTACTGGCCGAACGTGGCGGTGATGTTGACTGAGGAGAGGGGGTACCGCCAGAGGTTGAGTTCGATGATGGCTGCCCGCTTGTCAGCGTCCGCAGCGATCTGGGTAAGCGCGGTGCCGCGATGCCCGGCGAGATCCACGACCGACCCGGGCGCGCCTTGGTGCGTCTTGTTGCCGTCGGCGGCGCGGTCGGAGTTACGCGTGATGACCTCACCCCGATCACCAGCGGCCTTGCCGATGTTGCTAGAGCCGCTGAGGGCAGAGGCGGGCTTCGCGCCGCCGGCCACGGCGCCGACCGGCTCTTGATCGCTTACCGTCAGGACGCCACCTATTGCCACCGCGAGGGCGGCGACCCCGAGGAGCACCGGGGCCGAAGGTAGCGCTTTGAAGAGCGGACCGCGGGAGGAGGCGTGCTTGACTGCGCGGCGCTTGCCGGGCTGGACCGGACGATCGTTGACGTACGTCGCGGGCTCGGGCTTCGACCGGTCGATGGTGAGCCTGGCGGTGTCCTCGGTTTCGAAGGAGGTGCTGTGGTCGACCGGCTCGAGCGCGGCGAGGACCTGCTCGACATGACCGTAGAACAGGTCGTCGCCGACGATCTCGGCCTGGTGCGACTTGACCTCGGGGGAGACAGGTACCGCCGCCCTGCGTTTGCCGACGTACGCCGTCCTGACGGCCTCCGCCTGGATGCCATCGATCCGAAGGTCGGTCGTGGCACTCGGAGAGTCCATCGGGACGTTCGCTGCCCGACGACCCAGGGTGTTCGGGGTCCCCGAGCCTGCGCGCGCCGATGAAGGCACGTCTGCTCGGTGGTGACCCACGGATAGACCTCTTGCGAACGCATCGGGAACGGGCAGGCGAAGCACGACCATAACGGATTGACAACAGCCCAGAAAATTGTGTCGACCCCGCGTGTGTGAGGAACAATTCACCCAGCGCAGGGGTCAGCAACCGGGCGAGCTTTCTTGTCCACCACCATGCGCCACCGGCGGATCACCTGGACCGGTCTCTAGGAAGTCGTCCCGGGTAGCCCGCCCAGAAGGCGCCACCTCCGAGCAGAGCGCGTATCGCTGCAAGTCCAGCTGCGCCATTGGGGACACGCGCAGTTGCGTCCGTCATGGCGCGTGGTCAGCGTCGGAAGATGCTCCTTCTTCCGGAGTGGGGTCGTGATCGGTCTGATTAGCCCGTACCCCGGCTGGTCACTTGTCCGCCACCCGATCGACGTGTGGGCGGCCCCAGTGCGCTGCCAGGCGCTGACATCTTTCGCGCGTCAAACCGACGAAAGGAACCTCCGTGCCTGCCAACAAGCGCATCCTGCTCGGGGTCGGGGCCCTGTCTGGGCTGCTGACCATCGGCGCTGTCGCCACCGCGGCTGCCCCCGCCGCGATGGAGCCGCCCGGCTTCACCCAAGACAAGTCCGCCAGCGTCGCTGCGAAGATCGACCCGTCGAAGCCCCGCAACGTCATCCTGCTCATCGGTGACGGCACGGACGACTCGATGATCACCGCAGCTCGCAACTACCAGTTGGGCGCGGCCGGTCGTTTCGCTCTGGACGATCTTCCGTTCACGGGCGCGATGACCACTCACGGTCTCAAGGTCGGACCGGGTCCGGACTACCAGATCGCCTATGTGTCGGACTCCGCCCCGACTGCCAGCGCCTGGTCGACCGGTAAGAAGACCGTGGACGGCCGGCTGTCCCAGGGTCCGAGCACCGCGGCCAACGTGCCGGGCACCGACTACGAGACGGTCCTGGAGAAGTACAAGGCACAAGGCAAGCTGGTCGGCAACATCACCACCTCGGAGATCACCGACGCCACGCCGGCCGCCGCGGCTGCCCACATCAACGCCCGGTCGTGCCACGGCCCGGCCGACATGGCCAACTGCCTGACCGCCAAGAAGTCCGCCGGCGGCAAGGGCTCCATCGCCGAGCAGCTCATCGACAACAACATCGACGTGCTCATGGGCGGCGGCAAGGCCCGTTACGACCAGGCCACCGACGCCGGCCCGACCGTGCTGTCCTACGCGCAGTCGGCCCCCCGCAACTACCGGCTGGTCGAGGACGCCGCCAGCATGAACGCGATCAGCTCGCTCTCCGGCGGACCGGTCCTCGGTCTGTTCACCCCGGGCAACATGACGCCGATGTTCGACCCGCTGGTCGCCTCGGCCGCGCCGGCCATCGCCGGCGGACCGACGACCCGGTGCACGAACGCCACTCGCGGCAACCAGCCGGACCTGTCGGCGATGACCCAGAAGGCGATCTCGCTGCTGGACAACCCCAACGGGTTCTTCCTGCAGGTCGAGAGCGCGATGGTCGACAAGCAGGAGCACGCCTCGGACATCTGTGGGGCGATCGGTGACCTGGTCGAGCTGGACGAGGCCGTCCAGGTGGCGCTGAACTACCAGCAGGCCCACCCGGACACGCTGATCATCGTGACGGGTGACCATTCCCACTCGACGCAGATCGTGGGCGGGGCGACCGACGACGGCAAGCAGCTGGCTCAGCTGATGACCGCGGACGGCGACCCGATGACGGTGGCCTACTCGACGAACGCGGTCGGGTCCGACCACACTGGCGCGCAGATCCGCGTGGCGGCATCGGGACCACAGGCCGCCAACGTCACGGGCACCATCGACCAGACCGACCTGTTCCTCACTCTGCTCGGACGGACGCCGAGCACGTTGCCCGGAACCGTGCCGGCCAAGCCGGCGGTCTCGGTGGCGGCGGCGAAGCGGATCGACAGCGACGACCTGAAGAAGAGGGGTCTCAGGGTCGCGGTCGCGGCCGCCGGTGCCACCAAGGTCACGGTCCAGCTGCTCAAGAACGGCAAAGTGCTCGACTCGAAGACCCTCGGCTCGTCCGGAGGCACCACCAAGCTGAAGACCGGCAAGGACGGGACGCTGACCCTCCTGGCCACCGTCACCGGTCCCGGCGGCACGGCGACGTCGTCGCAGGTGGTCAAGGTCAAGGACTGAGGCAGGACCGACGCGTAGCACCGCTGCGAGCCGGCGTGACCATCAGGTCGCGTCGGCTCGTTGCTTCCTTCCCTTCGCCTCGGATGCGGGCTTCAGCGATCATCGGGGAGGCGATCCTCCCGGTCAACGGGATGGTGCTCGACAGGTTTCACGTGGACTGAGCGGGCTGTCCGGTACGTGCAGGACCACGGTAGGCCAGCAGTCGCAGGGCGTTGGCGACCACGACGAGGGTGGACCCCTCGTGGAACACAACGGCGGGGCCGATGCCGACGACGCCCGCCAGGGTGGCGGGGATCAGGACGGCCACCATGCCAAGGCTGATGTATAGGTTCTGGCGGATGGTCCTGCTCGCCTTGCGGCTGAGGCCGATCACGGTGGGGAGCTTCGTCAGGTCGTCACCCATGAGCGCGATATCGGCCGTCTCGAGGGCGACGTCCGACCCGGCCGCGCCCATGGCGATGCCGACCGTGGCGTGGGCAAGGGCGGGAGCGTCGTTGACTCCGTCGCCGACCATCGCGACCTGGCCCTCGTCGGCCTGCAGTCGTTCGATCGCGGTGACCTTGTCCTCGGGCATCAGGTCGCCCCACGCCTCGGTGAGTCCGACCTGGCGAGCGATCGAGTCCGCGACGAGCTGGTGGTCCCCGGACAGCATGACCGTCCGATCTATCCCGACGGCCCGCAGTGAGCGGACGGCATCGCCGGCGCCGGGACGGAGCGTGTCCATCACGCCGATGACTCCGAGGAAGCGGTCGGCGTGTTTGACGATCATGATGGTCCGGCCGTTGGCCGTCAGCTCTTCAGCGTTGGCCAGCACCGCCGGTTCGACCCCTCCGGCGTCTTCGAAGAGAGCGGCGTTCCCGATCAGGACGGTGTCTCCACCGACGGTGCCCCGGACACCTCGGCCGCTGAGCGCAACCACGCCATCCGCCGCCGCGACGTCCTGGCCCGCGAGGCGTTCGGTCCCGTCGCGCACGACGGCCCCGGCGAGGGGGTGGTCGCTGCGGGCTTCCACGGACACCGCCACAGACAGCAGCTGCACGTCGTCGACGCCCTCGTTCGCTACCACGTCGGTCAGCCTGGGGCGGCCCTCGGTGAGGGTCCCGGTCTTGTCAAAGGCGACCGCTCGGAGCGTCCCAAGGTGCTCCAGCGGGCCCCCGCCCTTCACGAGCACGCCGATCTGCCCGGCGCGGGCGACGGCGGCGAGCACAGCGCTCGGTGTGGCGATGGCCAGCGCGCACGGGCTCGCGGCGACCAGCACCGCCATTGCCCTGTAGAACGCGGCCGACCAGGACTGGCCCAGGAGCACACCGCCCACGAGGACGAGCACGACCAGCACGATCACGGCGGGCACGAAAATCCGCTCGAACCGGTCAGTGAAGCGCTGGGTCGGCGAGGCCTGAGTCTCGGCCTCACGAACCAATGTGACGAGCTTGGACAGCGATGAGTCCGCGGCCATCCGGGTGACTTGCACTTCCAGTGAGCCGCCTCCGTTGATCGTCCCCGAGAAGACACGCGAGGTGGCGGGCACCCGTTCTGGGTCGGCTGCAGCCGCCACCGGATCCGTTACCGGCTGCTTGTCGACCGGGATGCTCTCGCCGGTCAGCGGAGCCTGATTCACAGGGCTGATCCCATCCAGGACGAACCCGTCGGCCGGGATGCGCTCGTTCGGTTTCGCGACCACGACATCGCCGACTCGAAGATCTTCGACCGGCACCTCCCGCTCACCGTCTGCGTCGCGCACGATTGCGACCGCCGGTGCTAGCTCGGCGAGCGCCTCGATCGCGCGCCGAGCTCGCCCCATGGCATAGCCCTCAAGGGCGTGGCCGAGGCTGAACAGGGCGAGCAGTAGCGCGCCTTCCTCCCACTTGCCGAGCGCGGCGGCTCCGGCCGCCGCGACCAGCATCAGGGAGTCGATCTCGAGCCGCCTGTGGCTAACGTTCTCGATCGCCTCGCGCAGCGTGAAGTAGCCGCCGAAGATCGCGGACACGACGAACGTCGCTGTCACGATCCCGTCGCCGGCCGACGTCAGCGTCTCGAGCGCCAGACCCAGCCCCCACAGGACTGCGGCTGTGGCCGCAAAGATCAGCTCGCTGCGTTCCCCGAACGGGCCACTGTGGGCATGCTCTGCTGCCGCGTCTGCCCCGGCATCGCTCGCACCACCCCCGGCTTCGGCGACGATCACGTCGTTATCGCCGAGCACCTTCCGTAGGCGGCTCTCCTGGACCTTGGTGACGTCGAACTCGACACGCACCAGCCCGGGCGCGACCTCGGCTTCCGCCACACCGTCGAGACGGCGGAGCGACTCGGCGACGGCGCGAGCCTTGCGCACGTGATTGATGCCCGTCACCGGCCACAACACGTGGCGGAACATCTCGGTCAGGTTGGCGCCGGTCGTCTCGGCAACGGTACGGATCCGCGCGACGCTTACCACCGCCGCGTCGTAGTGCAGGCACAGCCGCGCCGGCGCCCCGTCGACGCCGTCGACGACATGCACCTCGTCGAGCCCGGGCGTGTCCGACAGGACGGCGGTCAGGCGTTCGATGCACTGGTCGCGTCGGTCCAGCGCGTCGGGCAGCAACACCGGCAGGTCTAGCAGGAGCTCCTTGGTCACCCGAGGCAGCCTAGGGCTGGTCACGTCCCCGACGGAGTGCAACCCAAAGGCCGCACCTGCGGCAGATGTACGCCGCTTCGGCCTCGCCGAGCGCATGCAGTTTGGGCCGGGGCATCGTCCTGCCGCAGCACGAGCACTCCTTCAAGTCGCTTGCCTGCGTCGGCTCGGTCACCAGCCCATTGTGACCTTGCCACTATGGTCACCGCGCCCTGTTCGTTGGTCGCCAGCCGGCGCAGCAGCGGCACAAGCAAGGCAGGGTCGAGCCGGACTCGTTCAGGGACCGGTGAACCGCCCTGGATCTAACGGAGGGACTACGACAACGTTGCCGCTTCCAGACTGGATTCCGTTCCGCTGACCGCTGGCCATCCTTCCTCGCCGGGCGCGTAGACGTTCTCGAGGCGACCACCGACCTCGATGAACAGGCCCTGCGGGAATGGCGCGTAGACCGGAACTCCGGGATCTCCCTCGACCCACCTGACCGGGTAACGGTTCCCGTAGACAATGACGGCGGTCCCCAGTGGCAGACCCTTCCGATAGATATCAAAGTCGACGTCCTTGGGCCGAGCGAACGAGTAGTAGAAGATGTCGTCCACCGCGTGAGTCGAGGGCGGCTTCCAGGCCTCCTTCACGGTGACACCCACCATCACCCGCCCCAGCGGCTCGCCCTCGCCGGCCTCCAGGGCTGGCTCGACCGATGCGATCGCACCAACGACCACAGCGTCGACGCCGCGCAGCATCTCGGCCGGCGAGGAAAATGGCTGATACCTGGCGGAATAGGTTCGCCGCATCATGTCCAGCGCAACAGTTGTCGGGTCCGCTGCGCCGCTAGCCGCAGCGGGAAGGTCATCGGGCCGCTCATCCGAATCGGCATTGGTGGCACAGCCCGTAGCCAGCGCCACCAACGTGGCCAAGGCTGCGATGGTTCGTGTCGCATGCATCGAGATCTCCCTCAGGGTGTCATCGCAATGAAGACGACCGGGATTGGAACCCTGGTCCTTTACTGGCCACAAACGATGACCCACGACTCCCGAACGCTCCGATAGACTGAAGCCCTGTCCGTGAGGTTTCTCCTCAGCAACCCGAGGAAACCCACGTTCGTCCAAGCTGAACGGTAGTGGTTGGTCGGCCGCCGATCTTGCCCAGAGGTCGCAGGTTCAAATCCTGCCCCCGCTACAAAGAGAAACACCAGGTCAGAGGCGGTT
>CAZIVD010000032.1:0-45796 GCA_964542635.1 uncultured Nocardioides sp. | reverse complement strand
CGTGGAACTTCCCGATGCCGATCGCGGGATGGGGCTTCGCCCCCGCGCTCGCCGCCGGCAACACTGTGGTCCTCAAGCCGGCCGAGATCACTCCCCTGACGGCGATGCGGATCGCCGAGCTCGCGCTCGAGGCGGGGCTCCCGGAGGGTGTCTTCACCGTGCTGCCCGGCAAGGGCTCGGTCGTCGGTCAGCGCTTCGTGACGCACCCGCTCGTCCGCAAGGTGTGCTTCACCGGGTCGACGGACGTCGGCAAGCAGATCATGGCTGGCTGCGCCGAGCAGGTGAAGCGGGTCACCCTCGAGCTCGGCGGCAAGAGCGCCAACATCGTCTTCGCGGACGCCGACGTCGCCGCCGCGGCGGCCAGCGCGCCGTACGCCGTCTTCGACAATGCCGGCCAGGACTGCTGCGCCCGCTCCCGGATCCTCGTCGAGCGACCGGCCTACGACGAGTTCGTCGGCCGTCTCGAGGAGGCCGTGCGGGCGCTGCGGGTCGTCGACCCCGGCGACGAGGCCAGCGAGATGGGCCCGATGGTGTCGGCACGTCAGCGCGACGCGGTGCAGGCCTACATCCAAGGGGCCAGTGTGGCGTTCCAAGGCACCGCGCCCAGCGGCGACGGCTACTGGCTGCCCCCGACCGTCGTGGAGTCGGCGTCCACGGCCGAGCCGGTCTGGCGGGAGGAGGTCTTCGGCCCGGTCGTGGCGGTGATGCCCTTCGACGACGAGGAGCAGGCCGTGGCGCTGGCCAACGACACCGAGTACGGGCTCTCCGGCTCGGTCTTCACCCGGGACCTCGGTCGGGCCTTGCGCGTCGCCCGGGGTGTGGAGTCTGGCAACCTCAGCGTCAACTCGCACTCCAGCGTGCGCTACTGGACCCCCTTCGGGGGCTACAAGCAGTCGGGCCTGGGCCGCGAGCTCGGGCCCGACGCCCCGAACGCGTTCACCGAGGAGAAGAACGTGTTCTTCTCCGACCAGAGCTAGCACGGCTCCCCCCGCCGCAACACCGGACAAGGAGAGACATGGCAGGACGCATCGAGGGCAAGGTCGCCGTGGTCACGGGAGGCTGCTCGGGCATCGGGCTGGCGACCGTGCGACGGTTCGTCGACGAGGGTGCCAAGGTGGTCATCGGCGACCTCAACGCCACCCGCGGAGCCGAGGTTGTCTCCGAGCTCGGCGGGCCCGAGCACGCGGCGTACGTCCAGGTCGACGTGACGGTCAAGGAGCAGGTCGACGCGCTCTTCAAGGCCGCCAAGGACACCTTCGGATCGGTCGACATCGCCTTCAACAACGCGGGGATCTCCCCGCCGGAGGACGACTCGATCCTCGACACCGACCTGGACGCGTGGGAGCTGGTGCAGCGGGTCAACCTGACCAGCGTCTACCTGTGCTGCAAGGCAGCCCTCCCCTACATGCTGGAGCAGGGGTCGGGCTCGATCATCAACACGGCCTCGTTCGTCGCGGTGATGGGTGCGGCCACCAGCCAGATCTCCTACTCGGCCTCCAAGGGCGGGGTGCTCTCGATGTCCCGCGAACTGGGTGTCCAGTTCGCCCGCCAGGGCGTCCGCGTCAATGCGCTGTGCCCGGGGCCGGTGAACACCCCGCTCCTTCAGGAGCTGTTCGCCAAGGACGCCGAGCGGGCCGCCCGCCGGCTGGTGCACGTGCCGATGGGTCGCTTCGGCGAGCCGGAGGAGATGGCCAACGCGGTGCTGTTCCTGGCCTCCGACGAATCCAGCTTCATCACGGCGAGCACGTTCCTGGTCGACGGCGGGATCTCCGGGGCCTATGTCACCCCGCTCTGAGCCGACGCCCGGCCAGCGCCCGGTGATCGGGCTGACGACCTATCGGGAGGTCGCGGCCTGGGGCGTGTGGAGCCAGCGCGCCGACGTCCTCCACGCGGAGTACGCGGACGCCGTGGTCGCCGCCGGAGGAGTGCCGGTGCTGCTGCCACCGGCCTCGGGCTCGGAGGTGTCGGCACGGGCCGTGGTCGCGCGCATCGACGGCCTGATCGTCGCCGGCGGCGCCGACGTCGACCCGTCGCGCTACGGCGAGGAGCCGCACGTCCGGACGATCGGCTGGCGTGAGGACCGCGACGCCTGGGAGCTGGCCTTGCTCTCCGCGGCTGCCGAAGCGGGGCTGCCCGTGCTGGGCGTGTGCCGCGGCATGCAGCTGATGGCGGTCGCCGCCGGAGGAGCGCTCGACCAGCACACCCCCGACGTCGTCGGGCACGAAGAGCACAACCCCGGCGCAGACCAGTTCGGGGCGCTCACGGTGCGCACGGCGGCCGGCTCGCGGGTTCGCGCGGCCGAAGGAGAGACGGTGACGGCCAGCTGTCACCACCATCAGTCCGTGCGCCTCCATCCGGGGTTCACCGCCACCGCGTGGTCGGTCGACGGCACGGTGGAGGCCATGGAGGCACCCGGCGACCGCTTCTGCGTCGGCGTCCAGTGGCATCCCGAGGTCGACCGCGACCAGTCCCTCTTCACGGCACTGGTCGCGGCCGCCGCGGATCGCATCTCCTGAATCCCCTAGGCCAGTCGGCCGACTCCCGCCAGGATGGGGTCCGCTGGGGGCGAGAGCCGTCCACGGCGCACGAGTCAACGGAGGCTTTCATGCGCAAGCTCGTCTACCTCGCCGTGGGCGGGGTCATGGGACTCGCCCTCTCCGGCGGGGTCGCCGTCGCGGGAGACCTGATCCACGGCGAGGACCTGGCCAAAGGAACGATCACGAGCCGCGAGCTCGGTGCCAAGAGCGTCACCAAGTCCAAGCTCTCGAAGAGTGTGAAGAAGCAACTGGGCAAGCCCGGACCTGCGGGACCGACCGGACCGGCTGGGCCTGCAGGCCCAGCCGGTGCGAAGGGGCCGGCCGGACACTACAACTTCGTCGACCAGAACGGCACCGTGATCGGTGAGGCTGCGGGGTTCTACAGCGGGGTCTACCCCATGGTGCGCTTGGGCGACGGGACGCTCCTCCTCTACGACAACGACCCCGCGAACTCCAACGCGGTGGCGCTGTTGACGTCGATCTACTATCCACAGGCGAGCTGCCAGGGCACGGGCTACGCGTACACGGGCGGCTCGGCACCGTTCCAGTCCGCGCTCATCACGGCGAACCCGGCCATCCCCGGGTCGCCGATCTTCAAGCAGGTCCCCGGCACCCCGCAGAACTTCACCGCCGCGTCGGTGAGGAATGCGAGCGGCTGCTCGCCCAGCACGACCAGCGTCACCAAGGGGTACGCGGTCACCGAGGCCGGCACGGTGCCGGCAGCGGCCAAGCCCCTCATCATGATGCCTGCGAACTAGGGGGCACCAGGCCCGGTCGACCCCTAGTCGCAGAGCACCCGTGCGGCACCGGCGGCGGGCTCCGTCACCGGGGTGTCGGCCACCTGGACGAAGTCGAAGCGGATCCGATAGACATCGCTGACGTCGAAGGTCTTGGCCTCGGACTCGCCGAGGCTGAACTCGCGGGCGTACAGGACGCTGCCGTCACCAGCGAGCTGGATGCTGGCCTTGCCACCCGTCTCGGTGCGGTCCGACAGCCCGAACGTCGTCTCGAGAGCCTCGCAGTTCCGGCCCAGCGTGTACTCGGTGAAGCCGGTCGGGAAGTAGCGGTTCGAGTAGAGCGTGTGGACGTAGTCCTCGCCGTTGATGGGCAACTTGCCCGAGAGGAGGTTCTCCGCGGCACTGGGCACGATCGAGTCGAGCCACTGCCACTTCACGACGTCGAGGTCGCGGGTCCGGCTCTTGCCCGCGGTCGCCTTCTGGTCGCCCGACTTGAGCACCCGGTAGGTCCGGTCGAGAGCGGTCTGCGGCTTGACGGTGAAGGAGAACGAACCGTTCTTCTTCACCGAGGCGGTGGCCTCGCGGACCCAGGTCTTCTTGTTCTCGTACCGCACCTGGAGCACGACCTTGGTCGAGCTGGGCATGCTCTGGTCGGGGCGGGGCGTGACCTTGCCGGTCAGCTTGACCTTGTCCTCCTTGGCGACGGCCTTCTTGGCCGAGATCTTCAGCGTGACCTCGTAGGGATCGGCCGGCGCGGCCGGACTTCCGACCGCGACCGCCGGCAGCATCAGGCCGCCGGTCGCCAGGGCCGCCGAGACGACGACGGCGAGACGTGGGAACCGCATCAGGGACCTCCGAATCAGGACCACGTCGCCCGATCCAGACGTGGCATGGGATGCGACACGGGTATGTGTCGCACAGGGTGGGATGCGCGGCGGGGTCGGCTGGTTCGCTCGGGTTCTCTACGGTGTCGCCATGAGTGCGCGCGGGTGGTTGGTGGCCATCGAGAGAGCCTGGGACGGCACCCGCCTCCGGCGGGCGGGCGACCGTCCGCCCGAGGACTTCCGGATCGAGTCCTACGACGGCTACGGAGGGCCGTCTGGCCTCGTCCTCCGCGGCCGGGTGCTCGACGACCCCGAGCCCCCGGACCCCGTGGAGGGCGAGCGCCGGCGCGAAGCAACCTTGCGCACCGTGCGGCGCTTCGTGACCGACGAACTGCCCGACGTGCCCCTGCAGATCTCCGTGGCCGGGCAGACCCTGGACACAGTGACGGACGCGGAGGGCTACTACGTCGTGCGCCTGCCTGACGCGGGCGACGGGCTGACGTCACCCTGGACCTTCGCGACCGTGCGCCTCGCGGCGTCGTACCGAGGGCTGAGGCCGCCGCCTCCCACGTCGGTCCGGATCCGGGTCCCCGGGTCGGGAGCGCGCTTCGGGGTGATCTCGGACGTGGACGACACGGTGCTCGAGACGGGGGTGCAACGGACCCGGACCATGGTCCGCCGCACCTTCACCGGCTCGGTCCTGACCCGGACGACGTTCCCGGGCGCACCCGAGCTCTACCGGGACCTGGCCGGGGACGAGAACCCCGTCTTCTACGTGTCGTCGAGCCCGTGGAACCTTCATGCCTTCGTGGCGGGGTTCCTCGAGCACCAGGGCTTCCCGGCCGGCCCGGTCCTGTTGCGCGACCTCCTCGGCGGCGCGAAGGGTCGCGAGGCCAAGCACGGTCGCATCCGCGAGGTGCTCGACCTGTACCCCTCCCTCCCCTTCGTGCTGATCGGCGACTCCGGCGAGCGCGACCCGGAGGTGTACGCCGACATCGTGCGCGCCTACCCGGGGCGGATCCTCGCCGTCTACATCCGCGAGGTGCGGCTCATCCCCACCGACGGCCGGGTCGAGAAGGTGCTCGACGACTGGCCGGCCGAGGTGCCCTTCGTGCTGGCCAAGGACTCCACGGAGATGCGCGCCCACGCCGCCGACGCCGGCCTCCTCCCCGAGGCCTGACCTGCCACTGGTCGAGCACCCTCGCCGGTCGAGCCGGGCGAGCCCCCCAGGCGAGCCCGCGTCGAGCCCGCGGGACGCTCACCGGGTCTCGACACGCCGCTCGTCCCTCGCGGCGGCTCGACCACCGAAGGGCTCGTCCCTCGCGGCGGCTCGCCCTACTGGTCGAGGGAACACTCGGCGGGCGGGGTGTGCGGGCAGACTGGGGGCGTGACCAGCAGCGGGGAAGGACCGGAGTTCGACATCCTCGGGGCGCCGTACACGGCCGAGACGATCGATCTCGCCGAGGACGACGAGGGGCCGGTCGTCACCACCCTCATCCATCGGCGCGCGGACGAGTCCGGCCACAAGGCGGTGCTCTACGTCCACGGGTTCAACGACTACTTCTTCAACACCGAGTACGCCGACTGGTGGACCGCGCGCGGCTACGACTTCTACGCGGTCGACCTGCGCCGCTACGGCCGGAGCATGCTGCCGCACCAGACGCCCAACTACGTGGCCGACATCCGGGAGTACTTCGACGACCTCGACGCGGCCTGGGGGCGGATCACCGATCGCGACGGGCACGACCAGGTCGTCGCCACCGCGCACTCCACCGGAGGCCTGACGCTGGCCCTCTGGGCCGACGAAGGGGCTCGACACCTGGCGGGAGTGGCGCTCAACTCGCCCTGGCTCGATCTCCGCGGTGCCCTCTGGACCCGGACCGCCGGCACGGTGCTGGTCAAGCAGCTGGGTGAGTGGCAGCCGCGACGGGAGATCTCGCGCGACATCAACACGACCTACGGCCAGACCCTCCATCGGGACTACGCCGGCGAGTGGGAGTACGACCTGACCTGGAAGACGCTCGAGTCCTGGCCCGTGTACGCCGGGTGGCTGCGGGCGATCCGCAACGCCCACGACGAGGTGCACGACGGACTCGACATCGACTGCCCGGTCCTCGTGCTGAGCAGCGGCGGGACCATCGAGGCGACCGAGATCTCCGACGACGCCCTCAGCCACGACATCGTCCTCGACGTGGCCCAGATCCGCCGGTGGTCCACTGCGCTCGGCCGACACGTCACCTACGTCGGGGTCGAGGGCGCCCTGCACGACGTCTTCCTGTCTCGCGCGGACGCCCGCCGTCGCGCGTACGACGAGCTGGACCGCTGGCTCGACGCCTACGTCGAGCCCCGCACCGCCGAGCGCGAGCCGTCGAGCGAGGCCGCGCCGGCATGACGCGCTTCGTCGTGGACGCACCCACGCTGCTCGAGCTCGTGCGCAGCGGTGATCGCGTGTCGGCGGAGCACCAGCTGGTGGCGCCCAACTCGGTGCGCTCCGAAGCGCTCGAGCTGATGCTCCACCAGGTCCGCGCGGGGTCGCTGGAGGACAGGGACGCCCTGCGGCTGCACACACGATTGACCGAGGTGAAGATGCGGCTGCTGGGCGACCGGGTCTCCCGCGCGACGGCCTGGCAGATCGCCCGCGAGCAGGGTTGGGACTCCCTTCGCGACGCGGAGTACCTCGCGGTCGCCAGGCTCCAGGCCGACGCGCTCGTCACCGTCGATCCCGATCTCCGCTCGAAGGCCGAGGGTCTCGTGCCGCTGGCGTCCTACGACGACCTGCTCAGGGCCACAGCAGGGTGACCAGGGCCGTCAGGCCCACGACGACGATCACACCGCGAAGCACGGCCGGTGAGAGGCGCCGGCCAACGGTCGCGCCGAGCAGCCCGCCGACGATCGAACCGATCGCGATCAGGCCCGCGACGGCCCAGTCGACGTCCGCGACGACGATGAAGATCAGCGCGGCGGTGGCGTTGACCAGACCCGTGAGGACGTTCTTCGTCGCATTGTGTCGCTGGAGGGTGTCGTCCACCCCGATGCCGAGCACCGCCATGGTCAGGACTCCCTGGGCCGCGCCGAAGTAGCCGCCGTACACGCCCACCCCAGCGATCGCGGGGAAGACCCACGGTGCCCCGTGCTCGGGCAGGCCGCCGCGCTTCTCGGCACGATCGGCGACCACGCGCGAGATCCGCGGTCCCAGGACCACCAGCAGCACCCCGAGACCCACCAGCGCGGGGACGATCGCGTCGAACGCCTCGCTCGGCAACCACAGCAGCAGGCCCGCACCCAGTGCCCCACCCAACAGCGACGCGGGGATCAACCGGCGGAGCCGGGACTCCTGACCGGCCAGCTCGGCCCGATAGCCGAAGACCCCCGCCACCGACCCAGGGACCAGCCCGACCGTGTTGGACACGTTGGCGGTCACCGGGGGGACGCCGAAGGCCAGGAGCGTCGGGAACGTGATCAGGGTTCCGGACCCGACCACGGTGTTGATCGTGCCCGCCGCGCATCCGGCGAGCATGATCGCCACCACCTCGAACGGCGTCACCTCATGCGGTCGGCGGGGCGAGGGGATCCTCGCCTTCGGGCGCGCCCGCCGAGCCGGCGGACTCGTCCGGCACCGAGCCGGGCACCGCATCCGGCAGGGGCTGGCCCGGGTGTGCCGCGTGCTCGGCCTCGGCGATCGCCGCCTCGACGGCCCGATCGGTGTCGGACAGCTCCCGGTCGAGCTCCGGCGCACCCAGCTGGGGCTCCGAAGGGCCAGGGTCGATCCGCTTGCGGACCCCGGCCGTCTTCTGAGGGATGCCCGCGACCTCGTGGATCGAGGAGCCCAGCCCCTCGAGGGCCTTGGTGATCTCGCTGGGAATCACCCACACCTTGTTGGCGTCACCCTCGGCGATCTTCGGCATCATCTGGAGGTACTGGTAGGCGAGCAGGGACTGGTCAGGCTGTCCGTCGTGGATCGCCTGGAACACGTTGGTGATCGCCTGCGCCTCACCTTGGGCGCGCAGGATCGAGGACTCGCGGTCTGCCTGGGCGCGGAGGATCTGGGACTCGCGAGCACCCTCGGCGTTCAGGATCGCCGACTGCTTGTTGCCCTCGGCCGTGAGGATCGCGGACTGGCGCTGGCCCTCAGCGGTGAGGATGGCCGCGCGCTTGTCGCGGTCGGCGCGCATCTGCTTCTCCATCGAGTCCTTGATCGACGGCGGCGGGTCGATCCCCTTGATCTCGACGCGGTTGACGCGGATCCCCCACTTGCCGGTGGCCTCGTCGAGCACGCCGCGCAGGCCGGAGTTGATCATCTCGCGACTGGTCAGGGTCTCCTCGAGGTCCATCCCGCCGACGATGTTGCGCAGCGTCGTCATGGTGAGCTGCTCGACGGCCTGGATGTAGTTGGCGATCTCGTAGGTGGCCGCGATCGGGTCGGTGACCTGGAAGTAGATGACCGTGTCGATGGACACCACGAGGTTGTCCTCGGTGATCACGGGCTGGGGCGGGAAGCTGACCACTTGCTCGCGCAGGTCGATGAGGTAGCGCACCCGGTCGACGAACGGGACCACGATGTTGAGGCCGGCGTTCAGGGTTTCCTTGTACTTCCCGAAGCGCTCGACGATGCCGGCGCGCGCCTGCGGGATGATCCGCACGGTCTTGGCCAGCAGCAGCACGATGAACAGGAAGAGCAGGACCGCGAGGCCCAGGAGGAACGGAGTCACGGGGAGCATCCTCTCGCTAGGTCAGGTGGTGCGACGGACAGGCCGGGTGGATCAGGCTTCCAGGCTGGGCAGGGGATGCACGTAGACCGTGGCGCCCTTGAGCGCCAGGACCTCGACGGCCTCGCCGACGCCGATCACGAGGTCGTCGTCGTAGGGCTGCGCCGACCAGATCTCCCCGTCGAGCTTGACCCGCCCGGGGGCATGGCTGGTGATCTCCGCGGTCACGATCGCGTGCCGCCCGACGAGCTTGCCGTGGCCCAGCTGCAGCTCGGGTCCCGAGTGGAACCGCTTCACGAGATTGGGACGGACGAGCGCCAGCATGGCCACGGAGGCTCCCGCAGCCAACAGGATCTGGACGATCACGGCGGCGCCGGCAGCGGCCGAGATCGCGCCGACCAGAGCGCCGACGGCGAGCATGATCAGGACCAGGTCGAGGCTCACGAGCTCGGCCGCGCCGAGGATGAAGGCGAGCCCCAACCAGCCCGCCCACAGGTGATCGCCCAGCCACTCCATGCCCCGAAGCCTATCCGGAGCCTGGGAGTGGTCAGGCGGAGAAGGCGCGCCGGCGGGCGCGGCGGCGCGCGTGGTACCGCCCGGCCTCGTGGTTGAGCACCAGTGGCATCCGGAAGGTGGCGGTCAGGTTCGCCTCGGTGATCACCTCGGTCATCGGTCCGGCCGCCACCACCTGCCCGTCGCGCAGCAGGAGGGCGTGGGTGAACCCCGGCGGGATCTCCTCGACGTGGTGGGACACCAGGACCGTGGCCGGCGCGGTCTCGGCGGACGCCAGGACCGTCAGGGTCGAGACGAGGTCCTCGCGGCCGCCGAGGTCGAGCCCTGCGGCGGGCTCGTCGAGCAGCAGCAGCTCGGGGTCGGTCATCAGCGCGCGGGCGATCAGCACCCGCTTGCGCTCGCCCTCGCTCAGGGTCCCGAATGTGCGCTCGGCCAGCTTTCCGACGCCGATCTCGGTGAGGAGGTCGTGGGCGCGCTCATAGTCCTGCTCGTCGTAGTCCTCACGCCAGCGGCCGACGATGCCGTACGACGCCGAGACGACCACGTCGCGGACCCGCTCCTCCCGGGGCACCCGCTCGGCCAGGGCGGCGCTCGTCACGCCGATGCGCGGCCGCAGCTCGAACACGTCGACGGCGCCCAGCACCTCGCCGAGGACCCCGGCCCACCCCGCCGTGGGATGGATGGTGGCCGCGGCCACCTGGAGCAGGGTCGTCTTGCCCGCCCCGTTCGGCCCCAGCACCACCCACCGGTCAGGCTCCTCGACCCGCCAGGTGATCGCGTCGAGCAGCGTGGCCCCACCTCGTCTCACCGTCACCTCGGCGAAGTCGAGGACGGCGGTCATGGCGCCACCGTATCCCGTCGCGGCGGGGCCTCTCGGGGTTATCGGCGGGCCTGCGGGGATCGCTACTAGGGTCTGGCTCCGTGGTCTTGCTCCCGGTGTCCGCGCGCCTCGCGTGGTGGGGTAGCGCCTGGCTCCGCGGCACCGTGTCGCCCGACGTCGCGGTGACCGAGATCCTCGGCCAGGACGCCACACACCGGGTCGAAGGCCTGCCCGGGGAGGAGGGGACTGTCGGTCTCGCCCTGGCTCTCGGCCACCTGCGGGCGAGGGGCGGCACCGGGCTCGGACTGGCCTGGCCCACACCGGGAGACCCTGTCGGCCTCGGCGGGCCACCCGCTCTCAACGCCGCCGCCCTCGAGGCCGGCGAGGCTGCCGTGGGGGCCGCCGACGCCTTCGTCCCGCGCCGGGAGGGAGCGGTGATCGTGTGGACCCGCCACCCGACTGCACCACGACAGCTGACCGACGTGGGCGAGGCGGATCGCCGGCTGCGCGCGGCGCTGGTCGACGCCGCCGCCCGGCTCGCCGGGCTCGATGTGGCTCGGTGGCGGCCCGAGGTCGCCGACGCCCTGATGGACCTGCGTCGTCTCGTGCCCGTGCCGGCACCGGACGGGACCCCGGTGCGCTGTGTCGGACTTGCGGCGCGAGCCCTGCAGGCGGCGACCATCGTGGAGCTGGCCGTCGGGGCCGATCCAGGCGCCGGCCTTCCTGACGACCTGACCGACCTGGCGGGCGGCGGACTGGTGACGGCGGCCGAGGCCGACGTACGGCGCTCGGCCCTGCGTGATCTCGACTCGGCCGCGCGGCACGCCCTGGTGGCCGCCTGCTCGCCCGAGGCGTGGCCGCCCGACTGAGTCTGCCCCCGAGTCGACTAGCCTCCCTCGCGATGGCCGAGGAACGACCGGAGACGCTGCTCATCACCCTCAGCGGCAAGGACCGCCCCGGGGTGACCTCCGCGATCTTCCAGACCCTGGCCCAGGCCGGCGTCGAGGTGATCGACATCGAGCAGATCGTGCTCAGGCGCCGACTCACCCTCGGGGTGCTCGTCACTGCCCCCCGCGACTGGAAGCGGCTGCGCGACGAGATCCAGGCGACCGCAGCTGGACTGGGCATGAGCGTGGAGGTGGATCGCGGTCAAGGTGACAACAAGCGGCGCCCCGACGGTCGCTCGCATGTCACGGTGATCGGGACTCCCCTCCGCGCCCGGGCCTTCGCCGCCGTGGCCGGGCGGATCGCCGACACCGGGGCGAACATCGACCGCATCGAGCGGATGGCGCGCTACCCGGTGACCGCCATCGAGCTGCACGTCTCGGGTGCCGACACCGCCACGCTGCGCGCGGTACTGGCAGCGGAGGCCGCGGCGCAGGGCCTCGACATCGCCGTCCAGCCCGCCGACCTGCTCCGCCGCGGGATGCGGCTGATCGTCCTCGACGTCGACTCCACCCTGATCCAGGGCGAGGTCATCGAGATGTTGGCGGCCCATGTCGGACTCGAGGCGGAGGTCGCCGCACTCACCGAGCGCACGATGCGCGGGGAGCTCGACTTCGAGCAGTCGCTGCGTCATCGGGTCGCCCTGCTGGAGGGGCTCGATGCAGGCGTCCTCGACGAGGTGTACGACGCGATCGTGCTGGCCCCGGGTGTGCGCACCCTGGTGCGCACCTTGCGGCGGCTGGGGTACCGCTTCGCGATCGTGTCCGGCGGCTTCAGCCAGATCACCGACCGTCTCGCCGAGGATCTCGGCATCCACTACGCCCGGGCCAACGAGCTCGAGATCGTCGACGGCAAGCTGACGGGCAGGATCGTGGGACCCGTCGTGGACCGGGCCGGCAAGGCGGCTGCGCTCCGTCAGTTCGCCGCCGACGTCGGTGTGTCGGAGGCCGCCGTGATCGCGATCGGGGACGGCGCCAACGACCTGGACATGCTGAACGCGGCCGGCCTGGGCATCGCCTACAACGCCAAGCCGGTGCTGCGTGAGGCGGCCGACACCTCGGTGAACGTCCCCTATCTCGACGCGATCATGTACCTCCTCGGCATCAGCCGCGAGGAGATCGAGGCAGCGGACGCCGCCGAGGGCGTCACCACGCCCGCTCCCCCGCTCTGACCGCCTTGGGCCCCGCCCCCGGTCGCCCCGGTCGCCCCGGTCGCCCCGGTCGCCAGCCGAGACTGCGGGTTGACGGGGGAAGTTCTGCCCACCTGGTCGCAGTTCCCCCGGTCAGCCGGGGAAACCGAGGAGGGGCGGGGCGAGATCTACGCCGGGTCGGCACGCCCGACGTGGAAGGCCACCAGGCGTGCACCCGCGACGTCGAGGTCGGCCCACGCCCCGACGTACTCGAAGACCGCGACGGCGCTGGTGGGGTAGCCACCCAGCACCTCGGAGCTCAGTGCGGGCTCCGCCTCGCCGTCGTCCAGGAGCGAGGCCAGATAGGCCATCGTCGGGTTGTGGCCGACGACGATCAGCGAAGCCACGTCCTCGGGGCTCTCGCGGACCAGATCCAGGGCAGTCTCCGGGCCGGCGCCGTACAGCACCTGGGAGAGGCTCGCCTCCAGGTCCCAACCGCCCCCCTCGGCCACGCTCATCCAGGTGCCGACCGCACGGAGCGCCGCCGAGACCAGTGCGTGGTCCGGCCGGAAGCCCTGATCCGCGAGCCAGCCGCCGGCCTCGGCGCTGTCGCGCCGCCCGCGCTCGGCCACCGGTCGCTCGAAGTCGGTGCGCGCGGCCTGCTCGGCTTTGCCGTGCCGCATCACCGCGATCCGCCGTCTGGTCACGGACACGCTCGGGTCGGCTCCCCCCTGCTCGTGCACGCGACCACTGTGTCACCGGCTAGCCTGCGGTGTCATGCCTACGCCCGGACCCGGTCCGCTCCTCGTGATCGGAGGGGCGGAGGACAAGCTCCGCAAGCGCACGATCCTCAAGGAGTTCGTCACCGCGAGTGGCGGACCGGACGCTCGCATCGCCCTGATCCCGACGGCGTCGTCGCTGGGCGACGAGGTCGTCGAGGTGTACGACGCGCTCTTCCGGCGGCTGGGGGCCAGCGAGGTGGTGCCGGTCCGGCCGGAGACCCGCGAGGAGGCGCACGACCCCGATCTGGTCAAGGCCGTGTCCGAGTCCACCGGTGTGTTCATGACCGGCGGCAACCAGCTCAAGCTGTCGGCGATCGTCAGCGGGACGCCCCTGGCCGAGGCCATCGTGGCCGCGCACCGCCGCGGCGCGGTGGTGGCCGGCACCTCCGCCGGTGCCAGCATCCAGTCCTCGCACATGGTCGCCTTCGGCGTGGGCGGCGCCACCCCCAAGCAGCGGATGACCCAGGTCGCGGCCGGGCTGGGGCTGGTCCGCTCGGCGGTCATCGACCAGCACTTCGACCAGCGCAACCGCTATGGCCGGCTCCTGATGATCGTCGCGCAGTCGCCGCAGCTCCTCGGCATCGGCGTGGACGAGGACACCTGTGCGGTGATCACCGAGGAGGACGACCACGAGGTCCTCAGGGTGATCGGGCGAGGCAGCGTGACGGTCTTCGACCCGTCCCGCATCGTGTCGAACGCCCACGAGGCGAAGCGCTCCTCCCCGCTGCTCGCGAGCGGCGTCATCCTGCACGTGCTTCCGGCCGGCTCGACGTTCGACCTCACCCAGCGGGCGCTGATCCCCCAGCCCCCGAAGGTGGACCCGGAGGACGTCGCCGAGATCGAGCAGGCCCAGCACGACCTGCGCCAGATGGCCCGCGACATCGCCGCGGCCGACGCGAGTCCCGCAGCCTTGCGTAGACGACTGGCCCGTACTCGCACCAAGATCGGAAGTCACGACTCCGCGTCGCCACCCGAACAGGACGGATCCGAATCTTGAGCGAGCGCCCCACCCCCGACCTCTCGATCCTGGAGACCCGGGTCTACCGGGGCGCCAACATCTGGTCCTACGAGCAGGCCATCCACCTCGTGGTCGACCTCGGCCGGCTCGAGGAGTTCCCGACCAACACGATTCCCGGGTTCAGCGAGCACCTGGTGCAGATGCTGCCCGGCCTGCAGCACCACTCCTGCTCGCGGGGCCGCCGCGGCGGCTTCGTCGAGCGGCTCGAGGAGGGCACCTGGCTCGGCCATGTCGCCGAGCACTGCGCCCTCGCGCTCCAGCAGGTCGTCGGCCACGACATCCGGCGCGGCAAGACCCGTCAGGTCAAGGGCCGTCCGGGCGTTTACAACGTCATCTACGGGTACGCCGACGAGCAGGTGGGCCTCGCCGCCGGACGGCTCGCCGTACGCCTGGTCAACCATCTGGTGCAGGCCGACCCCGACCTCGACTGGGAGACCGAGCTCGAGTCGTTCATCCTGCGCGCCGAGCGCACGGCGTTCGGGCCCTCCACCCAGGCCCTCGTCGACGAGGCGGTGTCGCGCGACATCCCGTGGATCCGCCTCAACCAGTACTCCCTCGTGCAGCTCGGGCAAGGCGTCCACGCGAAGAGGATCCGCGCCACGATGACCTCCGCGACCTCGGCGATCGCCGTCGACGTCGCCTCCGACAAGGACCTCACGACCAGGCTGCTGGGCGCCGCCGGCCTGCCGGTCCCTGCGCAGGAGTCGGTGCGCTCCGAGGACGGCGCGGTCGCCGCGGCCCGTCGGATCGGGTTCCCGGTCGTCGTCAAGCCCCTCGACGGCAACCACGGACGCGGCGTGTGCCTCGACCTCGGCGACGAGGAGGCGGTGCGCGAGGCGTACCCGATCGCCCGCGAGCAGAGCCGCCGCGGCACGGTCATCGTGGAGACCTTCGTGACCGGCAAGGACTACCGCTGCCTGATCATCGACGGGCGGATGGTCGCCATCGCCGAGCGGGTCCCCGCCCACGTGATCGGCGACGGCCAGGCCACGATCGAGCAGCTCGTCGAGCTCACCAACGCCGACCCGCGCCGCGGCGTGGGCCACGAGAAGGTGCTGACCCGGATCAAGGTCGACGACACCGCCATCGAGGTGCTGGCCGGCCAGGGGCACACGCTCGAGTCCGTCCCGGAGAACGGCGAGATGGTCAAGCTCGCGCTCACCGGCAACATGTCGACCGGCGGCATCTCCATCGACCGCACCTTCGAGGCCCATCCCGAGAACGTCGAGATCGCCGAGGAGGCCGCCCGGATGATCGGCCTCGACATCGCGGGCATCGACTTCATCTGCCCCGACATCACCGAGCCGGTGCGGGAGACGGGCGGGGCGATCTGCGAGGTCAACGCCGCTCCCGGGTTCCGGATGCACACCCACCCGACCATCGGCGAGCCCCAGTTCATCGCCAAGCCGGTGGTCGACATGCTCTTCCCGCCGGGCGCCCCGAGCCGGATCCCGATCGTCGCCGTCACCGGGACCAACGGCAAGACGACGACCAGCCGGATGATCTCCCACATCTTCAAGGGGATGGGCCGCAAGGTCGGGATGACCTCGACCGACGGCGTCGTCATCGACGAGCGGCTGATCATCAAGGCCGACGCCTCGGGCCCGCGCAGCGCCCGGATGGTCCTTCAGAACCCGCGCGTGGACTTCGCCGTCTTCGAGGTGGCGCGCGGCGGCATCCTGCGCGAGGGCCTGGGCTACGAGCGCAACGACGTAGCCGTCGTGCTCAACGTCCAGCCCGACCACCTCGGCCTGCGCGGCATCGACACGGTCGAGCAGCTGGCCGACGTGAAGGCGGTGCTGGTCGAGGCCGTGCCGCGCGACGGGCACGCCGTCCTCAACGCCGACGACCCGCTCGTCCGCGAGATGCGGCGTCGCTGCTCGGGTCAGGTCGTCTGGTTCTCCATGGAGGATCCCGGCTCGGAGACCCGCGAGATGATCGAGGCGCACTGCCGCCGGGGCGGGAAGGCGCTGGTGCTCAACCCGTCGGACCGCGGCGAGATGATCGTGGTCAAGCACGGCCGCCGCGAGATGCAGCTCGCCTGGACCCACCTGCTCCCCGCGACGTTCGGCGGTCGGGCCAGGATGAACGTGCAGAACGCGCTCGCCGCCGCCGCGGCCGCGTTCGCCGCCGGCGCCCCCCTGCACGACATCCGACAGGGTCTGCGCAGCTTCTCGACCAACTACTACCTCGCGCCCGGGCGGCTCAACGAGGTCGATGTCAACGGCGTCAACGTCATCGTCGACTACTGCCACAACGCACCCGCGATGCGGCTGCTCGGCGACTTCGTCGACCGGGTCGGCGAGTCGTTGTCGCACGACCTGGCCCGCCCTTCCCGCATCGGCATCATCGCCACGGCCGGGGACCGGCGTGACGAGGACATGCGGGAGCTCGGCGAGGTGGCCTCGCACCACTTCGACGTCGTCATCGTGCGCGAGGACTCCCACCTGCGCGGGCGGCAGCCGGGCGAGATCGCCGGCCTGGTCATCGAGGGGGTGCGCGCCGGCATCGCGGACGGCGGGCGCTGCAAGCAGGTCGAGGAGGTGCGCGACGAGATCGAGGCGGTGCGTCACGCGCTCTCGCGGGCGAACGTCGGTGACCTGGTCGTCATCTGCGTCGACAAGCACCCCGAGGTGATGGCCGAGCTGGAGACCTGGTCGCAGCAGGCCCAAGCCGGCGCCAGCTCCTCCCCCACCGCCGACCCGGACTACGCCCCCGCCGGTTGAGGAGGCGCCGAGGAACGAGGCGCCGACCCGTTGCGAGCGGCACCGTGCCAAGGATTCAAGCTCCCTGGGCCGCGCGCACCTTGGCGGCGAGGACCTCCGGCGGGTCCGGCGTACCGCCGTGGTCGGCGATCCAGGCGTAGGCCTCCTCGCGCTGGGCGTGGCACATCAGCCCCACGACATCGCCGGGGCGGGCCTGCTCGACGAGGGCGGCCAGCGACGCGACCTCGGTCTCGTACGACGACACCTCGCTCGCCCCGACCCGCTCCAGCCCCGCACGGAACAGCTGGTCGAGCTCCTCGAGCGTCCGTCCCCGCAGGTAGCGGCGCTTGTGTCCGATCGCCACGACGTCGGCGTTCATGCCCGCGATCTCACCCAGGCGCTCGAGGAGGTCGTCCTGACGGTCCCCCACCGCTCCCAGCCCGAGCAGCAGGCGCCCTCCGGGTGGCCGGATGCCCCGCATGATCTCGAGCAGCGCCTCGAGACCGGCTTCGTTGTGGGCCAGGTCCATGACGACCGAGGTCTCGCCGAGGCTGAAGATGTTCATCCGCCCGGGGTTGTGCTCCGCATCGGGACGGAAGGAGCAGAGGCCCTCCACGACGGACTCCTGCGGGATGCCGATCGCCAGACCCGCGGAGGCGGCGGCGAGGGCGTTCTCGACGTTGAAGCGGGACAGCCCCGCGAGGGTCATCGGCACCTCGGCCAGGTCGACCAGCGGCAGCGGGTCGGCCCCCGGGGTGAGCACGCAGATCCAGCCGTCGATCACCGTCGTCGCGCGCCCGCCCGTCCCGAGCACGTCGCGCACGGCCGGAGAGTCCGGATCGAGAGAGAAGACCCACGGCCGAGCCTTGATCACCTGGCGCATCGCGAAGACCCGGGGGTCGTCGCCGTTCAGCACCGCCCAGCCCGAACGCCGCGTGATGTGCGGGACCACGGCCTTGACCTCGGCGAGCTGGTCGAGGGTGTCGATCCCCTGGAGTCCGAGGTGGTCAGCGGTGACGTTGGTGACGACGGAGACGTCGTTGCGCGTGAGCCCGATCCCCTTGAGGAGGATCCCGCCGCGTGCCGTCTCGGTGACAGCCAGCTCGACCTCCTCGTGCGCGAGCACCCGGCCCGCGCCACTGGGGCCGGAGTAGTCCCCGGCCTCGACGAGGAGCCCGTCGACGTAGATCCCGTCGGTGTTCGACCAGCCGACGACCTTGCCCTGCGTCCGGCCGAGATGGGCGATCAGCCGGCTCGTCGTGGTCTTGCCGTTGGTGCCGGTGACGGCCACGACCGGGATCTTCGGCGTGATCGTGCGCGGCGGGTCGCCCAGGGGTGCCGCGGCCACGCGCTCGGCCGCTCGGCCGACCGCGGCGTCGACGTCGGCCCCCGGGAGCTCGTCCAGCACCGCCGCGACCGCGTGTCCCATCTCCTCGGCCCGCGCCCGGTGCCGCCACGGATAGGCCACCACGATCTGATGCGGGTCGCTCGTGGACCGAACGCGGACGGCGAGCCGACTGGTCCCGGCCTCGTGCGCGACAGCGCGGACGAGCCGCGCCACGGCCCGGATGGCGAACCGCTGCCGGAAGCCCGTCCCCGGCTCACCGGGCCGGGCGTTGCGGAGGCCGATCCGCTCGGAGAATCGCCTGGCACGCTCGGTGGGCAGGCCCGCCAGCGTCTCGATCGAGAGCGTCAGCTTGACCGCCGCGCGCGGGAAGTAGAGGTTCGGCCCTTCGAGCACCCGCAGCTCGACCAGGCTGCTCTCCGCGGCCGACCCTTCCGACTCGCTGGTCACGCAGGAACGCTACCGAAGCAGGTGCGCCGTCGGGCAGCCCTCAGGCACCCATCGCGTGGAAGCCGCCGTCGACGTGCACGATCTCGCCGGTCGTCGCGGGGAAGAAGTCCGACAGCAGCGCCACCACCGCCCGGGCGGTCGGGGTGTGGTCGCCCTCGTCCCACCCGAGCGGAGCGCGGTCCTTCCACATCGACTCGAGATCCTCGAAGCCCGGGATCGCCTTGGCCGCCAGCGTCTTGAGCGGCCCGGCCGACACGAGGTTGCTGCGGATGCCTGCCGGCCCCAGGTCGCGGGCGAGGTAGCGGTTGGTCGACTCCAGGGCGGCCTTGGCGACGCCCATCCAGTCGTACGCCGGCCACGCGATGGTCGCGTCGAACGTCATCCCGACGACCGACGAGCCCGGTCCGAGCAGCGGTCGGCAGGCCATCGCCAGCGACTTGAGAGAGTACGCCGACACCTGCACCGCCTGGGCCACGTCGGGCCACGGGCCGTCCAGGAACTTGCCACCGAGCAACGTCTCGGGGTTCCCGTACGCGATCGAGTGCACCACCCCGTCGAGGCCATCCACGTGCTCGCGGAGCAGGTCGGGAAGCCGGGCGAGGTGCTCGTCGTCGGTGACGTCGAGCTCCAGGACCGGAGGCTCCACGGGCAGTCGCTTGGCGATCCTCCGGGTGATCCCGAGCGCCCGGCCGAAGTTCGAGATCACCACCGTGGCGCCCTGCTCCTGCGCGACCCGCGCCACCGCGAAGCCGATCGAGGTGTCCATCGTGACCCCGGCGACGAGGACCCGCTTGCCGTCGAGAATGCCCATTCGTGTGCTCCTAGGTTGCCGGGATGGATCGGATCGGAGGGCTCGTCAGCGACGACGGACGCTGCATCAGTGGCCCATGCCGAGGCCGCCGTCGACCGGGATCACCGCTCCCGTGACGTACGCCGCCCCGTCACCGGCCAGCCACGTGACCGCGGCGGCCACCTCGTCCGGCCGCGCATAGCGGCCGAGAGGCACCTGCCCCTTGATGGCGGCCTTCTGGTCGTCGGTGAGCACGTCGGTCATGTCGGTCTCGACGAAGCCGGGCGACACGACGTTCGCGGTGATCGAGCGGGACCCCAGCTCGCGCGCGATCGAGCGGGCCATGCCGACCAGCCCCGACTTGGAGGAGGCGTAGTTCACCTGGCCGGCCGAGCCCAGCAGGCCGACGACCGACGAGATGAAGATGATCCGGCCGCGGCGCAGGCGCAGCATCCCCTTCGCGGCACGCCGGGCCAGGCGGAAGGACCCCGTGAGGTTGGTGTCGATCACATTCGCCCAGTCGTCGTCGGACATCCTGAGCAGCAGCGTGTCGGCAGTGATCCCGGCGTTCGCCACCAACACCTCGACCGGGCCGTGCGCGGCCTCCACCTGCGCGAACGCCGCGTCCACCGCCTCCTGGTCGGTGATGTCGCACCGCACGTCGAGGCACCCGTCCGGCGCGCCCCCGCTGCGGGTCGTCACGGCCACGCGGTCTCCCTGGGCCACGAAGGCCTCCGCGATCGCCCGACCGATGCCTCGGTTGCCGCCGGTGACCAGCACCGACCGTCCCGTCGGGGCGTCCGCCGTGGTGTCCGCTTCAGGAGTCACGCGACCGACGCTAGCGACTACCCCTGGGTAGACGAAACCACCGACACCTGAGTCGGGTGGTCCGTCGGAGACCGGGTCTGACAAGGTGGTCGTGGGCCGGCGCAGTCACGCGTCCGGCCAGTCTGAACCCGCGTCATGGATCGGGAGTGGTGATGAGCGTCAAGGACATCGGGCCGGCACCAGCGTCGTTCGACCTCGAGACGGAGACGCGGGCGAACCCCCACTACCGCAGGGTGGCCTGGTCCGGGAAGTACCTCCAGCTGACCCTGATGTCGATCCCCGTCGGGGGCGACGTCGGCTTGGAGGCCCACCCCGAGACCGACCAGTTCCTCCGGCTGGACGCCGGACGCGGGCGGGTGCAGATGGGTCCGGCCGAGGACCAGCTCGACTTCGACCAGGAGGTCGAGGACGGCTGGGCGATCCTGGTCCCCGCCGGCACGTGGCACAACGTCACCAACATCGGGGACGAGCCGATGCAGCTGTACGCCGTCTACGCGCCCGTCCACCACGCTCCCGGCAAGGTCCAGGAGACCTCCGCCGATGCGGAGCGGGACGAGGCGTCCGGCGAGGACGAGCCCCCGGAGTGGTCCGTGCAGCCCGACCAGGCGCCCGAGGACCAGCACGCCTGACCCGCTCCCTCCACCAGCGCCGGACCCGGCCGCGCGCTCCGGGACCTTGGTCACCGGAGATGGGGCGCACGGCCTCTGTCGGGAGTCCCACGCCGGGGAGCACAGTCGGTCACGTGAACGCGCCTGCGTCCCGACCGGCGTCGGCTTCCCGGACGGACGTCGCCACGGCGATCCTGACCCGCGGCCTGGTGAAGGACTTCGGCCCGACCCGCGCCTTGGACCACCTCGACCTCGCCGTCCCCGTCGGCGAGGTACACGGCTTCCTGGGTCCGAACGGCGCCGGCAAGACGACCACGATCCGGATTCTGCTGGGCCTTCTCCGCAAGACCGCGGGCGAGGTGTCTCTGTTGGGCCACGACCCCTGGCGCGACTCGGCCACCCTGCACGCACGGCTGGCCTATGTCCCGGGCGAGATGAACCTCTGGCCGAACCTCACGGGAGGTGAGGTCATCGACCTCCTCGGTGCCCTGCGGGGAGGTCTGGTGCAGGGACGCCGCGCCCAGCTGCTCGAGCGCTTCGACCTCGACCCGACCAAGAAGTGCCGTGCGTACTCCAAGGGCAACCGACAGAAGGTCGCGCTCGTGGCGGCGTTCGCCTGCGACGCCGAGCTCTACCTCCTCGACGAGCCCACGTCAGGCCTCGACCCGCTCATGGAGGCGGAGTTCCAGGAGGTCGTGCGCGGCGTGCGAGCGGCCGAGCGCACCGTCCTGCTCTCCAGTCACATCCTCTCCGAGGTCGAGGCGCTGTGCGACCGGGTCACGATCATCCGCGACGGCAGGGTGGCGGAGTCCGGGACGTTCGCGGACCTCCGACACCTGACGCGGACCACGATCGACGTGGAGACCGCCCAGCCCGCGGTGGACCTCCGTCTCGTGGAGGGTGTGCACGACCTGGTGCTCGAGCGCGAGCGGGCCCGGTTCAGTGTCGACGTCGGCGACCTCAACGCCGTGATGGGCCAGTTGGTCTCGTTCGAGATCCGGTCCCTCACCAGCTCTCCCCCGACGCTGGAGGAGCTCTTCATGCGCCACTACGCCACGGGCTCGGAGCAGGGCGCGCCAGAGGCCGAGGTGGTGCACTCCCGGTGAACAGCCTCGCCGGCACCTGGCGCCTGACCCGGCTCGCAGCCCGACGCGACCGCGTGCAACTGTCCGTGTGGGTGCTCGGGATGTCCGCCTTCCTCGTCGCCACCACAGCGATGTTCGTGAACACGCTAAGGACGGCCGAGGACGTCGCCCAGGAGGCGGCGATCCCGACGAACAGTCCCGGACTGCGGATGCTCGGCCTGACGTCCGGGCCCAGCGTGGGTGGCGCGACGATGATGCGCGACTTCGTGCTGCTGGCCTCTTTGGCGGCGATGATGAGCGTGCTCAGCGTCGTACGCAACACTCGGCAGAACGAGGAACTCGGACGCAGCGAGGTGGTGGGCTCGGCGGTCGTGGGTCGGCGGGCCGACCTCTGCGCCGCCGTCATCGTCGCCGGGGCCGCCAACCTCGTCCTGGCCCTGACCCTGGGTCTCACGATGGTCGTGAACAGTCAGCCGGTCGCCGGATCGTTCGTCGCAGGCAGCGCCGTGGCCGCTGTCGGACTTGTCTTCACCGGGGTGGCTGCGGTGACCGTCCAGCTCGCCTCCACTGCACGCGGCGCCATCGGGCTGGCCGGCGGGGCGCTCGGAGCGTCCTTCCTGCTGTCGGGTCTCGGCAACATGCTCGGCACCCCCGACCCCGTAGCGCTGCGGGTGACCAGCGCCTGGCCGTCCTGGCTCTCACCCATCGGCTGGGGGCAGCAGATGCGGCCCTTCGGCGGCGACCACTGGTGGCCGCTGCTCCTCTTCCTCGTCCTCGCCGGCTGTCTTCTCACGACGGCGTGGCTGCTCGTTGCGAGGCGCGATGTGGGGGCCGGTCTGTGGCCCCAGCGTCAGGGACACGCCCACGCGTCGTCCGGGATGCTCGGCCCCGAAGGGCTCGCGTTCCGCCTGCAGCGCGGCGCGCTGCTCGGTTGGACGATCGGGCTCCTGGCGTTCGGCCTGATCTTCGGCGCGATGTCTGAGCAGGTCCAAGATGTCAGCGGAGGCGCACGCGACTGGTATGCGCGGGTCGCGGGCTCCGAGCACATCCTCGACGCGTTCCAGGCTTCGATGGCGGGGATGTCGGCCATGTTCGTGGCCCTCTATCTGGCCCAGATGCTGCTGCGACTGCATGCGGACGAGGCAGCCGGAACTGTCGAGTCCCTCCTCGCGGCCGGGGTCACCCGACGACGCTGGGTCGTGGCCCAGGTGATCAACACGCTGGGCGGCTCGCTGGTCCTGTTGGCGGTGTTCGCCGTCGCCTTCGGGATGGCGGCCGGCGTCACGCTGGGTGACACCGGGACCCACGTACGCCGGATGCTCGCCGCCGGCCTCGTCCAGGTGCCGGCTCTGCTGCTCCTGGGCGCCGCGATCATCGCCGTGACTGGACTGCTCCCCCGACTGTCCGTACCCCTCGCCTGGGGGCTGGTCCTGCTCGCCCTGATGGTGGGGCCGATGTTCGGCCCGCCCCTGGGGTTGTCCGACGCGATCCTCGACCTGTCGCCGTTCACCCACGTGCCGCAGCTCCCCGCCGCGGAGTTCTCCGCCGCTCCCCTGCTGGTCCTGACCGGGTCGGCCGTGGCTCTCGCGCTGGTCGGCACGGTTGCTCTCAGGCGTCGAGACCTGCGACTGCCGGCCTGAGTCTCGACCCGACTTGGCGCGTCAGACGGCTGTGCTCTGGTGCCTGGATGGTGCTTCTCACGCACCAGACGACGGCATACCCCGGCGAGCCTGGGTCAGTCGTCCTCGAGGCGGAACCCGACCTTCATGCCGACCTGGAAGTGCTCGACCGCGCCGTCCTTGACCTGACCGCGCACCTGGGTGACCTCGAACCAGTCGACGTGCCGCAGCGTGCGGGCCGCCCGCTCGATCCCGTTGCGCACGGCCTGGTCGATGCCATCGGGCGACGTGCCGACGATCTCGGTGACGCGATAGGTGCGGTTGGACACGGGGCCTCCTCGGCTGGCGTCCGGTCCTCGACCGGCGGGCACCTCGATCCTACCGACGTAGGATGGAGCGCATGGCCCGGCAGCAGTCCGGTGACGCCGGACAGGTCGTGCGGATCACCACCGCGGGGGCGGGTCGCGCGGCCGACATCGCCGCACGTCAGCGGCGCTATCTGTGGGCGATGGGGTTCCGCACCGCGTGCTTCGTCGGGGCCATCGTGGTGCCCATCACCTGGCTCCGCGTCGTGCTCGTCATCGCTGCCCTGGTGCTGCCCTACGTCGCGGTGGTGATGGCCAACGCCACCACCACGAGATCCGATGAGTTCGCGCTGCCGGAGGGCGTGTCGCGTGTGCGGCAACTGCCACCGGCAACCGAATCCGAGTCCGACGCGCGAGAGAGGGATCTTTGACAACCGGTCCCGACATGCAAGAATCTTCAACCAGATGCCGGACAGCTTCCCCCGTGGCTGTCCGGCATCGCCTTGTCCGACGGCGGGTCGTCGACCGGCTTGAAGGCAGGGTCGAACGGCGGGTCCGACGCGCGGCCCACGTCAAGAGCCACTCACGAGGAGCATCGTGCCCGACGACCTGACGTGCTCGGCCAAGCGCTGCACCGAGCCGGCCGAGTGGGCCCTCGTGTGGAACAACCCCCGGCTCCACACCCCCGAGCGTCGCAAGGTCTGGCTGGCCTGCGACGACCATCGAGGATCGCTCGGCGACTTCCTCTCGGCCCGCGACTTCCTGCTCGACGTGGTGCCGGCTTCGCAGGCTCCGGCCGATCCGGGACCGGGCGCGATCCCCTGATCGAGCCTCAGCCTCGACTCAGCCCCCGATCGCTGACATCGGGCGGTCCGGCTGCAGGAACGTGGGGTCGTCGATGCCGTGTCCGGCCCGCTTCGTGGCCATCGCCGCGACCCAGCGGTCCGCGATCTCCTCGTCGCTCGCTCCGGCCCTCAGGGCGCTGCGAAGGTCGGACTCCTCGCGCGCGAACAGGCAGTTGCGCACCTGACCGTCGGCCGTGAGACGCACGCGGTCGCAGTCACCGCAGAACGGCCTGGTCACCGACGCGATCACTCCGACGGTCGCGGGTCCCCCGTCGACCAGGAAGAGCTCGGCGGGAGCGCTTCCTCGCGGCTCCTGGTCCGGCGTGAGCACGAACTCCTTCTCGAGGGCGGCGAAGATCTCGTCGGCCGTGACCATCTCCAGCCGGCTCCACCCGTGCTGGGCGTCGAGGGGCATCTGCTCGATGAAGCGCAACTGGTAGCCACGCTCGAGGCACCAGCGCAGCAGCTCGGGGGCCTCCTCGTCGTTGATCCCCCTCAGGAGCACGGCGTTGATCTTGATCGGGCCGAGCCCGGCCTCGGCCGCCGCGGCCAGACCGTCGACCACGTCGTGGAGACGGTCGCGCCGGGTGACGGCGTGGAACGACTCGGGGCGGACGCTGTCGAGGCTGACGTTGACCCGGTCGAGCCCGGCAGCGGCGAGCGCGTGGGCGGTCCTGGCCAGGCCGAGGGCGTTGGTCGTCATCGAGATCTCGAGGTCGGGCGAGACGGCGCGCGTGCCGGCCACGATGTCGACCAGGCCGCGACGGACGAGCGGCTCCCCACCGGTGAACCGCACTTCGCGGATGCCCAGCAGCCGCGCCCCGATGTCGATCAGGCGGACGATCTCCCGGTCGGTCAGCACGCTCTCGTCGGGCAGCCACTCCAGACCCTCGGCGGGCATGCAGTAGGAGCACCGCAGGTTGCACCGGTCTGTCAGCGAGACCCGGAGGTCGGTAGCGACCCGACCGAAGCGGTCACCCAGCACTCGTGTCACCGAGCCAGTCTAGAACCGTTCAGGTTGGCCGACGGTCGGCCCGGCGACGGACCCCCCTCCCGGCCGGTCCGGGCGGGAGCGGATCGACCGGCCGGATAGCCTCGCCAGGTGCCGTCCCCGCGATCCTTCCGGTTCCTGGTGAGCCGCCGCTGGATCGTCTTCTTCCTGGTCGTGGTGTTGCTGGCCTACGCGACCTGGTGGCTGGGACGCTGGCAGTTCCATCGCCTCGACGACCGCCAGCGCGACAACGCGATCGTCGAGCGCAACGAGGACGCCCGGCCCGTCGAGGTCACCGACGTCCTCGCGCCCGGGCGAGCCGTCGACCCGGACGACGAATGGCGTGTGGTGACCGCTCATGGCGACTACCTGACGGACCAGACCGTGATCGTGCGCTACCGCACACGGGAGGGGTCGGCGGGCGTCGACGTCGTGGTCCCGTTGCGGACGACGGACGGCGCCGTCGTGCTCGTCGACCGCGGCTGGCTGGCCACGGAGAACAGCGGCGTGGTGCCCGACGACGTACCCGCGCCACCCACCGGCGAGGTCACGGTCAGCGGCTGGGTGCGAGCGGATGCGACCGGCGACTCCACCAAGGTCACCGACGGCTCGACCCGGGCGATCTCGAGCCAGGAGATCGGCCCCGCGATCGGCGAGAATGTCCTGGGGGGCTTCCTCGACCTCCGGTCCGAGGACCCCGGGCCCGCCACCCCCCTCGTGGGAGCGGAGCTCCCAGAGCTGGGCAACGGTCCGCACTTCTTCTACGGACTGCAGTGGTGGTTCTTCGGGCTGCTCGCGATCTTCGGCTTCCTCTATCTCGCCTACGACGAGTGGCGAGGGGGCCCGGGATCGGCTCGACTGCGCCGCGCGGCCGCGAAGGGCGATCCCGAGGAGGCTCAGAACGAGCGGAGCATCCCGCCGTCGACGGGGACCATGCACCCGGTGACGTACGACGCCGCCGGGGACAGCAGGAACGCGGCGACCCTGCCGAACTCCTCCGGGTCGCCGTAGCGACCGAGCGGGATCTGCGCGACCGCACGCGCCCGGGACGCCTCGGCGTCACCCGAGGACGCGTCGAGCTCGGCCACCCGCTCGGTCGCCAGCCGCCCCGGCAACAGCCCGTTGACCCGCACGCCCCGTGGCCCCTGCTCGTCGGCGAGGGTCTTGGCCACCATGGCCAACCCGGGACGGAGGCCGTTGGAGATCGCCAGCCCGGGCACGGGCGAGCGGACCGACGACGACAGCACGAAAGCGATCGCTCCGCCCTCCTCGAGCACGGCGCACACCTCGCGCGCGATCCGGACGGCGCCGAGGAAGACCGACTCGAAGGCCAGCGACCAGTCCTCGTCGGAGGCACCGGTGACCGTGCCGACGGGCGGCCCGCCGACCGAGATCAGTGCGCCGTCGAGCCGGCCGAACCCCGCCAGCGCGGCCGCGACGAGCCGGGCCGGGGCCTCCGGGTCGGCATTGTCCGCGACCACCGGGACTGCCCCCTCCCCCAGCTCGCGCGCCGCGGCCTCCACGGTGTCTGCATGCCGCCCCGAGACCACGACCCGGGCCCCGTCTGCCACCAGGGCCGCCGCCGTAGCCCGGCCCAGACCGCGGGTCGCACCGGTGACGAGGAACGCGCGGTCCTTCAGGCCCAGGTCCATGGCACCGATCCTGCCACCGAACAATGCTTCTGGTGGTCGAGGAGGTCGCGCAGGGTCGCACTCTCCGCTGGTCGAGGAGGGCCCCCCGGGGCCCGTCACCAGACCTCTTTCGCCGGTCGAGCCCTTCGAGACGCTCGCTCCTCAGGAACCACCGGGCGAGCCGCCAGGCGATGGTCTCGCTGGTCGAGCCGGGCGAGCCGCCAGGCGAGCCCGCGTCGAGACCCGGTGGGTGGGGTCGCTTCCGTGATGGTGCCGGTTTCGTGACGGCGCCTCGTCCCTCGGCGCCGCCTCAACCAGCAGCGGTCAGCCGGGGACGGCGACCGGCTCCTCCTGGCCTGACGAGAGGAACTGGGTGCGGTAGAGGTCGGCGTAGAGCCCGCCCTGGGCCAGGAGCTCGGCGTGCGTGCCGCGCTGCACGATCCGGCCGTCGTCGAGGACCAGGATCTGGTCGGCCCGCCTGATCGTGGACAACCGGTGCGCGATGACGAGGCTGGTGCGTTCGGCGAGCGCGGCGTCGAGGGCGCGCTGGACCGACTGCTCGGACTCGGAGTCCAGGTGGGCGGTCGCCTCGTCCAGGACGACGACCGCGGGCGCCTTGAGCAGCAGACGGGCGATCGCCAAGCGCTGCCGCTCGCCACCCGAGAGCCGGTAACCGCGGTCGCCGACGACCGTGTCGAGGCCGTCGGGCAGTGAGCGCACGAGACCCGCGACCTGGGCGGAGTCCAGGGCGTCCCAGAGCTCGGCGTCGGTGGCTCCCGGACGCGCGTAGAGGAGATTGGACCGGATCGTGTCGTGGAACAGGTGGGCGTCCTGGGTGACATAGCCGACCACGTGGGACAGCGACTCCAACGTCACGTCGCGCACGTCGCGGTCGCCGACCCGCACGGCCCCGGACCCGACGTCGTAGAGACGGGCGACGAGGTGGGTCAGGGTCGTCTTGCCGGCGCCCGACCGGCCCACCAGAGCCACCATCTCCCCCGGCAGAGCGGTGAAGGTCACCTCGTGGAGGACGTCGCCACCGTCCCGGCTCTCGGTGCGGGCGACCGCTTCCAGTGAGGCCAGGGACACCTCGTCGGCCCGCGGGTAGCGGAAGGTCACGTGGTCGAACTCGACGCGCGACGCGGTGGCTGGCAGCGCGACGGCGTCCGGAGCCTCGCGGATGAGGGAGGGCAGGTCGAGCACCTCGAAGACCCTCTCGAAGCTGACGAGGGCGGTCATCACGTCGATCCGCACGTTGGACAGACCCTGGAGGGGTCCGAGGAGGCGCAGCAGCAGGGTGCCCAATGCCAGCAGCGTGCCCAGCGTCAGCTCGCCCTCGATCACCAGGTAGCCGCCGAGCCCGTAGACGAGAGCGGTGGCCAGCGCCGGCACCGTCATCATCGCGCCGCCGAAGAGTCGGGTGAGGAGGGAGATCCGAACGCCGAGGTCGCGCACGGTCGCCGCCTTGGACGCGAAGAGCGCGTCGTCGTCAGCGGGACGGCCGAAGAGCTTGAGCAGCATCGCGCCCGCCACGTTGAACCGCTCGGTCATCACGGTGCCCATGTCAGCGTTGCCGTCCATCTGCCGCCGCGTGAGACCGGCCAGCCGCGCGCTCACCCATCGGGACAACAGATAGAGCACCGGGAACAGGGCCAGGCAGAGGAGCGTGACCTGCCAGCTGAGCGCCAGCATCGCGATGCCGACCACCACGACGGAGATGGCGTTGGAGACGGTGCTGGACAGGGTCGATGTGAACGCGCGCTGCGCGCCGACCACGTCGTTGTTGAGCCGGGACACGAGAGCCCCGGTCTGGGTGCGGGTGAAGAAGGCGAGGGACTGGCGCTGGACGTGACCGAAGACCTGGGTGCGCAGGTCGAAGATGAGCCCCTCCCCGATGCGGGCCGAGAGATAGCCCGCCGCCACCGTCAAAGCGGCCCCGATCAGCGCGGTAGCGGCCATGCCGAGCGCGAGCACGATCACGAGGCGGAGGTCGTGCGCGAGGATCCCGTCGTCGACGATGCGCTGCACCAGGAGAGGTGTGACGACCACCAGCGCCGAGTCGAGCACGGTGAGCGTCAGGAAGACGGCGATCAATCGCCGATGGGGCCGAGCGAAGCCGAGCACACGGCGCACGGTGCCCGGCTCGAGCTTGTTGCCGACGGCACTGCGGTCGGTGCGCGCATGGCGCCACACCTGCCCCATCCCTGACATTCCGGACAACGACACGCTCCTCACTGCCGAACCCTCAACGCCACGCCCGGGTGAGATTGTTCCGCGCAGCGCCGACAGTGGCCGTCGATCAGGAGTCGTCGATCTCGACGCCGAGCCCGGCGACAGCGTTGGCGAGGCCGCGATGGTCCTGCGACAGGAACGCGCCTCCGACGGCTGTCACCGCGAGCGCGAGCAGCAGTGGGCCGCCGCCTGGGCCTGGGACCATCAGTACCGCCACCAGGGGAACGACTCCGACGAGGAGCTTGACCAGCCGTCTGCTGAGGTCGGACGGGACGGTCCGCAGGTCGGTCACCAGCTCGCCGAACGTCTTGCCCGCGAGCAGCACGAGTGCAGCCTCGACCACCAGGGGTACGGCGCAGCGCAGGACGACCTCGGTCGGGCCGGTCCCGGAGAGGTGCTCGCCGCGCGCGTAGAGCAGGTAGGCGCGCCAGGCCACCGCGACCGCGCTTCCGACCAGCACCACGAGCAGCACATCGCACAGCGTCGCCACCAGCCGCCGTCCGGCGGTGACGCGCACGGGAAGGGGCGGGAGACCCTCGACGGCCAGCCGACGGCGTCTCCGCACGGCGTACGGCGCGGAGAGCACCGCCCCGAGCAGGGCACCAGTGGTGTTGGTGATCAGGTCGTCGACGTCGAAGAGCCGGTAGGCGCACGGATAGACGCCCCAGACCCCCGTCAGCTGGGTGAGCTCGATCAGCAGTGACACCGCGAACCCCAGGGCGGTGGCCACGACGACGCCGCGGTGGAGGATCAGGCGGACGAAGACACCCAACGGCACGAAGAGCGCCACGTTCAGCGCGAGCTGGAGGAACACCGGACTGCGCAGCAGCCGACCCGGCGCGCCGAGCCCGGCGGCACCCGAGCTCTCGGCGGCGCGTCGCAGGTCGTCGACGAACGCCATCACCCGTGTCTGCGCGTGCTGGCAGGTGTAGTCCCCCACGTCCGGCAGCGGCAGGAGCGTGTAGGTCCACAGGGCCATCCCGTAGACCGCACCGCCGATGAGGACGGCCAGGTCGCCGGGGCCGAGGCGTCCGTCCCGGCGGTACTGCACGGCGGCGACGGGCACGAAGAGCAGGACGGCGGCAGCAGACCCGAAGATGAGGGCGAGGAGCCCGTTCGCCGCCTGGTCGCTCACCCACCGCAGGTTAGGGGGAAGCCGCCTACGATCGGACATGGCCATCGACGGATGGGACCGCGCCCGCGACATCGACGGCGTCCTCGAGCGGATGTCCGAGATCGACGCCGCGCTCCCCCACGACGACGGGGTCGCGTACTTCAACCGGATGTACTGGCAGGTCACCCGCCTCGTCGACGGTGCGATCGATGCCGATCTGTTCGTGGCCGGCGACTTCCTCGCCCGGTTGGATGTCCACTTCGCCAACCTCTTCTTCGCGGCCTATGCCGCAGACCTCGACGGGTCAGACGTCAGCCCGGCGTGGGCCCCGCTCTTCGACGCCCGGCGCAAGGAGCACACCCTCCCCGTCCAGTTCGCCCTGGCCGGCATGAACGCGCACATCAGCCACGACCTCGCCATGGCCGTGGTCGAGACCTGTCGAGAGCTCGGGACCGAGCCGGTGGACGACTCCCCGCAGCACGTCGACTTCACGCAGACCAATGACGTCCTCGAGGCGGCGCAGGACGAGATCAAGGAGTGGTTCAGCAGCGGCATCGTGGCGTCGGTCGACCGGATCGCGGGACGGATCGACGACGGGTTCGCCACCTTCGGCATCCACCTCGCGCGGGCGGCCGCGTGGCAGACCTCCGAGCTGCTCTGGGGGCTGGCGGACAAGGAGTTCCTCGACCGCACGTTCCGAGCCGGCTTGGCACGCACGGTCGGGCTGACCAGCCGCGGCATCCTGCTGTGACCGGCGGCACCGCCTCAGCCCTCGGCCGAGCCCCTCACCCGGCGAGCTCGCGGAAGCGCCGTACCTGGGCCTCGCGCTCCCGCCGGCGCTGGTCGTCGAGACCGCGGTCGGTGGCACCTTGGAGCAACGCCTTCGTCTCCCGTACGGCGCCCACCGGTGCTGCGGTCAGCGCGCCGACGAGGTCGTCGAGGGTCGCGTCGAGATCCGTGTCGGGCACGACGAGTGTCGCCAGGCCGATCTGGGCCGCCTCGGTTGCCGAGACCATCCGCGCGCTGGCGCAGATCTCGAGCGCCCGCGAGTAGCCCACGGCCTCCACGAGTGGCTGGGTCCCCGTCAGGTCGGGCACCAGGCCGAGCGCGGACTCCTTCATGCTCAGCTGGGCATCCGCCGCGAGCAGCCGCAGGTCGCAGGAGAGCGCGAGCTGGAAGCCCGCTCCGATGGCATAGCCCTGCACGACGGCGATCGACACGAACCGCTGGTCTCGCAGCCAGGTGAAGCCGCGCTGGTACTCCTCGATGGTCGCCGCCAGTTCGTCGTCCGTCAGGGCCAGGAGACCCACGAGCGACTCGGTGCCATCCCCCGCGGCGGCCGGGTCGAGCATGGCGCGGTCGAGCCCCGCCGAGAAGCTGTGCCCGGACCCGCGCACGACGACCACACGCACGTCGTCGGAGATCTGCTCGCCGATCGCCGAGAGCGTCCGCCACATCCGCGGGGTCTGGGCGTTGCGGACCTCGGGCCGGTCCAGTGTGACCACGGCGACGGTGCCCTTCTGGTCGAAGCGCAGTCCGGCGGCGGCGATCTCCTCGGTCGACAGTATGGCGGTCGTCATGGCGGGAGTGTGCCAGTCGACGAGCTACGCCAGGGCCACCAGGTCGGCGTACGACTCGTTCCAGAGGTCCTCCACACCGTCGGGCAGGATCAGCACGCGATCGGGCTCCAGGGCACGCACGGCGCCCTCGTCGTGGGTGACCAGCACGATCGCCCCCTCGTAGGTGCGGATCGCGGCGAGCACCTCCTCGCGCGAGGCGGGGTCGAGGTTGTTGGTGGGCTCGTCGAGCAGGAGCACGTTCGCACTCGAGACGACCAGGATGGCCAGCGCCAGGCGGGTCTTCTCGCCGCCCGACAGAACCCGGGTCGGCTTCTGCGCGTCGTCGCCGCTGAACAGGAACGATCCCAGCACCGACCGCGCCTCGGTGTCGGTGAGCTGCGGCGCGGCGGAACGAAGGTTCTCCAGCACGGTGCGCGAGGTGTCGAGGGTCTCGTGCTCCTGCGCGTAGTAGCCGATCTTGAGCCCGTGGCCGGGCTCCACCCCTCCGGTGTCGGCCCGGTCGACGCCCGCGAGGATCCGAAGCAGCGTCGTCTTGCCGGCACCGTTCAGCCCGAGCACCACGACCCGGGAGCCCTTGTCGATGGCCAGGTCGACGTCGGTGAAGACCTCGAGCGAGCCGTAGGACTTCGACAGGCCGGTCGCCGTGAGGGGGGTGCGCCCGCACGCTGCCGGGGCCGGGAACTTGATGCGCGCCACCCGGTCGGTGCGACGTTCGCCCTCCACCCCGGCCATCAGACGCTCGGCACGGCGCATCATCGACTGGGCCGCCTGCGCCTTCGTCGCCTTGGCACGCATCTTGGCGGCCTGGTCGAGCAGTGCGTCTGCCTTGCGTTCGGCGTTCAGGCGCTCGCGCTTGCGGCGACGTTCGTCGGTCTCCCGCTGCTCGAGGTACGCCGCCCAGCCGGTGTTGTAGACGTCGATCTCGGCCCGGTTGGCGTCGAGGTGGAGCACCCGGTTGACCGTCGCCTCGAGCAGCCCGGTGTCGTGGCTGATCACCACGAGGCCGCCCTTGTGGGAGCCCAGGAAGTCACGCAGCCAGACGATGGAGTCGGCGTCGAGGTGGTTGGTGGGCTCGTCGAGCAACAGCGTCTCCGCGCCGGAGAAGAGGATCCGCGCGAGCTCGACCCTCCGGCGCTGGCCACCCGACAGCGTGCGCAGCGGTTGGCCCAGCAGTCGGTCGTCGATGCCGAGGCTGTGGGCGATGGTGGCCGCCTCGGACTCCGCGGCGTAGCCACCGGCCGCGTGGAGGGCGGCGTCCGCACGCTCGTAGCGGCGCATCGCCCGCTCCCGCACATCCGGATCGTCGCTGCCCATCGCCTCCTCGGCGGCCCGCAGCCGCCGGACCACCTCGTCGAGGCCGCGGGCGGAGAGGATCCGCTCCCGGGCCGGCTGGTCGGGGTCGCCGGTGCGGGGATCCTGCGGCAGGTAGCCCACCGAGCCGGTCGACGACACCGACCCCGCAGCGGGCAGTGCCTCGCCGGCGAGGATCTTGGTGAGCGTGGTCTTGCCGGCGCCGTTGCGACCCACCAGACCGACCTTGTCGCCCTGCGCGATCCGGAAGGTCACGTCCCGCATCAACAGCCTCGCCCCGGCACGCACCTCGAGGTGTTGGGCGGTGATCATCAGGCTCGTTAGTCTAGGCGCCGCCGCTCGCTCGGACGGTGCCGCCCTCTTCGGGCCGGATGGCAGGAGCAAGGATGCGCTTCAACCCCAAGGCCAAGCTCGACACCTCGCGCGTGCGCGACTCCGGCGCCGGCAGCGGCGGAGGCGGCGGCGGCATGGACGGGATGCGGATCCCGATCCCGGGCGGCACCAAGGCAGGTGGCGGGGTCGGCATGCTGCTCGTGCTCCTGCTGTTCGTCGTCCTCACCCAGTGCGTCGGCGGCAACAGCCCGACCATCCCGGACAACGGCCTCGACGCCTCCCGGATGCAGGGCACCGACACCGGCCGCTACGCGAGCTGCCAGACGGGTGCGGACGCCAACGAGAGCAGCGACTGCGCCCGCGTCGCGGTCGAGAACTCGCTCACCAACTACTGGGCGAGGGCCTTGCCGGCGCAGAGCGACGTGGCGTTCCAGCCCGAGGCCGGGCTGCAGACGTTCACGGGATCCGTGGGCACCGGATGCGGGGGCGCGACCTCGCAGGTCGGCCCCTTCTACTGCCCCGCCGACCAGGTGATCTATCTCGACACCACGTTCTTCGACGACGTGCTCCAGCGTCAGCTCAACGGCCCCGCCGGCGCCTTCGTGGAGCCCTACGTGCTCGCCCACGAATACGGTCACCACATCCAGAACCTGATGGGCACGATGGGCCGGGTGCGCACCCAGCAGGGCCCCAACAGCGACGCCGTCCGCCTCGAGCTGCAGGCCGACTGCTACGCCGGCATGTGGGCCAAGAACGCCACGTCCACCGACACCGCCGACGGCCAGCCCCTGCTCGTCGACCTGAGCGACGGGGACATCCAGCAGGCGATCGAGGCTGCCAAGTCGGTCGGCGACGACCGCATCCAGCAGCAGACGACCGGTCGGGTCAACCAGGAGCAGTGGACCCACGGCTCGGCGAAGGCACGGGTCAACTGGTTCATGACCGGCTACAGCGAGGGCACGCTGGAGGCCTGCGACACCTTCGCCCCCGCGACGGTCGAGTAGTCCGCAGAATCACTTCGTTGGTCGAGCCCTTCGAGACGCTCGCTCCGCTCGCTCCTCAGGAACCACCGGGCGAGCCGCTAGGCGAGCCCGTGTCGAGACCCCGCAACGCTCATCATGGTCTCGACACGCCGCTCGTTCCTCGCGGCGGCTCGACCAGCGAATCCTCGTGTCGAGACCGCGACGCCGGTCAGTCCAGGCCGTGCAGGGCCTCGATGGCGGGGGCGAGCCGCTCGAGCGTGCGCAGGTACGGCGCGACACTGGGGTGCCGGAACTTGCCGGCCAGCGCGCCCTCCCCGCCCGCGACCCGGGCGAGCGCCCACTCGGCCCGGCTGACCGCGGTGTAGGCGGCGGTCACCCGTGCCCCGAGCAGCACCTGCTCGGGCGAGGCGACCCCGTCGGGAAGCCCGAGGAGATAGGCGTCGACGAGCGGGTCCGGGGCCTCCCGGGCCGCCGCCATGAGCAGGCCCAGGTCGGTCCCGACCGGCCCGATCCCCAGCGCGGACCAGTCGATCGCGACCACCACGTCACCTTCGCGGCCACAGAGGTTGCGGGGGGACACGTCGCCGTGATGCGCGACCTCCGGCAGCGCGTCGTACTGGAGGAGGAAGTGCTCACGACGGTGCCACAGACTGTCCACGATGTCGGCGGCGCTGGTGCGTCCGAGCGTCGGCCAGCCGCCGCGGTGCGCCACCCTCGCCAGTCGGTCGCGGAGGAGGTCACGCGTCAGCCAGCCCCGGGCGCCCAGGTCGGCCTCCGCGAAGCGGCCCAGCGCGTGGGCGAGGAACAGCCCGTTGCTGCCGGCGTCCTCGACCCAGTCGGACACGACGGTCAGGCCCTCGTCGTCCTCCTCGACGGCTCCGTGCGGCGCGCGCAGACCCGGGGTGAGGCTGGCCAGGCTGGACTCGACCACGTCGGCCTCTCGTCGCCAGTACGCCGCGTGCCGACGGTCGCTGAGCTCCACCGGGTCGTGCGGACCCGGGCGGGACAGACGCTTGACCGCGAGCGGCACGCCGCCGCGCTCGGTGCGCCACACCCCGACGGTGGAGGGCCCGCTGCCCCCGGGGACGGCGAGCCAGTCCGGTTCCGGCTCCCACGTGACGGGGCCCATGGCGGCACGCTAGCCGATGTCGCGCTCCCGGAAGCGCCACCACGCGACGAGTGCGAGGGCAGCAGCGACGACGGTCAAGGCCACGACCTGGACGCCGTCGAACGGCTCTGCCGGCATCGAGGGCACGTGCCGGTAGGGCGAGAGCTCGACCAGGGCGTCGGGCAGGTGCAGCAGATCGCCGAACTCCCCCACCACCAGCGCGGCGACCACCAGGCCCCACCCGAGGCGGACCCATCCGGGGCCGACGGCGTAGAGCAGCAGCGCAGCCGCGGCGAGCACCCAGACGGCAGGCACCTGCACGAGCGCCGCCGCCACGATGCCCAGCGGACCGCTGGCTCCTGCGGCGTCCCGGCCCATGCCGAGCACAGTCGCCATCCCGGTCACGGCCAGCAGCCAGGCCGAGCCGCCCAAGGCGATCACCGCGGTCGCCACGAAAGCACGGGTCCGGCTGGTCGCGGTGGCCAGCACCTGCTCGGTGCGACCGTCCTGCTCGTCCCCGGCCCCGTGACCGACGACGGCGACCGCGAAACAGGTGATCACGACGGCGGCCACGGAGAAGATCGCGGCCACCATCGCGTCCTGCAACGGCCCAACTCCCCCGATGCTCTCGATCATCGCCCGACCCGCCTCCGAGTCGAGGAAGTCGGAGACGGTCGGAGCGACCGCACCCATGAGCAGACCCAGCACCGCCGTGGCCAAGGTCCAGGTCCACAGGGTCGTGCGGTGCACCCGCCAGGCGAGCACCACCGCATCCGCTAGACGCGGCGATCCTTCGGCTGGCCCGGGGCGCGCCGCGACGAGTCCGGAGCCGAGGTCGCGGCGCGAGCGCAGCGCGACGGCGGCCGCCAGGAGCCCGGCACCGAGCAGGAGATACAGGCCGAGGACCCACCAGCGCGGGTCGGACCAGGCCCGCAGACGGGTGTTCCACCCGAACGGCGAGAGCCAGGAGACCCACTCCGGCCCGAGGTCGCCGACCACCCGCAGCGCGAACCACGCGCCCAGGCCAGCCGCCGCCAGCCCCGCACACGTGCGCGCGCTCGCGGACACCTGGCAGGCCAGGGCCGTCAGCCCGATCGACACCCAGGCGATGCCGACCCAGGTCGCCGCGAAGCCCACCGAGCCCGCCCAGGGCAGGCCCCCGCCACCCGAGGCGAGGGCCGTCAGCACGCCGAGGACGAGGGTCACGATCACGGCCTCGACGACCGCGGCGGCGAGCGGGGCCGGGCGACCCATGGCGGTCCCGGCGACGAGCTCCGCGCGGCCGGACTCCTCCTCGACCCGCGTGTGCCGGCGTACCAGCACCACGACGAGGAGCGCCACGAACACGGCGTACAGCACGGTCATCTTCGTCATCGACAGCTCGCCGATGCTCGTGGGCACGAGGATCGGGCCGTAGAGCGCGACGATCGCCGGGCTGGCGTTGATGGCGTCGGCGGCGCGCACCCGGTCCGCCTCGGTCGGGTAGAGGTCCACGGTGGCCGCGGCCGAGGCGTACACCACGACGACGAGCAGCACGATCCAGACCGAGGCCAGGATGCGGTCGCGCCGGAGCGCCTGGCGGACTAGGAGACCGGTGCCGGTCAGAGCGGTCATGACGCGTCGACGCGGTAGGCGTCGAGGAACAGCTCCTCGAGCGTCGGCGGCGCGCTCGTCAACGACCGCACCCCCGCTGCCGTGAGTGCCTCGAGCACGTGCGGCAGGCCCTCCGGGTCGACGGCACACGAGACGGTCGACCCCTCCACGTGAACGTCGTGCACGCCCGGGAGCACCGTGAGGTCCGGCACCGAGCCGGCCACCTCAGCCACCACTCGGCTGCGGTGCAGGTGACGCAGCTCGGCCAGGCTGCCGGACTCGACGGCCCGTCCCGACCTCACGATCGTGACCCGGTCGGCGAGTCGCTCGACCTCGCTGAGGATGTGGCTCGACAGCAGCACCGTCGTGCCGGTCTCCACCCGCTCCGCTAGGCAGTCGGCGAAGACCTGCTCCATCAGGGGGTCCAGCCCCGAGGTGGGCTCGTCGAGGACCAGCAGGTCCACGTCGGCGGCCAGCGCCGCGACGAGCGCGACCTTCTGCCGGTTCCCTTTCGAGTAGGCACGGCCGCGCTTGGTGGGGTCGAGGTCGAAGCGCTCGAGGAGCTCGTCGCGGGTGCTGGCCCGCGGGTCGCGCTGGCGCATCCGCAGCAGTAGGTCGATCGTCTCGCCGCCCGTGAGATTGGGCCACAGGGCCACGTCACCGGGCACGTACGCCAGCCGCAGGTGGATCGGCACGGGGTCGGCCCACGGATCGGCGCCGAACACCCGCACGGTCCCCGAGTCGGTGCGCAACAGGCCCAGCAGCGCCCGTAAAGTCGTCGACTTGCCCGCGCCGTTGGGTCCCAGGAAGCCGTGCACCTCACCGGCGGCGACCGTCAGGTCGAGGCCGTCCAGGGCGCGGGTCTGGCCGAAGGTCTTGACCAGGTCGTGGATCTCGATGACGTCCTCGGTCACGTCTCCACAGTAGGGCGGCGGGCACAGGGTCCGACGCCGGGGTCGCCTTGGTTCCGGCGCCACGGATCCCTGGGCTCCCGGAGGGACCGGCTAGGTTGGAGCGCCCATCCATCTCGCGGCTCGGGACGCCGCCCTCGAGGAGTCCCTGTGCCGGGTCCGGAAGCCCCTGCTGCCGTCTACACCGCCGTCCTGGGGGGGTACGAGCAGCTGCGGGAGGAGCCGCTGGCCAAGGGCTCCGACATCCGGTTCGTCTGCTTCACCGACGACCCGGCCCTCACCAGCGAGACGTGGGAGGTCGTCACGATCGAGCCGCGGTTCCCGACCGACGCCACTCGCAGCGCCCGGCACGTGAAGATCTGTGGCCATCCGGTCCTGGACGAGTTCGCCCGCACCCTGTGGATCGACAACAGCGTCGAGCTCGCGACCGAGCCCGCGCAGATCCTCGACGACTGGCTCGCCGACGCCGACATCGCGGCGCCGCTGCACTCGTTCCACTCGACCGTCCTGGCCGAGGCCGAGGCGATCATCGACCTGGGCAAGGACGACTACGTCCGTGTCTACGAGCAGCTGAGCCACTACCTCCGGTTCGCAGCCGCCGAGCTCGAGCAGAATCCGCACTGGACAGCCATCCTCGCTCGTCGCCGTACGCCGGAGGTCCGGGCGGCGATGCAGACCTGGTGGGAGCACGTGCTCAGGTTCTCCCGCCGTGACCAGCTCTCCTTCTCGGTGGTGATGGCAGCGGCGGAGGTGCGACTGCGGTCCGTCCCCCTGTCCAACCTCTCCTCGGCGTTGCACACGTGGCCGCGGGCGGAGGGACGCCGTGAGGAGGCGGTCGAGTCGCTGCGCGATGCCCTCCGACCTCCCGCCGCGGCGCTCGGGGCAGCCGAGCTCGAGCGCACCCGGCTCACCCACGAGATCGAGGCGCGCGACCTCCAGCTCTCGACGCTCGGCCAGGAGCGGGACCGGCTCGCGGACCAGGCCACCGCCGACCAGCATCGGGCGAACCTCCTCGCGGCGGAGGTGGCTCACCTCGAGCAGCGCCTGGCGGCAGCCGAGACCGGACTCGCCGACGCGATCGGACAGCTGGAGGTCCTACGCCGCCAGCTCACCGGCACCCGCGCGCGCCTGAACCGGCAGCGCGGACGGAGGAAGACACTCGAGGAGATGCTGCAGGACCGGGGATCCCTGTCCTGATCGACTGGGTGTGCCTCACGTGACGTTGGTGACCGAGATCCGCACGGCCTGGGCGTCGAGGATCGCCTGGTCGAGGACGGCGCGACGCGGGTCGGGCACGGGGAGCCAGGGCTCGACGACGACGAGCCCGCGGCGGGCCAGGGCTGTCAGCCGCGGGTCGGCGAGCACGTCGTCGACCGCGGTGTGGTCGCCACCGGCGACGAGCGGGCCGGGCAGCAGGATCCGGGTGGCGTGGTCGGCGGCGGCCTCATAGGCCTGGCGGGCCTGGTTGTCGCGGCGCCGCGCGAAGCGCTGCTGGCTCTGGCCACCGGCCTTGGTCCGCCCCTGCACGTGTCGCTGACCGACCTTGTGCTCGACGAGCCGGCCGCCGGCCAGGCGGGCCACGGCGAACCCGCCCTTGCGCACCAGGAGCACGCCCCACTCGGCAGGTGGGACGACCGCCGCGGCGAGCGACGCCGGGTCTGCCGGGCCGTCGTACGAAGCGGCGAAGGGCAGCCGGGCCTCGAAGGTGGAGCCGTCGACGGCCGTGCCGTGCAGGGCGCCGCTGCCCGTCGTCAGGGTCGTCGCACCGTGTCGCTCACCGAAGTTCGCGACCCAACGCTGCACCCGCGCAGCGGGGACCAGGACGGTCGTCGCGTCCATGCCGCCGTGACCGCCGGTGTCGTCAGTGCCGCCCGGTCCGTCAGACGTTGAAGCCGAGCGCCCGCAGCTGGTCGCGCCCGTCGTCGGTGATCTTGTCCGGACCCCACGGCGGCATCCAGACCCAGTTGATGAGGACGTCGTTGACCAGGCCCTCCAGGGCGGTGTTGGTCTGGTCCTGGATCACGTCGGTCAGTGGGCAGGCGGCCGACGTCAGGGTCATGTCGATGACGGCGTTGGTGTCCTCGTCGAGGTGGACGCCGTAGACGAGGCCGAGGTCGACCACGTTGATGCCGAGCTCGGGGTCAACGACGTCCTTCAGGGCCTCGGTCACGTCGTCGATGGTGGTCGTGGCGACCGCACCGGACACCTCGGGTACGTCGGGCAGGTCGCCGTGGTCGACGTGGGGGTGGGGGTGGTCGTGGGTCACTGGTCTCCTCCGGTGGTGTCGAGCGCGGTGTCGAGGGCTTGGACGGTCGCGTCCTTCCACGCCATCCAGGACAGCAGGGCGCACTTGACGCGGGCCGGGAAGCGCGCGACGCCGGCGAACGCGACCCCGTCCTCGAGCCGCTCCTCGTCGGGGACGACCTCGCCCTTGCCCTGCATGAGCGCGAGGAACTCCTCGTGGATGCCGAGGGCCTCGACGACCGGGCGGCCGATGACCAGGTCGGTGAGCACCGACGCCGAGGCCTGCGAGATCGAGCAGCCGAGCGCGTCGTACGACACGTCCTCGACGACCGCGTCCGCCGATCCGCCCGTCAGGTGCACGCGCAGGGTGACCTCGTCACCGCAGGTCGGGTTGACGTGGTGCACCTCCGCCTCGAAGGGCTCGCGCAGGCCCTTGTGGTGCGGGTTCTTGTAGTGGTCCAGGATGATCTCCTGGTACAGCGCGTCGAGCTCGGTCGTCATGTCCTCGAGCCCAACCCGAAGTAGGAGCGCGTGTATTCCAGCCCCTCGACGAACGCGTCGATCTCGGCGGGCGTGGTGTAGAGGTAGGACGACATCCGCGACGACGCCTGTACGCCGAACCTCGCGTGGGCCGGCTTCGCGCAGTGATGGCCGGCGCGGATCGCGATCCCGCGCGAGTCGAGCACCTGCGCGACGTCGTGGGGGTGCACGCCCTCGAGCTCGAACGAGATCGCCCCGCCGCGCGAGGCGGCGTCGAGCGGGCCGAGCACCGTCACGCCGGGCACGGATGCCAGGCCCTCCAGGGCGTACGCCGTGATGGCCTGCTCGTGGGCGTGCACGGCGTCCATGCCCAGGTGGCCGAGATACTCGACCGCCGCACCCAGCCCGACCGCCTCGACGATCGGCGGCGTCCCCGCCTCGAAGCGGTGCGGCGCCTTGGCGTAGGTGGAGCGGGCCATGGTGACCGTCTCGATCATCTCGCCGCCGCCGTGGAAGGGGGGCAGGGCGTCGAGCAGCTCACGGCGTCCCCACAGCACGCCGATGCCCGTCGGGCCGACGACCTTGTGGCCGGTGAACCCGACGAAGTCGGCGCCCGACGCGATGACGTCGACCGGCAGCTGGGGCACGGCCTGGGCGGCGTCGACGACGACGACCGCACCCACCTCGTGGGCCCGGTCCGCGATCTGCCGGACCGGGTTGATCGTGCCGAGCATGTTGGACACCCAGGTCAGCGAGACGACCTTCGTGCGCTCGGTGAGCAGCCGGTCGAGGTCGGACAGGTCCAGCCGCCCGTCGTCGGTGAGGCCGATCCAGCGCAGGGTGGCGCCGGTGCGCTCGGTGAGCAGTTGCCACGGGACGATGTTGGAGTGGTGCTCCATCTCGGTGATCAGCACCTCGTCGCCGGGACCGACGCGGAGATCGCCCTCGGCCCACGCCAAGGTGTTGGAGAGGAGGTTGAGGGCCTCGGTGATGTTCTTGGTGAAGACCACGCCCTCGCGCTCGGGGGCGCCGATGAACGCCGCCACCTTGTCGCGCGCGCCCTCGAAGGCCTCGGTCGACTCGGCCCCCAGGGTGTGCATCGCCCGGGCGATGTTGGCGTTGTGCCGCTCGAGGTGGTCGACCATCGTGTCGATGACCACCTGCGGCTTCTGGCTGGTGTTCGCCGAGTCGAGGTACACCAAGGGCTGGCCCGCGACAGTCCGCGAGAGGACCGGGAAGTCCTTGCGGATGACGTCGAGGTCCGGGAGCAGGCCCTCCATCACGGTGACTCCTTGTCTCTCACCGGGTCTCGACACGGGCTCGCTGGCGCTCGCCCGGCTCGACCACCGAAGCTGTTCGTTGGTCGAGCCGCGAGCGCAGCGAGCGTGTCGAGACCATGTCCTCAGACCGCCGCGCGGAGGTACTTGTCGTAGCCGTTGGCCTCGAGCGCCTCGGCGAGCTCGGGGCCTCCCTGGTCGGCGATCCGGCCGTCGACGAACACGTGCACGAAGTCGGGCTCGATGTAGCGCAGGATGCGCGTGTAGTGGGTGATCAGCAGCACGCTCTTGCCCTCGCGGGCGCGGAAGCGGTTCACCCCGTCGGCGACGATGCGCAGGGCGTCGATGTCGAGGCCCGAGTCGGTCTCGTCGAGCACGGCCATGCCCGGGTCGAGCAGTTCCATCTGGGCGATCTCGTGCCGCTTCTTCTCACCGCCCGAGAAGCCTTCGTTGACCGAGCGCTGGGCGAACGACGCGTCGAGGTTGAGCTGCTCGAGGGCGGCGTTGACGTCCTTGACCCAGGTGCGCAGCTTGGGCGCCTCACCGTCGATCGCGGTCTTGGCCGTGCGCAGGAAGTTGGCGACCGACACCCCGGGCACCTCGACGGGGTACTGCATGGCCAGGAACAGCCCGGCCCGCGCCCGCTCGTCGACCGTCATCGCGAGCACGTCCAGGCCGTCGAGCGTGACCGTGCCGCCGGTGATCTGGTACTTCGGGTGGCCGGCGATCGAGTAGGCCAGCGTGGACTTGCCGGAGCCGTTGGGGCCCATGATCGCGTGGGTCTCGCCGTCGCGGACGGTGAGGGTGACCCCCTTGAGGATCTCCTTGTCACCGTCCTCGGTCGCGACCGAGACGTGCAGGTCGTTGATCTCCAGGGTGCTCATGCGGTTGGGGTCCCCTCGGAATCGTGGGCGGAGGAGCGCAGCGGGGGAAGCGCAGGATTTCGTGGGGTATTCATTGCGGTGTGACTCCGTTCAGGGTGGTTTCTACGTCGACGTACACGTCTTCGCCGCGCAGCTCGACAGGGAAGGTGGCGACCGGCTCGGTCGCCGGGAGGCCGGTGGGCTTGCCGGTGCGGAGGTCGAAGCGGGAGCCGTGCAGCCAGCACTCGACCGTGCAGTCGTCGCCCTCGATGTCGATGTCGCCCTCGCTCAGCGCGACGGCGGCATGGCTGCACATGTCCTCGACGGCGAACACCTCGTCGCCGTGGCGGGCCAGGGCGACGTCCTGACCGTCGACGCTCACGCCGAGTGCGGAGTCGTCGCGCAGCTCGCTGAAGGCGCAGGCTCGCAGGAAGGCCATCAGGCGTCGGCCTTCAAGACGTTCTTCGAGAGCTCGGCCTCCACCGTGGCGGCGAGTTGCTCCTCGAGCTCGGGCACCGCGATCCGCCGGATCAGGTCGTTGAAGAAGCCGTGCACGACCAGGCGGCGGGCCTCCTTCTCGTCGATGCCGCGCGAGCGGAGGTAGAACAGTTGCTCGTCGTCGAAGCGGCCGGTGGCCGACGCGTGGCCCGCTCCCTCGATCTCGCCGGTCTCGATCTCCAGGTTGGGGACGGAGTCGGCCTGGCAGCCGTCGGTGAGGACGAGGTTGCGGTTCTCCTCGTAGGTGTCGATGCCCTCGGCCTCCTTGCGGATCAGCACGTTGCCGATCCACACGGTGTGCGCGCCCTCGCCCTGCAGTGCGCCCTTGTAGGTGACGTGGCTGCGGGTGTGCGGCTGGTTGTGGTCGATGAACAACCGGTGCTCGATGTGCTGACCCTCGTCGGCGAAGTAGAGGCCGAGCATCTCGACCTGACCGCCCGGACCGGCGTACGTCGCGGTGGCGTCGTGGCGGACCAGATCGCCGCCGAAGCTCACGGCCACGTGCTTGAGCGTCGCGTCACGCCCGACCAGGGCGTGCTGGGTCGAGTGGTGGACGGCGTCGTCGGCCCAGTCCTGCACCGTGACGAACGTGAGGCGTGCGCCGTCGCCGAGCACCACCTCGACGTTGTCGGCGAAGGTCGCCGAGCCCTGGAAGCGGAGCACCAGCGTCGCCGAGGCGTGCGCACCGACCTTCACCAGCAGGTGGCCGGCGACGGCCTCGGCGGTGCCGGACCCGGTCAGGGTGACGACGACCGGCTCGGCGACCTCGACCTGCGCGGGCACGTCGACGGTGAAGACCTGGGCGGCGTCCTGCCACGCCCGGGCGCTCACCCGGTCGGTCGGCACCAGGCCGCTGAGGCCGCGCTCGGACTCGGCCACCGGCACCGACGCAGCCGTGACGCCCTCGGGCGCCTCGACCTTGACGTCGTACTCGGAGCCGGTCAGCGGCGCGGCGTCGTGGAGGCCGCGCAGCCGCTTGAGCGGCGTGAACCGCCAGACCTCCTCGCGGCCGGTGGGCACCGGGTGGTCGGCCAGGTCGAACGAGCCCACCGGGTGGAGGTGGGAGGAGACTTCAAGGCCCATCAGTGGCCCCTCCTAGGCCTGTCGGCCCGTTTGGCGTGTTCAGGGTGCGTGCATCGCAAGGCGCCGGAGTGAAGCCGTACTTGCTCGTCCAGCGAACGACGGCAACGCGGCGAGGTGCGTGCACGGGACGCGCGAAGCGCGTCGAGAGGTCTCGGAGGGGCCACTTAGCCGACAGCACCTTCCATCTGGAGCTCGATGAGGCGGTTGAGCTCGAGGGCGTACTCCATCGGGAGCTCCTTGGCGATCGGCTCGACGAAGCCACGCACGATCATCGCCATCGCCTCGTCCTCGGCCATGCCGCGAGACATCAGGTAGAACAGCTGGTCCTCCGACACCTTCGAGACCGAGGCCTCGTGGCCCATCGACACGTCGTCCTCGCGGATGTCGACGTAGGGATAGGTGTCCGAGCGGCTGATCTGGTCGACCAGCAGCGCGTCGCACAGCACGTTGGACTTCGAGCCGTGGGCGCCCTCGTTGACCTGGATCAGGCCGCGGTACGACGTCCGCCCACCACCGCGCGCCACCGACTTGCTCAGGATCGAGCTCGAGGTGTGGGGAGCGGCGTGCACCATCTTGGCGCCGGCGTCCTGGTGCTGGCCCTCGCCCGCGAAGGCGATCGAGAGCGTCTCGCCCTTGGCGTGCTCGCCCATGAGGTAGACCGCGGGGTACTTCATCGTCACCTTGGAGCCGATGTTGCCGTCGACCCACTCCATCGTGGCGCCGGCCTCGCAGACCGCACGCTTGGTGACGAGGTTGTAGACGTTGTTCGACCAGTTCTGGATCGTCGTGTAGCGGCACCGGCCGCCCTTCTTCACGATGATCTCGACGACCGCCGAGTGCAGCGAGTCGCTGGAGTAGATCGGCGCGGTGCAGCCCTCGACGTAGTGCACGTAGGCGCCCTCGTCGACGATGATCAAGGTCCGCTCGAACTGGCCCATGTTCTCGGTGTTGATCCGGAAGTAGGCCTGCAGCG
>CAZIVD010000031.1:23726-48210 GCA_964542635.1 uncultured Nocardioides sp. | reverse complement strand
GCCTACGGCCACGTCGGCAACTCGGCGGCGGTCTTCCCGCTGCAACGGCTGGGCCACGAGGTGTGGCCGGTCTACACGGTGCACTTCTCCAACCACACCGGGTACGGCGCGTGGCGCGGCCCGCTGCTCGCCGCGGCCGACGTGCGCGAGGTGATCGCCGGCATCGAGGACCGCGGGGTGCTCGGGCGGGTCGACGCCGTGCTGTCCGGCTACCAGGGCGGGGAGGACATCGGCGAGGTGATCCTCGAGGCCGTGGCGAAGGTGAAGGCGGCCAACCCCGACGCGACGTACACCTGCGACCCGGTGATGGGCAACGCCAAGTCGGGGTGCTTCGTCCACCCGGCCATCCCCGTGCTGCTGCGCGAGCGGGTGGTGCCGCAGGCGGATCTGATCACCCCCAACCAGTTCGAGCTCGGATTCCTCACCGGCACCGAGCCCGACGACCTGGACAGCACGCTGGCCTCGGTCGACGCGGCGCGCGCGATGGGCCCCACCAGCGTGCTGGTCACGAGCGTCGAGCGGCCCGACGCGCCCCCGGAGACGCTCGAGATGCTCGCGGTCACCCCTGAGGGAGCCTGGCTGGTGCAGACCCCGCGGCTGCCGCTCAAGGCCAACGGCTCCGGCGACGTCACCGCCGCGCTCTTCACCGCCCACTACCGCAGCACGGGCGACGCCGCCGACGCCCTGGCGCGCACGGCGTCGAGCGTCTTCGACCTGCTGCGGACTACCTGGGAGTCGGGCGAGCGCGAGCTGCAGCTCGTCGAGGCGCAGGAGTTCTACGCCGAGCCCCGGCTGCAGTTCGAGGTGGCCCGCGTGCGGTGACTACGATGACGCGGCACCCCGCCGGTGTAGCTCAGACGGTAGAGCGCCTCTCTTGTAAAGAGGATGTCGCGGGTTCGATTCCTGTCACCGGCTCGATGTGATCGTCCGCGCTCGTCACCGTCTAGCCTGACCCCATGGCCGGCCCGCACGCGCTCCGGATCGTCGCCAGCAGGCCTGACCCCGCGATCGTCACCCTGCCCTGGTCGACCCCGCTCAAGGACTGGACCGAGCACGTGGTCCCGCTGCCGCGCGGACTCTCACGGCACGTCGTCCGCATCGTGCGGCTCGGGAGCCGCACCTACGCGGTCAAGGAGACGGTCGAGGACATCGCGTTCCGCGAGTACCGGCTGTTGCGCGACCTGCAGCGGATCCCCCTGCCGGCGGTGATCCCACAGGGCGTGGTCACCGGACGCACCGACTCCGCCGGCAACGACCTGCCCGCCGCGCTGCTGACCGAGCACCTGAGCTTCTCGCTGCCCTACCGCAGTCTCTTCTCGCACGGCCTCTCGGCCGACAACCTCCCGTCCCTGATCGACGCGCTCGTCGTGCTCCTGGTCCGGCTGCACCTCGCCGGCTTCTACTGGGGGGACGTGTCGCTGTCCAACGTGCTGTTCCGACGGGCGGCGGGCGGCTTCTCGGCGTACCTGGTCGACGCGGAGACCGGTGAGCTGCGCACCAACCTGTCCACCCCGATGCGCGAGTACGACGTCCAGGTCGGCTGCGAGAACGTCTTCGCCGAGCTCCTCGACCTCCAGGCCAGCGAGTCCCTCACGGCCGAGGTGCAGGCCTCGGAGATCGCGGACCTGATCCAGCTCCGCTACCGCGCCCTGTGGGACGAGCTGACCAGCGAGGAGGAGTTCTCGACCGACGAGATGTGGCGGATCCAGGAGCGGATCGAGCGGCTCAACGACTTGGGCTTCGACGTTGACGAGCTCGACATCGTCACCGACTTCGACGGCGACCGCATCAGGATCCAGCCCAAGGTGGTGGAGCTCGGCCACCACCAGCGCGAGCTGCAGGCGCTCACGGGCCTGCATGTCGAGGACGCCCAGGCGCGGCGGCTGCTCAACGACCTCGCGGCGTACACCGCGGCCCTCGACCTCGGCCGCGAGTCGCAGGCGGTGGTCGCGGGGCGCTGGCTGACCGAGATCTTCGAGCCGATCATGGCGATGGTGCCCCCGGACGCGCGGGGCAAGCTGGAGCCCGCGGAGATCTACCACGAGATCCTGGTGCACCGCTGGTACCTCTCGGAGCGCGCCGGCCGGGAGGTCTCGATCTTCGAAGCCGCCCGCGACTACATCGACCACGTGCTGCGCCACAAGCCCGACGAGCTCGTCACCCCCGCCGCCGGCGCCGCCCCCGAGGACACCTCAGAGCTCGTGGCCGTCGACGAGCCGCTGCCGCCGATCGGCGGGTTGGGCTAGCGCAGGAGGTCGCGGCCGATGACCATCCGCTGGATCTGGTTGGTGCCCTCGAAGATCTGGGTGACCTTGGCGTCACGGAAGAGGCGCTCGACGGGGTACTCGCGGGTGTAGCCGTTGCCACCCAGCACCTGGACGGCGTCGGTGGTCACCCGCATCGCGGTGTCGGTGGCGGTGAGCTTGGCGATCGAGGCCTGCCGGGAGAACGGCCGGCCGGCGTCCTTGAGCCGGGCTGCGTGGAGGTACGTCGCCCGCGCCCGCTCGACCTCCGCGCCCATCTCCGCAAGCAGGAACTGCAGGCCCTGCTGCTCGCCGATCGGCCCGCCGAACTGCCGGCGTTCGCGAGCGTAGGCGACGGCGTGGGCCAGCGCGGATTGGGCGATCCCGGTCGCGACCGCCGCGATCCCGAGGCGGCCGCTGTCGAGGGCGCCCAGGGCGACGCGCATGCCCTCACCCTCGGCGCCGAGCCGTTGCTCGACGGGGATCCGGGCATCGTCGAAGAGCACCTGCGTGGTGACGTCGCAGGCCAACCCCATCTTCCGCTCGGGCGCCCCGAAGCCCATCCCGTCCGTGTCCGCCGGCACGATGAAGGCGGTCAGACCGCGGCTGGGGTCCTCTCCCGTGCGGGCGAACAGGATGTAGTAGTCGGCGCACGACCCGTTGCTGATCCACTGCTTCACCCCCGACACGACGTACGCCGCGCCGTCGAGGCGGGCTCTCGTCGCGATGCCGGTGACGTCGGATCCTGCCTGCGGCTCGGACAGGCAGTAGGCACCGAGCCAGTCCCCGCCCAGCACTCGAGGCAGCCAGGTGGCCCGCTGCTCCTCGCCCGCGTGCCCGGCCACCACCGACGCGGTGAGCGTGTGCACGCTCAGCCCGACGGCGACGCTCGGCCAGGCGGCGGCGACTTCCTCGACGACCTGGAGGTAGACCTCGTAGGGCTGCCCGCCGCCTCCGTCCTCCTCGTCGAACGGCAGGCTCAACAGGCCGGAGCGCCCCAGCAGCGCGTAGACCTCGCCCGGGAACTCGCCGGCCGCCTCGGCCTCGTGCACCCGCGGCGCCAGCTCGTGCTCGCACAGGTCGCGGGTCAGGTCGAGCAGCGCCTCGGCCTCGTCGGTGGGCAGCAGGCGCTCGACGTTCGTGGGCATGGAAGCGATCCTAGGTGGCCCTACTTATCGGCCTCCTGCCCTCGCGCCGACGGATCGGCTGGAACGGAATCCGCCGCACGACGCGTGGGTTGTCGGCCTCTTCCTGAAGTTGTCGGCCCTCGCGAGGGCTGACAACTTCAGGGATCACCGGCTGACCGGGGATTCCTCGCCGGCGCAGCGCGGCGCTATTCCTCGGCCGGCTCCGGCGGCGCCTGCGGCTCCAGGAGCACGTAGTCGCCGACCTCGAAGACGCCGTTGGTCTGGAGGGTCACCCACTGCAGTCCGACCGGTCGTGCGTCGCGGTAGGTGATCAGGGAGATGTCGGCGGCGCGGCGCGGCTTGCTCCCGATCGCGATCGCGTACGCCGCGCCGCCGGTCGTGCCGGTCGTGTAGCGGTAGCCGAGCGCGCCGTTCTCGCCGATCACCGAGGTCGGGCCTGCCCGCACGTGCGTGTGCCCGCCGAGCACCAGGTCGGTGCAACCGCGCGCCAGGGCGTCGCGTCCCAGGTTCGCGTCGTGCACCAGGATGGTGGCCACGCGCTGACCGTCGTCCGCGGAGGCGCACGCGGCGTCGGCGAGGCGGCTGCCGACCTCGGTGAAGCTCAGCCCCGTCTCGTCGCGCCAGTTGCCGAGCCCGCTGGACCGCGGGTCGTCCACGCCGAGCAGCACGATGTCCCCGGGCCCGGTGACCACCTCGCCGTCGAGCATCGTCCAGCCACGGTCGGCCAGGTAGCCGGTCACGAAGTCCCCGTGGTCGTGGTTGCCCGCCACGCCGAACCGGTCGTAGCCGTCGAACGCGGAGGTGACCGAGTCGAGGCTGAAGCTCTCCCACGACCGCCCCACCGACGTGTCGTCGCCGGCGTCGAAGACCGCCGTCGCGCCCGCCGCGTCGCCGATCGCCCTGGCGACCGGGTCCATGCCGATGTTGTCGTGCCGGTCGGAGACGAGGACGACGACGGTGTCGCCCTCCTCGGGCATGCGCAGGTCGAGCGACGCGGCCTCCTCGGCGGCCGTCGTGTAGAAGGTCTTGCTCTGGTCGTAGGTCGAGATCGCACTCAGGATGAGCCGGCGCGTCTGGTCGGTGGTCACGTCGCCGAGCACCTCGACGTCCGAGACCTCCTCGGGCAGCACCACGGTCGGCCCTAGGAACTCGGCCAGCGGCATCCAGCCCTGCGCCTCGGCCACGGTCTGCTCGTCGGCCTCCCAGGGTTGCCACCAGGCCAGGACGGCCACGGCGGCGACCGCGCCGATCTCGAGCACCCGCAGCCGGCGCACGTGGTGCACCAGCTCGGCGCGGCGACGCGTCCCCACCGCCCACCACACGAGCAGCGGCACGAGGCCCAGGACGGCACCGCGGAGCACCGCGGTCACGGCCATGTCCTGCAACGCGTCGGTCACCTTGGCGATCTGGCCCTGCGGCTGGCTGGCGATGTAGGCGTAGCGCGTCACCAGGTCGTCGAGCGACTCCGCCTCGGTCTTGCCGACCGCGACCTCCACCCCGATCCGGCTGCCGGAGGGCAGCCGGACATCGGGCAGCACCGGACCGGTGCGCAGCACGACGTACCCGTCGAACGTCGGGGTCACGACCGAGTCGTGAGTGGCGAGCACGATCGTGCGGCTGCTGTTGAGGAAGATCGCGACCGCGATCCCCAACGACAGCAGCGCCCAGACCACCACCGCGGCCACCGTCGCCACGAGCGGAGGACGACGAGGGAGCGGAGGGCGTCGGAGGACCGGCCTCATGGCCCGCGGCTCAGCGCCCGCTCATGCCCGGGCGCGGGAGACGGCGTAGAGGGCGACGCTCGCGGCCACCCCGGCGTTCAGGGACTCGAGCTGACCGGCCATCGGGATCGAGACCAGCTGGTCGCAGGTCTCGGCCACCAGCCGCGACAGGCCGTGGTCCTCCGAGCCGACCACGACGACCAACGGTCCGTCACCGAGCTCGAGGTCGGGCAGGCTGGTGTCGCCGTCGGCAGCCAGCCCGATCACCATCAGCCCGGCCTGCTGGTAGGACTTCAGCTGGCGGACGAGGTTGACCGTCTGGGCCACGGGGATCCATGCGGCGGCGCCGGCACTGGTCTTCCACGCGGCGGCAGTCATCCCGGCCGCCCGGCGCTCGGGGATGAGCACCCCATGGGCGCCGAAGCCCGCAGCGCTGCGCACGACCGCGCCCAGGTTGCGCGGGTCGGTCACCGAGTCGAGGGCCACCACCAAGGGTGGCTCGCTGACGTCGGCCGCCCGGGCGAGGAGGTCGTCGGGGTGGGCGTACTCGTAGGCCGGGACGCGCGCCGCCAGCCCTTGGTGGACGGCGCCGCCGGTCAGCCGGTCCAGCTCGACCTTGGTGACCTCGAGCAGTCCCAGGCCCTGCTCGGAGGCGAGCTTGAATGCCTCCCGGAGCCGGCCGTCGCGCTCGGCGCCCTCGGCGACGTAGAGCGCGTTGACGGGTACGCCGGCCCGCAGCGCCTCGACGACCGAGTTGCGGCCGGCGATCCAGTCGGCCTCGCCACCCTTGCGCCGCGGCTTCGTCGCCGCGGCCTTCTCGGCGCGAACCCGCTGCTTGTAGGCCTTGTGGTTGGGCCGCTCCGCGGCCTTCGGGGTCGGCCCCTTGCCCTCGAGGCCACGACGGACCCGACCGCCGGAGCCAGCCGCCGGCTTCTTGGAGGTCTTGCGCACCGCCCCGCGACGGGCGGAGTTGCCCGCCATCAGACCGACCCTCCCAGCGACCAGGTGGACCCGCTCGGGGTGTCCTCGACCTCGATGCCCGCGGCCTTGATCTGGTCGCGGATCCGGTCGGCGCGGGCCCAGTCCTTGGCCGCCCGCGCCTCCGCGCGGTCCTCCAGCAACCCCTGCACCAGGTTGTCCACCGCAGCCGACAGCCGCTCGTCGGCCCCCGAGCCGGCTTGGGGCCAGGCGGGGTCGGCCGGGTCGAGGCCCAGCACGTCGAGCATGTCGACGACCTGCCGGGCGGCGACGACCAGGTCGGGCGAGGGCCCGTCGGCGAGCAGTCGGTTGCCCTGCCGCACCGTGTCGTGGATGACCGCGACGGCGGCCGGGGTGCCGAGGTCGTCGTCCATCGCCGCCACGAAGGCGTCCGGGAGTCCCACCTCGGCCGGCGCCCCGAGGCGGGCGGGTGAGGTGGGCCGCTCGTCGTGGCCGATCCCGATGGCGGCGACCCGCTCGAGGAAGTGCTCGATGCGACGGAAGCCCGCCGCGGCCTCGTCGAGCGCTTCGAAGGAGAACTCGACGTGCGAGCGGTAGTGGGCCGCCACGATGTAGAACCGCAGCTCGATGCCCCGCACCCGCTTGAGCACCTCGGGGATCAACAGCGAGTTGCCCAGGGACTTGCTCATCTTCTCGCCGGAGGTGGTGATCCACGCGTTGTGCAGCCAGTACGAGGCGAAGGGGTGCCCCGCGGCGCGCGACTGCGCCTGCTCGTTCTCGTGGTGCGGGAACCGGAGGTCGACGCCGCCGCCGTGGATGTCGAAGGCCGGACCGAGGTACTTGCCGGCCATCGCGGAGCACTCGATGTGCCATCCGGGTCGCCCCGGCCCCCACGGGCTCGGCCAGGCGGCGGTGGCCGGCTCGGACTCCTTCTTCCAGCCCTTCCAGAGCGCGAAGTCGCGCGGGTCACGCTTGCCGCGCGGGTCGGCGTCCTCGGCGGGGGCCATGTCGTCGAGGCCCTGCCGCGTCAGCTCGCCGTACGCCGGCCACGAGCGGACGTCGAAGTAGACGTCGCCCGACCCGTCGTCGGCGGCGTAGGCGTGACCGCGGGCGATCAGCGCCCCGATCAGCTCGAGCATCTCGGGCACGTGGCCGGTCGCCGCGGGCTCGTAGGTGGGCGGGAGCACGTTGATCGCCGCGAGCGCGCGGTCGAGCTCGCGATGCATGTCGTAGGCCAGGTTGAACCACGGCCGGCCCTGGTCGGCCGCCTTGGCCAGGATCTTGTCGTCGATGTCGGTGACGTTGCGGATGAAGGTCACGTTGTAGCCCTGGCGGGTCAGCCAGCGTCGCAGCACGTCGAAGTTCACCGCAGACCGCACGTGCCCCACGTGCGGCTCGGACTGCACGGTGAGGCCGCAGACGTAGATGCCCGCCCGGCCCTCCTCCAGAGGGACGAAGTCGCGGACCTCGCGGGTCGATGTGTCGTAGAGCCGGAGGGTCACTTCGGTGCCTCCACGGAGTCGTGGGCCCGAAGGGCGGAGCGGTGCACGCGAGCGAGTCCGCGGGGAAAGGTCACTGCGCAAGTCTATGGTTCGAAGGTGCTGCGCCTCGCCCTCACGTGCCTGCTCGCCGCCTCCCTCGCCTCGGTCGTCCCGCCGGGGGCCGCTCCCGGGGCGTCCACGCGTCGGGTGGAGACCCGCGACATCACCCTCACCCGCTTCGAGGGCGCCGGCCTTGCCCAGGGCAAGCACCGGGGCACGGTCGCGCAGCAGGGGGTGCTCGCGTTCGGGTCGCCCACCGGCAAGCGACAGTACGCCGGGCGGCTCTACGAGCGGGCCCGCTGGACCTCGCCCTGGGTGGCCTCGTCCTTCGGCCTGACCCAGTTGATCGCGTCCTGGGCGGCGCGCACTCCCGGTGACAGCTGGATCGAGATCGAGGTGCGCGGCCGCGACGCGAAGGCGCACACCACCAGTTGGGACGTGCTCGGGCGTTGGGCCGCGGGCGACGAGTTCGTCAAGCGCACGACCGTCTCCCCGCAGTCCGACGACCTGGCCTCGGTCAACGTGGACACCTGGGTGGCCGCCAAGCGGATGGGCTTCAGGTCCTGGCAGGTCCGCATCTCCCTGCTCCGCAAGGCCGGCACGGCCGGGCCGACGGTGTCGATGGTCGGGGTGATGGCCAGCCGCCTGCCGGTCGACGAGGAGATCGAGGTCTCCACCCACGGCCCGCAGGTCGGCACCTCGTTGCCCGTCCCGACGTACTCGCAGATGGTGCACCGCGGCGACTTCCCCCAGTGGGGCGGTGGCGGCGAGGCCTGGTGCTCGCCCACGTCGACGTCCATGGTGCTCGGCTACTACGGCGCGCTGCCCAAGCCGGGCGCCTACACGTTCGTGCCGTCAGGACATCCGGCCCCGTGGGTCGACTATGCCGCCCGCCGCACCTACGACGCGCAGTACGCCGGCACCGGCAACTGGCCCTTCAACACCGCGTACGCCGCCACGCTGGCCGGCCACGCGTTCGTCACCCGGCTCCGCTCGCTGACCGAGGCGGAGGCCTTCATCGCGGCCGGGATCCCGTTGGTGGCGTCGCTCTCGTGGGGCCCGGGTGGGCTCACGGGGGCTCCCGTGAAGTCCAGCGACGGGCACCTGATGGTGATCGCCGGCTTCACGGCGTACGGCGACGTGGTCGTCAACGATCCGGCGGCCAAGACCGCTGCCGGGGTGCGCACGATCTACGACCGCGAGGAGTTCGAGCGAGCCTGGCTGCCGACCTCGGGCGGCACGGTCTATGTGATCCACGACGACGCCCACCCGCTGCCGCCCGCGCCGGCACAGGCGAACTGGTAGTCGCCCAGCAGGCCGCTCGGCCGGGCCGGGTCACATGCAGTTGGCGTTGAAGTCCAGGCTTGCGATGGAGACGTCGGGGGTGCCGAGTCCGATGCTCCACACGCTGATCGTGATCGAGCTGAGGGAGGCGCTGAAGGTCAGCTCGACGTTGCCCTGGTTGCTGTTGGCCCCCACCGCGCTGCCGTAGCGCCACGGATCGCCGGTCGTCCCGGTGCCGAGGACCCCTCCCGGCTTGCTCTGCGAGGTGGGCACGACCGAAGCCGACACGCGGTCGCCTGCGAAGGCCGGCTGGTCGATGTCGGTGATGCTGAAGTGGAGGTTCGTCACGGGCCGGCTGAAGGTCAGCGTGAGATCCTGCCGGTTGCCCTGACCGCCCACGGTGCCGGTGTTGAGGTAGAGGCCGGCCTGGCCCAGTCCCCCGACGGGACTGACCACGGTGCGGTCGCCCGTCCAGGCAGTCGCGGCGCCCACGAAGTTGCTCGACACCGTGACGCCGACGGGGTTGCCCGCCCCGGCCGTCGTCGCCTGGGCGGAGGAGACGGTCCCCGACCCTGCGGTCGCCCAGTCGAGCGTGTAGTAGAGCACCCCCGAGCAGACGGACACGGCGTACGCCGGTGCAGCGGACGCCACGGCGAAGGCCGGGACCGCCCAGGCTGCACCCCTCACCACCGACCGGCGACCGAGGGGCTGGTGGTGGGTCGCGGACTCATCGGACAACGTTGCATCCTTTGCAGGATCGGGGGTCAGCAAACGGCCGGAGTGTACGTCACGAAACGGGCGGCACGATCGCTGTGGACGCGTCGAGAACCCTCAACGGCGCAGCGGTCTAGACACGGGATAGATCAGCGACATGCCCGCTCGTCAAAGAGGTCGCGCAACATGTTCCTTCCGCTGATCGGGGAGGTCGCGCAGCCACCGTCACGAGACCACCGCACACCACCCGGTCTCGACACGCCGCTCGTCCCTCGCGGCGGCGAGCCGCCAGGCGAGCCCGCGTCGAGACCCGGCGAGCGTTACACCAACCGGGCACCAGGCCTCGACCCTGAACTCTCGCTGGTCGAGGGGGCCCCCACGAAGCCCGTCACGAGACAGCGGAGGTTCAGTTGGCCGTGAACTCCACGGTGTGCCACCCGGTCGCGCCGTCGGGGAGGACGTCGGCCACCGCACCGGTCTGTACCTCGCCATCCCGCCCGGTCGCCCGCACCCGGAGCACGTGGTCGCCGGCCCCGACGTCGAGCGTCGTCGCCCACTGGACCCAGGCGTCCACGATGTCGGGCTTGCCCAGCCCGACCAGCTCCCACGGCCCACCGTCGAGCGAGACCTCGACGGCGCTGATCCCGGTGTGCTGCGCCCAGGCGACCCCTGCGACCGTCACCCGACCCGACTCGACCTCGTCGTCCGCGCGGGGCACGTCGATCCGCGAGGAGATCTTCACGGGCGCCTGCTCAGCCCAGCCACGCTCCACCCAGTACGCCGAGATGTCCTCGAAGCGGGTCACCTCGAGGTCCACGACCCACTTGCACGCCGAGACGTAGCCATAGAGCCCGGGCACGAGGGTGCGCACGGGGAAGCCGTGCTCGATCGGGAGCGCCTGCCCGTTCATGGCCACGGCCAGCATCGCCTTGCGGTTGCGGGTCAGGGCGGCGAGCGGGGTGCCGCACGTCCAGCCGTCCTGCGAGGTCTGCAGCAGCGCGTCGGCGTCGGCGTGCACGCCCACCTCGTGCAGCAGGCCGGCCAGGGCGACGCCGCTCCACCAGGCGTTCCCGATCAAGGGGCCGCCGACCGGGTTGGACACACAGTTCAGCGTGATCCAGCCCTCGGTGAACTCGCGACGCAACAGGTCGTCGTAGGTCAAGACGAGCTCGCGGTCCACCAGCCCATGGATCCGCACCTGCCACTCCGCCGGCTCGATCGCAGGGGGCACGAGGGCGGTGTGCACTTGGTAGAACGTCTTCGTCGGCGTGCGCCAGGGCGTGATCCCCGGGACCTCGAGGGTCGCTTTCGCCGGCGGAGTGGGCGCGCTCACACCAGGCAGGCGAATCAGCCGACGCGCCTCCTCGACGTGCCGGCGCCCGCTGCCGAGGATCCGGCCCGCGACGGCCACGCCCACCGAGGCGAGGACCATCAGCCCGGCGCCGACCACGAACCCGCGTCGGGGCGTTCCGCTGGACGTGCCGTCGTCCACCCCTCCGGCCTCGTCGGCGGGCCGTCCACCCCTGAGCGGCTCGGTCAGCAGGGCCAGGCAGACCACCCACGTGAGGAAGCCGACCAGCACCGGCATGAGGTTGCTCAGCGTGGCGTCGTACTGGATGACGACGGCGAGGGCCCCGAGGCCCGCGATCACCGCGAACAGGACGAGTGGCTGCCACCACGACCGCTGCGCCAGCCGGCCGGCCCACGCGAACAGGAGGCCCAGCACGAGGAGGATTACCAGCACCAGGAACTGCTTGTCGTGGTGCCCGAGGATCCTGATGGCGCGCTCGGCGACCGGACCAGGCGTGAGCTTGATGACCAGCTCGGCGACCGCCACCACGGGCGACTCGCGGATGGTCATCACCATCGCGACGAAGTAGCTGGTGGCGAGCCCGGCGAAGCCGGCCACCAGCCCGGCGATCCACCACACGTGCCGTGAGCTACGCACCCGCCCAGTGTCCCTCAGGCATGATCGGCCTGTGAACGCACCGGAACAGCCGCGGGTAGGCCTGGGGGTCGACGTCCATCGGCTCGCCGTGGGGGTGCCGATGCGGGTGGCCGGCCTGGAGTGGCCCGACGAGCCTGTGGGACTCGAGGGTCACTCCGACGGTGACGTGGCCGCGCACGCCGCCTGCGACGCGCTGCTCTCGGCGGCAGGTCTGGGCGACCTGGGGTCCCAGTTCGGCACGGCCGACCCGCAATGGGCGGGCGCGGCCGGCACGGCCCTGCTCGCCGAGACCGCCGCGCGAGTGCGCGCCGCGGGCTTCGGCATCGGCAACGTCGCCGTCCAGGTGATCGGCGAACGCCCCCGCCTCGGCCCCCGGCGGGAGGAAGCGGTGCACGCCCTGACCGAGGCCGTGGGGGCCCCCGTCTCGGTCGCCGCGACCACCACCGACGGCCTGGGCCTCACCGGCCGCGGCGAAGGCGTGGCGGCGATCGCGACCGCCCTGGTCTGGGGCCCCTGACCTGCTCCCCGCGCGACTCCCTGCGGCCCGGCACGGCGGCCCGGCGAACCGCGCCGACGCGCTCGCGCCATGAAGGACGACGACGCCGGTCACCCCCCACGGGGTGACCGGCGTCGGGTCTGGGAGCGACGAGCCGGGCTTATGAGGACCCGAACAGACCCAGGGTCTGGTTGAGGACCGGACCCCACGAGTTGGCGCTCTGCTCGAACTCCTCGGGCGGGGCGTGCTCGGCGGTCATGATGATCGCCGTTCCGTCCTGCCTGACCGCGCAGATCATCAGGCCCCCGAGAGGCACCGAGGCCTGCTGGTCGGTCCAGGTCGCCTCGTAGCGCAAGCCGGCCATCGAGACCACCGACCCGAACGGGTCGAGCGCCTGGATGTCGCCGCGACGCTGCTTGGTGTAGACGTCCTGGGGCAGGATCCCGTCGATCGATCCCGTGATGACCGCTGCCGCGTCGGTGGACGGGTCGACGGTGCCGGTGAGGGCGAAGACGTAGCTGTTCTGCTGGTCGGCCAGCAAGACGGCGGACTCGTTCTGCCCGACGACCTGCCAACCGTCGAGCACCGGCACCTGCACGCCGTTCCCGATGGTGACGACGCTCGCGCCACCCGTCGGCTCCAGGGTCGGCGACGGCTCGTTGGTCGGCACCGGCTCCTCGGTCGGCTCCGCCGAAGGCGACGGAGCGGGCGAGCCACCCGGCTCGGGCGTGGCCGACCCGATCGGCGTCGGGTCGAGGATGCCGCCCTCGCTCGGCGTGATCTCGTCAGCCGGCTCCCCACTCGTGGTCGGGGACGACGAGAGGTCGTCGGTGTCGTCGCCCCCGAACACCAGGGCGGCGATGCCGCCGAGGGCGCCGACGGCGATCACGCCGGCCACGATCAGGCCGATCGTCTTGCCGCGGTTGGACTTGAAGTTGCCCCCCACCCCGCCGGCTGGCGCAGGCGGGACCTGTCCACCTCCGGCCGGGTACCCGTACGCCGGCTGGGCCGGCGGCGGGACCGGTGCGGCCGGGGCCACGGGAGCGGCCGGCGCCGCCGGCGCGTACGCCGGCGCGGCCGGCACCGCGGCCGGCACCGGGGCCGGCTCCGGGGCAGCCGGCGCGGGCGCGGCAGCGGGAGCAGGAGCCGCGGGTGGCGGTGCTGCAGGGGCGGCAGGGGCTGCGGGTGCCGGCGGCTCCGCGGGCGGCGGGGCTGCCGCCTGGGCGGGATCGGGCTGGCCGGGCTGGGTTGGCGGCTGCTCGGTCACGCGTCACCCCCCTGGGTCGCCGGGCTGAGACTCTGCCGGGCCTGGTGGCTGGTCGAGCGGACTGAGGTGCCGCAGACCATGCAGAAGTTCGACCCCGCGAGCAGGAGGTTCTCGCACTCGGGGCAGTGGGCGTCCACCGAGGTGGCGCGCTTGCTCTGGAGGCCGTCGGTGCGCACGGCGTCCTCGACGGCGGCCTCCAGCAGCGCGGCCTGCATCGTCACCCGGATCCGGATCACGAGGACCGCCAGGATCAGGAAGCCCCACACGAGGCCGAGAGCCTGTCCGAACGGCGCGTAGGACAGCAGCCGGACGCCGATCCAGTACGCCGCGTTGGCGGCGATCGCGAGCCCGAAGTTGAGCCAGTAGACGCCGGTGAACCCGTCGTATCCCTCGCCCTTGCCGGAGAAGGCGGCCACCGCGATCCCGGTCGCGGTGCCGTAGATGAGGGACTTGACGACCATCAGGTTGACGATGATCACGGCCCACGAGGCCAGGCCATCGGTGGTGCGGAAGTCGCTGTCGGTGAAGACGGGCCCGAAGAGGACCAGCGTCTCGAACGCGGCGTACGCCGTGCCGGCCGCGATGCCGAAGGTCAGCCCGTCGATCATGTCGTCGAACTGCGGACGGCTGGCCAGCAGGACCGCGCCGGCGTTCTTCACGACCTCGGCCACGATCGGCAGGAGCAGGCCGAAGATCAGGAGGGCGGGGACCGAGAGCGCCGAGATGCCGACCCGCCCGCTGGCGGCGAGGGAGTTGAACTGCTCGTCGAAGACCCAGCGGAAGAAGAACAGGCTGACCAGCACGGCCAGCACGCCCGTCCCGAGGAACAGGGCCGCCACCACCGCGACGGGGGCGTCCTCCCACATGTTCACGTCGTAGATGTAGACGAGGTAGGAGATCGGCACCAGGAAGGCCGCTGCCGCGATCGCGATGGGCAGCAGGCCGAGGGCGGTGGCGACGACGATCAGGACCGCACTGATGATCATCGCCCATCGGTAGTTGTCCGCCGTCTCGCGGTTGGTGTGCGGCATGATCGTCGAGATCAGCGCGAACTGGTTCACCCCCTCCGAGGACTGCACGGCATAGGCGCCGGCTCGGCTGGACGAGCTACCACGCAGAGGAGTCCCGCAGCGGTAGCAATAGAGCGCTACCTCCGGGCTCTCGGTGGCGCAGGTGGGACAGGGCACGGGTGTCACCTCCGACAGGGGGGCCAGGGACTGGTCATGGTGGACTGGGCCTTGGCCTCGGGCATTGTGGTGCAGCGTATTTGTGTCCGCCGCCGCGCGGAAGGCCTTTCCTTCGAATGGTCTGGTCCCGCACAATCGCGCTTGCATGCCTGGGAACGGCACGAGTCGTGAGCGGAGTGAGAGCGGACGTGAGGATGCGGATGTCGCGATCGGGCCACGCGGAGGGCCCCGGTGGGCCATCATCGGCCTCCATGGGCCGTCGGCATCACCTCCTCGACTCCTCCGCCCCGAGCGGCGGACGCCGGCGTCTCGCCGCGATCGCGGGCGTCGCCGCGCTACTCGCCGTCACCACGGCGTGCGGACCGGCGCCGACGATCGGCAGCGACGAGCCCGAGCCGCAGACGCTCGTCGCCTCGGCCGCGTACGCCGAGGCGAACCCCGACGTCGACCAGCAGGCCCGGCTCGCCTCGCTGCAGCGGGCGATCGACGACCTGAGGTCTCGCACCGCATCGGGTTGGCACGGGCGTCAGGACGACGTCACCGGCTATCTCGCCGAGTTGGCGGGCGGCCGCTACGCCGCCGAGACGCAGGGAGCCGACCCCACCGCGACGGCGACCGCGTTCCTCGCCGACTACGCCGAGGACCTCTTCGGGGTGGAGGCCGGCGAGATCAGCGTGCCGACCGAGGGCGAGGACGCCGCGCCCGGCGGTGGGCAGACGGAGACGGTGCTGCGCGCCGAGCAGGTGGTCGGCACGGTCCCCGTGCTGGACGCCACGCTCCTCTTCGCCGTCGGAGGAGACACCTCCCAGGCCCGGCTCAACTCCGTGCGCGGGCGGGTCTATCCCGGGCTGGATGTCGGCACCGATCCCACGATCACCGCCCAGCAGGCGCGGCGGCAGGTCAAGAGGCTGACCCACGGGCAGGTCCTCGATCCTCCGCGCCTGGTCGTGCTGCCCACCGGCACCGGCACGCTCGCGTGGGAGGTCGGCGTGTTCGCAGCCGGCCAGTCCGACAGCGGCATCCAGCTCAGCGACGGCAACTACTACCTCGATGCCGCCGACGGAGCCCTGCTCGAGGTGCGTCCCACGACGGCGGAACTGGCCACGCCCAGCCTCTTCAGCAAGGCGCTCTCCCAGGGCAACAGCCGGGTCTCGCGACGGCTCAGCAAGATGCTGCTCGAGCAGCTCCAGCAGCCGCCCCAGGGTGACGTGGTCGAGGTCACCGGCACCGCGCCGTACCTCGGACGGGTCGCGGGCCAGGGACTTCGCACCAACCAGGGCGTCGAGCTGATCGACGTGACGACGCCGACCTACCAGTCGTCGACCGGCAAGGGCGGCATCTACACCTTCACGGCCGAGGACACCAGCGACACCTCCCGCCTGCCGGGCAAGCAGTTCCTCTCCCGCAACGGCACGGAGATCACCGACCCCGACGCCATCGGAGCCCACGTCGTCAGCCGGATCGTCTACGACTACTACGCGAGCATCGGCCGGGCCTCGTGGGACGGCAAGGGCGCGTCCATGCTGTCGACGGTGAACTTCGCCGACGGCCAGTACTGCAACGCGTTCTTCAGTGGCCAGCTCCGGCAGATGGTCTACGGCAACCCCTGCGTCGGACCCGGCGGCAAGATGGAGCTGGTCACGCTCGACGTGACCGGCCACGAGGTGACCCACGGCGTGACCGACTCCAGCTCTGCGCTGATCTACACGGGTCAGTCCGGGGCGCTCAACGAGGCGTTCTCCGACTACTTCGGCAACGTGATCGGCGACCGCTACTACCAGCGTGACTCCTCCACGCTCGGCGAGGACGGCTGCCAGGGCGTCACCCAGGAGCAGCCGCTGTGCCGGAACACGTCGAAGGGGGTGCTCGCGACCCGCGACATGCTCAACGGCAACACGATGGAGGACTACCTCAACCTGCTGGACCCGCCCACCAGATGGAGCATTCTCGTCGGCGCCAACATCAACGACAGCGGCGGCGTGCACCTCAACTCCGCGATCTGGAACAACGCCTTGTGGACCATCCGCACCCGCGTCGCCCAGATCGACGGCAAGCCCGCCTTCCAGTCCGGCCTCGCCCGTGACTTCGACCTGATCGTCTACTACGCGCTGACCAGGCTGCTCGGTCCGACCTCCACGATGGTCGACGCTGCCAACGCCGTGAAGGAGACCGCGGCCAAGGCCGGCGCCGACCAGGTGATCATCCGGGTCGCCAAGGAGGTCTTCGACCAGAACCAGCTCTGCTCGGGCTGCGCCGACTTCGGTCCGCTCGTGGGCGACATTGTCAGCAAGGCGCCGCACCAGGAGATCACCGCCGCGGTCTCTGGCCAGAACGTCGCATGGATCAACGCCGCCGGGAGCATCGGTGGTCAGCCGACGGTGAGCAGCGGCATCGCGACCAGCCCGATCACCTACGACCTCGCGTGGGCCGGGGACAACCTGCTCACATCCGAGAACGGACCTGACGGCAACGACTCGATCATGCTTCGCAAGAAGGGCGGCGGGGCGACCAAGCTCGACAACCTCTCCATGTCGACCTACCTGGCCGGACTGGCCGGCTCGGAGGACGGCGCCGCCTGGTGGGTCGCGGAGAACAACACGCTGAGCTACGTCGACAAGACCGGTCAGGTGACGCGGGCCAAGATCAACGGCCTCGGCTCGGACTCGATCATCAGCCTCGGCGCGGGCGGCGGCACGGTCGCCGCGGGCACCGAGCAGGGCCGGGTGCTGATGTGGCAGCCGGGCGGCCAGATCAGCCAGATCGGCGCCATGCAGGGCGCGGTGTTCTCGGTGGGCGCCCACGGTGACCACGTGATCGCCCTCGACACCTCGGCCAGTGCCGATGTCTTCGACAGCCAGGGCCGGCGGACGCACCTCAGTGACGCCGCCTACCCCTACGGCGCGGCGATGAGCGCGGAGTACGCCGTGTTCCCGGTGGCGGTCGGCAGTCTGCAGGGCGGGGTCAGCGATGCGCTGGGTGGTCGCTACCCGGACACCGACCTCTTCGTCTACTCGCTGGCCACGAACAAGATCTACAGCCCGCTCCGGGAGCGGGGCCAGCAGGGCTTCCCGTCGCTGTCCGGGCGGACGCTGGTCTGGCAGGACAGCATCCTCGGGGGCGACGACATCATGTCGGCCCAGCTGCCGGGCGGGCTCTGAGCCGGGTCTTGGCGCCGGGCCGGCGCTAGCGGCGCCGGCCCACCAGGACCACGCCCTCCACGATCTTGACCTCGTAGACGGGCACCGTCACGTGCTGGTCCTCCAGGCAGTGCCCGGTCCGGAGGTCGAAGGCGCGGCGGTGTCGGGGCGAGGCCACGAACGGGACGCCGTCCCGGGTCCCGACGATCCCCCGGGCGAGCACGCCGGTGCGGTCGAACGGGTCGTGGTTGCCCAGGGCGTGCACCTCGTCGTCGGCGGTGCGGAAGATGGCCAGGGCGTGACCGTGGACCAGCGCGGTGGCGCCCCGGTCGACCTCGAGCTCGGCAACGCGGCAGACCGGCGACCACTCCTCCGAGGGGCTCATCGCCCGTCACCCCCTCACCCTGCGTCGGCGACCCGGACGGGACAGACCACAGCGACGCTAGGACGCCTGTGTTGACGGCATGTTTCGCCGTGTTACGCCGTCGAGAACACTCGGGGCAGATCGAGGTGCCGCCTCGGTAGCATGCGCCGCGTGGCACCTCCGGTCGGACCTGCTGGCCAGCTGGCCGATGTCGACGATGTCGCCGATGTCGCCGTCGTGATCGTCGCCGCGGGGCGGGGCTCTCGCGTGGGCGCCGAGGTCAGCAAGGTCTTCCTACCGCTCGAGGGCATCCCCCTGGTGGCCTGGCCGGTCCGCACGGCCCTGGGCCTGCCCGGTGTACGCCGCGTGGTCGTCGTCCATCCCCCTGGCGAGGAGGGCGCCATGGCCGCCGCCCTGCAGCCGCACCTGGGACAGCGCGAGGTCCTGCTGGTGCCCGGAGGAGACACGCGGCACGACTCGGAGTGGCACGCCCTCCAGGCGCTCGCGGCCGAGATCGAGCACGGCGACCTCGCGGTCGTCGCCGTGCACGACGCGGCGCGACCGCTCGCCACGGCGGACCTGTTCGCCCGGGTCGTCCTGGCAGCGCGCGAGCACGGGGGCGCCCTCCCGGTCGTGCCCCTCGACCAGGTGCTGGGCCGCGCGGACCTGCGGGTGCCCGCGCAGCGACTGGCCGGGGTGCAGACACCGCAGGCCTTCCGCGCCGGCCCTCTCCTGGCGGCGTACCGCGCGGCCGGGCGCGACGGCTTCACGGGCACCGACACCGCGTCCTGCCTCGAGCGCTACACCGATCGGCGGGACCTGACGATCGCCGCCGTGCCGTCGAGCCCGGTCAACGTCAAGGTGACGTTTCCCGAGGACCTCGACCTCGTCGCCGCCCTGTCCACTGGCCGAGAAACCGCGGTCGAGGAAGGCACCCACCCCCGTTGGTCGAGGAGGGCCCCCTCGGGCCCCGTCACGAGACCCCGCGAGTGACGCTGCTTCGGCGGCGCTCCTGCTGGTCGAGGAGGGCCCCCTCGGGGCCCATCACGAGACCCCGCGAGTGACGCTGCTTCGGCGGTGGAGGACTCCTCGACCAACAGACCTGGCTAGCGGCCCTGGTTGGCGACGGCGGCCGCGGCGGCCGCGGCGGCCTCCGGGTCGAGGTACTCCCCGCCCGGCACGGTCGGGCGCAGGTCGTCGTCGAGCCGGTAGAGCAGCGGCATCCCCGTGGGGATGTTGAGCCCCGCGATGTCCTCGTCGCTGATCTGGTCGAGGTGCTTGACGACGGCGCGCAGGCTGTTGCCGTGGGCCGCGACGAGCACGCGGTGGCCGGCACGGAGGTCGGCGGCGATGTCGGACTCCCAGTAGGGGAGCATCCGGGCGATCACGTCCTTGAGGCACTCGGTGCGCGGCATCTCACCCCCGAGGTCGGCATAGCGCGGGTCGCCCGCCTGTGAGTACTCGTCGTCGTCCTCGATGGGCGGGGGTGGCACGTCGAAGGACCGGCGCCAGAGCATGAACTGCTCCTCGCCGTACTCCTCCATCGTCTGCTTCTTGTTCTTGCCCTGGAGGCCGCCGTAGTGCCGTTCGTTGAGCCGCCACGAGCGCCGCACCGGGATCCAGTGCCGGTCGCACGCGTCGAGCGCCAGATGCGCCGTGGTGATGGCACGGCGGAGCAACGAAGTGTGGAGAACGTCGGGCAGCAGGTCGGCGTCGCGCAGCAGCTCCCCTCCGCGGACGGCCTCCTCGCGGCCCAGTTCCGAGAGGTCGACGTCGACCCACCCGGTGAAGAGGTTCTTGGCGTTCCACGTGCTCTCGCCGTGGCGCAGCAGCACCAGCTCGTAGGTCATGAGGCGCTCGCAGAGGCCGCGGGGCTCGGCGTACCGGTGCCGTTGTCGAGACCCTCCCACTGCCCGGCCGCGGTCACGACGGGGACCTTCATGGTGACGTGGTCGCCGTCGCTGAAGGCCAGCGTGACCGCCACGAAGTCGCCCTGGGTGATCGGCCCCTCGACCTTGATCCCCTGGCCGTCGGAGAGATCCACGCTGAGTGCGGGCGGCACCTGGATCGGCTCGAAGGCGGCCACGGCGACGGTCGAGTCGCTGCCGAAGGACAGCGAGTCGAGGGCGATCGCGGTGGTGCGGTCACCGTTGGACAGGGTGGCGACGAAGGTCCCCGAGCCGTCGGCCTCGGACACGATGGCCGCGTTGAGCACGTCGACCGTCGCGCTCTGGTCGTTGACGCCGGCGGCCGGCGTGTACTCACGGTCCGTGGCGTAGTTGAAGCCGCACGACGTGACTCCGGGGACGACGAGGACGAGGGCGCCAGCGGTCAGGGCGAGTCTGCGGCGCAGGTGCCGACGGTGCATGGAGTCCGCCTTTGCGGGTCGACGGGTCAGGCTGGGGCCAGCCTAGTGGTTGCCGCCGGAGCCGTCCGCCGCCGGTCGCGCGGGGCGCTGCACACGGCCCCCGCCGTGGCGTGACGGGCGTCCGGCGGCGAGCGCCACCACACCGACCGCCGTGTTGTCAAGTCCCGATTGTGCCTCTGACCTGCGCAAACGTGCCGGAGCTGTGGGGTGGGCGTGTTACGATGGTCACCTGGAAAGGGGTACTGAACATATGACCTTCACCGTCGGCGAAACGGTTGTCTACCCGAATCACGGGGCCGCAGTCATCGAAGACATCGAAATGCGCACGATCAAGGGGGAGGAGCGACAGTACCTCGTCCTGCGGATCGTGGCCCAGCAGGACCTCGTCGTCCGGGTGCCCGCGTGCAACCTGGACCTCGTCGGCGTGCGCGACGTCGTGGACAAGGACGGCCTCGACCGCGTGTTCGACGTGCTGCGCGCGGCCCACGTCGAGGAGCCGACCAACTGGTCGCGCCGCTACAAGGCCAACCTCGAGAAGCTCCACAGCGGCGACGTCATGAAGGTCGCCGAGGTGGTCCGCGACCTGTGGCGCCGAGAGCGCGACCGCGGGCTCTCCGCGGGTGAGAAGCGGATGCTGGCCAAGGCGCGTCAGATTCTGGTCTCGGAGCTCGCGCTGGCCGAGCACACCAACGAGGACAAGGCCGAGGCGATCCTCGACGAGGTGCTCGCCTCCTGACCGCACCTCACGTGCCACAGGGCCTCGTCCGGCTTCGGCCGGGCGAGGCCCTTCGTCGTTCCCGGACCGGTCGGTCGTGACCGAGGTCGGGCTCGGGGCCGACCTCGGGGCCGAGGTCGACGTGGCCGCCGTCGGCCGCGTGGTGGACGAGGGGCGCGGGTCCCTACCGTTCGCGCTGCTCCACGGCGAGGCACTCGTGACGTGTGCCACGTGGGCGCTCGAGGCAGCGGGGGTCGAGCTCCTCGACGCCCGCGGCTCGGTCGCCGACCTCGATGCCGGGCCGGCCGTCGTCCTCCACGACGCGCTCTGCCCGATGACGCCGCCGGACTTCATCGCCCGGTGCGCCGAGCGTGCGAGCCACGACGGCACGGTCGTCGTGGGAGTCCGACCGGTGACCGACACCGTCAAGGAGCTCCACGGAGACCTGGTCGGCGAGACGGTCGACCGCGAGTCCCTGGCCCGCGTCTGCTCGCCGCTGGTGGTGCCCCCGGGCTGGGTGTCGCAGCTCGCGGACGTGTTGGACGACGCCGGCATCGACCTCGCCTCGGCCGTGGGCTCACTCCGGGAGCGGGGGATCCCGGTCGAGCTGGCCGAAGCCCCGCCCGAGGCGGCGAGGGTGCGCGACGCCGACGACCTCCGCGTGCTCGAAGCCCTCACCCGCCACCCTTAGCGCCGGCGAAGCGCCATCGGTCACAGACTCGTGACGGTCGCTGTGCGACCTCCTCGACCAGCAGACCCCAATGGTTGAGGAGGCGCCGAGGAACGAGGCGCCGACACGTTGCCAGCGACCAGCGAACGCGGTCTCGTGCCAGGCCCGAGGGGGCCCTCCTCGACCGACGGCGCGCGAAACTCTCAGGTGTCGCTGGTCGCGGGGAGCTGCCCGGTGACCACGAAGACGACGCGGTTCCCGACGGACACGGCGTGGTCGGCGATCCGCTCGTAGTAGCGGCCCAGGAGGGCGACGTCGACGGCGGCCTCGACCCCGTGTCCCCAGTCGTCGGAGAGCAGCTGGGCGAAGCTGGCCCGGCGCAGGAGGTCCATCTCGTCGTCATCGCGACTCAGCTCGATCGCGGCCTCGACGTCGCGCTCGGTGATGATCTCGGCCACCCGGGCCACCATGTCCTCGGCCACCTCGGCCATCCGGCTGACGGTGGGCGTGATGTCGTCGGGCACGGCGACCTGCGGAACCCGGAGCCGGGCGATCTTGGCGACATGCACCGACAGGTCACCCATCCGCTCCAGCTCACTCACCATCCGCAGAGCGGAGACGATGACGCGCAGGTCGCCCGCGACCGGCTGCTGCAGCGAGAGCAGCGAGAAGCACTGGTCCTCGACGGCCTCGGTGGCCCGGTCGATCTCAGCGTCGGCGCTGATCACCGCCTCCGCGGTGTCGGCATCGCCGGCGAGCAGGGCGCGCGTCGCGAGGTGCACGGCTTCCTGGACCCTCCCGCACACGACCGCGAGGTCGGCGAAGATGGAGTCCAGCTGGTCGTGGAAGGCTTCCCGCATGCCGCGACCCTAGACGCGCTCGGTGACCAGTGGGCGTCACGCGGTGAACGGCCGGTGAACACTCGTCGAGCCCTCCCGTGCGCGACGACTCCCGCACGGGGCGCTGCCTACGATGGAGGCGTGGATCCCACCACGCAGGCCTTCCTCGCGGCGCTCTTGGGCGCCCTCGTGGCGGGAGGCGGGGTGCTGGCCTGGCACGTCAGCGAGCGGCAGCGCGCCGCGGTGGCGAGTCCACCCGAGCCGCTCGTCCCGGAGGGTGTCGCGTCCGTGCTGTCGGTGCTACGGAGCAGCGCGGTGGTGATCGGTGCCGATGACACCGTGCTCAAGGCATCGGCGCCGGCGTACGCCATGGGCCTGGTCACGGGCGCGCGGCTGCACTCTGACGAGCTCGCCGAAGTCGTGACGCAGGTCCGGCGCGACGGCCAGATCCGTGAGACCGAGCTGAGGATCCCGCGCCGTGGGGCCACGCCGCGCGTGGTGACCGCACGGGTCGCGCCGCTGTCGTCTCGGCTGGTCCTCGCACTCGTCGAGGACCGGACCCGGGAGCGCCGCCTCGAGACGGTCCGACGCGACTTCGTCGCGAACGTCTCCCACGAGCTGAAGACGCCGATCGGGGCGATCCGCCTCCTCGCCGAGGCGGTGGGCGACGCCGCCGACGACCCGGACGCCGTACGCCGGTTCGCGGCGCGGATGACGAAGGAGTCCGACCGGCTGACCAGACTGGTGCAGCAGATCATCGAGCTCTCGCGGCTGCAGGACCACGACCCCCTCGACGCCCCGCACGTCATCGAGGTCGACGAGGTCGTCGCCGCCGCGGCCGACGCATCTGCGATCGACGCCCGGGCGCGGCGGATCACCGTGGTCACCGACGGCACCAAGGGACTGCAGGTGGTCGGCGACGAGGACCAGGTGCGGGTGGCTGTCGCCAATCTCGTGGCCAACGCGGTGGCCTACTCGCCCGAGGGCTCCACCGTGCTCGTCGCGGTGAAGGCCGAGGACGCCGGCGCCGACGTCCCCGACCGCGCCGTGCCGGGCTCGGGTCACGGAGGCGTCGTCGCCATCTCCGTCGTGGACCAGGGCATCGGGATCCCGGCCGACGACCTGGACCGCATCTTCGAGCGCTTCTACCGCGTCGACCCGGCTCGCCACCGCTCCACGGGCGGCACCGGTCTCGGGCTTTCCATCGTCAAGCACGTCGCGGCGACCCATGGCGGCGACATCCGCGTGTGGTCCGTGGAGGGCCAAGGGTCGACGTTCACCCTGACCCTGCCCCGCGCGCACCACGCGGCGCCGGGCTCGACCGCTGGGAAGGAGGCCGTGGCGTGACCAGGGTGCTGGTGGTGGAGGACGAGGAGAGCTACTCGGAGGCGCTCGCCTACATGCTCCGCAAGGAGGGCTTCGACGTGGCCATCGCCGCGACCGGTCCGGACGGGCTCGCGGAGTTCGAGCGCAACGGCGCCGACATCGTGCTCCTCGACCTGATGCTGCCCGGGCTTCCGGGCACGGAGGTCTGTCGCCGACTGCGCGCCACCTCCAACGTGCCGGTGATCATGGTCAGCGCCAAGGACGACGAGGTCGACCGGGTCGTGGGGCTCGAGCTGGGTGCCGACGACTACGTGACCAAGCCCTACTCACCTCGCGAGCTGGTCGCCCGGATCCGTGCGGTCCTGCGCCGCGGTCAGGAGCCCGATCTCTCGCCGAGCACCCTGGAGGCGGGGCCGGTCCGGATGGACGTCGAGCGACACCTCGTGACCGTTGACGGGACCGAGCAGCGCCTCCCGCTCAAGGAGTTCGAGCTCCTCGAGCTCTTCCTGCGCAACCCCGGGCGGGTGCTCACCCGTGGTCAGCTGATCGACCGCGTGTGGGGGTCCGACTACGTCGG
>CAZIVD010000031.1:0-23687 GCA_964542635.1 uncultured Nocardioides sp. | reverse complement strand
CCAAGACCCTCGACGTCCATGTGAAGCGGCTGCGCGCCAAGTTGGAGCCCGAGCCGTCGGAGCCGCGCTACCTCGTCACGGTCCGCGGGCTCGGCTACAAGCTCGACCTCTGAGCCCCGACCTCACATACTCCGGTGCGGTTCCGGGGTCCTCGACGCCGAACGACCCCGGAAACGCACCGGACTATGCCAACCGCGGCGGCCGGGGGCACTCGTCTCGATATCGCCGTACGACGTCCGGAATCCGCGTGTCTCGGGGGATGCGGGGTTCCTAGGCTGGGGCGGTGAGCCAGGACGTGGAGCCCGCCCCTACCCAGCCGACAAGGGCGCCGGCCGGCACGGGCGACGGCACGACGGCCGGCTGGCTGCCCCTGGCCGCCGTGGGCGTGACGCTGCTGCTGTGGGCCTCGGCGTTCGTCGCGATCCGGCATCTGGGCCGGGACTTCACCCCGGGAGCGCTGTCGCTGGGCCGGCTCCTCGTGGGTGCCGTCGCGCTCGGGGCGGTGGCGGTCACGAAGCGGTTCGTCCGTCCGACCGGCCGGGAGTGGGGCTCGATCATCGCGATCGGCGTGCTGTGGTTCGGTGTCTACAACGTCGCCCTGAACGCCGGTGAGCACCACGTCGACGCCGGCACGGCTTCGATCCTGCTGCAGGTCTCCCCCATCGTGATCGCCGTGCTGGCGACGCTGTTCCTCGGCGAGCGGTTCACCCTCGGGTTGGGAGTCGGACTGGCGCTGGCGTTCGTCGGTGTCCTGATGATCAGCGTGGCCACCAGCACCGGTGCGGGCAGCGACGTGATCGGCGTCGTGCTCTGCCTGGTCGCCGCCGTCGTCTACTCGGTCAGCGTGATCCTCCAGAAGCCCCTGGTCGCGCGCCTACCGGCGCTCCAGGTGACCTGGCTGGCCTGCACCGTCGGCGCGGTCGCGTGCCTGCCTTTCGTCGGACAGCTGGCGGCCGACGTGCGCGTTGCCCCGGCCTCGTCGATCGCGTGGGTGGTCTACCTGGGCGTGTTCCCGACCGCGATCGCCTTCACGACGTACGCCTACGCGCTCCGTCACATGAGCGCGTCCAGCCTCGGCGTGACCACCTACCTGGTGCCGCCGCTGACGATCGTGATGGGCGTGCTGTTCCTCGGCGAGACGCCGCCCACCATGGCGTACGCCGGCGGCGCGCTCGCGCTTCTCGGCGTGGCCGTGGCGCGGCGCCGGGCCTGAGCGGCATGCTGGGGGCGTGAACGTCGTCGCCGGGGCGCTGGTCCTGCTCGTCGCCCTGTTGCACGCCTACTTCCTGGTGCTGGAGATGTTCCTCTGGACCAAGCCTGCCGGTCGGGCGGCGTTCGGCACCGATGCGGAGTTCGCCGAGGCCTCGAAGACGCTGGCCGCCAACCAAGGGCTCTACAACGGGTTCCTGGTCGCCGGCCTGGTGTGGGGCCTGATCGCCGACCGCACCGACGTCCAGGTCTTCTTCCTGACGTGCGTGATCGTGGCCGGCGTGTTCGGCGCAGTCACGGTCAGCCGCCGGATCCTCTACGTGCAGGCGCTACCCGCGCTCGCCGCCCTCGTCTTCGTCCTGCTCGCCCGCTGACGTCTCCAGCCAGCCACGGAAGGCCGCGAGGTTGGCGGTGGACTCGCCGCGCAGCCGCCGCCACTCCCACTCCTTGCGGATCGACGTCGCGAACCCCAGCTCGAGGATCGTGTTGAAGGACTCGTCGGCGTGGGTGAGCATCGAGCCGAGCAGGCGGTCGAGCTCGTCGGGAGTGGCCAACGACAGGGGCAGCCTGGCGTCGAGGTAGATGTCGCCGAGACGGTCGACGGCGAACGCGACGGCGTACATCCGCAGGTTGCGCTGCAGCAGCCAGCGGTACACGGCCTCGTGGTTCTCGTCGGGCGCCCGGCACACGAAGGCGTGACAGCTCAGCGCATGCGGGCCCACGTCGAGCCGCAGCGGCGTGCGCAGCTTGCGCTCCCCCGGCAGGGAGAAGCTGAACACGCCCTCGGGTGCCTCGACGAAGTCGATGCCCTCGGCCGCGAGGTGCGCGCGGATGGCCTCGGTCGCAGCGCGCTCCGGATCATCGGAGGGTTCAGGCTCAGGCAACGACGGCCTGCCGCATGGCGAGCCGGGCCCGCTCGTAGGTGGCCAGCGTGCGGTCGGCCGTCAGGTCCCACGAGAACCGGTTCGCCTGCTCCACGGCACCCGTCCCGAGCCGCGCGCGCAGCGCGGGATCGCGCACGAGGCGGTGGACGGCCTCGGCCCAGACCCCGGGGTCGTGCCCTTCGACCAAGACCCCGCTGCGCCCGTCGGCAACGACGGTGGTCAACCCTCCGACGGCCGCGGCCACGACCGGCGTGCCCACCGCCTGCGCCTCGACGGCCACCAGCCCGAACGACTCGTTGTAGGAGGGCACGGCGACCAGGTCGGCTGCGGCGTACCAGTCGGCCAGCGTCGCCTGGTCGACCGGCGGCACGAAGCGCACCACGTCGGCCAGGCCCAGGGCGGTGGCCAGCTGGGCCAGCGACTCCGGATGGTCGAGCCCCGAGCCCGACGGCCCGCCCACGATCGGAACGACGAGTCCCGGGCGCAACGACGGGTCGCGCGCGAGCAGCACGGCGACCGCGCGCAGCAGCACGTCGGGAGCCTTCAAGGGCTGGATGCGGCCGGCGAACATCAGCACCGTCGCGTCCGCGGGCAGCCCCAGCACGCGACGGACGTGTCCACGATCGTGCGGACGGAACATCTCCAGGTCGACACCGGGGTGGATCACCTCGACCCGAGCGGGGTCGGCGTCATAGAGGTTGATGAGCTGCTTGGCCTCGAGGTCGGTGTTGGCGACGAGCAGGTCGGCCGCCTCGACCACCTGCTCCTCACCGATGATCCGGGCGGTGGGCTCGGGCGTGTCCCCGTCGGCCAGCGCGTCGTTCTTGACCTTGGCCATCGTGTGCATCGAGTGCACGAGCGGGACACCCCACCGGTCCCGTGCGAGCGCGCCGACCTGCCCGGACAGCCAGTAGTGGGAGTGGACCACGTCGTAGTGCCCGACCGGCTGGGCGGCCTCGGTGCGCAGCACCTCCCGGGCGAACACGCACAACTGCCCGGGAAGCTCGCCCTTGGTCAGCCCCTCGAAGGGCCCGGCGTGAATGTTGCGCACGAGCACGCCCGGCGCGGTCTCCACGACGACCGGCAGGCTGGACGACGTCGCGCGCGTGAAGATGTCGACCTCGATGCCTCGCGCGGCGAGCCGCCGGGCGAGCTCGACGACGTAGACGTTCATGCCGCCGGCGTCTCCGGTGCCGGGTTGGTCCAGAGGGGACGTGTGCAGGCTGATCATGGCCACGCGGTCCACCGACCCCACCGGGCGCCTCCTTCGTCGTCGGGCGGACGGGCTGTGCAGGTTGCGGTGCGCACGCGCAGATCCGTCCTCAGCGCCCAACAACCGTGACGGGCCGCTGATTCCCGGCCACCGACCTGCCAACCTCCGTGCCGGCCCCGGCGGGGAGAATCGGCCCATGACGTCCGCGACGCAGCCGAAGGTGGCCCTCGTGACCGGAGCGAGCAGCGGCATCGGGGCGGCCACCGCCCGACGCCTGGCCCGGGAGGGCTTCGAGGTGCACGTCGCCGCGCGTCGCGCCGATCGACTCCGGACGCTCGCGGACAAGATCGGCGCGACAGCGCACATTTGCGATGTCACGGACCGAGGGTCGGTCGACGCCCTGGCTCATGCGGTGGGCGGAGTGCTCCACGTGCTGGTCAACAACGCCGGGGGGGCGCACGGGGGCGACCCGGTCGACTCCGCGGACCCCGCCGACTGGGCGCTGATGTACGACGTCAACGTGCTCGGCACCCTGCACGTCACCCAGGCCCTGCTCCCGGCTCTGCGGGCCGGCGGCGACGGGTTGATCGTCAACGTCGGCTCGACGGCCGGCCGCGTCGCCTACGAGGGCGGCGGCGGGTACGTCGCGGCCAAGCACGCCCTCAGGGCGCTCACCGCAACCCTGCGCTTGGAGCTGTGCGGGGAGCCGATCCGGGTGTCCGAGGTGGCGCCCGGGATGGTGCGCACCGACGAGTTCGCGTTGGTCCGCTTCGGCGGGGACGCCGCCCGGGCCGCGGCCGTCTACGAGGGCGTTCCTGACCCCCTCACGGCCGACGACATCGCCGACGTGATCGGTTGGATCGCCACGCTCCCCAGTCACGTCGACATCGACGAGATCGTGGTCCGGCCGCGTGCCCAGGCCGCCCAGCACAAGGTGTTCCGCCGGTAAGGCGCGACCACTGGCCGAGCACTCCTTCGCCACGTCCACCGGCGAGGGTTGGGTCTCGACGCGCCGGGGGGACCTCGCAGGCTCGGTCCCCGGCTTGCTCGACCTGGCGGCCGCCTATCCGGACACTCCTGCGTCGTGTCCGGATAGGGTCGCTCACATGCAGACCATCGGCCTCGTCGGCGGGATGAGCTGGGAGAGCAGCGCGGTCTACTACCGGGACCTCAACGTCGGGGTTCAGGAGCGACTCGGCGGGCTCTCCTCACCCAAGGTGGTGCTGAGCACCGTCGACTTCGCCGAGCTCACCCACCTCGAGGACGACGAACGGTGGGACCTGATCGGCGATCTGCTCGCCGACGCCGGCCGGGGCGTCGAGCGCGCCGGCGCGGACTTCCTCCTGTTGTGCACGACGACGTTCCACAAGGTCGCCGACCAGGTCGAGGCGGCCGTGGACATCCCGCTGCTGCACCTCGCCGACGTGGTGGCCAGCGCCTGTCTCGACCAGGACGCCACCACCGTCGGCTTCGTCGGCACCAAGGTGGCGATGTCCGACGGGTTCTTCTCCGAGCGGCTGGCGCGTCACGGAGTCGCCGTCGTGATGCCCGGCGAGCAGCACCACGACTGGCTCAATGCCGCCATCTACGACGAACTCGTGCACGGCAAGGTGGTCGACCACACCCGGCGACGGGTCGTGGCCATCACCGAGGAGCTCTGGGACGCGGGCGCCCAGGCCATCCTGCTCGGCTGCACCGAGATCGAGCTGTTGATCACCCAGGCGGACGTCGAGCTCCCCGTCATCCCCTGCACCACCCTGCACGTCGCCGCCGCCCTCGACCGCGCCCTCGAGGCTTCCTAGGGCGCGAGCGCGAGTTCGCCGGTTGAGGAGGCGCCGAGGAACGAGGCGCCGAGGAACGAGGCGCCGACACATTGCCAGCGCTTCATCAACGATGCCTGCCCGGTCAGCGGGTCTCGACACGGGGCTCGCCCGGCGGCTCGCCCGGTGGTTCCTGAGGGGCGAGTGGGGCAAGCGTCTCGAAGGGCTCGACCACCGAAGCAGGTCTCGTGACGGTCGCTGCTCGACCTCCTCGACCAGCGGAACGACGGTGGAGCAGCCCGCGGGCCACGAGGTGGTCGACCGCCTGGGAGACCAGCTCCTCCGAGCGGGGGTGGGGGCCGACGGCGGCAACCGCAGCCGCGTGCAGGTCGCCCAGACTCTTGCCTCCGCCCGCAGCGAGGAACACGGCCTCTCCCAGCGGGCTGAGCTCGACCAGTTGCTCACCGGCCAGCACGAACAGGCCCTCGTCGTGGGCCAGCACGTCGGTCACTTCGGACCGAGCGAGGAGCGGGAGGCCGACCGTCCCCGGCCCGGCGTCGGACGCCGGATCGTCCCCGGGACCGGCCTCGGCGACAGGGGCCGTGGTGGGCGGAGCGGCTGGCTCCCCCATCAGCGTCTCGATCAGCGGCAGGGCGTCGGAGATGTCGGCGTACTCCAGCACCTGCAGACCACCCACCGCATCGAGCAGCGCCTCGATCCGCTGGAGCGGCCGAGGGAGGCGGGCGATCGCACTGGACTGGGCGACGAGCAGCGGGACCGCCTCGGACAGACTCGCGGGACGCAGGTGGGGTGACCCGTGCTCGGGCCGTCGGTCGAGGGCGACCAGACGGGTGAGCCGGAGTGGGTCCGGGCAGAGTCCCAGGCCCAGGTCGTCCGGCCCCAGCAACTGCTTCTCCTCGTGGCCGGCGTCGATCACCGACAGCGGCTTCGCGAACGTCTCCACCGCGAGGGTGTCGGGGTCGATGGCGAGGGTCTCGTCGGTGACGTAGCCGTAGCCGGCGCGCCCCAGGACCACGGCCGCTGTCGTCTTGCCCGTGCCGCTCGGTGCCACCAGCCCCAGCACGGAGCCGTCCGGGAGCGCGAGCCCGGCCGCGTGCAGCATCAACGAGCGGCCGGCCCGGGACTCGATCCCCGCGATGTTGACCCGCCAGGTGAGCCGCAGCGCCATCTCGTCACTCACGGGTACGTCGGCATGGTGCAACTCGAAGACCTCGTCCGGCACCGAGTCGAGGGGGGCCAGACAACGAGACCACTGCCCGGCCAGGCCAGCCAGGCCCGAGGGCGCACCGCGAACCCCGACCGTCGCACCGAACGCCCGGAGGGCGATCAGGCCGCGCTCGGTGGGGTCAGTCGCCCTTGCCACCCGTCGTACGCGCGCCGACGGCGCGGTTCTGCGTGCCACCGCCGCTGCAGTTGTTGAAGTTGACGTTCTGCGGACCCGAGCCGCTGTTGCGGGCCAGCGAGCCGTTGACGTGGATGGTGGACAGCGTGGTCCACGGACCGTTGGCGCTGGGACCGGTCTGCAGCGTGAAGTCGATCGGCACGGAGATCGTGTTCGTGGACCGGGAGACCGACGTCCGGTAGGTGAGCGTGAATCGCTTGCAACCACCCTGGTCGCCGAAGCCTGGCAGGAAGAACGAGCTGCGCCAACCGGCGGCCGAACTGTTCTGGTCGACGTGCACGCCGTCGACCTCGATCTGGAACTCCGAGACGTCGTCGACCTCGCGCCAGCGATACCACGCGTCGGCGTTCTGGCAGTTGCAGATCTCGAGGTACTGCGGCAGCTGCGCGGTCGCGTAGTTCTGGTAGATCGTGCCCGGGTGCAGCCACTGCGACTGGCTCGTGCAGATCGCCCGGACGTTGGTGGTGACGTTGGGCCCCACCTGGATGGAGCCGCGCACCTGGCACAGGCTCACGCCGGCCATCGCGGCCGGCGCCGTGAGCGCCACGACCGGCACCGACCAGGCGGCACCCTTGGCGATCGTGCGGCGGTGCGCACGGATGAGCCCGTCCCCCGAATCCCGGAGTGGACGCGTCGAAACAGCAGTCTTGTTCCCCACAAGGCCCCCCAGCCTGAAAAACTTCCCCCTGACGGCGCAAAGGCCGTACGACGTGACACCCTAGCAACGGCACGCTCGCCGGCCCAGACCGGGCTCCCCGTGCCACCAAGATTTTGCCTTTGGGTCGTAGGGACCGGCTGGTCGTAGACTCCTGGCCGCGCCCCACCGTCGGCCGTCATGCGTCGCCGGAGCCGCCGTTCACCGTCACCTCACGTCTGCGAGATCCCTGCCGCATGCCCCCGACCGACGCCCCCACCACGACCGATGCTCCGACCGCCACGGGTCGCCCGGCCGTCCGAGCCGACCTGCGCAACGTCGCCATCGTCGCCCACGTCGACCACGGCAAGACCACGCTGGTCGACGCGATGCTCCACCAGGCAGGCGCGTTCTCGGCGCACGCGGCCGAGACCGTGATGGAGCGGGTGATGGACTCCGGCGACCTCGAGCGCGAGAAGGGCATCACCATCCTCGCGAAGAACACGGCCGTCCACTATCGAGGTCCGGCGGCACCGGAGGGCCTCACGATCAACATCATCGACACCCCCGGCCACGCCGACTTCGGCGGCGAGGTCGAACGCGGGCTGAGCATGGTCGACGGCATCGTGCTCCTCGTGGACGCCTCGGAGGGGCCCCTCCCGCAGACGAGGTTCGTACTCCGGAAGGCTCTCAACGCAGACCTTCCCGTGGTCCTCGTGGTCAACAAGGTGGACCGTTCGGACGCCCGGATCGCCGAGGTGGTGGACGAGACCTACGAGCTGTTCTTGGACCTGCTCGACGACAGCCACCTCCAGAAGGGGCATGCTCAGGACGCCCTGGACTTCCCGGTCGTGTACGCCTCCGCGAAAGCCGGCCGAGCGTCACTCGAGCAGCCGGCCGACGGCGGTCTGCCCGACTCACCCGACCTCGAGCCCCTGTTCCGCACGATCCTCGAGACGATCCCGGCTCCGACGTACGACGAGGGGGCGTCGCTCCAGGCCCACGTCACCAACCTCGACGCCTCGCCATTCCTCGGCCGGCTGGCCCTGCTGCGGATCCGTCAGGGCGAGCTCCGCAAGGGGCAGACCGTCGCGTGGCTCAAGCGCGACGGCTCCCGGCAGAACGTGCGGATCACCGAACTGCTCGTCACGGAAGGGCTGGAGCGGATTCCGGGCACGTCGGCAGGACCGGGCGACATCGTCGCGGTGGCGGGGATCCCGGAGATCACCATCGGCGAGACCCTGGCAGACCCCGAGCAGCCGGTGGCCCTGCCCCTCATCCACGTCGACGAGCCGGCGATCTCGATGACGATCGGCACCAACACCTCACCCCTCGTGGGCCGCGTCAAGGGCGCCAAGGTGACCGCCCGCCTGGTCAAGGACCGGCTCGACTCCGAGCTCGTCGGCAACGTGTCCCTGCGGATCCTGCCGACCGACCGGCCCGATGCCTGGGAGGTCCAGGGCCGCGGCGAACTGGCGCTGGCCATCCTGGTGGAGCAGATGCGCCGGGAGGGCTACGAACTGACCGTGGGCAAGCCGCAGGTCGTCACCCGCACGATCGACGGCAAGCTCCACGAGCCGACCGAGCGCCTCACCATCGACGCTCCTGAGGAGTACCTCGGCACCATCACCGAGCTGCTCGCGGGCCGCAAGGGACGCATGGAGCAGATGACCAACCACGGCACCGGCTGGGTGCGGATGGAGTTCATCGTGCCCGCCCGGGGACTGATCGGCTTCCGCACCGACTTCCTCACCGAGACCCGGGGCACCGGCATCGCCCACCACGTGAGCGAGGGCTACGAGCCGTGGGCGGGCGAGATCCGCGCTCGGGCGTCCGGCTCCCTCGTGGCCGACCGCAGCGGTGCGGCGACGGCGTACGCGATGACCAACCTGCAGGAGCGCGGGGTGCTCTTCGTCGAGCCCGGCACCGAGGTCTACGAGGGGATGATCGTCGGCGAGAACTCCCGCGCCGACGACATGGACGTCAACATCACCAAGGAGAAGCAGCAGACCAACATCCGCTCCTCCACCGCCGACAACTTCGAGAAGCTGATCCCGCCGCGCAAGCTCAGCCTCGAGCAATCCCTGGAGTTCTGCCGCGAGGACGAGTGTGTCGAGGTGACGCCGCAGACGGTCCGGCTGCGCAAGGTCGCGCTCGATGCGAACGACCGCGCCAAGGCCGCCGCGCGGGCCCGCAAGGGCACCCGCTGACGCTCCTCGGTCCGTCGCCGTCCGTGACGCATTTGTCGTTCGAGCGCCGGCGAACCGACAAGTTCGTCACGGACGGCGAGGATCCGGGGCCTACGGCGCGAGGGCCAGCACATCGACGGGCACGCCCTCGCGGCTGCGGCGCAGGCCGGGAAGCAGGGAGAGCGTGACGAGCACGGAGGCGGTCGCCATCACGCCGATGGCCAGGCTCGCAGCGCGGGCGTCAGAGCCCAGCGCGGTGGCCACGGCACCGGCCAGCAAGGCCCCCGCGCCTTGCATCGACATCATGCCGAGGCCGTGCAGCCCGAGGACCTGGCCACGGATGTCCGGGGCCGTCCGGCCGACGAGCCGCTCCTGGAGTGGCAGGCTCGCGCAGTAGCCGACCGACGCCACCGCCGCCAACACGCACGCCAGGACGAGGCCGGGCTGGAGGAGGAAGAACAGCCACGGCACGGCGAGCAACAATCGGGCCGGCTCGACCAGCCGGTCCCGCCAAGGCGGCGGTACCACCCGGCCCATCAGCACGTCGCCCACCAGCATGCCGACCGCGGTCGCGGCGAACAGGAACCCCGCACCATCGCCCGCGAACGGCACGATCAGCGCCTCGCAGCCCACGATCAGGCCGTTGGGCACCCAGAGTGCGAGGTAGACCGGGCGGAGCACGGGAGAGCCGAGCAGCAGGCGGTTGACCGCGCGGCTGCGACGTACGGCGCTCCCCCGCGCCCGCGGCGGATGGTCGCCGATGCCGAGCCGGATCAGCACGAGCGCGAGCAGGCAGGCGGCCGCAGCGCCCAGGAAGAGCTGACTCGTGGTGAAGGTGAGCAAGAGCAGCCCGCCGAGCCCGTAGCCCACGATCTGCATGACGCCGACGGCGATGTTGATGGTCGCTCGCGCGAACACGAACGAGCCCTCGGGCACCACCTCGGAGACCAGCGCGACCATGCTGCCGCCGGTGGCCGAGAGCAGCACCCACGGCACGACCAGCAGCACCAGACGGGCGGTCATCGGAAGGTCCGGGATCGCCTGCGCGGCATCACCCACGGCCATCACGCCAGCCCCCAGCATCAGAGCGGTCCGCGGACGCCACAGGTCGGCGAGCGACAGCAGGAACCACGAGGTGGCCAGCCGCACGAGTGGGCCGCCGAACATCACGAACGCGCTGAGCAGCGGCGAGCCCGTCTCGGCGTACGTCAGGGTCCCGAGCGCGAGGCTGCCGACCGATCCCGCGGCCACGTTGAGCGAGGTCGTCGTGAACAGCACCCGGAACTCGGGCACGCCGAACAGCTCCCGATAGGTCCGCACATCGGTCACTCTGGCCGAGGCAGGGGCCAGCCGATAATGTTTCGGACACGGACGAAAGGTCGTGACGATGGGCACCTGGCGGGTGCCGGCCGACGTGATGGCGCGCAGCCGCTTCGCGATCTCACCGATCGGCGAGGTCGTGGGGGCGCTGGGCGCCCTGACCCGGCCCCGGACGCCAGACCAGCGCGCCTTCCGGGAGGCGCACGGCGCGGCGTTCGCCGGCTGGCTCGCGGGCCGGCCAGGGGCCGCCGAGCTCGTGCGGGCGAGCTTCCGAGACCCGGGTCCGCGTCGCGTGGGCTGGATGGCCGACTACCTCAGCCTGCCGCCGGTCGACGACGACGAGACCTTCGACGACGGTCTGTCCCACCTGCGCGCCCTGGACGACGACGACGTGCGGGCCGACCTGCTCGAGACCACCCAGGCACCGCTGGCCGCTCCCCTCACCGGGCCCGGGCTCCGGGACCTCGCCGTCGACCTGGTCGTCTGGCTGTGGACCCACACGCTCGAGTCCGACTGGACCCGCCGCGAGCGCATCCTGCGGGCCGACATCGTCTCCCGCACGGCCCAGCTCGCCCGTCAGGGCTGGGGCGCGGTGCTGCGAGACCTCGGACGCGACCGCGAGTGGGTGGGCGACGGACAGCTGCGGATCAACCGCTACGACCTGCCCACGCGGGTGCTCCCCGAAGGCAGCCAGCTGGTGTTCGTGCCGACGCACACCGACGGCAGCTGGGTGGGCTGGCACGCAGATCGCTATGCCCTCTACTACCCGGTGTCGGGTCGGCTCGCGCGGGTCGACGCCGCCAGCACCGCCGGGCTCGCTCCCCTCGTCGGCGCGAGCCGGGCCGCGGTGCTCATCCTGCTCGACGTACCCCGAAGCACCTCCCAGCTCGCCACGCTCAGCGGTCAGGCCGTCGGCTCGGTCGGCGGCCACCTCAAGGTGCTCCTCGACGCCGGCGTGGTCCTGCGGCGCAGGTCCGGCCGCGAGGTCCTCTACTGGCGCACGGCCCTGGGCGACGCCCTCGTCGCCGCCGGCTCCTGACTCGCGCGGCACCCGATGGCGGCGCCGCCGCGCTCGCGCCAGGAAGCAGGCTCAGCCGGAGACCAGGGCCACGCCCTCGATCCGGACCTCCTTGTTCTTGCCGACCACGAGCTTCAAGGTGCCCGAGCGGGAGGAGGGGAACGTCGCGACGGACTTGAGCACCGACGTCTTGTTCTTCCCGTCCAACTTGACGGTCTTGAGCAGCTTCTTGCCCAGGAAGACCTTCACCGGCCCGAGGTTCTTGCCGGTGCTGACGACCAGGACGATCGAGGTGACCCCGTCCACCTTGCGCACCAGCTTGTCGCCGGAACGCTTGGAGGTCGAGTAGTCGCCACCGAAGGTCTTCTTCGACTTCTTCACCTTCCACGTGCCGTGGGCCTTGAAGGCCCCGTCGTCGTAGGGAACCGTGAAGGTCCGCGTCGCGGGGGTCGCGTCCGCGTTCCCGGCGGCGTCACTCGCTGCCACGCTGAACGTGTGCGTGCCGGCCTTGAGGCCCTTCAGGCTCGCGCCGGACGCGTCGCACGCGACCGTCGTGCCGTCGACCGCACACGCGAACGTCGCCGGCGTCTCCGTCGCGGTGAAGGCGAACGTCACGACCTCGTCGAGCACGATCGCGCCCTCCTTCGGCCCGCTCGTGATCGTGGTGTCGGGTGCCGTCGTGTCGGGCGCGGCCGGGGCCACCGTGAAGTCCGCGTCGTTGGTGTCGAAGAAGTAGTTGTCGACCGCCTCGATGCGGATCCGGGCGTGCGTGGTGGTCGCGTTGGGCACCACGACGGTCTCCGAGCCGTCGTTCGGCGTGCTGGCGGCCAGGACCTGGCCCCAGGTCGCGCCGCCGTCGGTGGACAGGGTGATCCGCACCTGGGGGGCCAAGGTGTTCGTGCCGTTGACCGACCAGGTGATCGGCAACGACGCACCCACCTGGGTGGTGGACCCGGCCGTGGCCTGCGAGGTCACCGCGAACGGGCCCTTGGTCGGGTCGATCGAGAGGGTGACCTCGTCGTAGCCGACCCCGCCGCCGTTCGGGTAGCGGTCCCGTGCCGTCAGGCGGAAGTGCAGGGCCGGCGTCGTGCTGCCCACCGTGCCGACGTAGCCCGGGATCGGGAGGAACTCCGAGAAGCAATCGCGATAGGGCTGCCCCATCATCACGGTGTCGGGCGTCGGCGGAGCGGGGCAGGTGCCCGTCGCGGCGTTGGTGTTGCCGGCCAGCACCTGGGCCAGGTCGGGGAACACCCGGGTGGGGCTGCCGTCTGCCTGGTTCTCCCCGGGCGAGGGGATCTCGAGGGTGCCCTCGTCGGTGACCTCGGCCGCCGTCCCGAAGACCCGGAAGAGCGGGCCGTTGGTCTTGGCGTTCTCCGCTAGCGGCGTGCCGTCCTCGTCGCCGAAGTCGGTCTGCTCCCACAGGTAGACCAGGTCCTGGCCGTCGGCGTCGGTCCCCGAGCCGGTCAGCGCGAACGGCGTGCGCACCGGGATGGTCTTGTCGGCCGGGGCGATGACGTTCGGCGCATGGTTGCTGGTCTCCTGGGTCGTGCTGCCCGCGTTGAACGCCGGGCCGCCCTGGGCGGTCTCGCCGACGAAGCCGCTCACCCCGGCGCTCGAGCTCGACACCTCCAGCGAGGGCAGGTCGACGTCGGTCTCGTCTGCTCCGAGGATCGTCGGCTCGTCGTTGAAGATCACCTGGAACCCGGTGTCGTTGGGCGAGCCCGGCGCAGGATTGCCGGAGAACTCGTCGAAGCCCCATCGCGCGATCGAGACGTCCTCGCCGGTGAGGGTCTCGACGGCCGCCTCGACCCCGGCGGTGGTGTAGTCGGTGCCGCGGGTCAGCGTGATCGCCCCGGTCGAGCCGGGGAAGTCGAGCGCGATGGTCTCGCCGTCGGTGTCGAAGCCGCGCAGGGAGACGGTCTGCACCTCGATGTTGTCGTACTCGAGGGAGATGTAGTCGTTGACCTGGTCGAGGGTGCGGAAGGAGAAGTAGGGATCGGTGTGCGGCTGCAGGTCGTCCTGGGCGCAGATCCCGGCGTAGGCCATCACCGACGACCCGGAGCCCGGCTCGACGGACGAGTCCGCGATGTTGCCACCGCAGGCCCCGAGGGCGCCGTTGAAGGTGTGGTCGCCACCGAACTGGTGACCCATCTCGTGGGCGACGTAGTCGATGGCGAAGAAGTCGCCCTCCGGGAAGGGCAGCCCGGTGCAGCCGCCGCCCTTGTAGTCGCCTCCGACGACCTGGAGGTAGGCGATGCCACCGCCGTTGACGCCCAGGGCGAGGTGGCCGATGTCGTAGCGCGAGGCCCCCACGAGCTGCCCGAGGACCGTGCGGTTGCGCCCGAGCGTGCCGCCGCCACAGGAGGCGATCTGACTGGGCGTGAAGCAGGCGGCGGCACCGCACGGCCCGTTGGCGCCGGTGGCCTTGGCCGCCGTGTCGAGGTTCAGCGAGTCTGTGGCGTTGACCAGTCGCAGCGAGACCCCGAGGTCGTCGTTGTAGATCTGGTTGACGCGGTTGATGAGGGTGACCTTCTCGGCCAGCACGTTCTCGGTGCCGAAGTACGCGGCGTACGACGGATCGCTGGTGAGCGCGAGCCGGTAGAAGCGCCGGGTGACGACACCGCCGCCCACCGCCGCGTCGGCGCTCTGCTTGGCCTCGACGGCTGACCGGATCGAGCGCACCTCACCCTCGGCCCGGCGCTGTGCCTGCTCGGGGAGTGCCGCGCCGTAGTAGCTGAGGTGGGCGGTCGTCCCGCGGCGGTTGTAGGCGGGGTCGACATACCAGGCGCGCTGCCCACCGGGCCCGCGGACGGAGGCGTGGAAGCCCATCGGCGTGAGGTCCAGGGCGATGGTGTCCTTGGAGCCGAGGGCGTGGCCGCTGTAGGTGGCGATCTCCGGGTGGGCTGCCGCCAGCTGCGACTGCATCAGCCTGGTCCTGACGACGGTGAAGCGCACGGGCTTGCCCGCCGGGTCCGGGACGGCCACCGTCGAGGCGCCACCGGCGTCCGCCGCCGCGAGGGCCGACCGCAGCGCTCCCACGTCCAGCCTCGACGCGGCGAAGGAGGTCGGGTCGACCCGCACCTTGGCGCCGGTGGGCTCGAAGTCGTCCAGCGCGGAGAACGGGCCCGGTGGTCGGGCGCCGGACGCGGCGGGTGCCGCGGCCGAGGCCGGGTACACGGTGGTCGCGAGCGCGACGGCGAGGGCCACGAGGACGATGACGGCGGGTCGGCGGGCGTGGGACACAGCACCTCCTGGGAGTTCGGGTGCGGAACCCCGGCATCCCCGGATCGACGGGCTCCACTCCGTGGGAGCCTAAGTCAGTCGACCCGACTCGGCCAGTGCCGGCGTCCACCCCGCTGAGGTGGTCGTGACGCAGCATTCCTCGGGCGATCGCGGCACAGAAATGAAAGCGCTCCCACTTTGGAACGATCAAGATGCCGACTTGTGACCTTGGGCCCTTGACACTCCTGTGTGACGGCGACCATAGTCCGTGGCAGTCGAGAGTGGAAGCGCTCTCACACCTGAAGTGACCCAAGGAGGGACACGGTGAACCGCAGCACACCCCGCTGGCGCACACCCCGCGCCGGCACGGCATTCCTCGCCGTCTCCGCTCTCGCGCTCTCACTCTCGTTGGCCGCGTGTGGCGGTGACGACAGTGAGGGTGCCGAGAGCGCCGACGGGACGGTGCACCTGACGATCGCCACGTTCAACGAGTTCGGCTATGAGGACCTCATCACGCAGTGGAACTCCGAGAACCCCGACATCCAGGTCGAGCAGAAGAAGGTCGGCACCTGGGACGAGGCCAAGGACAACCTCTACACCAAGCTGGCGGCGGGCTCGGGTCTCTCCGACATCGAGGCGATCGAGGGCGACGCGATGCCCGCGATGCTGGCGCAGTCCGACCAGTTCGTGGACCTCACCGACCCCGCGCTCGACGGCCGCTGGCTGGACTTCAAGGTGGCGGCGGCCACCAACGCCGACGGCCAGATGATCGGCTACGGCACCGACGCCGGCCCGGAGGGCATCTGCTACCGCGCCGACCTGTTCGAGAAGGCCGGACTCCCCAGTGACCGCGACGAAGTGGCGAGCCTGATGGGCACGTGGGAGGACTACTTCGCGACCGGTGAGGAGTTCATCAAGAAGATGCCCGACACCGCGTGGTACGACTCCACCGGCGGCACCGCCCAGGCGATGCTCAACCAGGTGGAGCACCCGTTCGAGCAGGCCGACAACACCATCGACGTCGAGAACCCCGAGCTCGAGGCGATCTGGACGACCCTGACCGACAACGTCGAGAAGGGCCTCTCGACCCGCCTGCCACAGTGGAGCGACGACTGGAACGCCGCGTTCCAGAACGACGGCTTCGCGACGATGGCGTGCCCGGGCTGGATGCTCGGCGTCGTGTCCGGCAACGCCGAGGGCGTCGAGGGCTGGGACTTCGCCGACGTGTTCCCCGGCGGCGGCGGCAACTGGGGCGGCTCGTTCCTGGTCGTCCCGAACCAGTCCGAGCACCCGGAGGAGGCCAAGGAGTTCGCGGCCTGGATCACCGCTCCCGAGCAGGCGATCGGCGCCTTCCAGGCGATCGGCGCCTTCCCGAGCCAGGTCGAGGCCCTGTCCTCGCCCGAGGTGACGGGCATGACGAACGAGTTCTTCAACAACGCTCCGGTCGGGCAGATCCTGGCCAACCGGGCCGCCGCGATCACCGTCCAGCCCTACAAGGGCCCGAAGTACTCCGACATCCTGCAGGCCTTCCAGGCCGCGCTGCTCAGGGTCGACGACGGGTCCAACAGCCCGGACGAGTCGTGGGAGACCTTCCTGTCGGACGTGGACCAGCTTTCCTGACCAAGCATGTCCTCACGACAGGAGACCGAGTCCGGGGGCGCCGCTCAGGCGGCGTCCCCGGGCCTCGGCCCGTCCACCCCCACCTCGCGGGGACCCAGGTCTCGGGCCGACAGCACCACCCAGCTGACCTGGCGGCAACGTCTGAGCAAGTGGGACGTCCGCTACTCGCCGTACCTCTACATCTCGCCGTTCTTCGTGGTCTTCCTGGTGCTCGGGATGTTCCCGATCGTCTACACGGCCGTCGTGTCGGTCTACCAGTGGGACCTGCTGGGCGGTCGCGGTGAGTTCATCGGGCTGCAGAACTACCGCGACGTCCTCGACAACCCCTACTTCTGGAAGCAGTCCGTCAACACGGTCAGCATCTTCCTGCTCTCCTCCGTGCCGCAGATCATCGCGGCCGTGCTCATCGCCGGACTGCTCGACAACGCGCTGCGCGGCGCGGCGTTCTGGCGGATGAGCGTCCTGCTGCCCTTCGTCGTGGCACCGGCCGCCGTCGCGATCATCTTCGGCAGCCTCTACGGCGACCGCTACGGCCTGGTCAACGAGGCGCTCGGCTGGATCGGCATCGAGCCGGTCCAATGGCACGTCAACCGGCTCGCCAGCCACTTCGCGATCGCGACGATGGTGAACTGGCGGTGGACGGGCTACAACGCCCTGATCCTCCTCGCCGCGATGCAGGCTGTCCCGCGCGAGCTCTACGACGCCGCGGCCATCGACGGCGCCAGCCGCTGGCGCCAGTTCACCAACGTGACGGTCCCGTTGGTGCGACCCACCCTGATCTTCGTCATCATCACCTCGACGATCGGCGGACTCCAGATCTTCACCGAGCCCCGACTCTTCGACAACACCAACGCCCAGAACGGCGGCAGCGACCGTCAGTTCGGCACCATCACCATGCTCATCTACGACTACGGGTGGCACCTGCGCAACCTCGGACGGGCCTCGGCCACAGCCTGGATGCTGTTCCTGCTCATCATCGCGATCGCGCTGGTCAACTACGTGCTCGCGCGACGGTTCGGCCAGCTGACCCACATGGCGCACCGGGGGAGGAAGCCATGACGCGGCGACCCGGCTTCCTCGTCTACGGCCTGCTCGCGGCCTTCGCGATCGGCTCCGCGCTCCCGCTCTACTGGTCCTTCCTGATCGGGTCCTACACCAAGGAGGTGATGACCCGTCAGGTGCCTCCCCTGCTCCCGGGAGGCCACTTCCTGGAGAACGCCAGGCGGGTCTTCGACTCGGTGCCGTTCTGGAAGGCCCTGGGCAACAGCCTGATGGTCTCCACCGTCGCCGCGACGTCCGTGGTCTTCTTCTGCGTCCTCGCCGGCTACGCCTTCGCCAAGCTGCGGTTCCGCGGCCGCGGGCCGCTCCTGGTGTTCGTCGTCGTGACGATGGCCGTGCCCACCCAGCTCGGAGTCGTGCCGCTGTTCATCCTGATGTCCAAGCTCGGCTGGACCGGCACGGTGTGGGCGGCGATCGTGCCGTGGATCGTCACCGCGTTCGGCGTGTTCTTCATGCGCCAGTTCCTGGTGGACGCGGTGCCGGACGAGCTGATCGAGGCGGCCCGCGTCGACGGGTGCAGCCAGTTCCGCACCTTCTGGACCGTGGGCGTCCCCGCCGCGCGGCCGGCGGCCGCCATCTTGTGGCTGTTCACCTTCATGCAGGTGTGGACCGACTTCTTCTGGCCGCTGATCGTGCTGCCCACCGACGACCCCACCGTGCAGATCGCGCTCAACCAGCTGCAGAGCGGCTACTACAAGGACTACGCGCTGATCCTCGCGGGGGCGACCCTGGCCACGATCCCCCTGCTGATCCTGTTCATCGCCACCGGACGACAACTCGTCGCCGGCATCATGCAAGGAGCCGTCAAGGGATGACGACGCCAACCCAAGCCCCTGCGGTCGTCGCGTCCCGACAGGCCGACGTGGCCTTTCCGGCCGGGTTCGTCTGGGGCTCCGCGACCGCCTCCTACCAGATCGAGGGCGCCGTGGCCGAGGACGGCCGGTCCCCCTCCATCTGGGACACGTTCTCGCACACGCCGGGCGCCGTCGCCGACGGCGACACCGGCGACCTGGCCTGCGACCACTACCACCGGATGCCCGAGGACGTCGCCCTGATGGCCGACCTGGGGCTCACGTCGTACCGCTTCTCCGTGTCCTGGCCCCGCGTGCGCCCGGACGCGGGAGCGGTCAACCCCCAGGGTCTCGCGTTCTACGACCGCCTCGTCGACCGGCTGCTCGAGCACGGCATCGCACCCTGGCTCACGCTCTACCACTGGGACCTGCCCCAGGTACTCGAGGACGCGGGTGGCTGGACCAACCGCGACACCGCGCAGCGCTTCGTCGACTACGCGACCTCCGTGTACGACGCCCTCGGCGACCGCGTGCCCACCTGGACCACGCTCAACGAGCCCTGGTGCTCGGCGTTCCTGGGCTACACCGCGGGCGTCCACGCCCCCGGCCGACAGGAGGGGGCTGCCGGCCTGGTCGCCGCCCACCACCTGCTGCTCGCCCACGGCATGGCCGTCGACGCACTCCGCGGTGACGACGTGAGGTGGGGCATCAGCCTCAACATGACCGTCGCGGACCCGGTGGGTGAGGAGGAGGTGCACCTCGAGGCAGCGCGCCGCATCGACGGCCTGCACAACCGGCTGTTCCTGGACCCCGTGCTCCGCGGGGAGTACCCCGCCGACGTGCTGCGCGACACCGCGCACCTCGGCTGGCAGCACGTGATCCGGGACGGCGACCTCCGCCTGATCAACGCTCCCCTCGACGTGCTGGGCGTGAACTACTACCACGGCGACGCCGTCTCGGGGATCACGCTGCCGGGAGCCACCGACCACCACGGTCTGCAGCGGCAGGGCGCCTCGCCGTTCCCCGCCGCGGAGTACGTCTCGGTCGTCAAGCGCGACCTGCCGCGCACCGCGATGGACTGGGAGGTCGACCCGGAGGGACTTCACCGCCTGCTGGTGCGCCTGCGCGACGACTATGCGCCGCCGCCCCTCTACGTGACCGAGACGGGAGCGGCGTACGACGACCACCTCGTCGACGGTCGCGTCGACGACTCCGAGCGGGTCGCCTTCCTCGACGCCTACCTGCGGGCCGTGCATGCCGCGCTCGAGGACGGGGTGGAGATCGGCGGCGTCTTCGTGTGGTCGTTCCTCGACAACTTCGAGTGGGCCTACGGCTACGCCAAGCGCTTCGGCCTGGTCCACATCGACTACTCGACCCAGCAGCGGACGCCCAAGGCGAGTGCCGAGTGGTACGCACAGGTGGCCGCACGCGGTGGGCTGTCCGAGTCGCTAGCGTGACCGCGATGGACAGCCAACCGACCCTCGACGAGGTGGCCCGGGTTGCGGGAGTCTCCCGGGCCACCGCGTCGAGGGCCATCAACGGCGCGAGCCGCGTGAGCGCCGCCGCCCGCGCGCGGGTCGACGACGCCGTCCGCACCCTGGGCTACGTCCCCAATCCGGCGGCTCGCAGCCTGGTGACCCGGCGGACCGAGTCGGTGGCGGTGCTCGTGCCCGAGCCGGACGAGCGGGTCTTCAGCGACCCGTTCTTCGCCGGCACGCTGCGCGGTGTCAACCGGGTGCTCGCCAGCCGGGACCTCCAACTGGTCCTGCTCCTCGCGTCACCAGGCGCCCACGGCAGCCAGACCCTGCGCTATCTGTCCCACCGGCACGTCGACGGCGCCGTCGTGGTGTCCCACCACAAGAGCGACGGACTCGCCGACCGGCTCGCGGGGATCGGCCTGCCCTGCGTGTTCGTCGGGCGACCGTGGAACGGCGCCGACCGCGTCACCTACGTCGACGTCGACAACGTCGCCGGCGAGCGCGACGCGACCCGCCTCCTGATCGAGCGCGGCCGCTCCCGGATCGGCAACATCGCCGGGCCGGCCGACATGACCGCAGCCGTGGACCGGCTCCAAGGCTGGCGCGAGGCGATGGCGGCGGCGAAGCTGCCCACGGACTCGGTCGCCGTCGGCGACTTCACCGAGGCCGGCGGCGAGCAGGCCGCGCGCAAGCTCCTGACCCGCCACCCCGACCTCGACGGCCTCGTGGTCGCCTCCGACCTGATGGCCGCGGGAGCCCTCCGGGTGCTGGCCGAGCGGGGCGTCCGGGTGCCCGAGGACATCGCGGTGGTGGGATACGACGACCTGGGCGTCGCCGAGCGCACCGCTCCCCCGCTCACCACCATCCGGCAGCCCATCGTGGAGATGGCCGAGCGGGCCACTCGCCTGCTGCTCGAGCAACTCGACGGCTCGGGTCCTGCCGGGACCGTGCGCGTGATCATCCCGCCGGTGCTGGTGCCGCGCGACAGCGCCTGACGGGCCGACCCGCGGGATCACCGGCTGACTCGGCTCTGGCCGCGGCCCGATCGCGTGCGCCCGACCGGACAGGCAGAACTGGAGCTTGGCGGGGGGAGTATCGCCCGCGAAGTTCCTGCTTCCCCGGTCAACCGGGGATTCCGACGTTGGAGGAGTGGGAGAGCACCCGATACCGCGGCGTGCTCAGTCCCGCAGCCAGCGGGCGAGCAGCGTGCCGTCCTCCTCGAGGAGCGAGTGGAGCCGCAGGGGTACGTCGACGGGAGGGCCGTCGGTGATCCGCTGGTGCAGCCCGCCGACGATGCGGGGCACGATCGTGACCGTCACCTCGTCGGCCACGCCCTCGTCGAGCAGGTCGCGGAGCAGGTGCGGTCCGCCTTCGCACAGCATGTCGGTGTGGCCGCGGTCGACGAGGTGCTGCTTGAGCGCTGCCAGGTCGACCCGATGAGACCCGAGGACGAGCACGTGGGCATCCCCGAGCACATCGCGCGCCTCGTCGAGGCCGGGGGCGGCGGCGTACGTCGCCATCAGCACCTGTCCGGGCCGGGCACCACGGAGCTTCACGGGGACCTGGGCCGAGCGGGACACGACGACCAGCGGCTTGTCGAGGGTGCGGTAGCCCTCCAGCCGCGCCGTGCCCGCGCCGATGACCACGACGTCGCACAGCTCGCGGAGCAGGTCGAAGACCCGCTTGTCGACCGCGTTGTTGATCGTGTCGGTGAGGCCGTCGTCGCCGGTCGCAGCCCCGTCGACGGTGGTCACCATGTTGACCCGCAGCCACGGCGTCAGCGGTGCGGCGTACACCTCGCGGAGGTCGCCGTCGGGTCCGATCAGAGTCCTCATGGGCGATCCCCTTCCTCTCCCCCTGCCGCTGCCGCAGCGGGCCCGGTCCACCGCATCACCCAGTACTGCACGCCGAACGGGTCGTCCGCATAGTCCACCATCGCTGCCTCCGCGCCGCGCAGGAGGGTGCCGAGCCTCGCGAGTCCCGAGGCATGGCCCACGAGGAGCTCGGCCGCGAGATCCAGGTCCAGTCGAGACAGCATCCCGAGGTCCGGCTGCCGCAGCCCCGCCTCCAGCGCCGCGTCGAAGTCGACCGCCCGCTCGTCGACGAACCCCGGGGCTCGCTCGCTGCGGCGCGCCGAACCGTTGCCTACCACCAGGTACGACGTCGCGCCGCCGCCCCCGCGGCGGACGTCGCGGTCGACGGTGGCCAGCAGGTGCTGCGCGACCCGGGCTCCCTGCGCGTCCGCGACCACCTCGACCGCACCACCCGACACCAGCCAGGCGGTCGCCGCCTCGGCCGCCGCCCGGAGCTCGGCGACGGGGTCCTCGAGGCCGGCGTACTCGGGCAACAGCGCGAGCACGCCGGGCACGAGCGCCACCCGCACGGCCACCGCGTCAGCCGAGGTGGCCGCGGACCGAGGCGTGCCCCGAGAGCAGGTTGCGGGCGATGGTGCGGCGCTGGATCTCGTCGGTGCCCTCGTAGATCCGCAGCACCCTCAGCTCGCGGTACCACCGCTCGACGGGCAGCTCCCGCGTGTAGCCCATCCCGCCGTGGATCTGCAGCACGCGGTCGACGATCTCGTTGGCCTTGACCCCGCCGTAGAGCTTGGCGACGGACTGCGCCTGGCGGGAGTCGACGCCGTGGTCGACCTGCCACGCGGCGCTGAGCACCAGCCAGCGGAGCGCCTCGATCTCCACGGCGGAGTCCGCGATCATCCACTGGATGGCCTGCCGCTGCGCGATCGGCTCCCCGAAGGTGACGCGCTGCTTGGCGTGCTCCATGCCCATCTCGACGAGACGCTCGCAGGCCCCGAGCGCCCGCGCGGGGAGCATGTAGCGGCCCTTCCCGATCCACCGCATCGCGAGCTCGAAGCCGCGGCCCTCCTCACCCAGGATCGCCGAGTGCGGCACGCGCACGTCCTCGAAGCTGAGCGATGCCGGCCCCCACTGACCCATGGTCGGGATCGGCGAGGAGGTCCACCCGGCCTCGCGGTCCACGAGGAAGCAGGTGACGCCTCCGTCGGCGCCCTTCTCCCTGTCGGTCACCGCGAAGACCATGCAGAAGTCCGCGACGTCGCCGAAGGTGATGAAGGTCTTCTCACCGTTGATCACCCACTCGTCACCGTCGCGCTCCGCTGAGGTGCGGATGTCACGCGCGTCGGAGCCGGCGCCGGGCTCGGTGATCGCGAAGCAGCTCACCTTCGTGCCCTCGATCGTCGGCAGCAGGTAACGCTCGCGCTGCGCCTCCGTCGCGCTGTAGAGGATGTTGTCGGCCTCGCCGCCGAAGCGGAACGGCACGAACGAGCGGCCCAGCTCGACCTCGATCAGGGCGGACATCACCGCGCCGAGCGCCATCCCGCCGTACTCCTCGGGGGTCTGGACCCCGAAGAACCCCGACTGTCGGGCCTTGTCCTGGAGCGCGTGCAGCTCGTCGCGGGTCAGCCCCCGCTCGTGGCGTCGCTCCCGCTCGAGGACGATCGGCTCGAGCGGCATGATCTCCTTCGCCACGAACGTCCGCACCCAATCGCGGATCTCACGCTCTTCGTCGCTCAGGCTCAGGTCCATGGTGCCCAGCCTAGGAGCGGGCCGATCCCCGGGTCTCGACACGCCGCTCGTCCCTCGCGGCGGGCAGACTGACACCGTGAACGACGCACCGCCCGACCCGCTGCTGGTGCAGGTGATGGGCGTCTCGGTGGCCGTGCTCGCCCCCGACACCGTGACCCGCGAGCGGCTCGCCCACCAGTGGGAGCGGGCGGTCGGACCGGGCGCCACCGAGACCCCGGTCGAGGTCGTGGCCGAGATCGTGCCGGGCGAGGACGTGGCGGCGGCCGACTATCGCCTCGCCACGCAGGTGACGCTGGCCGCCCTG
>CAZIVD010000030.1:0-48298 GCA_964542635.1 uncultured Nocardioides sp. | reverse complement strand
AGGCAGTAGACGATGCCGGAGCCGGGCTGCTCGGCGAGGTGGTCGGCCAGCCACGCGAGGCGCTGCTCCGCCGTCGACAATCGGACCACCCCGAGCCGGAGAGACTCGCGGTCCAGTGACCCGCGCAGGACCGTCACGTCGTGGCCCAGTTGCTCGGCGACGTCGGCCGTGACGCGCGCGTTGGCCGTGGCGGTCGTCGCGAGCACGGGTACGCCGGCCGGCAGGTCGGTGAGCAGGGTGCGGATCCTCCGGTAGTCGGGGCGGAAGTCGTGGCCCCAGTCGGAGATGCAGTGCGCCTCGTCGACCACCAGCAGGCCGCAGGTGGCGGCGAGCCGGGGCAGCACCTCGTCGCGGAAGCCGGGGTTGTTGAGCCGCTCGGGGGACACCAGGAGGACGTCGACCTCACCGGCCCGGATCTGCTCGTGGACGGGCTCCCACTCCTGGACGTTGGTCGAGTTGATCGTCACCGCGCGGATGCCGGCCCGCTCGGCGGCGGAGATCTGGTTGCGCATCAGCGCCAGCAGCGGCGAGACGATGACCGTCGGGCCTGAGCCGCCCTCGCGGAGGAGCAGCGTGGCCACGAAGTAGACCGCCGACTTGCCCCACCCCGTGCGCTGCACGACGAGCGCGCGGCGCCGGTCGACCGCGAGGGCCTCGATGGCGGCCCACTGGTCGTCGTAGAGCACGACGTCCTCGCGCCCGACGAGCGCCCGCAGATGCGCCTCGGCGCGCTCGCGGACGTCGGTCGTGATGGAGGCGGGCATGGCCGCATGTCTACCAGCGCTCCCCGACAGGCTCCGGCCGGTATGCACAGGCGCGGGCGGCCGTGGAGCGCGGGCTGTGACGTCGTTCAGGTGGGTTTGGCGTCGTTGCATCGACGCCGAAGGTCGAGAACACCCGGCCGACCGGGGATTCCAGCGCCGAGCCCACGCAGCGTGCTCGTTCCTCGCACGCTGCTGCTCGTCTCATCACCAGATGCGGACGCGGTCCTCGGGGTCGAGCCACAGGCCGTCGGCGGCGGAGGTGCCGAAGGCGGCGTGGAACTCGTCGAGGTTGCGCACGATGTTGGCGCGGAACTCCGGCGGGCTGTGCGGGTCGATGGTGAGGTACTGCTGCTCCTGCTCCCGGCGGCGCTTGGTGCGCCAGCAGTAGGCCCAGTTCAGGAACAGCCGCCGGCTGTCCTCCTCGGTGACCTGCTCCCCCTCGCGCGCGATCAGGTAGGCCTTGTGGGCGATGGTCAGCCCGCCCAGGTCGCCGATGTTCTCGCCGACGGTCAGCGCGCCGTTGACGTGCTCGCCCGGGAGGTTGCGCGGCGCGAAGCCGTCGTACTGCTCGATCAGGGCCTTGCTCTTCACCTCGAACGCCGCCTTGTCGTCGGCGGTCCACCAGTCGTTGAGGTTGCCGGCACCGTCGTACTGCGCGCCCTGGTCGTCGAAGCCGTGGCCGATCTCATGCCCGATCACCGCGCCGATGCCGCCGTAGTTCTCCGCCAGGTCCGCGTCGGGCGAGAAGAAGGGCTTCTGCAGGATCCCGGCGGGGAAGCAGATCTCGTTGGTGCCGGGGTTGTAGTAGGCGTTGACCGTCTGGGGCAGCATCAGCCACTCGTCGCGGTCCACGGGGGCGCCGATCTTGGCGAGCTGACGGGCGGTCTCGAACCACGACGCCGCAGCCGCGTTGCGGAAGAGCTCGCCCGGGTAGAACTTGAGCGTGGAGTAGTCGCGCCACTTCACGGGGTAGCCGATCTTGGGCCGGAAGGTGTCGAGCTTGTCGAAGGCCCGCTGCTTGGTCTCCTCGCTCATCCAGTCGAGATCGGCGATCGATCGGCGGTAGGCGACCAGCAGGTTCGCCACCAGCTCGTCCATCATCGCCTTGGCGTGTGGGGGGAAGTGCCGCTCGACGTACTCGCGGCCGACCGCCTCGCCGAGCGAGGCCTCGACCAGCGTCACCCCGCGCTTCCAACGGGCCCGGAGCTCCGGGGTGCCGTTGAGAGTGCGCCCGTAGAAGTCGAAGTTCGCCTGCACGAAGGCGTCGGCGAGGTAGGGCGCGGCGCCGCGGACCACCTTGGAGACCGCCCAGACCCGCCAGTCCTCGATGGACGTCTCGTCGAGCACCGTCGAGAGGTGCTCGAGGTAGGAGGGCTGCCGCACACAGGTCTCGAACAGGGTGTCGCGCGAGCCGCCCAGGTTGCGCACCCAGCCGTCCCAGTCGAACGACGGGCACAGCTCACCGAGCTCGGCATAGGTCTTGAGGTTGTAGGTCTTGATGACGTCGCGCGTCTCGGCGCGCTCCCAGTGCCCCTCGGCGAGCCGGGTCTCCAGTCGCAGCACCGTCGCCGCCGCGGCCTCCGGCTCGGGCTCGTCGACGAGGCCGAACATCGTGGTCAGGTAGGCGGCGTACTTGTCGCGGATCTCCGCGAACTTGTCCTCGCGGTAGTAGGACTCGTCGGGCAGCCCGAGGCCGCCCTGCACGAAGTAGACGATGTTGCGGTCGGCGTCACGGTCGTCGTTGTCGACGTAGGAGCCGAAGAGCCCCGCGCCTCCGGTGCGCTCGACCTCGCCGAGGAACGCCGCCAGGTCGCGCGGGTCTCGCAGCGTGCGGGCCGCCTCGAGCACGTCGCGGATCGGGGCGATGCCGAGCTTCTCGACCGTCTCCTCGTCCATGAACGAGTCGAAGAGCATCGCGATCTTGCGCGCATCCTCGTGCTGGTCCTCCAGCCCGTCGGTCGCGGCGAGCTCCTCGATGATCGCCCGCACCTGCTCCTCGGCCTGGTCGGCCAACTGCACGAACGGCCCCCAGCTCGACCGGTCGGCGGGGATCTCCTGCTCGGCGAGCCAGCGTCCGTTGACGTGGCCGAAGAGGTCGTCCTGGGGCCGGACGTCGAGATCCATGCCCTCACGGGCGTCGTCGAGAATGCTCATTCGGGCAACTGTACGGGGATGCGGCCCCGGCCCCGGCGAGGGCCCGGACCGGCGAAGGCGACCGGTGGTGGCGCCACCCGTGCCGCGGTGAGACGCTGGCCGGTGGTGCGCTCATGGGGCGCCTTCACGGGAAGGGCAGACACATGCACCTGCGTCGTCCATCGGTCCTCGCCGCAGTCGCGGCACTCGTCATTCTGCTCGGCGTGTCCGGCCCCGCCGGACCCGCTCTCGCCGGCCCGCCGGGGAAGTGGACGGTGGTCTCCGGAGGCGGCATCAGCAACATCGACCGGCCCGGGCTCTACCGCACGGGGGACGGCACACTGCACGTCGCGTTCACCAGTGAGAGCGGCAGCGACAGCGTCGAGGTCGCCCACGTGTCCGCCTCCGGCAAGTCCCTCGGGCGGCACACCGTGGTGTCCGGCTGGTCCACCACCACGTGGGATCCCGTGCTGGTCGGGGCGCCCGGCGGGGGCATGCGGATCGTCTTCGGGGGCTTGCGGACGACGACTCCCTCCGACCCGTACTCCGAGGGCTACCTCTACCAGGGCTCCTCCGACGCGGCCGGCGCCGCGTGGACGCTGGCGCCGAGCACCACCCCGGCCGTGGCCAGCACGCAGGGCTATGCCAGCTACGGCACGGGCGTGGCCACCCTTCCGGACGGCACGCTGGTCACGGCGTTCCCGCTCAACACCGAGATCAGCTATCAGGTCGGCTCCGGACCCGTGCAGACCTTCACGGTGCCCGACTGCTGCGCCTACCACGTCGCCCTCGCAGCAGACGGCGGCGCGGTGTATGCCGCGTGGTACGCGAACGGCGACGCGCCGTCGGAGCAGGGCGTCTTCGTCCGCCAGATCTACCCGACTCTCGGCGCCACCGTGCAGGCGCCCGGCTCGGTGACCAAGGGCGACTCCCTCGACCCTGGCGCGCGCGTCGCGATGGTGACCCGGGCCGGGGGCGGGATCTACCTCGCCTATCTCAAGGGCTATCCCACGACGAAGTCGGTCGCCCTGTGGAAGCTCGGCACCAGCACGGTGAAGAACGCGCCCGCCTCGAAGGGCGCCTCCAACGTCGCGCTCTCGGCCGGCCCGGCGGGTCGGCTCTGGCTCGCCTACGACGACGGTTCCGACGACCTCCGCGCCGTGCGCACCAGCCCGAGCGGGGCGGCCTTCGGTGCGGTGCAGACCCTCAATGTCCCCGGCAAGAGTGCGGTGGTCTACGCCCTGGCGATCGAGGGCAGCAGCGGTCACGGCGACGTCGTCTTCAACGACAGCCTGCGGATCCTGCACCAGCAGGTGTTCGCCGGTCTCACGCTCAAGGCCGACCCGAAGAAGTGGAACGGCGACAAGCCGGCGAAGGTGACGTTCACCGTGACCGACGCCGGCGACCCGGTGAAGGGCGCGACGGTCAAGGCCAAGGGCAAGAAGTGCACGACCGACAAGAAGGGCGTCTGCAAGCTCACCTTCCCCCAGCTGGGCTCCGGGAAGTTCGAGGCGGTCGCGGAGAAGAAGGACTACGCCGACGGCTCAGTGCGGCTGAAGGTGACCTAGCGCGGCAGCGTGGCGGCGCCGTCGGGCCGCCGTGCGGTCAGCAGCCGACGAGCGGCCTGGCAGAGCGGCGCGACGACCAGCGCCGACACGCTCGCGCCAACAGGCGGCTAGCGCGGCAGCGTGGCGGCGCCGTCGGGCCGCCGTGCGGTCAGCAGCCGACGAGCGGCCTGGCAGAGCGGCGCGACGACCAGCGCCGACACGCTCGCGCCAAGACTATCGGAGGCGGACGACCGACTTGCCGAGCGTGAGCCGGTCGTCCATGTCCTGCAGCGCTTGCCCGAATTCGGCGACGTCGTAGGTGCGCCCGATCGGCGGATCGACGATCCCCGACTCCAGCATCGGAAGCAGGTCAGCCCACTGCTGCTGGAGGTAGCCCGACCCCAGCATCGCGAACGCCCCCCAACCGACGCCGCGCACGTCGATGTTGTTGAGCAGCAGCCGGTTGACCTTCACCTCCGGGATCCCCTGGCCGGCGGCGAACCCGACGACCATCAGCCGGCCCAACGACGCCAGGCACCGCAGTGAGTCGAGGAAGACGTCGCCCCCCACGACGTCCACGACGACGTCCACGCCTCGACCGTCCGTCAGCCCGACGACGGCGTCCTTGAACCCGTCGAGCAGGACGGCCTCGTCGGCTCCGGCCGCCCGCGCGAAGTCGGCCTTCTCCTCCGTCGAGGTCACCGCGATGGTCCGGGCGCCGAGGCCCTTCGCCACTTGCAGGGTGGCCGTGCCGACGCCGCCGGCCGCGCCGTGCACCAGGACGGTCTCCCCCGCCTGCAAACCGGCGCGCTCCACGAGCGTGAAGTGGGCCGTGAGGTAGTTCATCGGGAGCGCCGCGCCCTTCTCGAAGCTCACCTCGTCGGGCAGGGCGAGCACCGACGCGGCCGGGAACACCGCGCGGTCCGACGCGCCGCCGTACCCCGCCACTGCTGCGACCCGCTGGCCGGGCTCGAAACCCGGGCCGCTCACCACCGTGCCCGCGGCGTCCGCCCCGAGCGTGAACGGCGGCTCGGGTCGGAGCTGGTAGAGGCCCTGCGAGAGCAGCAGGTCGGGGAAGGACACGCCCACGGCGTGCACCTCGATGAGCACGTCGTCAGGACCGGGCGTCGGCTCGTCCACCTCCCGGACGACGACGTCGGCGGGACCGGTCGTGGTGATCACCTGGGCTGCGCGCACGAGCCGATTCTGCCCGTCGGTGCGGCCAGCCTCCGCACGGCCGCCCGGAAGTCCCGCGCGGCAGCGTGGCTCAGCGGGCGCGGACGATCGCGTTCATCTCGAAGTGCATCGGGTCGGTGTAGGACCACCGCCCGCCCCAGGTGAAGCCCCAGCGCTCGAAGATGGCCACCACGCCCCGGTCGATCTCGCCGGCAGTGCCCCGCTGGTTGCCGGGCACGTTCAGGTCGAGCGCCAGCCCGAAGGAGTGGTTGGAGAGCGTGGTCGTGCCGGCGATGAAGCGGGCGTTGTAGCACCCGCGGTACTCGTCGCGGTGGATCGCGCCCGCCAGGCCGGTGGCGACGACCTCGCGGAGCGCCGCACGCAGCTGGGGGAAGATCACCCGGTTGCAGGTGACGGCCCCGAGGATCGGCACCCGGCGGGTGACGATGTGGCTGACCACCCAGGCCGGGTCGGGCGCGATCCGGCCGCCGCCGAGCACGGTGTAGTTGAACACGCCGACGGCGTCGGCGACCGCGCCGACGAGGTAGGCCGTCTGCTGCACGCTGATGTCGAGGTCCGGGCCGAGGATCTGCACCGACGCCCGCGAGCCCACGATCGCCTCGATGGGTCCACGCACCGCTTGGGGAGCCCGGCGCGCGTACGTCGCGACGAGCAGGGCGTTGCCTGCCTGCATGCCGAGCTCGGCCCCGACCGCCGTGTCCACCACGGCGTCCACCCGAGGGATCTGGTCGGCGTAGGCCCCGACGACGACGCGGGGGGCGTCCCGCCCGCTGCCGAGGCGCAGGTAGCCATCAGCCAGCGGCAGCCGGCGCTCGAGCCGGGGCACCAGCGCCACCTGGCCGGCGGCCACGCGGTCCCACTGCTCCTGCAGCTCCGCGCTGCTGGCCGGGGTGTAGTTCCGGTAGGTCGAAGGGTCGACGGCGACGACGTTGAGGGCGCGGTTCTCGATGGTCACCTGCCCCATCGAGAGCGGCTCCACGCTGCGGACGCCGGGCAGCTCCTGGATCCGGCGGACCATCGCAGGGGTGAGCGCGTCCTGGCTGAAGACCAGCAGGTCAGCGGCGCGCAGCGCTCCCTGGCGCGGGCCGACTCCGGTGGGTGCAGCGGAGGTCGGGGCTTCCGTCGGGTCGGTGGTCGCGCCGTTCGACGGGTCGTCGGAGGAAGACGCCGTCGGGGAGGCCGTCGACGACTGGGCACCGGCGGGGTCCCCCGCGGCCGGCCCCTCGGCGACGCAGCCGCCCAGGGCCACGGTCAGCAGGGTCACGGTCCCCAGGCACAGCAGGACTCGCACCTGGGCTCGCGCTCCCGCCTTCACCCACCCAGGGTAGGTGGGCTGCGTATCGTCGGGACGGTGAGCGGTCGGCCCGGCCCCGACGAGTCCGCAACCCAGGAGAGTCTCCTCACCGTCCTGGTCGCGCTGGGCGCCAACCTGCTCATCGCGGTCGCCAAGTCGGCGGCCGCCGGTGTGACCGGATCGGCGTCGATGGCGGCCGAAGCAGCCCACTCGTGGGCCGACACCGGCAACGAGGTCTTCCTCCTCGTCGGCACGCGGAAGGCGGCGCGACCTCCGGACGAGTCGCACCCGCTGGGCTACGGGCGGGTGGGCTACCTCTGGTCGATGTTCGCGGCGTTCGGGCTGTTCACCGTCGGTTCCGCGGTGTCGGTGGTCCACGGCGTGCAGTCGCTGTCCGGCGAGGACGAGGCGACGTCCTACGGCTGGGGCTACGTCGTGCTCGCGGTCTCGTTCGTCCTCGAGGGCACCTCGTTCCTCCAGGCGCTGCGCCAGACCCGCCGGGACGCCGACGAGAGGCGCCTGCATCCCCTGCGCTACATCCACGCGACGTCGAACCCGATGCTGCGCTCAGTGTTCGTGGAGGACCTCTCGGCCCTGATCGGCATCGGCATCGCCACGGTCGGCATGGTGCTCCACCAGGTGACGGCCAACGCCGTGTGGGACGCCCTCGGGTCGATCCTCGTCGGCGTGCTGCTCGGGGTGGTGGCGCTGTTCCTGATCGGTCGCAACATGGACTTCCTCACCGGCGAGGCCGCGACCCCGCTGGCGCGCAACGCCGCGCTCCAGGCCCTCCTCGACCACCCGGAGGTCGAGAGCGTGAGCTACCTGCGCATGGAGTGGATCGGCACCGACCGGCTCTACCTGGTCGCCGCGGTCGACCTCGTGGGCGACGCACCCGAGTCCGACGTCGCCTCACGCCTCGGCGCCGTGTGCGCGACCCTCGAACGGCGACCCGACATCCAGCGGGCGGTGCTCACCCTGTCCCGGCCCGGCACGACGACCCGTCTGGAGCTCGGGGAGCTGCCCGCGTGGTACCGCGACGCCCCCTCCTGATGCGTCGCTGCCTCAACGGAGGCCGAGGGTGGAACGGCCCGGGATCGTGACCCAGGAGACAAGGCCACCGAGCACGAGCAGGACCGCGCAGGCCACCATCGCGGCGCCGTACGCCGCGTCGAAGGCGGCCGGGTCCGCGTAGTCGTCACCGGCGAGGCCGACCGCGACCGGCAGGGCGGCGACGGCCAGCAGGGAGCCGGCCCGCGCGACGGCGTTGTTGACGCCGCTCGCGATCCCGGCGTGGCGGTCCGGCGCCGCCGCCAGCACCGTGGCGGTGAGCGGCGCGACCATCAATGCAAGGCCGAGACCGAACCGCGTGAGGGCCGGGAGCACGTCGAGCCAGTACGACGAGTCGGCGCCGACGCGCCCGAGGAGCAGGGTGGCCACCCCCATCGCCACGGGGCCGGCGGTCATCGGGATCCGGGGGCCGATCCGGGTGCCGATCGCCCCGCCGCGGGCAGCGAACAGGAGCAGGCAGACGGTGATCGGCAGGGTCGCCAGACCAGCGCGCAGCGCACCGAGGCCGGCGACTGTCTGGAGCTGCAGGACGAGGAAGAACGTCACCGCACCGAGTGCGCCGTACACGAGCAGGGTCATCGCGTTGGCCGCCCCGAACACCCGGTCGGCGAAGAGCCCGAGGGGCACCATCGGATGCCGGACCCGCCGCTCGACGAGCACGAACGCCGCGCCCGCGACGACCCCGACGAGGCCCGCCGTCGGCCCGTACGGCGAGTGCCACTCGATGAGCGCGTAGGTGACCGCCCCGAGGGAGACCGTCGCCAGCAGCGCCCCGGCGAGGTCCGGGCGGCGGGCCGCCGACGGGTCCCGGGTCTCCGGGACCCAGCGCTGCGCGACGACGACGGTGGCCACGGCGATCGGGATGTTGAGGAGGAAGATCCACCTCCAGTGGGCGAGCTCCACGAGTGCGCCGCCCACGAACGGCCCGATCGCGGCCGCCACGCTGCCGAGGCCCGACCACGCACCGATGGCCCGGGCCCGGCTGTCCGGCTCGAAGGCGCCCTGGATCATCGCGAGACTGCCCGGGGTCAGCAGCGCCGCGCCCACTCCCTGCAGGACACGCGCCGCGACCAGGATCCCCGACGTGGGCGCGATCCCGCACAGCAGCGACGCGACGGCGAACCACACCGTGCCGATCACGAAGATCCTCCGACGACCGAACCGGTCACCCAGCGAGCCCCCGAGGAGGATCAGCGCGGACATCGTGAGCAGGTAGCCGTTGGTGATCCACTGCAGCGTGCTCAGCCCGGCGTCGAGGTCCTCGCCGATGGTGCGGAGGGCGACGTTGACGACGGTCCCGTCGAGGAGGGTCATGCCGGAGCCCAGCACCGCGGCGGCGATCACGGCCCGGCCGGTGGGGGTGCCGTAGGCGACCCGCTCGCTCACCGGCTCCTCACGTCGACACCCTACGGTGGGCTCATGGCCCTCCTGCACCAGGCGACCCTGACCCCTGGCAAGCGCGAGTTGATGGGGGCATGGCTCCCTTCCCGCAGCTGGTACGACGGGCGCTCGCCGCGCCCCGTCGGCTCGTTCCGGCTCGACGACCCCGCCGGCGAGGTCGGCTGTGAGTTCTTCCTGCTGGGGGACGAGGACCCCGGACCCCTGTTCGTCCCCCTGTCCTATCGAGGGGCACCGCTCGAGGGCGCCGAGGAGCATCTCGTCGGCGTGATGGAGCACTCCGTGCTCGGGACCCGCTGGGTCTACGACGGGTGCGCCGACCCCGTGGCCGTGTCGGTGCTGATGACCGCGATCCACACAGGGGGTCACGAGGCCCTCCTCGAGATCGAGCACGACGGCTCGATGGTGCGGCTCGACCCCACCTGCCGGGTCGAGGGCAGCGGAGCCGCCGACACCCGGCTGGCCGTCGAGGCGGTGACCGTCCTCGACCACGGCAACCCGACGCGGGTCGCGGCGGGCGATCACGAGCTGCTGGTCGCCCGCGTCGTGGGCACCCCGCTGGCCGGCGCGGAGCACCTGACAGCCCGTTGGGGCGAGGCGGCCCACGGCGTCGTCGCGGCGTTGAGCCCGATCCATCGATCGTCGCCGTAGCGAGCGGCACCAGGCGGGTGGGCCGGCAAGGCGGAGGGCCGAAGGCGGGCCGGAGGCCTGCCGAGGTGCGACAACGCCGCCGGGGCGCCCGGATGGTGGCGCGGAGTAGGCGAAAGATCGGTGGATCGGGCTCAGCCCCAGGTGATGCCGGCGGCCTTCCACGGGTCGAGGGCGTGCGGGTCGCCCCCGGCGACCGCGAGCTCGTCGGAGCGGTTCCACAGGGTCAGATAGACCGCCACCGCCGGACCGTCCACGAGAGCGTCGGCCGTCGCCTCGAGGTCGTGGCGGGACGCCGGTGCGCACACAGGCGGACCCGCGCTCGTCGCCACCGCCCAGCCGGCCTCCTGCTCGGTCGTGAGCACCCCGAGGCGCATCGGTTCGGGCGAGCGCAGCCGTGACTTGTTGCGGGTCAGGAACCCCCGCAGCAGCTCGTCGATACCGTCCAGCGCGACCGCAGGATCGATCCACGTGTCGGCAGCGCGCGGGTGACGCCCCAGCGACGCGGCCAGCGCGTCGACCGCATGGATGGTCGTCTCATGGCACTGCCGCCGCGCCCAGAACTGACGGGGCGGAGGCGCGTCGTTGAGGAACACCACCGTCGGCACGTCCTCCGGAGCGGACCGGATGACCGCCACGAGGTCGGCCGCGCCCTCGCGCAGCCAGGCGGCCGGGTCGGCCGCGCGGCGTCCGGCCCGCTCGGTGGCCTCGACCTCGATCCGCTCGCCGCGCAGGTTCGCCGCGGCCCAGCGGTGCACCATGCCCTGGTGGCCGACGAGGTGCCGCACGGTCCACTCGGGGCACGTCGGCACCGGAGCCTCGAGTCCGGCGCGCTCGACGTACCGGGCGAACGCGGTCACCGCGTCGCGCAGGGCGGCAAGGTGCTGCTCGAGGGTCAGGGACGTGGGCACCCGGTGAGGATGTCACCTGGACGGGTGGCGGCGCTCCCGGGTTTTGCTCCCCGCCCATCCCTTCACAACGCTACTTCAGGGCCGGCGCGTCGGGACGGTACTCGGCGGTCGTGCACACCGAGGCGGCGAGCGGGATCCGCCAGGTGTGGTGCAACGCCGGGAGCCGCAGCGTGACCAGACTCGCCTGCGCGGCGTCGCATTGATCGGGCGGCACGGGGCCGGGGTCGGACCAGTGCACCACGGTCTTCACCGTCCTCCCCGACGCCAGGGTGATCGTGCCGCTCTCGGACGGTGGCAGGCTCACCTTGCCGAGCGGCCCGTCGAAGTCGCGGAACCGCACCTTCGTGCCGGTGGGGAGTACGCACGCGTCGTCGCCGACGTTGGTGACCCGGATCGGCAGGTAGCGCTGGCCCGCACCGGCGTCGAGGCGTCCCTTGACGACGTACAGGCTGTCGGGCGCACACGTCGCGACGGCGCCCGCGGAGGTGGACGGCGCGCCGTCGGCGGGAGTCGCGACCAGGAGCAGGCCGAGGAGCGGGACGACGATCGCGGCGGTGCGGACGAGCCGCGAGCGCATGAGTCGCAACGGCATGGGGAGCCTCCTCTGGACCCGTGCGGGTCCACACACCGAGTGTCGCTCGCCAGTGTTTGCATGCCGTCGTGGACTGCGCCAGATTTGCCCCGTGGACGGCGTGGGCTTCGGCATCGACTTCGGCGGCTCCGGCATCAAGGGAGCACCGGTCGACCTCGTCGCCGGGGACTTCGCGGCCGAGCGGGTGCGGATCGCGACCCCGCAGCCGGCCACGCCGGACGCCGTGGCGGAGGTCTTCGCGGAGCTGCTCGCGCAGTTCGCGGAGCCCGGCGGCACGGTGGGCGTGACCGTCCCCGCCGTCGTGCGGCACGGGGTGGTCAGCTCGGCCGCCAACATCGACCCGGCCTGGATCGGCACCGACGCCGACGCCCTCTTCACCCGGGCGACCGGCAAGGACGTGCACGTCGTCAACGACGCCGACGCAGCGGGCCTGGCCGAGGTGCGGTACGGCGCGGCGAAGGGTCGGCGCGGCCTGGTCATCGTCACCACACTCGGCACCGGCATCGGCTCAGCGATGGTCTACGACGGCGTCCTGGTGCCCAACTCCGAGCTCGGCCACCTCGAGATCGACGGCCATGACGCGGAGAAGCGGGCCGCGAGCAGCATCAAGGAGAGCGAGGGGCTCACCTATCCCGAGTGGGCCGAGCGGCTGACGGTCTACTACCGCACCCTGGAGCGGCTGTTCTCCCCGGATCTCTTCGTGGTCGGGGGCGGGGTCAGTCGCGACGCCGACCAGTTCCTGCACCTGATCGACATCGAGACCGAGATCGTGCCCGCGCAGCTGCGCAACCGGGCCGGCATCGTGGGTGCCGCTCTCTGGGCCGCGGATCAGCGCGACGAGTGGGCGTGAGGCACGAACGGACACTCGTCAGGCGCGCGTGAGGCTCGGGGTCTCGACGCGGACCCGCCTGGCGGCTCGTCCGGTGGTTCTTGAGGAGCGAGCGCAGCGAGCGTCTCGAAGGGCTCGACCAGCGAGAGGGTTTTCGTTGGTCGAGCCCGCGAGCGTCAGCGAGCGGTGTCGAGACCCGGTGACCGACCCGGCGACCTCAGTCCGCCAGCGCCTTCTCGACGTCCGCGGTGATCTCCTCGGGCGTGGTGGTCGGGCCGTAGCGCCCGAGCACCCGACCGTCACGGCCGACGAGGAACTTCGTGAAGTTCCAGTCGATGTCGGCGCCTCGGCGCCCCTCCCGCTGGCTGGTCAGCCACCGCCACAGCGGGTGCGCCTGCTCGCCGTTGACGTCGACCTTCGCGAACATCGGGAAGGTCACGCCGTAGGAGCTCTCGCAGAACGCCGCGATCTCCTGCTCGTCACCCGGCTCCTGGTGACCGAACTGATCGCACGGGAAGCCGAGCACCGTGAGGCCCTGGTCCGCGTGGGTCTCGTAGAGCGCCTGGAGTCCGGCGTACTGCGGGGTCATGCCGCACTGCGACGCGGTGTTGACGACCAGGACGACCTGTCCGTCGTAGGCCGAGAGGTCGACGTCGCCGCCGTCGATGCCGCGCGCGGTGAAGCTGCCGAGGGTGGTCTCCGAGGTCATGCCCGCGAGTCTGTCACGCCCGCCTTGATGGCCTCGGCGACGGCCTGGGGCACAGCGGGGTTGAACACGCTCGGGATGATGAAGTTGGCGTTGACCTCGTGGTCCTTCACGACGTGGGCGAGCGCGTCGGCGGCCCGCAGCAGCATGTCGGGGGTGATGTGCGTGGCACGGGCGTCGAGGAGCCCGCGGAACACGCCGGGGAACGCCAGCACGTTGTTGATCTGGTTGGGATAGTCGGACCGGCCACTGGCGACCACGGCGGCGTACTTGTCGGCTTCGGCGGGGTCGACCTCGGGGTCCGGGTTGGCGAGGGCGAAGACGACTGCGCCGGGCGCCATCTCCCGGATCCACTCCGCTTCGAGCACGCCGGGAGCGCTGACGCCCACGAAGACGTCGGCCCCCTTCAAGCCGGCGCGCAGGTCGCCGCGGACGCGGCGCGGGTTGGTGCGCGCGGCGAGCGCGGCCTTGGCCTCCGGGAGCGACGCGTCGTCCGCGGAGAGGCAGCCCTCCCGGTCGAAGACGACGATGTCGACGATGCCGGCCGCCAGCATGAGCGTCACGATCGCGGAGCCCGCCGCGCCACCTCCGGAGACCACGACCCGCACCTCGGTGAGCTCCTTGCCGACCACGCGCAGGGCGTTGGTGAGGGCGGCCATCACGACGATGGCCGTCCCGTGCTGGTCGTCGTGGAAGACCGGGATGTCCAGGCTGGCGCGCAGCCGAGCCTCGATCTCGAAGCACCGCGGCGCCGCGATGTCCTCGAGGTTGATGCCGCCGAAGCCCGGCGCGATCATCTCCACGGCACGGACGATCTCGTCGGTGTCCTGGCTGGCCAGGCAGATCGGCCACGCGTCGATGCCGGCGAACCGCTTGAACAGCGCAGCCTTGCCCTCCATGACCGGCAGGGCGGCGCCGGGCCCGATGTTGCCGAGGCCGAGGACGGCCGAGCCGTCGGTGACGACCGCGACGCTGTTGCCCTTCACGGTCAGCCGCGAGACGTCCTCCGGGTGCTCGGCGAGCGCAAGGCTCACGCGGCCGACGCCCGGTGTGTAGGCCAGGGACAGGTCGTCGCGCGTGCGCAGCGGCACCTTGGAGGTCACCTCGATCTTGCCACCGAGGTGCAGCAGGAACGTGCGGTCGCTGACCTTGTAGACCTCGACACCGTCGAGCTCGCCGACGACCGCGACGAGCCGGTCGGCGTGCTCGGCGTCCGCGGCGGAGCAGGTGACGTCGACGACGAGCCGGTCGTAGCTCGACTCCGTCACGTCGATGGCGGTCACCACCCCGCCCTCGTGGGCGATCGCCGTCGCCACCGCCCCCACGACCCCCGCATCCGGGTGCGCGTGAAGACGCATGGTGATCGAGTACGACGATGCCGTGGCAGCCATGCGGTCAGCCTGTCGCCCGGCGCTCACCGTGGGCAAGTTCGCCCGGGCTTCGCCCGCTCGCGGCTTCCCCGGTCGGCCGGGGAAACTGCGGCTTGGCGGGCAAGACTTCGCCCGTGAACCGGGAGTACTGCCCCTCAAGTGCGGCTCGGGTCCGTTGAGGTGCCTCGAAGCAGGACCGCTCGGCGCGCACAGGCAGCCTCCGCGCGGATCTCTTCCCAAGGCCGGCCGTGCAGTGTCCAACACTCCGCTGTCCGTCGCGGAGCCTTCCATCATGAGCACACGACCAGAACTAGGCGCTGACGGCGGCATCCTGACGCGTGCCCAGGCGTTGGCATCCGGCTTGACCGACGCGGGCCTTGGGAGCCTCGTCAAGAGCGGTGAGCTCCAGCGCGTCAGGCACGGCGCCTACGTCGACGGGAGGGCGTGGAGGTCCTGGGACGCGGCCACCCAGCATCGTGTCCGCGCCCGTGCGGTCCTCCTGAACGCCAGGACGAACACCGCGTTGTCGCACGTCAGTGCCGCCGTCGAGTACGGCGCCGACACCTGGGATCTCGACTTGACGGACGTCGACATCACCCGCCTGGACGCGAAGGCGGGGCGACGAGAAGCGGGAGTGCGCCAACACCGCGGGCTCGTGACTTCCGACGACGTCTGCACGCACGACGGCATCGACGTCACCACGGCGGAGCGGACCTGCGTCGACCTCATTGCCTGCCTCGACTCCGAGCATGCACTGGCGGTCGTGAACAGCCTGTTGAACCTGGGCCGATGCACGATCGAAGGTGCCCGAGCGCACCTTCCCGGACACCGCTACTGGCCCGGCATGCTCGGCGCGGACGTTGTGCTGACCCTGGCGGATGCACGGGTCGAGTCGGTGGGCGAGTCCCGATGTGTCCACCTGTTCTGGCGGCACAGCGTGCCGATGCCCGTGCCTCAGCACGAGATCCATGACAGCAGGGGACACTTCCTCGGCCGGGTGGATTTCGCCTGGCCGGCGCAGGGCGTCTTCCTCGAGTTCGACGGACAGCACAAGTACGGTGCGCTACGTCGTCCGGGCGAGAGCCTCGAGGCCGTGATCCTTCGCGAGAAGCGGCGCGAGGAGCGCATCTGTGCCACCGGGTGGGTCTGCATCCGGATCACGTGGGCCGATCTGGCCAAGCCGCTTGAGACCGCGCGTCGGATCAAGGCTCTGCTCGCCTCGCGCGGAGTTGCCTGACTGACCAGGACTGGATGCTGGCCAGGACTGGATGGGCAACCCCGGAGGATGGAGGGCACAACTTCGCCCCCCAACCTTCGGTTTCCCCGGGCGACCGGGGAAACCGAGGTCGGGCGTCAGCCCACTAGCGGACCCCGGGCGCGCACGACGGAGCCGACGGGGACGGGGTTGTGGTGGCCGTCGAGGAGCACGACCACACGGCGTTCGGCGATCCGTACGACGACCTGGGCATCGTCCGCGCTGAGCACCTCGCCCACCACTTCATAGCGGTCGCCGGCCAGGGGGGACAGCGCGCCACCCTGCGGGTCGGACTCGGCGGACTCGAGGTCGGCCTCGGCGCGCAGGCGTACGGCGGGCCGGCGCCGCCCGCGCCGTACCCACACCACGCCGACCGCCAGCACCGCGGCGATCAGCACGAGGGAGATCACCAGGGAGGTCCGGTTGGTCTGCTCGCCCTCGACCCGATGCACCTCGGGACGGTCCTCGAGCACCCGCACCTGCACCCGCTTGGTGCGCTCGGCCTCGGCGTACGTCGAGGGGTCGACCTCCGCGGTCCAGACCCGCTCCTCGGGGTCGACCTCCTCTGGAAGCACGTAGCCGATCGCGTGCTTGCCGTCCTCGTCCGAGGTGCCGACCACCCGGGCCACCACGTCCACGCCCGAGCGCTTCAGCTGGGCCTGCACGAGCAGGGAGCTCACGACGGGATAGGCCAGGAACGCCACGAGCACGACCAGCACCGTGAGCCGCCAGGTGCGGGCACTCAGGGGGAGTCCGCGTGAGGAGTCGGACGACGGTACGGGCGCGGACACGGCCTACTCCTCGATGCCACAGGTGCGCACGGCGTACGCGATGGCCTCCGCCGTCACCTCCGGGCTCATCCTGACCAGGATCTGCCCGGCGCCCCGGCCGCGCACGTGCACGTTGACGAGGAACGCCGTGGGGCCGCCCGAGTCACCGAAGGCGTGGGCATCGCAGCGCGCCGGCTGGGCGGGCAGCTCGAGCCGGACGACGGGGCCGTCGCTGCGCACGGTGCGGTCCACCGTCCAGTAGTCGCCGTCGGCGGCGGTGAAGACCGGCGTGCCGCCGACGGTGTCGATGGTCAGCGCGCCTCCCGGCTGACCCGTGGGCGTGGCCACGAGCTCGAACAGGGCGACCGCGTCGCGGCCGGTCCCCTGCACCTCGAAGCCACCGGCCCAGGCGAGGTGAGCGACCTCCTCGACCGCCAGCTCCTCGCACCGCCTGGTCGACCAGCGGCCGACCACCGAGGTCTCGTCCTCGACCTCCACGTCGAGAGTGCGAGCGCCGTAGGTCACCGTGAGCCGAGGGGGGCCGGGATCGGAGGCGCAGGTGGGCTCGACCAGCTCGAGAGGGAAGCCGCGGAACGAGCCGGACGGGATCTCCCGGAGCCGCTGTCCCTCGACCGGCACGCTCAGCTGCGGGTCGCGATAGACGATGCGGCTCGGGGTCACGGGCTTCTCGAGGCCGTTGGTCAGCCAGACCTGGAAGCGCCCGAGCGCGACGTCCCGGCTCGACTGCCGCAGGTCGGCGGTGAGGGTGCCGCTCAACGGCTGCTTCGGGACCGGCAACAGGGTGAGCGAGGGCTTCGATGAGCCCGCAGCGGTCGACGAGGGCGCTGCCGCCACGTCCCCCGACGCGGACGACGAGCCTCCCGAGCATCCCGACACGACGGTCGCCAGCGCGAGGATCGCGATCGCGGCCGCGCAGGCGCCTCGTCTCACCCGCCCCACTCTGCCAGCAGCAGGGCGACGCCGAGGGCGGTCCGCTCCAGCTCGGCGGGATGCACGCTCTCGTCGCTCGCGTGGATGTGACACGCCGGCTCCTCCACCCCGAACAGCAGCACCTCGGCGTCGGGGTGCGCCGAGGCGAGCGCCGTGCACAACGGAATCGACCCGCCCTGTCCGGCGGTGACGACGGGACGGTCGTACGCCGTGCCGAGCGCCCGCGCGACGGCCGCGAACCCCAGGCCCGCGGGGTCCGCCGAGAACGGCTGGCCGAGCGAGACCGGCGAGACGTCCACGCGGGCACCCCACGGCGCGACCCGTCGCAGGTGCGCGACGAGGAGCTGCTGGGCCTGCGCCGCGTCCTGCCCCGGCGGGACCCGGAGACCGACGACGGCGCGGACCCGGTGACAGATCGCTCCCGTGGTCTCGGCCACCGACGGCGCGTCGATGCCGAGCACGGTGGCCGTCGGGCGAGCCCACACCGTGTCGGCGACCGAGCCCGACCCCAGCACGTGCACCCCCGGGAGCACTCGCGCGTCGGCGGCGAAGCGTTCCACCGGCCAGTCCGCCCCAGGCCAGGTGCCCGAGGCGTCCAGGCCGTCGACGGTGGTGTCGCCCGCCTCGTTGCGCAGGGTCGCGAGCATTCCGATCAGCGCGGCGAGCGCATCGGGTGCGGGGCCGCCGTACATGCCGGAGTGCACCGGGCCCTCCATCGTCTCCACCGTGACGACCACGGAGCCGGTGCCGCGCAGACTGGTGGTGACCGTCGGCGTGCCGAGCTCGACGTTGCCGGTGTCGGCGATGAGCACGAGGTCGGCGACGAACAATCCCGGCTCGGCGCCCACGAGCCCGACGAGCCCGCCCGCCGACGCCTCCTCCGATCCCTCGCAGACCACCCGTACGCCGACCGGCCATGGCCGCGGCAACGCTCGGAGCGCGGTCAGCAGCGCGACCAGGTTGCCCTTGCAGTCGGCGGCTCCGCGGGCATACCAGCGGCCGTCCCGCTCGGTGAGCTCCCACGGCGAGGAGGTCCACCCCTCCAGGTCGCCGGCGGGCATCACGTCGTAGTGGGAGTAGAGCAACACGGTCGGGGCCCCGGGCGGCGCCGGCGAGTGCCCGATGACCGCGTCGGAGCCGTCGCTCGTCGGCACGCGACGTACGTCGGGCACGCCGGCGTCGGCGAACAGCTCGACGACCAGGTCCGCCGCGGTCGAGCAGGCGGCCCGGCTCTCCTCGTCGGTGCCGAACACCGACGGCAGTGCCACCAGCCGCGCCAGGTCCTCTCGCGCCCGTGGCATCAGCCCTCGGACGTCGTCTCGCAGGGTCATCGCACGGTGGTCAGGCCAGGTGGTCGAGGTACTCGGGCAGCATCTGCCACCACGTCGGCCAGTCGTGGTCGTACTGCGGCCCCCAGTCGTCGACCCGGTTGGGGATCCCCTTGTCACCGAGCACCGCCGCCGCCCGCCACGACTCCCCGACGTCCTCCCACTGACCCGACCCCGACGCGAGGATCACGAAGCGTTGACGCAGCGCCTCCAGGGCCGGCCCCTCGAGCCCGGGCAGGAAGTGCATCGGCGAGGAGAAGTAGAGGTCGTCGGTGAACCCCTCCACGAAGCGCTCGATGTCGTAGGTGCCGCTGAGGCCGATCGCGACGCGGAACAGCTCGGGGAAGCGGCACACCAGCGAGAGCGCGTTGAACGCGCCGATCGACGCGCCCGCCACGATCACCTCCTGCGGCCCCGCGGAGTCGCCGTGGATGGCCGGCACCACCTCGTGGGCCACCGCCTGCTGGAACTGGTTGAACAACCAGCACCGATACGCCGCGTCCCCGTCGTGGGCCGTCATCGCCCGCCCGGCCACCGAGTCGCAGGAGTAGACCTTGATCCGCCCGTCGTCGATCAGCCCCCCGAGATGATCGACCAGCTTGTGCCGCTCGATCTCCTCGGCGTCTCCTCCTGCGGTCGGGAACACCAGCACCGGGACGCCGTAGTGACCCCACCGCACCAGGGTGATCTCCTGGTGCATCCGGTCGGAGCGCCAGCGCTCCACCGCCTTGTCGTACCGGCCCATCGCGGACTCCTCAGGATCGTCGGGTCAGGATCGTCGGGTCAGGATCGTCGGGTCACTCGTAGACGAACTTCTGCTCGCCGGGGTGCAGCCAGGCCAGCCCGTCGCGGAGGCGATCGCGCCAGTTCTCCCAATTGTGGCCGTCGCGCGCCTCGACGTACCTCACCTCCATGCCGGTCTCCCGAAAGGTGGTCACCATCGAGCGGTTCGGCGTGATCAGCGGCTCGTAGACCCCGCACGTGAGGAAGATCCGGTCCACGATCCGGCGCGGCCGCGCGCGGTAGCGGTTGACGAACTTCACGACCGGGTCGAAGACCGGTCCGCCGCCGTGCTCCTGGCCGATGTCGGTGAAGACGAGCGAGGGCGACTGCAGCAACAGGGAGCCGAACGCGTCGGGGTAGCGGGCGGCGGTAGCCATCGAGGCCACGCCGCCGAAGCTGGCCCCCATCAGGGTGCGCGCGACCGGGCTGTCGGCCAGCGGCAGCTCCTCGGTCAGGGCGGGGACCAGCTCACGTGCCACGAAGCGGGCGTGCGGCGCATGGTTGGCGTACTCGACGAGCCGGTCCCCGGCCGGGGGCACGAAGGCGACCACCATCTCCGCGACCTCGTTGCGGTGGATGAGGTTGTCGAGGACGGTCTTGGCCGAGGCGTAGTCGAGGTAGTCGGTCCCGTCGTGCACCACCACCAGTGGGTAGTGGGCCACCGGCCGGAACCGGGCCGGGAGGTAGAGCCGGTAGTGCACCTGGCGGCGCAGCGCCTTGCTGGCGAGCGTCCGCTCGAGGAGCTCGCCGGGCCGCGCCTCCTGGTCGGGCAGGCACCAGTCGGGCACGCGGTAGCCCGCGGCGGCGCACACCGAGCTCGCGCCGAACGGACCATGCGCCAGGCGGGGGTTGAGCGGGTCGTTGACGAAGGACTCGGTGTGGCCGTCCCGGGTGATCTCGAACTGGTACTCGATGCGCGAGCCCTCGGGGATCTCGGTGGTGACGTACCAGAGGTCGATCCCAGGTGCCCGGCGCAGCCGCAGCGGGTCGGCGAGCCCGACCACGCGGTGCCGTACCGAGACCTCGTCGGCCTGACCCCTCCAGACGAACGTCGCGCGGCTGCCCTCGATGATCGGCGCGCCGTAGCGCTGCACGTGGCGGTCCAGGAAGCGGTCCACCGCGCCCTCATCGAGAGGCCTGCGGTCGAGCAGCCGGTTGATCGCCAGTTTGGTGGCTGCCCTGGTCACGCGACCACCGCCCCCTCCTCGGTCAGCACGCGGGCGCCGGCAGGCACCGACCCGTCCGGCGCGATCTCGACGGTGGTGCCGTCGTCGAGCAGCAGGCAGGTCGCGGGGGCGAAGCGGCGGACGAACACCCGGGCATGCACCGGATCGTCCACCCGCAGGCGACGCCGGGCATGCGGCATGGCGACGACCTGACGCACCCGTGCCGCGCCCCGGTCCCACACCTCGGCGCCCTGCACGCCCTGGGGGCCGTTGTCGTTGTAGAGCACCACCCGCTCGGTCATCGCCATCGCCCCGGCCGACCACGCGACCACGTCGAGCCCGGGGCCGGGCTCGACGGCGAAGAGCCGCAGGCAGCGCACCAGCGCGTCCACATGGCCACCGGCGATGGCCAGCACCGCGGCGCCGTCCAACAGCTCGCCGACCTCGCGGCGGTGCCGGGTGATCAGCTCGCTGCCGCTCGCCGGGGCCGCCGCCTCGAGCTCCTCGTAGAGCTGGTCGACGCTGCGGAGGTACCACGCGTCGAGGTCGCGGACCGCGCGGACGGCGTCCGCCAGCGCGGCGTCGGCGATATCGCGGCGGCCGGGGCGACGGGCGACGGCGTACGCACTGTCGAGCGCCCGCTGCAGCCGCAGCGAGTAGAGCCCGGCGAGCTCATCCATGCCGTCACGGTGGGCGAGCGCATGGCCCGCCCAGTGCGGGTCGTGCTCGAGGACGTCGTTGAAGCGTTCATAGAGGCGCAGGTTGCGGGTGTCGCCGCCGAGGACCTCGTGCAGCTCGGCGTCCACGAGCTCGCGCTCCCGCCACCCGGCGGTGACCGTGGCGACCCAGCCGCGGTCGAGGGGTGCCCCGTCAGGGTCCGAGCGCAGGCCGCGGACGACGGCGCCCGCGGTGGTCCGGAACCGCTGCGGGCCGAGGAGGAAGGTCGGCATCCGCGGCTCAGCCGGTGGCGTGCACGTGCACGGTGCGGCCGATGTCGTCGAGCATCGACCGGGCCGTGTCGTAGTCGGGGTGGCGCAGCCGGACCCACGCGTTGGCCATGTACCCGGCCTCGACCGGCTGGGTCGGCGTACCGATGTCGGGCAGGTGTGCGTCGATGATCCACTCGCCGAAGCGCCCGTTGGCGTCGTCGAGACCGCTGTAGCCGCTGATCTGTCCGTCCCTGTCGGGACGCAGGGCGACGATGCCGGCGGAGTAGGCCCGCGTCATCGGCCGCTCCGGGCGGCCGTGCACGATCGCGTGTGCCCACTCTCGATAGACCTCGACGTCGTTGGCGGCGGAGTAGAGGTCCCACGCGCCCACTCCGGGCGGCCGGCAGCCGATCTCGGAGAACCGCAGGCCCTTCGGCCCGTAGAACCACTCCATGTGGGTGGCGGACGTGGTGATGCCGAGCGCCCTGATCACCTTGTGGCCCAGGTCGCGGACCTCGTCGTAGAAGGGGGAGTCCGCCAGCCGGTTGGTGGTGATGAACTGCGGCGAGATCCACCGGTGCCGCATCGCCTCCAGCACGTTGGGGTAGTAGTGGGTCACCCAGTCGTGGGCGATCCCGCCGTCGATGGAGATCGTGTCGTAGAAGCCCTCGTGCCCCTCGACGAACTCCTCCACCGCGATCGAGTCCGCCCCCACGTAGTCGCCGAGCGCACGCTCGAGTTCGGCCATCGAGTCGACGCGGGTGGTGCCCTGGGCGCCCGCCCCGCTGCGCGGCTTGAGGATCAGGGGGAAGCCCTCCCTGCCGGCGAACTCGCGCACCTGCTCGGCGTTGTGCGCGGCCGTCGACGCCGCCGTCGGGACGCCGGCCTTGCGCAGCGCCTCCTTCATCGACGGCTTGTCGCGGCACAGCCAGGTCGTGCGCAGCGAGGTCCCAGGGATGCCCCGGGCCTCGCGCACCTCGGCCGCCGCCATCTGGTGGGACTCGATGGTCGACTCCAGACGGTCGACCCACATCAGCCCCTGGGCCCAGCGCACGGCCTCGTCGAGCTGGTGCACGTCGGTGACGTTGCCGACCTGGTAGTACGCCGCCATCTGGCCGCGCAGCTCGTCGCCGAGCTCGTGCTCGGAGGACTCGCCGACCCCGACCACCCGGGCCCCGACGCCGGCGAGGGCCGCCACGAAGCGGCGTTGGTTCCGGGGGAACGCCGGCTCGACGAACACGATGTTCACCCTCGTCACTGTAGTGACCCGACGCCGCGGGGAGCCGAGACCGCTCGGACTAGGATGGCGAGACACCTCATCCCACCCGGAGCCGGCCTGCATGACCACTGCGCCACTCACCGATCGAGCAGCGCTCGTGCGCGCGATCGCGACCCAGCACCTCGCCGATCGCGGCCCGCTCCTGCCCGTGCTGCACGAGGTCGTGGAGGAGTTCGGCCACGTGGGCCGCGCCGACGTCGAGACCATCGCCGAGGTGCTGAACCTCTCGGTCGCCGAGGTGCACGGGGTGGTGAGCTTCTACCACGACTTCCACACCGAGCCGCCGGCCGCTCACCGGGTCGCCCTGTGCCGCGGCGAGGCCTGCCAGTCCGTCGGGGCCGAGGCGCTGTACGCCGACACCGCAGCGCGGGCGGGCAGCCTGGGCGCCGAGGTCGAGATCGGCGAGGTCTTCTGTCTCGGCAACTGCGCACTCGGGCCCTCGGGGACCCTCGACGGCCGTCTCCACGGCCGGCTGTCGCGCGAGCGTCTCGACGCCCTCACGGAGGGCTGGCGGTGACCGGGACCCCGACGATCTATGTGCCCGGGGATGCCGCAGCGGTGTCCGTGGGGGCCGACGAGGTCGCGGCCGCGTTCGAGGCCGCCGGTGTCCACGTCGTGCGCAACGGCTCGCGCGGCCTGCTCTGGCTCGAGCCCCTCGTGGAGGTCGAGACCCCCGCTGGTCGGGTCGGCTACGGCAACGTGACGCCGGCCGACGTCCCGGCCGTGCTGTCCGGCCGGGCGGAGTCCGTCGGAGTCGTCGACGACCACCCGTGGCTGACCTCCCAGCAGCGCGTCAGCTTCGCGCGCGTCGGGGTCGTCGACCCCGGATCGGTCACCGACTACGAGGCCCACGGCGGGTGGGCCGGGCTGCGCCGGGCGTTGTCTCTGACGCCGGCCGAGGTCGTGCAGGAGATCGTCGACTCCGGACTCCGTGGCCGCGGCGGCGCCGGCTTCCCTGCGGGCATCAAGTGGCGGACGGTCCTGCAGACCGCGGCGGAGCTCAAGTTCGTGGCCTGCAACTTCGACGAGGGCGACTCCGGCACCTTCGCCGACCGGATGGTCGTCGAGGGCGACCCGTTCACGCTGGTCGAGGGGATGGCCATCGCCGCGCATGCCGTGGGTGCCAGCGAGGGCTACGTCTACGTCCGGTCCGAGTACCCCCACGCCGTCGCAGCGCTGCGGCGGGCGATCGACGCGGCGTACACCCACGGCTATCTCGGGCACGACATCCTCGGCTCGGGGCTCACCTTCGACCTGCACGTGCGGGTCGGCGCCGGTGCCTACATCTGCGGCGAGGAGTCCTCGATGCTGGAGAGCATCGAGGGCCGCCGCGGCGAGGTGCGCGCCAAGCCGCCGATCCCCGCGATCGAGGGCCTGTGGGGCCGGCCGACGGCGGTCAACAACGTGCTGACGCTCTGCGCGGTGCCGATGATCCTGGCGGACGGGGCGGCGTCGTACGCCGGGCTCGGCACGGGCCGTTCGCGCGGCACCCAGGTCTTCCAGCTCGCCGGCAACGTCAAGCGAGGCGGCATCGTCGAGCTGCCGTACGGCGTGAGCCTGCGCGAGCTGGTGGAGGACTACGGCGGCGGCACGCTCTCCGGCCGACCGGTGCGGGCCGTCCAGGTGGGCGGACCGCTCGGCGCCTACCTACCGGAGTCCGGGCTCGACGTGCCCATGGACTACGAAGCGCTCGCCGAGTCCGGCGCGATGCTCGGCCACGGCGGCATCGTCGTCTTCGACGACACCGTCGACATGGCGCGGATGGCCCGGTTCGCGATGGAGTTCTGCGCCATCGAGTCGTGCGGCAAGTGCACTCCCTGCCGGGTCGGGTCGACGCGCGGCGTCGAGACCCTCGACCGGATCATCGCCGGGCAGGAGGTCGAGGCCAACCTCGTGCTGCTCGACGACCTCTGCGAGACCATGACCAAGGGCTCTCTGTGCGCCATGGGCGGGCTGACGCCGATGCCGGTGCAGAGCGCGATCAAGCACTTCCCTCGAGACTTCCAACGGGAGGGAGCATCCCGATGACCCTTGAGCTGAGCGTTGACGAGCTCGACTACGGCACCCCTGCGGTCCGCGATGTGGAGCAGACCGTGTCGGTCACGATCGACGGCCGCAAGGTCGAGGTCCCGGCCGGTTCGTCAGTCCTCCGGGCGGCCACGGAGGCCGGGGTGAGCGTCCCCAAGCTCTGCGCCACCGACTCGCTGAAGGCCTTCGGCTCCTGCCGGATGTGCCTGGTCGAGGTCGACGGCGTGAAGGGCGCTCCGGCGTCGTGCACCACGCCGTGCTCCGACGGCATGGTCGTCAGCACCCAGACCGAGACCGTGCGCGACCTGCGCCGCAACGTCATGGAACTCTACCTCTCCGACCACCCGGAGGACTGCGACGGCTGTGCCCGCGGCAACTGCGAGATCCAGGCCCTGGCCGTCCAGGTCGGCGCGGCCGAGGTGCGCTACGGCCGCCCCGCCACCCGGGAGGAGGTCGCCCACCCCCACGAGATCGACCTGAGCAACCCCTACTTCGCCTTCGACGCGTCCTCCTGCATCGTCTGCTCACGCTGCGTGCGTGCGTGCGACGAGATCCAGGGCACTCTCGCCCTCACGGTCGAGGGTCGCGGCTTCGACTCCACGATCAGCGCGGGCGGCACCGACTTCCTCTCCTCCGAGTGCGTCTCCTGCGGTGCGTGTGTGCAGGCCTGCCCGACGTCGGCGCTCCAGGAGCACTCGATCGTCCAGCTCGGCATGCCCACCCGCTCGGTTGAGACCACCTGCGCCTACTGCGGCGTGGGGTGCTCGTTCAAGGTGGAGGTGCAGGACGGCGCCGGTCCTGAGGACTCCCAGGTGGTGCGGATGCTGCCGCTCAAGAGCGGCGGCGCGAACGAGGGCCACAGTTGCGTGAAGGGCCGCTTCGCCTACGGCTACGCCAGTCACCGGGACCGCCAGTACTCCCCCATGGTGCGCGACTCGATCGACGACGAGTGGCGCGAGGTCTCGTGGGAGGAGGCGATCGCCAAGGTCGCCGAGGGCTTCACGGCGCTGCAGGCCGAGCACGGGATCGGCGCGATCGGCGGCATCTCCTCCAGTCGCTGCACCAACGAGGAGGTCTACGTCGTCCAGAAGATGGTGCGAGCGGCGTTCGGCAACAACAACGTCGACACCTGTGCCCGGGTGTGCCACTCCCCGACCGGCTACGGCCTCAAGCAGACCTTCGGCACCTCCGCCGGCACCCAGGACTTCAAGTCGGTCGAGAAGGCCGACGTGATCTTGCTGATCGGAGCCAACCCGACCGATGCCCACCCGGTGTTCGCCTCCCGGATGAAGCGGCGCCTACGGGCCGGCGCCCGGCTGATCGTGGCCGACCCCCGCCGCATCGACCTGGTCCGCAGCCCGCACGTCGAGGCGGCGTTCCACCTGCCCGTGCGACCCGGCTCCAACGTCGCCTTCGTCAACGCGATGGCGCACGTCATCGTCACCGAGGGTCTCCACGACGAGGCGTTCGTGCGCGCGCGCTGTGAGGACGCCGACGACTACCTCGCCTTCATCGCCGACCCGGCGAACAGCCCCGAGTCGACCGCCGAGGTCACCGGGGTCGAGCCCGACCGACTGCGCGAGGCGGCCAGGCTGTACGCCACTGGGGGCAACGCCGCCATCTACTACGGGCTGGGGGTCACCGAGCACTCCCAGGGATCGACCATGGTGATGGGCATGGCCAACCTGGCCATGGTCACCGGCAACATCGGCCGCGACGGGGTGGGAGTCAACCCGCTGCGCGGACAGAACAACGTGCAGGGCTCCTGCGACATGGGGTCCTTCCCCCACGAGTTCCCCGGCTATCGCCACGTCTCCCAGGACGACGTCCGCGGCATCTACGAGCGGATGTGGGGCAAGACGCTCGACCCCGAGCCCGGCCTCCGCATCCCCAACATGTTCGACGCCGCCCTGGCCGGCTCGTTCCGGGGGCTGTACGTCCAGGGTGAGGACATCGCGCAGTCCGACCCCAACACCCAGCACGTCGAGGCCGCGCTGCGCGCGATGGACCTCGTCGTCGTGCAGGACCTGTTCCTCAACGAGACGGCGCGGTTCGCGCACGTCTTCCTGCCAGGCACCTCGTTCCTCGAGAAGGACGGCACCTTCACCAACGCCGAGCGGCGCGTCAACCGCGTGCGTCCGGTGTTCCCGTCGCGGGTCGGCATGGACGAGTGGGAGATCACCTGCGCGATCGGCCGGGCGATGGGCTACGACATGTCCTATGCCGCGGCGTCGGAGATCATGGACGAGATCGCGGCGACCACCCCGACGTTCGCCGGCGTCTCGTTCGAGCGGCTCGACCGTCTCGGCTCGATGCAGTGGCCGGTCTACGACACCGAGTCCACCGGGACGCCGATCATGCACGTCGGCGAGTTCGTGCGCGGCAAGGGCCGGCTCGTCGAGACGGTGTTCGTGCCGACGACCGAGCGCTCGACGCGCAAGTTCCCCCTGATCCTGACGACCGGTCGCATCCTGAGCCAGTACAACGTGGGGGCCCAGACCCGGCGTACCGCCAACAACACGTGGCATCCCGAGGACGTCCTCGAGATCCACCCCGCGGACGCCGAGGTGCGCGGCATCTCCACCGGCGACCTCGTGGACCTCTCCAGCCGCGTGGGGTCGACCACGCTGCGGGCGCTCGTGTCCGAGCGGATGCCCGCCGGGGTGGTCTACACGACGTTCCACCACCCCGTGACGGGCGCCAACGTGGTCACCACCGAGAACTCCGACTGGGCGACCAACTGTCCCGAGTACAAGGTGACCGCCGTCCAGGTCGGTGTCGCCAACGTGCGCGGCGAGGCTGCCTTGGCCCAGACGCGCGAGCCGGCGGACACCCACGCATGACCCTGACCCCTGAACGCCTGACGCTGGGCGCCCGCCGATGAACGCACTCACCCGGGCCGAGGCGCGGATGGGCAACGACATCGCCCGCCAGTTCGCACATCTGCCGCCGGACCGGGCCGCCGAGGCGGTCGCCCGGCACATCGAGTCGTTCTGGGATCCCCGCATGCGGCGCGGCCTCGAGGCGTTGGTCGCCGCCGGGGACGAGACCCTCGACCCGCTGCTCGTCGACGCTGCCGGACGGCTTGCCTTGCGCTCGCAGTCGCGCCGTTCGTAACAACGACGCCCTCTCGCACGTCTGGGTGTCAGCCCCCCGCGTCCGCGCGCCCCAGCCCCGGGCGCGGGGGGCACCCCCCATGAGCGAACGCCTGCGCAGCCCCCCGCGGCGCCGTACTCTCTGGCCGTGCCGTCCTCCTCGCCTGTCCCATCCGGGCAGGCCATGCTGATCGCCGTCGTCCTGGGCGCAGCCGGATTGTGGTTCCTGGTGGGTGCTCCGCCATGGGGCACGAGCCCCTCGCTTGAGTCAGAGAGCGAGGAGCAGGCGGTCCTCCAGGCCATCGAGTCCGCGGCCTGCGAGACCGACCTGGTGAGCGACCTCCGCTTCGCGCAGGATCAAGACAGCGACCACTACACGTGCCGGACCTTGAGTTCCCACTGGCTCGACGTGACCGTCCACCACCCGTTGGACGGCACGTTCATGACCAACATCCCCTGCACAGACGTGGTCCACCACTTCACCGCAGGTGATGGCCTGATCGACATCTCCACCGATGACGAGGATGCCGCGGAGGCGCTGACGATGCTCGGCGCGGTTCCCAACGATTGCGGCTTCCCCGAAGCGCAGTAGTGACGGACCCTCCGCACAGTCGACCCAGCGTCCTTCGACGCGGCGCATCGGCGCGACGTCGGCCAGCGCAAGCGTGCGGCCGGTCGTGGGTCAGGCTGGCCTCGATGCCGGGCCGGGCCCGGTCGACCCTCGCAGGACCAGCTCTGGCTGGTAGACGTACTCCATCGAGGGGACGGGGTGACCCTCGATCGCCTCGACGAGGTGGGAGACCGCGGCCGCGCCCAGCGGCAGGACCGGCTGACGGATCGTGGTGAGCGGCGGGTCGACGAACTGCACCAACGACGAGTCGTCGAAGCCGACCACGGAGACGTCGTGGGGGACGTGCAGTCCGGACTTCCGAGCGCTGCGGATGGCACCCAGGGCCATCAGGTCCGAACCACAGACGATCGCGGTGGCACCCCGTTCGAGGAGGACCCGACTCGCGGCCTCGCCTCCCTCGACGTTGTACAGCCCGCCCACGATCCAACCCGCGGCCTCGGCTTCGGACAGCCCGAGATGCTCGTTGACAGCCGCAGCGAAGCCCTCCCGCTTGCGTCGCGAGGGCATGAACCGCTCCGGACCGGCCGCGAAGCCGATACGGGTGTGGCCGAGCTGCACCAGGTGCGTCACCGCCAGCCGCATCGCCGCTCGGTCGTCGGTGGACAGGAAGGGCGCCTCGATGCCCTCCAGGTAGCCGTTGACGAAGACGACGGGCAGTCGACGGGCGATGAGGGCGTGGTAGCGCTCGTGATCGGCGTGCGCGTCCGCGTGGCGCCCGGAGACAAAGATGATGCCGGCCACCCCGTGGTCGAGCAGCGACTCGACGTACTCGTCCTCGGAGATGCTGCCGGGCGACTGCGTGCACAGCACGGGGGTGAACCGCCGTCGGGCCAAGGCATCGTCGATCACTTGGGCGAACGCGGGGAAGATCGGGTTCTCCAACTCGGGCACGACCAGGCCGACGAGACCCGCACTGCGCCGCCGGAGCTTGGCCGGGCGTTCGTAGCCCAGCACGTCGAGGGCGGTCAGCACGGCCTGGCGGGCGGACTCACTGACGCCCGTCTTGTTGTTGAGCACCCGACTCACCGTGGCCTCGCTGACCCCCGCTTGGGACGCGATGCTGCCGAGCGTGGCCATGCGACGCATTGAACCTGGGTTTGCAAGCGTGTGCAAGCAGGATCGCCATTCCTGCAAGAGTCTTCCAATTCTTGCAAGCAGTTGCTAGGGTCAGCGCCGATCCACCCCCAGCCACCCCTTTCACGCAAGGAGTACCTATGCGTCGTGTGTTGCCGGCTTTGGCCGGAACGGCCGCCGTCGCGCTGGTCCTGGCCGCCTGCGGCAGTGACAGCAGCGACGACGCGGAGTCGCCTTCGACGGAGAGCAGTGTCGATCCCTCGAGCCTGAGCGCCGAGCTCACCTGGTGGGACACCTCGGACCCCACCAACGAGGGTCCGGCCTTCCAGAAGTTGATCGACCAGTTCAACGAGACGTACCCGAACGTCACGATCAACTACCAGAGCGTTCCCTTCGGGGAGGCGCAAAACAAGTTCAAGACGGCAGCCGCAGCCGACTCCGGAGCTCCGGACATCCTGCGCGCCGAGGTGGCGTGGGTGCCGGAGTTCGCGTCCCTGGGCTACCTCTACGCCCTCGACGGCACAGCACTGCTGGAGGGGAACTTCCTCGAGACCCCCCTGTCGAGCAACGTCTACGACGGCAAGACCTACGGCGTGCCGCAGGTCACCGACACTCTCGGCCTGATGTACAACAAGGCGCTCTTCGAGAAGGCGGGCATCACCGAGCCGCCCAGCACCTGGGACGAGGTGGCCGACGCCGCGAAGGCGCTGAAGGAGAAGGCGAAGGTCGACGGGATCTACATCAACTCCGGCGGGTACTTCCTGCTGCCGTTCATGTACGGCGAGGGCGGTGACCTGGTCGACGTGGACAGCCAGACCATCACCGTGAACTCCCCCGAGAACGTCACCGGCATCACGACGGCTCAGGACATGGTCAAGAACGGCGAGGCGGTCAAGCCGGACGCCAACGACTCCTACGGCACGATGATGACCCTCTTCAAGGAGGGCAAGGTCGGCATGATCATCAACGGCCCCTGGGAGGTCGCGAACGTGTCGAACGACCCGAGCTTCGGCGGCTTCGAGAACCTCGGGATCGCGCCGATCCCCGGTGGCTCCGCCGGGCAGGGCGCTCCGGTCGGAGGCCACAACTACGTGATCTACTCCGGCATGGACGAGGCCAAGGCCGACGCGGCCATCGCGTTCGTCCAGTTCATGAGCTCTCCGGAGTCCGAGGCGTTCATCGCCAACGAGCTCGGTCTGCTGCCGGGCAACGCCGACGCCTACGACCTGGTCACCGACAACGAGAAGGTCGCGGCCTGGAAGTCGGCACTGGACGTCGCGCACCCGCGTCCGTGGATCCCCGAGGGTGGGCTCTTCTTCGCCCCGCTCGACGAGATGGCGACCAAGGTCCTCGTCCAGGGACAAGACGTGCAGGAGTCACTCGACACCGCGGCCGATCAGTTCAAGACCGACGTGGTGCCGGACTACACCCTCGAGTGATCGCCCGCCGTCGCGGCTGATCGCGCCGGGCGAGCGGCGGGGGCCAGATCCGATCTGGCCCCCGCCCCGCCCCTTTGGCAAGGTGAGCCGCGTCGGTCCTCGTTTCGGATCGACCCAACCTGGGAGCAGCGATGACGACCTTGGAGCCACTTCCAGATCTAGCCTCGGACCGCCGCGGCGGCGAGCGGGGTCGCGCCCGCCGCGCCTGGGACCGCAACTGGTACGCCTGGGCGATGGTGCTGCCGACCGTGATCGTGCTCAGCGCCCTCGTGATGTACCCGCTGGTGAAGGGCATCGGACAGTCCTTCACCAACCTCAACGAGGCCAACCAGCAGAGCGAGATCTGCACCAAGACACTCGGCGGCGGCGAAGACTGCCAGCCCAACCCGAAGCAGGTCGAATGGGTCGGGCTCGACAACTACGTCGCCCTCCTCACCGGTGAGCGCGGCCACTTCTGGCGGGAGTTCGTCAACACCATCGTGTGGACGGTCTCCTGCGTCTTCTTCCACTTCACCCTCGGGTTGGCCCTCGCTCTGGCGCTCAATCGCCGGTTCAAAGGCAGAGGCCTGTACCGCGTGCTGTTGATCGTGCCGTGGGCGGTGCCGGCGTTCATCAGCGCGTTCGCCTGGAAGTTCCTGTTCAACGAGCGCTACGGACTGATCAACGCGGCACTCGAGCAGGTGGGGCTCCAGCCGATCGCCTGGTTCGACCACCGGTGGACCTCGCTGTTCACGGCGATCGTCACCAACATCTGGCTGGGCATCCCGTTCATGATGGTGGCGTTGCTCGGGGGCTTGCAGTCGATCAACCAAGACCTCTACGAGGCCGCCTCGATCGACGGGGCCTCGCCTTGGCAGCAGTTCTGGAACGTCACGATGCCCGGCCTGCGACCGGTGTCCGCAACGGTCATCCTGCTGGGCACCATCTGGACGTTCAACATGTTCCCGATCATCTACTTCGTGACCGGGGGCCAGCCTGCCGGCGAGACGGAGATCCTGGTGACCGGGGCCTTCAAGGCGGCGTTCACGGGCCTGCGGAACTACTCGCTGGCGGCGACCTACGGCGTCCTCATCTTGTCGATGCTGATGGTCTACGCCACGGTCTACCGGCGACTGCTGCGCAACCAGGGAGAGGTGTTCTGATGTCGACGTCGATGCCGCTCGCCGCGTCCAAGTCCCAGGAGGTGGGCACCGGCCTGGTCCAGGACGCGCCCAAGCCCCGCAGGGAGAGGTCCTGGCTCTCGTCGGCCGTGCTGCACGCCACCATGGTCCTCGCGCTCGTGTGGTCGCTGCTCCCCGTGGTCTGGGTTGCGCTGAGCTCCTTCAAGCCGCAGTGGGCCATCCAGCGCTCCAGCATCCAGTTGTTCGAGAGCCCCACGCTCGAGAACTACCGACACGTCCTCTTCGACACCAGCTTCCCGCGCTGGTTCCTCAACTCCGTGGTCGTCGCGGCCTTCACCATGGTGATCGGGATCTCGATGGCCGCCACCGCCGGCTACGCCTTGGCCCGCTTCAACTTCGCCGGCAAACGCGGCCTGATGTGGACCTTCCTGCTGACGCAGATGTTCCCGGTCGCGATCCTGATCGTCCCGATCTACACGATCATGGCCAACCTGAACCTGATCGACACCAAGCTGTCCCTCATCATCGCCTACTGCACGGTCGCGGTGCCGTTCTGCGCCTGGATGATGAAGGGCTACTTCGAGACCATCCCGCGCGAACTGGACGAAGCGGCCGCGCTGGACGGCTTGGGCCCGTTCGCCACCTTCTGGCGGGTGATCCTGCCGCTCGCCCGTCCCGGGCTGGCGGTCACCGCCTTCTACACCTTCCTGACGGCGTGGGGCGAGGTCGCCTACGCCATCGCGTTCATCCAGACCGACAAGAACCTCACGCTCGGCGCCGGTCTGCAGCAGTTCGTCCCCCGCTTCAACCCGCAGTGGGATCTGCTGACCGCCAGTGCGGTGATGGTCACCATCCCCGCCGGCCTGGTCTTCTTCCTGGCCCAGAGGCACCTGGTCGCGGGGCTCACCGCCGGTGGCACCAAGGGCTGAGCAGACGTTCCGTCGGCAGTCGGCGTCCGGTGCCCCGACGACTGCTCGCTGATCGGGTTCGACGACGCCCAGTGGGCCGAGGTCGTCTCGCCCACCCATCACCGTGATGGCCCAGCTCGTGCTCCAGCTCGGGGAGCGAGCCGCCGATCGGCTGATCCAACGCATGAACGGCGAAGCGCTCGACGTGACCTCGATCCTCCTCTCGGCCACCCTCGTGGAGCGCGCATCGGTGGCAGCGCCACCGGGCCTGTGAACCCCGCGACGGTTCTGCAGGGCGCCTAGGTGTGCTCCTGGCCGATCCGGGTCAGCAGCGGTTGCCGAGCGACGACGGACGTCGCGCCGAGGATGGCCAGGACGTAGGTCGCCGTACCGGCGACGATCACGACGGTGCTGGCCTGGGGGCCGACTGCGGCCTGCTGCAGGTCGGCGCCGAACGAACGGTAGAGAAGCCTGCCGGTGGCCAGTCCCAGCGCTGTGGCGACGGCGCCGATCACGACGTGGAGGACCGCGGTGGCGCCGAGCAGCTGCCGCGGGGTGGCGCCGAGTGCCGCGAGGACGGCGTTGTTGCGTCGGGCGTCGATCGCGGCGTAGGTGGCCGTGATGACGGTGTTGAGCAGGGCGAGCGCGACCAGGAGCGTGGCCGCGACGAGGACGAACGCGCGCATCTTGTCGAAGAGGGCGACGGCGGCGGCTCGCACCAGGGGATCTGCCTCCGACGGTGCGGTGATCGGCGCGGGCGTTGACTCTCGCAGCATGAGGCCGAGGACGCCGAGGGCGACCGCGAGGCCCAAGCAGGTGAGGTTGGCGAGGACCCGCTGGGGACGGCGCGCGAGCGTGCGCGCTGCGATGTCGACGTGCACGGGGAGGCGGATCCGCCCGAGCAGTCGACCGGCCCTGGTCCGGCGGGGCGGGGGGCGGAAGTCGCCGTGGAGCAGCCGCGTGGTCGGGGTGCGAGCGGCCAGCAGTGCGGGTCGCACGACGCCCACCGCGACGAGCCCCACTGCGACACCGGCGACCAGGAGCACCGTCATCGGGTCGAGCGGCCGGACGAGCGGGCCGCCGTACAAGGTCGTCACAGTCTCGGCGAGGCGGGGTGCGGCCAAGGCCCCCGTCGCCAGGCCGGTCACGACCGCGGTGGCGGCCAGCATCAGGGCCTCGATCGCGACCACCCCCGTCGTTTGCCGAGGTGTCGCGCCGATCGCCTTGAGCGTACCGACCTGGCGCGCCCGGGTGGCGAGGCGACTGCTGACCAGGACGGCTGCCGTCGCGGTCGCCAGGAGCGCAAGCAGGCTGCCCGCGAGGAGAAGCACCGCGCCCAGGTCGCGAGTGGGGTTGGCGCTCTCCTCCTCTGCGTGGCGTTCGACCCATTCGTGGATCTCCCACCCGATGCGATCGCTCTCGGGCAGGACTTCGTGGAGATCGCCGGCGTAGTCGATGCTCTCGCCAGGGTCGTGCATCCGGATCATCGTCCAGGAGTAGATGGGTCGCGCGTGAACCACATCGTCCGCGCCCGGGGAGATCCACATCAGCCCTGGCGACTCGAGGGGGAATCGCTGGGTACTGCTGCTCATCGCCGTACCGAGCACCGGGAGCTCCGCACCGTCGATCACGATGGTGTCGTCCGCCGTCAGCTCCAACGAGCTGGCCAGCCCGTCCTCGACCACGACGCCCGCGCTGCCCGGGACCAGCCACGTGCCCGAGGTCAGGAGCGGCTGATCGACCGGGCTCGTGGCCCCGCTGCGCACCACGAGGCGGACGTCGAGCGGCTGCCCGGCGACGTCGACGTGCCCCAGCCGAACCGGCCACGGTCCCCCGACGGCAGCAACGCGAGCGTCTCCAGAGATCGCATCGTCAAGTGCCTCGGAGGCCGCGCGCTCCTCCGGCGAGCCCGGTTCTGCGAACGACTTGACGTAGACGTGGTAGCCATCGGTGGCGTCGGTGAGTCGTCGGATCGCCCCGTCCGCGGCGTGGCTCACGTTGAGCCCGATCGCGACGCTACTCGTGGCCAGGCACAGCGCCACGAGCAACATCGCGGTCTGACCCGGACGGTGCCACATGCTGCGCCACGCCATCCGGGTCAGGACGCTCAGGCGGCCGAGCACCCGTCACCAGCCATCGGGTGCGAGCCGAGCCAGCATCGCCGACCTGTCATCGACGCCGTCCAGCCGGGTCTCGTCGAGGATCCGGCCGTCGCGCATCGTCAAGAGCCGATCGGCCGTCGTCGCGACCCTGGCGTCGTGGGTGACCAGGAGGAGCGTCTGCCCGTCGACGCGCAGGCTCGAGAAGATCCGGAGTAGCTCGCTGGCGGCGGCCGTGTCGAGGTTGCCGGTGGGCTCGTCGGCCAGGAGCAGCGTGGGACCGTTCACCAGAGCGCGAGCGACGGCGACCCGCTGGGCCTGTCCGCCGGACAGCCGCGAGGGGAGATGATGGGCGCGGTGCGCCAATCCGACCCGTTCGAGCAGCTCGCCCGCCCGCTGTCGCGCCGCCCGCCTGCTCGCTCCCGCCAGCAACGCGGGCGCCTCCACGTTCTCGATCGCGGTGAGCTCGTCGATGAGATGGAACGCCTGGAAGACGAAGCCGATGTGACGTCGCCGAAACCTCGCCCATCCGCCCTCCGAGAGCTGGCTGGTGTCCTCGCCGGCTATCACGACCCGCCCCGAGGTCGGCCTGGTCAGTCCACCGAGCAGGTGGAGCAGCGTGGACTTGCCGCACCCACTGGGTCCCATCACCGACACCGCCTGGACCGCGTCCACCTGCAGATCGACGCCGTCGACGGCTCGCACCATCTCATCACCCCAGCCGAAGTGGCAGTGCAGGGCGACGACGTCGACCACAAGGCCTGCCGAGCTCATCGAGAGCCCCTGGCGATCCAGGCTTGTTCGCACTGCTCGAGCCATCGAAGGTCCGCCTGCAAGCGCAGTGCGGTGGCGCTCAGCAGCAGGTGCTCATCGGTGGTGACGGTGGCGGTCAGCAACCGGTCGGCATCGCGCAGGCGACGGAGCAGGTCGCGACGCTGGCCATCGACCAGGGCGAGCGGATCGGCGAGGCCGGTCCGCGCCGCCGCGACCAGCTTGAGGTGGAAGTCCAGCGGGGCCGGACTCGACCAGTCCGTGCTCGACAGCCAGGCCAGGACCTCGGCATGGCCCGCCGCGGTCAACTCGTACACCTTCTTGTCGGGTGCGTCCGGCTGGGTGACCACCTGCGCGTCGACCAACCCCGCACGCTCCAGCCGGCCCAGCGTCACGTAGATCTGGCCGGGGTTCACCCGTTCGCCGAAGACTCCCAGAGCCTCGATGAGCCGCGCGCGCAGCTCGTATCCGTGCATCGGCTCCTTGGCCAAGAAGGCCAGCATGGCGAGGCGCATCGCCTAACCGTAACAGATAACGGTTATCTATAGGAGTCGTCAGAGTGTCCTGCCCCATGGGCGAAGGGCCCTTGCACGTATGAGGTGCAAGGGCCCTTCTGTGATCGGTCTCGGTGACGCTCCCGATCGACGACTCTTGTTCTCCGGCTCCGGCGGCCTGGTCACCCTGCCACCGCGAAGGGTGTTGCCCCTCCGTGTGAACCTTCTCCTCCGAGTCGTCCCGATCCCCCTTGCGGAGGTTCGTATGACCATGTCTACGCCTCCGGCCAGACTCCTGCTAGGGACTTTGGACCCTGAGTCTGCTTCAACCGACAACCGGGCCGGCCACGAGCCCCATGGCCCTGTGTCCCGGACCGACGGAGACTCCTGTCGTTCCTAAGGGTGCCCTCATGTGATCCTCACAGCCGCCTCACCTCGGGCGGCCAAGGTCGTCGCATGAGTGCTTTCGCGGATGTCTTCGGAGACATCACCTGCGCGGCGTACCCCGCCGAACTGCGCGGGGTCCGCCGGGCGACACTCGAGCGCCGGCGGGAACATGCGACCGTCAGGGCCTGTGCGCGAGCGGCACTCGCGCGGCTGGGTCATCGGCCCGGGCCGATCCTGTCCGACGCGGACGGCGTCCCGGTCTGGCCGGACGGTGTGGTCGGCAGCCTGACCCACTGCCGTGGCTATCGGGCGGCCCTGGTGTCGTGGCGCAGCGATCACCGCATGCTCGGGCTGGACGCCGAGCCGCACGAGCCGCTCCCGGACGACACCCGCGGACTGGTTCTCGGGAACGACGACGAGCACGACCTCACGGGTGACTGGCACGCGGATCGGATCGCCTTCTGTGCCAAGGAGGCGGCGTACAAGGCGTGGTTCCCATCGACGAGGAAGTGGCTGGAGTTCACCGACGTGTCGACCAGCGTGCACTCCGACGGCACGTTCGCCGCCCGGGCGGACGACGTGCCTGCGCTGCGTGGACGGTGGACGGTCCGTCGTGGGTACGTCGTCGTGGCGGCGTGGGTGGGCTCGTGTTGACCGTCGATACGGTCCATCGTGCAGGGCTCTCCGGGCGTCTCACGCGACACCTGGCCGAGGTGATCGGGGCCGAGTCGGTGTCCGCGGATGCGCACTTCTTCGACGATCTCGGGGCCGACTCGATGACCATGGCCAGGTTCTGCGGCCGGGTCCGCAAGGAGCCCGACCTCCCGTCGATCTCGATGCGGGACGTCTATCGGCACCCGACACTGGCGGCTCTCGCGGCGGCGATGACGCCTGGCCGCGTCGTCGAGGCCGGTCCCGATCCTGCTCCCGCACCGCCGGTCGGACCCGCCGCGCCGGGGCCCGCCAGGGCCAGCACGACGGCGTACTGGACCTGCGGCCTGATCCAGCTCGTCCTCACCACCGCCTATGTCTGGGCGATCGTGGTGTCCGCCCTCGCCGTCGGCGACTGGGTGCAGGCGGCTGATGGCCCGGTCGCGACCTACGGGCGGCTGGTCGCGGCCGGTGGACTGGCGACCGTCGTCGCCTGCGGCCTGCCGATCCTGGCCAAGTGGGTCCTGATCGGCCGCTGGCGAGAGACGGAGATACGGATCTGGAGCCTGGCCTATCTCCGTCTCTGGACCGTCAAGACCCTGCTCCGCGCCAGCCCGATCCCGTTCACCGCGGGCACTCCCGTGTACAGCTTCCTCCTGCGCGCCCTGGGCGCGGACATCGGCCGGGGAGCACTGGTGCTTTCCCGCCGCGTGCCACTGGTCACGGACTTGCTCAGGATCGGACCGGGCGCGGTGCTCCGCAAGGATGCCTTCTTCACCGGCTACCACGCCGAGGGCGGGCTGATCCGGACGGGACGGATCAGCATCGGAGCGAGTGCCCACGTCGGGGAGGCCGCGGTGCTGGGGCTCGGCACCATCGTCGGTGACGGGGCCCGCCTGGGTCACTCCTCGTCCCTCCAGGACGGCGAGCGGCTACCGGACGGCGAACGACGTGAAGGGTTCGGGGGCCACCCGGGAGCGCAGGTCGACGGCAGTGAATGCGCACCGGCCCGGACCGGCCTCCGGCCGTGGGGCTACACCCTCGCCCAGGTGACCGTCACGCTGCTGTGTTCCTTCCCGGCGGCCGTCTTGCTGGCGGTCTGGCTGGCTGCCGAGACCGCCGACCGCACCCACGTGTTCACCGGACCCCTCACGGACTGGGGTACCTATGCGGACGCGCTCTGGGTCGCGGCCCTCGGCTATGCCGGCTACCTCGTGGTCGCGTTCGCGGTGGTGACGACGGTGCCACGGCTCCTGCAGCCACTGCTCACCCCTGGCCGCACCTATCCCCTGTACGGCGTTCGCTACTGGGCGCAGCGCACGATCGAACGGCTGACCAACCTGCCGTTCTTCCCACGGTTGCTCGGTGACAGCTCCTACGTGGTGCCCTACCTCCGGGCCATCGGGTACCGCATGCCCGGCCTGGTGCAGACCGGCTCCAACTTCGGGCTCGAGGTCAAGCACGACAACCCGTTCCTGACCACGATCGGCCGCGGCACGATGGTCGCCGACGGCCTGTCGGTCATCAACGTCGACTACTCCGGCTCGTCGTTCCGCCTGTCCGCGACCGGGATCGGCTCGCACAGCTTCCTGGGCAACTACATCGTCTACCCGCCGCAGGCGCGCGTCGGGGACGACTGCCTGCTGGCCACCAAGGCCACCGTCCCGACGACCGGCGACTGGTGGTCTGGCACGGGTCTGCTCGGTGCGCCTGCGTTCGAGATTCCGCGGACCGTGCGTCGCGACGACTCCTTCGCCCACCTCGCCGAGGGCGAGGCCTTGCGGGCCGGGCTGGCCGCCAAGAACCGGCACAACCTGCTCAGCATCGGCCTGTACGCCGCAGCCTGGTGCCTCCTCGTCGCCGAGCTGCTGCTGATGGTCACCGCGGCGCTGGCCCTCCAGCCGGTGCTCGGTGCGTTCGCGTTCGCGCTCGCGGGCGTCGCCGGGATGGCGGTCCGGGTCGCGCACTTCGTGCTTGCCGAGCGCGCCACCACGGCCTTCCGGCGGTTGCGCCCGCTCTCCTGCTCGATCTACGACCGACGGTTCTGGGCCCACGAGCGGTTCTGGAAGATGGCCCAACAGCCGCTGCTGCTCGACGGCACCCCGTTCAAGTCGCTGACCTGGCGGCTGATGGGGGTCCGGATCGGCCGCCGAGTCTTCGACGACGGCTGCGCGATCGTCGAGAAGACCCTGACGACCATCGGCGACGACTGCACCCTCAACGTCCGCAGCATCGTGCAGGCCCACTCCCAGGAGAACGGTGCCTTCAAGTCCGACCACATCGTGATCGGCAGCGGGTGCACCCTGGGCACGGCGTCCCTGGTCCACTACGGGACCACCATGGCCGAAGGCTCCGTCCTGGCCCCCGACTCGTTCCTGATGAAGGGACACGAGGTCCCGGCCCACACCAGGTGGGTCGGCAATCCGGCGAAGGAGTCGCGGTGAGCGCCCACGTCCGCATCGAGCAGAACACCCAGTCCAGCCGCGACCATTGGATCGCCACCCTCGAAGGGGCCGCCACGACCACGGTGCCTCGATGGGCGGCCGAGGGCGGCCACGGGGTCGGCCGCGTCGAGCGGGTCCTCCCCGACGACCTGCTCGACGGGCTGCGCCGGCTGGCACTGCAGCAGGGCGTGCCGCTCGGCACCCTGCTGCTCGCGGCCCACGTGAAGGTCCTGGCCGAGCTGTCGGGCGAGCTCGATGTCACCACCGGGTACGTCGCGGTCCCCGGCCGGACCCCGGTGGTGTGTCGGGTGCAGGTGCCGGACGGGACCTGGCGGGAGCTGCTCGACGCGGCCGCGCGTGCGGAGTCAGGCCTGCTGCCACACCATGCCTTCCCGGTGGCCGAGATCCGCGAGGAGCTGGGCCTGGCCGGAAGCGGCTACGAGGCCGAGCTGGACCTCACCGGCGGCGCCGGTCCCCTGACCGCCGACAGTGTGCTCGGGATCGCTCTCTCGTCGCGGGAGGGTCGCGTCGTGCTGGAGCTGCGCCACCGCCGCCAGGCTCTGGACGCCGACGCGGCCGCGAGGATCGCCGGCTATCACCTGACGGCACTGACTCAGCTGGCCACCAGCCCCGACGCCCCCCACGCCGACAGCTCCCTCGTCGACCCCGACGAGTGGCGCTACCAGGTCCACGACCTGGCCGGACCACGACGTGGGCTCCCCGACCATCGGCTGCCGGACCTGTTCGCGTCGCGGGCCGCGGCCCATCCGGATGCCATCGCGGTCATGCACCGGGACCGTGCGCTCACCTACGCCGAGCTCAACGCCAGAGTCGACCGGATCGCCTGCGCCCTGGGTGACCGCGGCCTGCACTCCGAGGACGTGGTGGCGGTGGTCACCGGGCGCACGCTGGACTGGATGGCCTCTGTGCTCGCCGTTCTGCGGGCCGGCGGCACCTACCTGCCCATCGAGCCGGACCTCCCGGCCGATCGGATCACCGCGATGCTCCGTCGTTCGGGCTGCCGGATCGCGATCACCGGACCGAGCGTCACGGCCACCTTCGACCGCGCCGTCGAACGCGTGCCCGGGGTGGACCGGGTGGCCCTGGACACGATCGACGAGACCGCGCCGCCGCAGCCGGTCGATGTCGCCGTGCGCGCTGACCAGCTCGCCTATCTCTTCTTCACCTCCGGCTCCACCGGCGAGCCCAAGGGAGCGTTGTGTGAGCACGCTGGCTTCCTGAACCACTTGTACGCGAAGGTCCACGATCTCGGCCTGCACGAGGGGACGGTGATCGCCCAGACCGCACCCTTGGGCTTCGACATCTCACTGTGGCAACTGCTGGCCGGCCTGCTCGTCGGCGGCCGGACGGTGTTGGTGGACCCGGAGGTCATCCTCGACGTCGACCGGTTCCTCGACACGCTGGTGGAACAGCGCGTCGAGATCCTCCAGGTGGTGCCGTCCTACCTCGAGGTGATCGTGTCGCGGCTCGAGGCCCGGCCTCGCGAGCTGCCCGATCTGCGCTGCGTCTCGGTGACCGGGGAAGCACTGCCGCGCAACGTGGTCCGCCGTTGGTTCGCGGTCCGGTCGGCCGTGCCGTTGATCAACGCCTACGGGCTCACCGAGACCTGCGACGACACCAACCACGAGGTCCTCGACCACGACCCCGTCGGCGACCGGATCGCGCTCGGCCCGCCCATCGCCAACGTGGACGTGACCGTCGTCGACGCCCGGCTCCGCCCGGTCCCTCTCGGCGCACCCGGCGAGATCGTGTTCTCGGGGATCTGCGTGGGGCGCGGCTACGTGAACGACCCCGTGCGGACCGCGGAGTCCTTTCTCGACGACCCGCTGCGACCCGGGCAGCGGCTCTACCGCAGTGGGGACTACGGCCGCTGGCGCGCCGACGGCAAGCTGGACTTCCTCGGCCGCCGCGACGCCCAGGTCAAGGTGCGTGGCTACCGGGTCGAGGCCGGCGAAGTGGAGGCTGCGCTCACCCGCCAGCCTGGCGTCCACGGAGCGGCGGTGGTCGTGGATCGCGAGGCTGGGTCGGCCCGGCTGGCCGGCTTCGTCGTCGGCGACCCGGAGCTCGACGTCGACCGCCTCCGGGCGCGGCTCGAGGACGCGTTGCCCCACTACATGGTGCCGTCGCTGCTGCGACAGCTGTCGGAGCTGCCGCTGACGACCAACGGCAAGGTCGACAAGACCGCTCTACGGGCGGCCGCACGCAGTGTCCGCAGTGACGACGCTCCACGGCTCACCCCCACCCAACAGCGGCTGGCGAACGCGTGGGCCGAGGTCCTCGGCGTTCCCGCGGCCGACCTCGGGCCCGACGCCCACTTCGCCGATCTCGGCGGCACCTCCCTGACCGCAGTGCGTCTGGTGGTGGCCCTGGACCGGGCCGTCACGCTCCGACAGGTTCACACCCATCCCGTCCTGGCTGATCTCGCCAGACTCCTCGAAGGGACGTCCCGATGAGCACCCTCAGCCTCGCCGAGACCTGCACGGCCGACGGCGTCCACGTCCTCCAGGTCGACGCTCCCGCCGCCGAAGACTGGGCACAGGCGCACCACGACGCCGTCCGCCGACTCGCCGCCGAGCACGGCGCGATCCTCCTGCGCGGCCTCGGCCTCGGCGACCGGGCAGGCGCCGTGGCCGTGCTCACGGCCCTCGGAGGCGGCCTGATCACCGAGCGGGAGGCCCTGGCCGCGCGCGTCGGTCTGGCGCCCGGGGTGTACGCGTCCGCCACCTGGCCCGCCCGTGAGCCGATGTGCCAGCACCACGAGTCCAGCTACACCGATCCGACACCGGGGCTGATCCTGTTGGCCTGCCTCACGCCTGCGCCCGTGGGGGGCATCACCGGACTGGCCGACGCCAGCATCGTGCTCGACGCCCTGCCCGACGCCCTGGTCAACCGGTTCGCCAGCGACGGCTGGCTCTTGACCCGCACCTACCACGAGGGGATCGGGGCATCCTGGGTCGCCGCCTTCGGCACCGACGACCGCACGGCCGTCGGGCTCTACTGCCGCAGGCACGCGATCGAGCACCGCTGGGAGCCCGACGGAGTCCTCCGGACCCGTCAGCGGCGTCCCGCCGTCCTCACCCACCGCGTCACCGGCCGCCGCTGCTGGTTCAACCAGGTCGCCTTCCTCAGCCAGTGGACCCTTCACGCCGACGTCCGTGAGTTCCTGCTCGCCGAGTACGGCGCCGACGATCTCCCGTTCAACACCGCCTACGGCGACGGCACTCCGATCGAGCAGGACGCCGTCGAGACCATCAACGCGGTCTACGAGGCCGCCACTCGACGCGAGCCTTGGCAGGCGGGGGACGTGATGGTGATCGACAACATCGCCACCGCACACAGCCGCGAGCCCTACTCCGGCGATCGTGAGGTGCTGGTCGCCTTCGCGGAACCGGTCGAGGTGACCCGATGACGGCGCCGCGCTTCTCCATCGTCTCCGGGGCCCAGGTCCGGGCCGCGCTCCGCGACCGGGAGCCTGAGATCGTAGCCCTGGTCGAGGCGGCCTATCGGCTGCACGCCGAGGGCTGCACGGTCAACCCACCGTCGCACTTCCTCCGGTTCCCCGACCGACCCTCGTCGAGGATCATCGCCCTGCCCGCGTCGATCGGCGGCGCCGCGCCGGTGGACGGCCTGAAGTGGATCGCCAGCGTCCCCGACAACGTCGCTCGCGGCCTCCCCCGCGCCTCGGCGGTGCTGATCCTCAACGACCCCGAGACGGGGTTCCCGTTCGCCTGTCTGGAGGCCTCGGTCATCAGCGCCGCTCGAACCGCCGCGATGGCCGTCACCGCGGCCGCCTGGCTCGGTCGGGGGCGGCCCCGGCCGCGCCGGCTCGGGATCGTCGGCACCGGACTGATCGCCCGCTACGTGCACACGTTCCTGACGGCCACCGGCTGGACGTTCGACGAGATCGGACTCCACGACACGTCCGTGGAGAGCGTCGACGGGTTCCACCACTACCTCGACCGGCGCGGCACGCCCGGGCTGATCAAGACCCACCACACCGCAGCCGACGTGGTCAGTGGCAGCGATCTGGTCGTCTTCGCCACCGTAGCCGCCGCCCCGCACCTGCAGGACCGGCGCCCGTTCGAGCACGGTCCCCTGGTTCTGCACCTGTCACTGCGCGACCTGGCCCCGGAGATCCTGCTCGGTGCGACCAACATCGTCGACGACGTCGAGCACTGCCTGAGGGCGCACACGTCCCTGCAGCTGGCTGAGCAGCTCACCGGCGACCGGGACTTCGTGGCCGGCACCCTGCACGACGTGATGGCGGGGCGGGTGAGCATCGCGCCCGATCGGCCCGTGGTCTTCTCGCCGTTCGGACTCGGGGCGCTCGACCTCGCCCTCGGCCAGATGGTCCACGACCGCGTGTCCGCCACCGTCGGGCTCACCGTCGTTCCCGGATTCTTCGATGAGCTCAGCCGCCACGGCACCGACCCGGAGTCAGCGCCATGCCGGTGATCACGGCGCCCGCGGACTTCGACAGCGACAGCGTCTTCGTCGATCTCGAACCGATCCTCGGTCACGCGCTGTTCCTCAAGTGCGAGGGCCTCAACTTCGCCGGCTCGATCAAGCTGAAGGCGGCCGTGGCCATGGTCCAGGCCGCCGAGAGCGCCGGGCGACTCCGACCAGGATCCGTGCTCGTCGAGTCCTCCTCCGGCAACCTCGGGATCGCGCTCGCCATGATCGCCGCAAGCCGCGGCTACCGCTTCCTGTGCGTCACCGACGACCGCTGCAACCCCTCGGCCCGCCGGATGATCGAGGCCCTCGGCGGCCAGGTGGACGTGGTGACCGAGCCGGCACCGGAGGGCGGGCTGCTGGCCGCGCGGATCGCCCACGTGAGGGCGCTCTGCGCCGCCGATGAGCGGCTCGTCTGGCTCGACCAGTACCGCAACGAGGCCAACTGGCAGGCGCACCACCGCACCACCGCACCACAGATCCTGAGCCAGTTCCCCGACCTCGACGTCTTGTTCGTCGGGGCCGGCACCACCGGCACCCTGATGGGGTGCGCGCGGTTCCTGCGGGAGTCCTCACCGCGGACGACGATCGTCGCCATCGACTCCGTGGGTTCGGTCGCCTTCGGTCATGAGCCGGGACGCCGCGTCATCCCGGGGCTCGGGTCCGGCATCCGACCGCCGCTTCTCGACCGGACCTACGTCGACGACGTCGTCCACGTGGCCGAGCGGGACACGGTCCACACCTGCCGCCTTCTCGCGCGCCACGGCTTCCTGTTCGGGGGGTCCACCGGCACCGTCGTCGCCGGCGCCAGACGCTGGCTGGCCGCGCACGGCAGCCCCTCCTGCACCACGGTCGCGATCGCCCCGGACCTCGGCGCCCCCTATCTCGACACCGTCTATGACGACGACTGGGTCGCCGACCACATCGAATCGCCCGCCCTCCCGGTCACCCCGCGCCACCAGCCCGACCACCACCGACACCGGCCCCGGCACGGCCGGTCGAAAGGTAAGAGTCCCCTCATGCTGCTCTCATGGCCGCACCATGTGCGAGGTGGACCCTCCAGGGCATGAGCACGTTCCTGAAGGCCCTGGTCGGGCTGGGCGTCGCGCTCCCCCTCGCGGCGTTCGTCGCGGGCTCGCTGGTCGTCGCGTCGGACCACTCACCACCTCGCGAGCGGATCATCATCCAGGATGACTCCACACCGGCGGGCGACCGCAGCGGTGGCGATCCCACGCTCCCCCCGGACCCGGGCCGCAAGACCCCCGGAGACGACGACCGCGACGACGCCCCTGACGACGAAGCCCGCGACGACGACCGCGATGACGAGGACGGCGACGACGGACCCGCGCAGGGAGGACGAGGTGCCGAGGGCGACGATGGGCGAGATGATGAAGACGACGGAGGCGTTCTCGACACGGGTGACGACGACTCCAGGGACGACGGACCGGACGACGACTCAGGCCAAGACGACGACTGACACTCGCGAACTCCCCACGGTCGCCCGACTCAAGCGGTCGGGCGTTTCCGTGCGCACCCGGATCACTCTGGCGATTGCGCTGCTCGTGGCGCTTGCCCTGACCGCCTGCGGCGCGATCGTGTACCTGATCGAGTATCAGCGCAACCGCGAACAGGCCAGGAACGAGGTCGACCAGGAGATCGCGGAGTTCATCACGCTGCAACAAGACGGGATCGACCCGCGCACGGGTGAGCCGTTCGACGGTGTGGTGCCGCTGCTGGAGACCTTCCTCACCCGCAACGTCGCCAGCCCGACCGAGCTGTTCTTCGCCTGGTACGACGGCGAGCCGCTGCCCGGGCAGGACCGCAGGTACGTCGACGACCCCGAGTTCCGCGAAACCGTGGCCGCACTCATCGAGACCAACGGCGAGCACCTCGCCCAGAGCCCTGTCGACGGGGAGGAGATCCTCCTCTCGGTGCAGACCGTGCAACTGGCGAGCGACCACCGGGTCGGCGCCTTCGTCGTGGTGCAGGAGCTCGACGAGCTCGACGCCCTGCTCAAGGACACCATGCGCACCTACGCCGTGGTCGCGTTCTTGTCGCTGTTGCTGGTCCTGGTCATCGCCTGGTGGCAGTCCGGGCGGCTGCTGTCCCCGCTCCGCACCATGCGCACGACCACCGAGCGGATCGGAGCTACCGACCTGTCGCAGCGGCTGCCGGTCACCGGGAACGACGACATCACCGCGCTCACCCACACCGTCAACGGCATGCTCGACCGCCTCGAGGCTGCCTTCGTGTCCCAGAAGCAGTTCCTCGACGACGCTGGCCACGAGATCCGCACCCCGCTGACCGTGCTGAGCGGACACCTCGAACTGCTGGATCCCACGAACGCCGAGGAAGTCGAGACGACCCGCAAGCTGCTGCTGGACGAGGTCGAGAGGATGACCCGCCTCACCCGCGATCTGATCCTGTTGGCCAAGAGCGATCGACCGGACTTCCTGAGGATCGAGACCGTGGACCTCGGCGAGCTCGTCGAAGACCTGGTCGCGAAGGCCCGAGCCCTCGGCGACCGGGACTGGCGCCACGACGGTGCTCCCGCCGTACGCGTCGACATGGATCGACAGCGGATCACCCAAGCAGTCCTGCAACTGGCCGACAATGCGGTCAAGCACACCCGCGAGGGCGACGAGATCGCCATCGGCGCCGGCGTCGCCGCCGGCCAGGTCGAGATCTGGGTCAGCGACTCCGGCCCCGGCGTGCCACCCCCTGACCGCGACCGCATCTTCGAGAGGTTCGGCCGAGGCGTGGTCGCGGAGCACGACGAAGGCTTCGGTCTCGGGCTGTCCATCGTGCGGGCCATCGTCACCGGACACCGCGGCACGGCCCGTGTCGAGGACGGCCCGCTCGGGGGAGCTCGATTCGTCCTCAGGTTCCCCCTCCGCCATCGAGACAGGGAGACCACGCCGTGGCCCGCATCCTGATCGTCGAGGACGAGGCCAAGATCGCCTCGTTCGTGTCCAAGGGCCTGCGCGCTGAGGGCCATCAGACCACCGTCTGCAGCGACGGTCGCGAAGGTCTCGACCATGCCCTCAGCGGCGAGTTCGACCTCATGGTGCTCGACATCGGCCTGCCCAGCCTGGACGGATACGCCGTCCTCGACCAACTCCGCTCCCAAGGCTCCCGGATGCCCGCGATCGTGCTGACGGCCCGCGACTCGGTGGCCGACACCGTCACCGCGCTCGAAGGAGGCGCCGACGACTACATGCCCAAGCCCTTCCGGTTCGCCGAGCTCCTCGCCAGGGTCCGACTCCGCCTTCGCCAGGTCCACGCCTCCGACGGCGAGGACGCCACCGGCACACTCGATGCCGGTGGCGTCCACTTGGACCTGCGGACCCGCCGAGCGACGGTCAGCGGCGCCCAGGTCGACCTCTCGGCCAGAGAGTTCGCCCTCACGGAGCTCTTCATGCGGAACACGGGCCAGGTCCTCTCCCGCGAGCAGCTCCTCGACCATGTGTGGGGACTCGACTTCGACCCCGGCTCCAACGTCGTCGACGTCTATGTCGGCTACCTGCGGAAGAAGCTCGGATCGGACACCATCGCCACCGTGCGCGGGATGGGCTATCGGTTCAACCCCTAGCTGGCTGGTGGCTGGCCTGAAGGGCAGGCCGCAGGGCAGCACCGCAGGGTCACGATCGGGTCACGATCATCAGAACCCCTGTGGATACTGGGGAAAGTCGCCTCTTTCGGGATCTGGTGTGTCGGTGGTCGGGTCTAGCGTTGCTGGTATGTCGGTCAGCTCGGGACCCG
>CAZIVD010000029.1:0-48554 GCA_964542635.1 uncultured Nocardioides sp. | reverse complement strand
GCGATCCGGTCCTTCACCGACCCACCCGGGTTGAGGTACTCCACCTTGGCCAGCACCAGCGGTGCTCCCTCCGGCAGGTCGAGGGACGCGGAGAGCCGCACCAGCGGGGTGTGCCCGATCAGCTCGAGCAGGGAGTTCGCGTACTGCACCGCTCCAGGCTAGGGGGTCAGCCAGGTCGACCCCGTACCACTCACGTGGTCTCGACACGCCGCTCGTCCCTCGCGGCGGCTCGACCACCGAAGGGGGGCGGCGTTCCTCGACCTGCCGGGCCGCGATCGGGAGGCGTCAGTAGCCTGGCAGGGTGGGGACAGCGGGAGCGGCACGCAAGCTCGCCGCCGCCGCGGCGTACGGCGGCGGAGGCCTCTCCGTGCTGGGCGCGGGGCTCTACGGGCTGCTGCGCGCCGAGGCCAGCGTGGCGCGGCGGATCATCGGCGACGCGACGGGTGAGCCGCCCGACGCGACCGGCTGGTACGGCCGCGGTCGCCCGGGCCCAGCCCTGAGGGTGGCCCTGCTCGGCGACTCCAGCGCCGCCGGGTACGGCGTGGAGCGCGTCGTGGAGACCCCCGGCGCGCTCCTGGCCAGCGGGATCGCCGGGCAGGCCGACCGGCGCGTGCACCTGCGGGAGTACGCCGTGGTGGGCGCGCGCACCTCCGACCTCGTCGTACAGATCGACCGGGCCCTGCCCGCGGAGCCTCATGTGGCGGTGATCCTGGTCGGCGTCAACGACGTCACCCACAGCGTGCTTCCGTCGCAGTCGGTCCGGCAGCTGTCCGAGGGCGTGCGACGCCTGCGCGAGGCCGGCGTCGAGGTGGTCGTCGGCACCTGTCCCGACCTCGGCACGATCCGGCCGATCCCACCCCCACTCAAGCAGGTGGGGCGGGCCTGGTCGCATCGCCTCGCGGCCGCCCAGACCATCGCGGTCGTCGAGGAGGGCGGGCGGACCGTGTCTCTCGCGTCCATCCTCGGCCCCGAGTTCGAGGCGGCGCCGGCGCTGCTCTTCGGACCCGACCAGTTCCACCCGTCGGCCGACGGCTACCGCCGGCTGGTCGACGTCCTGCTGCCCTCGACACTGGCGGCGCTCGGGTTCGCGCCCGAGGACGAGGCCGAGCCCGAGTCCGTGCGGGGCGAGGGCGTGCTCCCGGTCGCCGCGGCTGCCGCCCAGGCGGTCAAGACCCCGGGCACCGAGCTCGACGGCACCGAGGTCGGCGGCTCACGGCGCGGCGTTCGCGGACTCTGGGTGGAGCTGCGTCACCGCCGTCGCCAGCCGGCGCCCGAGGCCGAGGGCCCGTCCGTGGACGAGGAGGACGAGGCCGAGCCCACGCCCGACCCGAGTCGCGCGTCCTGAGGTCTCGCAGAACGGCGCCGGAGACGCCAAAGGGCCGGGGGATGTCTCCCCCGGCCCTCCGGGACAACCCGGATGCGGCGTCAGTCGGACTGGAAGAACGCCAGGATGCGCAGCAGGTTGGTGTAGATCCACACCAGGCTCACGGTGAGTGCGAACGCCGCGCGCCACGACTCCCGCTCGTCGACCCCCGCGGCGATCCCCTGCTCGATCATGTCGAAGTCGAGGATCAGCATGAAGATGCCGAGCGCCAGACCGGCGAAGGCCGTGATCATGCCGAGGCCGGTGATGCCGAACAGGCCGGTGCCGGCACCGAACATGCTGAGCACGAGCTCGAGGATCGAGAGCCCGACCATGCCGAACACGGCCGCGATCACGAAGGTGCGGAACTTCTGGCCGACCTTGATGTTGAAGAACTTGTAGGCGGCCAGGGTGCCGGCGAAGGCCCCGAAGGTGCCGAGCACGGCGTTCATGATGATGTGGTCGCTGAACTGGGCGTCGAAGAACTTGCTGATGGCGCCCAGGGCCACGCCCTCCGCCGCGCAGAACGCGAGCACGAGGCCGGGGCTGACGAACCGCTTGAACGAGTTGACCATCGACAGGCCGAAGGCTGCGCCGGAGCCGATGATCATCGCCATGTAGAGCTTGGACGCCTCGCCGGCGGTCATGTCGGCGTCGATGGCGGGCGTCAGCATCCACGTGGCGATGGCGAAGGCCACCACGACGAACAGCGAGATCGCGCTCTTCTGGACGACGGAGTCGAGCGTCATCCGGGAGGCGGGCACGGGCGGGGCGCTCTGGGGCGGGTTCGTCGGCGAGCCCGTCCCCCAGGTGGAGGGATCGCCGTAGCCGGCGTACGGGTTGCCGTTGCCCGGATAGGTCTGGTTGCCGTAGGCGTTGGCCTGGCCCTGCCCGTTGAACGCCTCGGAACGGCGCAGCACCGGGTTGTTGCTCTCCATGTGGTCTCCTCCTTGGAGGCCGAGGTGGGTCTGCGGTGACACCACCCGTGTCCGGCCGATCCTACCGACCCGACACTGCTTCACCGACTCCAACGAACGGCCGCCCGGCGGTGTTCCCGTCCGGGAGCGTCCCGCCGGACTCGTGCCCCCGCTGGGAGTCGAACCCAGACTGTCACCGCTTTTAAGGCGGCTTCCTCTGCCGGTTGGGATACAGGGGCGCCGCGGGACGTCATGCGTTGTGGTCGTCCGGGCGACCAGATCGTATGACGTCCGGCCAGGCGGCGAGTCGGTCACGGACGCAGGCTGGCCGCGCGGCCGAGCACCTCGTCGAGCATCGCTGGAGTGAGCCGGCCGGTGAACGTGTTGTGCTGGCTGGGGTGGTAGCACCCCAGGAGCACCACCTCGCCCGAAGGGCCGGCGAGCGACACCTCGACGCCGTGACCGAACCGCGGTCGCGGCCTCGGCACGGCGTACCCCGCCGCCAAGAGCGCTCGCAGGGCTCCCGCCCAGCCGTAGGCGCCGAGCGCGACCACAGCGCGAAGCCCGGGTGCGACCAGCGCGATCTCGCGTTGGATCCAGGGGGCGCAGGTGTCCCGCTCAGCGAGCTCGGGCTTGTTCGCAGGCGGCGCGCAGCGGACGGTGGCGACCATCCGCGCGCCGATCAGCCGCTGCCCGTCACCGGCATGGGTGCTCGTGGGCAGGGCCGCGAGCCCGACGCGATGCAGGCTGGCGAAGAGCCAGTCGCCCGAGGAGTCGCCGGTGAACACCCGGCCCGTGCGGTTGCCGCCGTTGGCCGCGGGTGCGAGCCCCACGATCAGCACGGACGGGTGCGGGTCGCCCCAACCCGCGATCGGGCGCCCCCAGTAGGGCTCCCCGGCGAACGACGACCGCTTCTCGCGGGCCACGGTCTCGCGCCAGGCCACCAGTCGGGGGCACGCGGCGCAGACGCTCACGCGGGCGTCGAGCTCGGCCAGGTCGGCGACCGCAGCGAGCCGTCTGACCCCAGCAGCGGTCCGCGCCACGGGCGTGTCAGCCCTCGCCGGATCCTCGGGCCAGCCGGTCCCCGGCGGCACCGGCGAGTCGAACCGCTCTCCCGTGACCGGATGGGGCAGGCCGCTCACACCATCGACCACGCGATCCCGTCCAGGATGTCGGCCTCGGAGGCCACCATCCGGTCGACGCTGCAGCGGGCCAGGACCCGAGACAGCACGAGGCCGCCCGCCCCGAGCACGTCCGCACGTCCCGGATGCATCCACGGCAGCCGGAGCCGCTCCTCGACGGTCATCGCCAGGAGCCGGTCGACGAACGCCCGCACCTGGGAGACCGAGACCACCGACTGGTCGATCACCGCCCGGTCGTACGACGGGAGGTCAAGCACTCCTGCCGTGACCGACAGCGCCGACCCGGCCACGGCGACCACCGTCACGGCCTCGGCGACCGGCACCGGGCTCGCGTCGAGGTGGGCGTCGATGTCGGCTACGGCCGCCGCCACCTGGGCCGGACTCGGCGGGTCGTCGTGGAGGTGCCGCTCGTGCAGGCGCACGGAGCCGATGTCCATCGAATGAGCGGCGATCGGGCCGCTGTCGTCGCCCAGGACGAGCTCGGTGGAGCCGCCTCCGACGTCGACGACCAGGACCGGCGCTGCAGGTGGCGTACGGAGGTTGCGGACCGCGCCGGCGTAGGCCAGCGCGGCCTCCTCCTGTCCCGAGAGCACCTCGGGCCAGACGCCGAGCCGGGCATAGACCCCCGCCGCGAACTCCGCGGCATTGGCGGAGTCGCGGGTCGCCGAGGTCGCGCAGAAGCGGATCCGGGTGACCGAGTGGGCGGCGATCAGGGCGGCGTACTCGTCGATCGCCGCGAAGGCCCGCACCAGCGCCTCGTCGGCGAGGCGTCCCGTCGCATCGACCCCCTGCCCGAGACGCACGATCCGGGTCTCGCGGACGGCCACGTCGGGCAGGGCGCCGATCAGGAGCTTGATGGTGTTGGTCCCGCAGTCGACGGCGGCGACCGGCTCGACGGTCCGTCCCGTCACGACTCGACCTGCACGCAGGGACCCGCCGCCCACCACTCGCCTAGGTCGGCGAGCACCTCGTCCCCCAGCGGGTTCACCCCCGCACCCGCCGCGAGCGCGTGGGCGGCCAGCACATGGAGGCACTTGACCCGCGTGGGCATGCCACCCGCCGAGACACCCGCGATCTCGGGCACCTCGCCGAGCAAAGCCCGGTCCTCGAGGTAGGCGGCATGGGCCGCGGCGTACGCGTCCGCGAGGGCGGCGTCGTCGGCGAGCCTGGCCTCCATCTGCCTCATCACCCCGGACCCCTCCAGCGTGCCGATCAGGGACGCGGCCCGGGGGCAGGTGAGGTAGTACGTCGTCGGGAACGGCGTGCCGTCCGGCAGCCGGGGCTCGGTGGTCACCACGTCGGGCAGCCCACACGGACACCGGTGGCCGACCGCGTGGATCGACCGGGGCTCGCGACCCAACTGGGCCGCGACGGCTCGCTCGTCGGCCCGCTCGATGGTCACCCGCCCGACCCTAGCGACCCCCACCGCCACCGCTGGTTGAGGAGCGAGCCCTTCGTCGGTCGAGCCCGTGTCTAGACCCCGCAACGCTCACCGGGTCTCGACACGCCGCTCGTCCCTCGCGGCGGCTCGACCACCGAGAAGGCTCGTCCCTCGACCGACGGACCTACTCCTCGGTCTCCTCGGGAGGGGCTTCGATGTGGGTCGCGGGGGTCGGCTTGTCGGCGGGGTCGGGTGGGTTGCCGGCGAGCTCGACCGAGCCCCACACGGTCTCCCACCACGCCGTGGGCTCCTTCACGAGCACGTCGCGGCGGGAGCTCAGCGCGGACTCGGACTCGAGGGGCTTGCCGTCGGCGTCCAGCACGACGTACGAGGTCTGGCCGGGCATGAGGTAGCCGAACCGCGCCCGGGCCTGACTCTGCACGAAGGCGGGGTCCTGCCAGCGCGCCTTCTCGCGCTCGAGCGCGTCGATCTCGGCCTCGCTCTGCGTGATCTGCGCCTTGAGGTCGGCGATGTGGGCGCGCTGCTGCAGATAGGCCTTCAGGGAGGAGGCGAAGCTGACGGTGAGCACGGCGAGCACCAGCACCAGCACCGCGGCCCGGCCGGTGATGCGCGGCCGCAGACGCCCGGCCCTCGGTCGCGAAGGAGTCGCGGCCACCGGTGCGCGGACGAGGGTCTCGTCGGCGTCGCCCAGCACGGTGGCCGTCGCCGCCCCCAAGCCCGAGGACGCCGCGCCCGCCGACGCCGGACCCGGGGTCTGCCGGGACGGGGCAGCTGCGCCCGTCCGCGGCGCACCCCGCTGGGACGCGCGCTCGCCGGGACGCCGCGACGCAGCGCCCGGGGAGCGGGACCGGTTGCGGGGGTCGGGCTTCGGCACGCGTCCGAGTCTGCCCGACGACCGCCCGGATTCAGCCCTGGAAACGCGGGAAGGCGCCGGCCCCCGCGTAGCGGGCCGCGTCGCCGAGCTCGCCCTCGATACGCAGCAACTGGTTGTACTTCGCCACGCGGTCGGAGCGCGCGGGGGCGCCCGTCTTGATCTGGCCGCAGTTGGTGGCGACGGCGAGGTCCGCGATGGTGGTGTCCTCGGTCTCGCCGCTGCGGTGGCTCATCATGCAGCGCATGCCGTTGCGGTGGGCGAGGTCGACGGCGTCGAGCGTCTCGCTCAGCGATCCGATCTGGTTGACCTTGACCAGGAGGGCGTTGGCCTGGCCGCCGTCGATGCCGCGCTGGAGCCGCTCGACGTTGGTGACGAACAGGTCGTCCCCCACGATCTGGATCCGGCTGCCGAGCGAGTCGGTGATGGCCTTCCAGCCGTCCCAGTCCTCCTCGTCGAGCGGGTCCTCGATCGAGACGATCGGGTAGGAGTCCACGAGGTCGGCGTAGTAGGCGACCATCTCGTCGCTGGTGCGCGGGCTGCCCTCGAAGGTGTAGGTGCCGTCGTCGTGGAACTCGCTGGCGGCCACGTCCATCGCGAGCGCGATGTCGGTCCCGAGGGTGAGGCCGGCCGCACTGACGGCCTCGCCGATCAGGTCCAGGGCAGCGCGGTTGTGCTCGAGGTCGGGGGCGAAACCGCCCTCGTCGCCCAGGCCCGTCGAGAGTCCCTTCTTCTTCAGCACCGACTTGAGCGCGTGGTAGACCTCCGCCCCCGAGCGCAGCGCCTCGGCGAACGTCGGCGCCCCGATCGGCGCGATCATGAACTCCTGGACGTCGACGTTGGAGTCGGCGTGCGCGCCGCCGTTCAGGATGTTCATCATCGGCACCGGCAGCAGGAAGGCGTTCGGCCCGCCGACGTAGCGGTAGAGCGGCAGGCCGGCCGACTCGGCGGCCGCCTTGGCCACGGCGAGGGAGACGCCGAGGATGGCGTTCGCGCCGAGGGAGCCCTTGTTGGGCGTGCCGTCGAGCTGGTCCATGAGCTGGTCGAGCGCGCGCTGGTCGTCGGCGGCCAGGCCTTCGATCGCCGGCCCGATCTGCAGCACCACCGCGTCGACCGCCTGCTGGACGCCCTTGCCCAGGTAGCGGTCGCCGCCGTCACGGAGCTCGACGGCCTCGAACTGGCCGGTCGAGGCACCGCTCGGCACCGCGGCGCGGCCGAAGGCGCCGTCACTGAGGAGGACCTCCACCTCGACGGTCGGGTTGCCTCGGGAGTCGAGGATCTCGCGGGCGCCTACGGCTTCGATGGATGGCACAGTGCTGCTCCTGGGGACGTCGCTGACCGGGTCGGCCTCAGCCTAGACCCGACGCGCGGGGCCCCCCGGGGGCGACGAACGCTGGACAGGTCACCCGCTGGACAATGGACTCGGCAGCGGGCGCACGAACCGCGACAATGCCTCCGTGCCCAGCTCCAGCCAATGGCTCGCGTTCCTCGTCGCCTCCATCCTGTTCATCCAGGTGCCGGGGCCGAGCCTGCTGTTCACGATCGGCCGCGCGCTCACGGTCGGTCGCCGCGAGGCACTGCTCTCGGTCGTGGGCAACGCGCTGGGACTGGTGGCGCAGGTCTGCTTCGTCGCGCTCGGGCTGGGGGCGCTCGTGGCGGCCAGCGCGGCGGCGTACACCGGCTTGAAGCTCGTCGGCGCGGCGTACGTCGTGTGGCTGGGGATCTCCGCGATCCGGCATCGCTCGGACGCCAGGCTCGCCCTCGACGCCCCGGGTGTCGGGGTAGCGACGAAGGGGCGCGCGGTGCGCACCGGGTTCATCGTCGGGGTCAGCAACCCCAAGACCATCGTGTTCTTCGCGGCGTTCCTGCCTCAGTTCACCGGCCAGTCGGGGCCGGCCTCACTGCAGCTGGCGATGCTCGGCCTGGTGTTCGGGCTCCTCGCGGTCTGCTCCGACAGCATCTGGGCGCTGGGTGCAGGCAAGGCGCGCGACTGGTTCGCCAGCAAGCCGCGTCGACTCGATCGCCTGGGGGCGCTGGGCGGCGGCATGATGATCGCCCTCGGGTTCACCCTGGCCGCGAGCGAGTAGGGCGAGCCCGCGGCGGCGGTGAGGTAGCCACCGTCGTGACGCCGCCGACGGTGGCTGTCGCACCGCCGGTGCTCGGCGGCGGTGACCTGACCACTGTTTGCGTCGAGTGGACGGTGGCTGTCGCACCGCTGGATCAGGCGCCGGCGCCCGCCACCCGGCGTACGGCGTCGCGCAGGGCCTGCTCCGGATCGACACCGGTCGCGCGGGCTTCGGCGACCAGGGCCAGCAGCCGGTCGCCGAGCTCGTCGGACTCGCCTCCCCGGGGCACGGGGACGGGAGTGCCGGCGCGGGCCGCCCGGTCGAGCACCTTATCGGCGAGGAGTAGCGCCGGCAGCCCGGGCGGCAGACCGTCGAAGACCGAGTCGCGCGGACGCTCGGCGGCCTTGATCGCCTCCCACAGCTCGTTGACGGAGGCTGCGTCGTCGAGGGGTTCGGTGCCGGAGCCGAACACGTGCGGGTTGCGGCGCCGGAGCTTGTCGACGATCCCCTGCACGACGTCGTCGAAGGTGAACTCCCCGGCCTCCTCGGCGATCACCGCATGGAACGCGACCTGCAGCATCAGGTCGCCGAGCTCCTCGCACAGGTGCGCGGCGTCCCCCGAGTCGATCGCCTCCAGCGTCTCCCAGGACTCCTCGACGAGGTAGCGCCGCAGCGACTCATGGGTCTGCCCACGCTTCCAGGCGCACTCCACCCGCAGCCGGCGCATGTCCTCCCGCAGGGCCACGAGCGGGTCCTCCGAGCCCGCCGCCCCAGCCGCCCCAGCCGCCCCGGCGCCGTCGGACAACGCCTCAGCCGCAGCGCTGGGACTCGGGCAGGTCGGCCGCGAAGCCCTGGTCGGGCTGGGGCGCGTCGGCGGCCACCGCCATCGGGCTGAGGGCGTACGACGTGCTGGTGTCGGTCGTGGTGAAGGCTCCGTCGGCGATCTCGATGCCGTAGCGGGGGTTGACCGTCGCCGGGTTGTCGCCGAGCCAGACCTGGAGCGCCTCGAGTCCCCGCGCCTGGGCGGCCGTCTCGTCGGCGTCGGCCACGCCCTCCTCCTCCAGGAGGTGGGAGCCGACCGCGACCTCTGCGGAGCTGATGTAGATCGTGCCGCTCTCGACCTCGCGGACGTAGTCGCGCTCCTCCTCGGGGATGCCGGCCAGCTGGCTCTCCAGGGAGTCCAGGGAGTCTTGGTAGGAGTCCGGCAGGGTCACCCCGTAGTGGTCGACGAGCTGCTCGGTCGCGGCCTTGAGCGTCAGCGTGCCCACGACGTAGCCGCTCAGGTAGCGCAGGGGGTAGAACTGGCCTTGCGAGGCGAGCTGCGGGCGGAAGGCGTCGCAGTAGCCGTTCGTCAGCCGCGACACCTCGGACATCGCCACCGTCTGGTCGCCGACCCGGGACGCCACGCCGCCGTTGAGCGTCGGCGACGAACCGGCGCACCCGGACAGCGACAGGGCGACGACGGCCGCGACGAACCCGGCGACCGCCTGCTTGGCGACACTCACGACGACTCCTCGGTGGCTGCGGACCCGCGCGGGGCGGGGTCGACGACGGCGTCGATCACGCCGTGGGCCCATTCAAGCAGGGCGATCCCGGTGATCGGCTGAGGGATCGGCGCTCCCCCGACCCCCGGCGCGGTCGGCCGCGGCACGAGCAGGGTCTCGACGGCCGGCTTGACGATGCTCTTGGGGTGGAGCCGGTTGAGCCGGACGGTCATCGACTCGGGGAGGACGACGGGTGCGAACCGCACGTGCCGCCCCGCGATCGTCACCTCCCGGATGCCGGCCCGACGGGCGCGGCCGCGGAACCTCGCGACGAGCAGCAGGCTCTCGACCTCCTGCGGCGGGTCGCCGTACCGATCCACGATCTCCTCGCGCAGCAGGTCGACGTCCTCGTCGGTGCGCACCTCGGCGAGCCGCTTGTACATCTCGAGCCGCAGCCGTTCGCTCGGGATGTAGCCGTGCGGCAGGTGTGCGTCGACCGGCAGCTCGATGCGGACCTCGCCGAGCTCCTCCTCGCCCTCGCCCTTGAACTCGTGGACGGCCTCGCCCACGAGCCGCACGTAGAGATCGAACCCGACGTCGGCGATGTGACCTGACTGCTCGCCGCCGAGGAGATTGCCCGCCCCTCGGATCTCGAGGTCCTTCATCGCGATCGCCATGCCGCCACCCAGGTCGGAGTGCTGAGCGAGCGTGGCGAGCCGTTCGTGGGCGGTCTCGGTGAGCGGCTTCTCCTGCGGGTAGAGGAAGTAGGCGTAGGCGCGTTCGCGAGAGCGTCCGACCCGTCCTCTCAGCTGGTGGAGCTGGGAGAGCCCGAGCGTGTCGGCCCGCTCGATGATCATCGTGTTGGCGTTGGAGACGTCGAGGCCCGACTCGACGATCGTGGTGCAGACGAGCACGTCGAAGCGCTTCTCCCAGAAGTCCAGCATCACCTGCTCGAGCTGGTGCTCCCCCATCTGGCCGTGGGCGGTGGCGACCCTCGCCTCGGGCACCAGCTCGCGGATCCGGGCCGCCGCCTTCTCGATGCTCTGCACCCGGTTGTGGATGTAGAAGACCTGCCCCTCGCGGAGCAGCTCGCGCCGGATGGCGGCCGTCACGGTGCGGTCCTCGTAGCCGCCGACGTAGGTGAGCACCGGGTGCCGCTCCTCGGGCGGGGTGGTGATCGTCGACATCTCGCGGATGCCGGTGATGGCCATCTCCAGCGTGCGCGGGATCGGCGTGGCGCTCATCGAGAGGACGTCGACGCTCGTGCGGAGCCGCTTCATCCGCTCCTTGTGCTCGACGCCGAACCGCTGCTCCTCGTCGACGATGATCAGGCCCAGGTCCTTGAGCCGGATGTCGGGGTTGAGCAGCCGGTGGGTGCCGATCACGATGTCGACGCTGCCCTCGCGGAGGCCGTCGGCGACCTCGCGCGCCTCCTTCTCGGTCTGGAACCTGCTCAGCGGCTTGAGCGTCACCGGGAACGCCGCCATCCGCTCGGTGAACGTCGAGAGGTGCTGCTGCACGAGCAGCGTCGTGGGCACGAGTACGGCGACCTGCTTGCCGTCCTGCACCGCCTTGAAGGCCGCCCGGACTGCGATCTCCGTCTTGCCGTAGCCGACGTCGCCGCAGACGAGCCGGTCCATCGGCACTGTGCGTCGCATGTCGGCCTTGACCTCGTCGACCGTGCTGAGCTGGTCGGGGGTCTCCTGGAAGGGAAAGGCGTCCTCGAGCTCGCGCTGCCACGGCGAGTCCGGGCCGAAGGCGAAGCCCTTCGTGGCCTGCCGCACGGCGTACAGCTTGATCAGCTCGGCCGCGATCTCGCGCACCGCCTTGCGGGCGCGGCCCTTGCGCTTGGCCCAGTCCGAGCCGCCGAGCCGGTCGAGGCTGGGCTGCTCGCCGCCGACGTAGCGCGTCACCTGGTCGAGCGCATCCGCCGGTACGTACAAGCGATCATGGAGGGGCCCGCCCTGCTTGTTCCTGGGCTTCGACGCGCCGTACTCCAGCACGAGGTACTCCCGGGTCGCGCCCTGCACCTCGCGCTGGCGCATCTCGACGAACCGGCCGACCCCGTGCTGCTCGTGCACGACGTAGTCGCCGGCCTTGAGCTCCAGCGGGTCGATCTGCCGCTTGCGCCGCGCCGGCATCCTGCGCATGTCGCGGGTCGAGGACTTCTGGCCGGAGAGATCCTCGCCGGTGAGCACGGCGAGGCGGTTCACCGGGTCGACGAACCCGTGGGTCAGCGATCCGGTCGCGACCGACGCCACGTCCCTCGGCCAGCCGCCGTCGAGCCCCAGCCGCGCGGGGACGTCGTGCTCGCCGAGGACCTCGACCATGCGCTGGGCTGGACCGTGCCCGGCGTGCACGACCGCGACCCGGTAGTCGTCGGCCAGCCATCCCTTGAGGTCGGAGACGGCGCGCTGGACGTCGCCGCGGTAGGCATCGGCCGGACCGGCCGACAGCGACCGCGACGAGACGGCGCCGGCCTCCACGTCGATGTCGACGCTGACGATCTCGCCGAGCTCGTCGCGCAGCGGCTCGCTCTCGGTAGTCGAGCCGGTACCCCTCTCGGTGGTCGAGCCGGTACCCCTCTCGGTGGTCGAGCCGGGCGAGCCGCCAGGCGAGCCCGTGTCGAGACCCACCTCGTCGATCCCGAACGGACTCAGCGTCCACCACGGCAGACCCCGCGCGAGCGAGTGCAGGCGCACGTCGGTGAGCGAGCGGTACGACGCCGCCCCGAGGTCGACCGGAGCGGTCCCGCCGCCGGCGGCGGCCGCCCAGCTGGCGCCGAGGAACTCCTCGCTGGTCGCGACCAGGTCGTGCGCCCTGGCCCGTGCGCGCTCCGGGTCGAGGACGAGCACGTGGGAGTCCTCGGGCATCAGGTCGACGAGCAGCTCCATCTCGTCGACCAGGGCCGGGGCGAGCGACTCCATGCCCTCGACGGCGATCCCGGCCGCCATCTTGTCGGTCATCTCGACCAGCGCGGGGTGGGCAGCGCCGAGCTCGGCCGCGCGCCGGCGTACGTCGTCGGTCAGGAGGAGCTCGCGACACGGCGGCGCCCAGAGCCGGTCGACCTTCTCGAGTGCGCGCTGGTCGGCGACGGCGAACGCCCGGATCTCCTCGACCTCGTCGCCCCAGAACTCCACGCGCAGCGGATGTTCGTCGGTCGGGGGGAAGACGTCGACGATGCCGCCGCGGACGGCGAACTCGCCGCGCTTCTCCACCAGGTCCACGCGGGTGTAGGCCGCGTCGGCGAGCCGGCGTACGACGTCGTCGAGCGGCGCCTCGTCGCCGACCTGCAGCTCGAGCGGCTCGAGCTCGCCCAGCCCCTTGACCTGCGGTTGGAGCACTGAGCGCACCGGTGCGACCACGACTCGGACCGGGCCGGTGGCCTCGTCTTGGCCCGGGTGGACCAGACGTCGGAGCACGGCGAGCCGCTGGCCCACCGTGTCGCTGCGCGGGCTGAGCCGCTCGTGCGGCAGGGTCTCCCAGCTCGGGAAGTAGCCGACCAGGGCAGGGTCGACCAGGTCGGCCAACTGGGCGACGAGGTCCTCGGCCTCACGGCCGGTGGGTGTGACGGCGAGGACGGTCCGACCGGCTCTGACGAGCCCGGCCACGACGAACGGACGCAACGCCTCCGGCCCGGTCAGGTCGAACGCCGGGAGCCCGCCAGAGGCGGCGTCCTCCATCGCCTCGACCATGGTCGGGTCCGCCAGGACGGCGTCGGCCAGTGCGGTCAGGCTCACGGGGACTCCAGGGATCAATCGGCCCGAGCGGATCAGGCGGCACGACGGGATCAGGCAGCACGAACGCCCCCGGTCGGCCACGACAGGGGGTGCCCGACCACCCTACCCACCGCCGAGTCGCCTCTCCCGCACGGCCGAGTTGCCCCCCCGGCAGCGCCGGGTCGCCCTTGCGCCGCCGAAGCCTCAGCCGGCGCGGGGATCGGTGACCCGGCCCACGAACAGCGGCGTCAGCCGGGCGACGTCGTGGATCACGAAGAGGAACGGCCGGTCCACGACGACCTCGGTCACCTCCGGCATCGATGTCGCGCCGGCGACCACCGCAGTGGCGGCCGCCGCCTCGGTGCCGGCCTCGTCGACGGCGATGAACGCCTGGTGCGCCACGGTGTCCAGGTGGAGCCGCTCGTCGGCGGTCATGAGGGAGAAGTCGGCGGCCTCGGCGTCGAAGGCGGTCGGCATCCCGAGCGCGGCGAGGACCACCGGGAGGTCGGAGACGGAGAGGAAGGTCCACTTCGGCAGCTGCAGCGCGACCGTGGTCGGCTCGAGGCCTCCCAGCATGTCCGGGAGGGCCCCCGCCGCGACCGCTGCCTCGAGGTCGGGCAGCGCGTCGGCGTCGGGCACCAGCACGGTCATCGCGAGGCCCTCGCCGGCGTACGGGAGGCGCACCGCCTGCCAGCCGTCGCCCGAGGCCAGCGCCGCGGCATGGATGACCCCACGCATGGTGTCGACGTCCACGACCTCGCCCTCGGACAGGTGGAACGGCAAGGAGCCCGTCGACCCTTCCTCGAACGGCGTCAGCCAGGGCGCCTTGAAGTACAGGGCGTTGACGAGCACCAGTCGCGTCAGGTCGGTGACCGACCCCTCCCCCAGGATCTCGGTGATCCGGTCGTGCGTGCGCTCGGCCGTCCACTCGTTCACCTGCGCGCGCGATCCCTCGGGGTCGCCGACGAAGTCCACGGCCTGGAGCCCGGCGCCGTACCACCGCGCGAGGGCGTCCAGGAACTCCTGCTGCCACGTGGTCGACCGTTCGCCGAACAGGGTGTTGGCGCTGTCGAGCGCGATCTCGCCCGGCTCCCCGTCCGCGAGAGGCACCGGGCCGGCCAGACCCTCGATCTCGAGGGTGAGGCTGTCGAGACCGGCGTTGTAGCCGTCGAGGTCGAGCCCGTCGACGATGCCGAGCACGGTGTCCATCTCGGCGGCGGTCGTGGCGTTCGCTCCGTTGCGGGTCATGGCGAGGGCCACGGCGATCGAGTACGGCGAGAGCGCCAGGTTGCCCGTCGCCCCCTCGGCCAGTCGCCCATAGAGGCCGCTGGTCAAGTGATGGATCGCGGCGACCAAGTCGCCGGCCCGGGCCGGATCGCCCGGTGCCCGCTCGACCTCGGAGGTCACGAGCGTGGCCGAGTCCGCCACTCCCGACGAGGTCTCCGAGCCACAGGCGGCGAGGGACGGGACCGTGGTCGCCAGCGCGGCCAGGCCGACGAGTCGCAGGACGTCACGGCGGGTAGGCACGGCTCTGGGACGTCTATCGGCCCGAGCGGGTTCCCGCACAGACAGGCCGGGCTCTGTGGAGGTTCCGGTCGGTTCGGCGTCGTTGCAACGACGCCGAAGGTGCGGCATACCCGGTCGAGCGGGGATCCCGGACGTGGGGCGGCCGCGCCATCAGGCGTCTGCCTGGGCGCGGCTCGCGTCGATCTCGGCCTGCGACCGGAGGATGCAGAACTCGTTGCCTTCCGGGTCGGCCAGCACCGCCCACGCCGTACCGGGGCCGTAGTGACCCCGCAGGTCCTGCACCATCGTGGCGCCGGCCGCCAGGGCGCGGTCGATCTCCTCGTCACGGGTGGCGCCCGGACGCGGGCGGAGGTCGAAGTGGACGCGGTTCTTGACCTGCTTGCCCTCGGGCACCTCGATGAACAGCACACAATGTCCGGACTCGTGGTCGAGGATCATGCACTCCTCGTGACCCGGCTCGTTGGGGTCGTCCTCGACGTCGGTATAGCCGAGGAGTGCCTTCCACCACTCGGAGAGCTCATAGGCGTTGGCGCAGTCGATCGAGGTGTGCGACACGAAGCACGTCATGTCACCGAGTCTGCCCGGGCAGGCCGGCGGGGTCGACCCGGTATCACCGGGTCGACCCCAGGGCACCCCCCGGTCAGCGCGTGCTCACGGCCCTCAGCGCAGCGCTAACTCTGCCGTGCGTCCGGATCCCGCACCGGGGATCGTGGGAGGCACGCAGTCACAGGTCTCCGAGCAGGGCAGGAACGAGTGCGGGGCGTGACCGCAGGCGGTGCAGGGCATCTCGTGCGAGAGATGCTGCCCCACCGGCTCGGTGACGGTGTCCCACATGGTCGATCCTGCTTCCTGGCTTCGCGACCGCCGACCAATCGGCCCGGCGTGACCTTGGTAAGGATGGCCAGAACGCCGGTCAGATACGCGCTTTTCGACATCGAACCGCCCGACTCGGGCCCAGGACTACCGACTCGGGCCATCTCCGCATGGCCCAGGAGGACCAGCACCTGGGGGACTTCCCCCTTCAGCCCGACGGATCCGACCTCTCGCTGGTCGAGCCGCCGCGAGGGACGAGCGGCGTGTCGAGACCATGGCGAGGGTCACGGGGTCTCGACACGGGCCCGCCTGGCGGCTCGCCCGGCTGCGGGTCGGCGAACAGCGCCGACCCGCTCGCGCCCAAGAGGGCGCGAGCTAGTCGGTGCCGTGGGTGCGGACGAAGCCGAGGATCGCCTCGGCGAGCTCGGGCCGGCACACGATCAGGTCGGGAAGGGACACGTCGTCCTGGTTGTAGCGCAGCGGCGAGCCGTCGACGCGCGAGCAGAACAGCCCGGCGCTCCGGGCGACGGCCACGGGGGCGGCGTTGTCCCATTCGTACTGACCGCCCGCATGCACATACGCGTCGGTGAGGTCGCGGACGACGGAGATCACCTTCACCCCGGCTGACCCCATGGCCACGAGCTCGGCGTCGAGCTCGGTCGCGAGGGCCTCGACGAAAGCCGGTGGACGGGTGCGGCTGACCGCGATCCGGGGCCGCGTCGACGTCCGAGTCGGTACGGCGGGGGGTGCGGCCGTGCTGAACGTCTCGCCCAGCGCCGGCTGTGCGACCGCCCCCGCGATGAGCTCGCCGTCGGCCCACAGCGCCACGTGGACGGCCCAGTCGTCGCGCGGCGGCTCGGAGAACTCACGGGTCCCGTCGAGTGGGTCGACGATCCAGACACGCGAGGCGGTCAGCCGCGCCTTGTCGTCCTTGCCCTCCTCCGACAGCACGCTGTCCCCGGGCCGGTGCTCGGCCAGCAGACCCATCAGGAGTTCGTGGGCGGCCCGGTCGCCGGCGTCCTTGAGCGCGCGCCCCTCGAGACCCTCGCCGCGCACCTCCAACAGCCGCTCGCCCGCGACCGTGGCCAACCAGGCGGCGAGGACGTGGTCATCGGCATCGACAGGAGGCTGGCTCGTGGAGAGACTCACGGGCCACAGCCTCTCACGCACCTGCCCCACGACGTCCCTGAGAGTGTCAAGACCAGGACGCCACTGGTTCAGACCACCCCAGCCTCCCTCTGACGCCTCCGGCCGGACTGACCTAGGGTGGAGGCCAGCTCGGCATCAGGGGGGTGTCGAGTTCCGACCCCGGGGGGAATGGTCGGTGTGAGCGGACGTCCGCGCGCCAAGGGGGTCAGCGCTATTGCAGCGCTGGCGATGAGCGTGGCTGTCGTGTCGGCGTGTTCGTCGAACGGCACCACGGATGCTCAGGCGCGCCCGGAGACCGGGGACTCCACCAGTGCGGTGGGAGCCCCGTCGACGTCCGGTGCCACGGGCACCGAGTCGGGAGCCGCGGGGGGCGGCACCCCAGCCAAGGGAACAACGTCGGTACCCCCTGCCGACTCGCCCTCCGTCGGCCCGACCTCGCCACAGCCGTCGAGCTCGCCGACCTCGTCGCCGGACCCGTCCGGTGACGACCCGACCGGTCCCACACCCACCGCGTCTCCGACGGACCTGGGCGGCAACGAGGTGCTGCCTCCGTCGCCCTCGCCCAGCGGCCTGCCCGGGCTCGACGACAACCCGTCCGACCGCGGGCCGCTCGTGCACGCCCCGCTGCCCAAGGCGGCGAGCGCACACGGTCACCTGGTCAAGGGGTACCCGAAGGCGCTCCGCCCGGTGAAGGGTACGGCGATCGTCGCCACCAGCGTCTCGCCCTCGGGCCCGCGCCTCCAGGTGTCCCTCGAGGGCACCACCAAGGCGAGCGCGCAGGCCGTCCAGACGGCGTACCGCACCAAGCTCCTCGCCCGCGGGTTCCGCGAGCGCGCGCTGCCGGCCGTCGGCGGCAGCACCGCCATCGCCTTCACCCGCGGGCCGAACCGGATCACGTTGACGACCACGCCCGGCTCCCGCACCGGCTACGTCCTGTTCGCGACCCTCAGGGTGGCCGGCTGATGTACGTCACCGTCCGCGACCGCCCTGCGAGCGCACCATCCAAGGGCCGCAGCAAGGTCGCTCCCACCGTCATCGCGCTCGGCGTGGTCAGCCTGCTCACCGACATCTCGTCGGAGTCGGTGGCCGCGATCCTGCCGCTCTACCTCACCGGAGTCCTCGGGCTCTCGACGATCGGCTACGGACTCATCGACGGCCTCTACCAGGGCGCGAGCTCCCTGGTGCGGATCGCCGCCGGATGGGCCTCCGACAAGGGCGGCCACCCCAAGTGGGTCGCGCTGGCGGGCTACGGACTCTCGTGCGTGGCGCGGGTGGGGTTCCTCGTCGCCACCGGGTTCGCGGCAATCACCGCGGTCGTCACCGCGGACCGGATCGGCAAGGGCATCCGGACCGCGCCCCGCGACGCGATGATCGCCTCGTCGAGCGACCCTGCCCACTGGGGACACGCCTTCGGCGTGCACCGGACCCTCGACACGATCGGCGCGGCCATCGGGCCCGTCATCGCGTTCCTGATCCTCTGGTGGATCCCGGACGGCTACCACACCGTGTTCATCGTCAGCCTCGTCTTCGCCGTGCTGGGCCTGGCCGTGCTCGGGCTGTTCGTCACCGAGCCCGCCATGAAGGCCGCGCAGGCCGACGCCGACGAGCAGCCCGCCAAGCCCGCCTCCACGCCGCCCTTCCGCTGGCGCGACGTGGCCAACCCGCAGCTGCGCAAGCTGCTCGTCGTGGCCGGAGTCCTGGGCCTGCTGACCGTCGGCGACGGCTTCATCTACCTCGCCCTGCTCGAGCACGGCGACTTCGCGGTGCACTGGTTCCCGCTGCTGTACGTCGGCACGAACATCGCCTACCTGGCCCTCGCCGTGCCGCTCGGCCGGTTGGCCGACCGCACCGGCCGCTCCAAGGTCATGGTCGCCGGCCACCTCGCGCTCGTCGGCGCCTACCTCTGCGCGGTGGTGCCACTCGCCCCGACCGCGGCGACGCTGCTGGCGCTGGCGCTTCTCGGCACCTTCTACGCCGCGACGGACGGAGTGATCTCCGCCCTGGCCGGCAGCCTGGTCGGCGAGGGCACGCGGGCCAGCGGCATCGCGGCCGCCCAGACGACCGTGGCCCTGGCCCGCCTCGGCTCGTCGACGGCGTTCGGCGTGCTGTGGTTCCTGCTCGGCCCGGGCCAGGCACTGATCCTCGTGGGCACCCTCCTCGTGATGGCGCTGCCCGTCGCCCTGCGCGCTCTCATGCCGCTCGACCGTCCGGTGGGGGTCTGATGTCGTCCCCCGCTCGCATCGCGCTGTTCGTCGGCCTGGTCGTGGTCCTGGTCGGCGCCGCCGCAGCGTACGCCGTGCAGGCGCGCGACAAGTACGTCGAGCAGCATGCGGCCGACCCGACGGTGCCGGTCGCGGCTGACACCACGGAGCCTCTCGACGGGCCCCGGATCGTGTTCCGGCACACCGGCATCGACTCGCACTACGGCCTGGTCGCGATGGTGCCGCTCGACGACCCGAGCGGGCCGCGCACCTTCACCGACGTGCCCTGCGACCGGGTGGACGCCGACGCCGGAGGGGCGACCTGCCTGGTGACCGAGCGCGGGGTCGTCACCAAGTTCAGCGACGTGCTCTACGACGCCGACTGGCAGGAGTCCGACACGCTGTCCCTGGCGGGCATCCCCAGCCGCACCCGGCTCTCACCGGACGGCAGCCTCGTCGCGAGCACCGTGTTCGTGAACGGACACAGCTACATGCAGACCGGCTTCTCGACGGTGACCACGGTGCGCTCGACGACCGGGGGCGAGAACTACGGCAATCTCGAGCACTTCACGCTCGACATCGGCGGCGAGGAGGTCGCCCCGGTCGACCGCAACGTCTGGGGGGTCACCTTCGTCGACGACCAGACCTTCTACGCGACCGTCGGCACGGGCGGCCAGACCTACCTGGTGCGCGGCGACCTGGGGGCCCGGACGCTGACGGCGCTGACCGAGAACGCCGAGTGCCCGTCGCTCTCGCCCGACGGCAGCAAGGTCGCCTTCAAGATCGACGTCGACCCCTCGGACCAGAAGGTCTGGGGCCTGGCCGTCTACGACCTGGCCACGGGCGAGCGCACCGCGCTGACCGACGGGCCCGAGCCGGTCGACGACCAGGTCGAGTGGCTCGACGACGACACGCTCGTCTACGGGCAGCCCCGGACGGACGAGGCCGGGGTCACCGATATCTGGGCGGTGGACACGTATCCCGACGCCGAGCCGCACCTCCTGATCGAGGAGGCCTGGTCGCCTGCCGTGGTGTCGGCTGCAGGAAGCGGGGGGAACCGATGATCAGCCAGCGCTGGACGGCCGTGGACGACTCGGCAGCCACGGTGGTGCGCCGACTCCTGGAGCTGGCGCCGCGTGGCCTGGCCGCGGCGTACCTGCCGGACCACGGCGACTTCGCTCAGACCGTGCGCGGGGTGAGCGGCCCGGGCGGCGTCCGCCTCCAGGTCGAGGGGACGAACCCGAGGTACGGCGCCATGGCTGCCCTAGGCCTCGACCGGCTGCCCGAGTCCGAGCAGCGGGCCGTGCTCTCGGGCTCGACCGCCGGACAGGTCGCCCGTCGCGCAGCCGAGACGGCCTGGCAGGGCACCGACCCCGGCGCGGTCGCGATCGCCGCCTGGGCCGAGGCCGAGGTCAACGCCACCTTCGCCGACAAGCTCTTCGGACGGATGGCCGAGCTGCTCACGGCCGGCACGCCGTTGCACACGGTCGACGCCGCCTGGATGCTGACCGCGGCCGTCGCGGCGGCGCCGCTCGCCGACACCGACCAGGTGCTCGAGGCCGCTGCGGCCCTGCTCCTGCGGCACCGCGGGCCGCAGGGGATCTACCCGCACCACCTGCCGGCGTCGGCCGAGCCCCGGTGGCGCGCCCACGTCGGCTCCTTCGCCGACCAGGTCTACCCGCTCCAGGCCCTGGCCCGCGCCGGCCGGCTGCGGGACACCCCGCGTTGGGTCGCGGCGGCGGACGACACCGCTGCGCGCCTGGTGGAGCTCCAGGGCCAGGCCGGTCAGTGGTGGTGGCACTACGACCACCGCGACGGCTCCGTCGTCGAGCCCTACCCGGTCTACAGCGTCCACCAGCACGCCATGGCGCCGATGGTGCTGGGCGACCTGGCCGAGGCGGGCGGCACCGACCACACCGACGCCGTCGCCCTGGGCGTGCGCTGGCTCGAGGAGCACCCCGAGACCGTCGAGGAGCTCATCGCCCCGCGCTGGGGCCTGGTCTGGCGCAAGGTCGGCCGCCGGGAGCCGCCGAAGGCCGCCCGCGCGGTCCAGGCCGTGACGAGCAGCCTGCGCCAGGGGGCGCGCCTCCCCGGCGTGGACTCGCTCCTGCCGGCCGGCGTCGTGGACCACGAGTGCCGGCCCTACGAGCTGGGCTGGCTGCTCTACGCCTGGCTGTCTCCCGGAGGTGACCGCGATGCCTGACGCCCTACGCAGTCCGCTCGCGGGCACCCCCGCCACCGAGCCCGGGTCGGGACCCGCCGCCGGCGGCCGGTCCCGACCGGTCCATCCCCAGCAGGTGCTGTTCGGCCTCAGGGTCGACGCCGTACGCCTGCCCGAGGCGGTCGCGATCGCGGCCGACGCGATCGAGGCCCGCCGCCGACTGCTGGTGGGCGTCGTGAACGCCGCCAAGGTCGTCAAGCTCAAGGCCGACCGCCTCCTGCGTGAGTCCCTGCTCGAGTGCGACCTGCTGCTCGCCGACGGTCAGTCGGTCGTGTGGGGCAGCCGGATCCTCGGCCGGCCCCTGCCGGAGCGGGTCACCGGCATCGACCTCTTCGAGTCGCTGCTCGACCTGGCCGACCAGAAGGGCTACTCCGTCTACCTCTTGGGCGCCAAGCCCGAGGTCCTGGCGCAGGTGTGCGAGGAAGTGTCGAGGCGCTGGCCGGGCGCGCGTATCGCCGGGAGTCGCGACGGGTACTTCTCCGAGGAGGAGGCGGATGGGATCGCCGCCGACATCGCGGCGAGCGGCGCGGACATGCTCTTCCTCGGCATGACGACGCCGCACAAGGAGGTCTTCCTCGGCACGTACGGCGACGGCTTGGGCGTCCCGGTCATGCACGGGGTCGGTGGGTCCTTCGACGTGCTCGCGGGGGTGACCAAGCGGGCGCCCGAGCGCTGGCAGCGCTGGGGCATGGAGTGGGCCTACCGGGTGGTCCAGGAGCCGCGTCGCCTGTGGCGGCGCTACCTGGTCACCAACGTCGCGTTCGTGTTCTTGCTGGCCGGTGAGCGGATCCGACGCCGGCCTGCCTATCGAAGTTAGAAGAAGTCAGAAGAACCTGGGGGGGTTTGGAGTGGAAGAGAAGTTCGACGGCTCCGTTGCCGTCGTCGGATTGGGGTACATCGGTCTGCCGACCGCCGTGGCGCTGGCCACGGGCGGTCTGGATGTCGTGGGGGTCGACGTCAACGAGTCCATCGTCGAGGCGGTGAGCCGGGGCGAGGTGCCGTTCGTCGAGCCCGACCTGGCCATCGGTCTCAGCGGGGCCGTGTCGATGGGACGGCTGACGGCCAGCGGCAAGGTGCCGGAGGCCGACGCCTACATCATCGCCGTGCCCACGCCGTTCGCCGAGGACCACTCGGCCGACCTGAGCTACGTGCGTGCCGCGGTGGAGGAGATCGCGCCGCGTCTGTACGCCGGCGGGATCGTGATCCTGGAGTCGACCTCACCGCCCGGCACGACCGAGACGGTGAGCCGCTGGATCAAGGACCTGCGGCCCGACCTGCTCGGTCCGCACGAGTCCGAGGGGGTGCCCGACTACTACGTGGCGCACTGCCCCGAGCGCGTGCTGCCCGGCCGGATCATGGTCGAGATGATCACCAACGACCGGGTCGTCGGCGGTGTCACGCGCACGTGCGCCAACAAGGCCGCCTCGATCTACCGCGTGTTCTGCCAGGGCGAGATGGTGGTCACCGACGCGGCGAGCGCCGAGATGGCCAAGCTCACCGAGAACGCCTACCGCGACGTCAACATCGCGTTCGCCAACGAGCTCTCGCTGATCTGCGAGGACCTCAAGCTGGACGTCTGGGAGGTCATCAAGGTCGCCAACCACCACCCGCGGGTCAACATCCTGACCCCCGGTCCCGGGGTGGGCGGACACTGCATCGCGGTGGATCCGTGGTTCATCGTCGGCGCGTCCCCGACGCAGTCGCGGCTGATCCGCACCGCGCGCGAGATCAACGACCACAAGCCGCACCACGTGGCCGCGCAGATCATCAGGAAGACCGAGCGGTTCCTCAACCCGACCGTGGCGTGCCTGGGCCTGACCTACAAGGCGAACGTCGACGACATCCGCGAGAGCCCGGCCCTCGACATCGTGGTCGACATCGCCGACGCGCTGCCCGACCTGGACCTGCGCATCGTCGAGCCCTTCGTCGACCACCTGCCGGCCGAGCTGGCCGACCGTCCGAACGTGCGCCTGGAGCGGGCCGCGGTCGCGGTCGAGGACGCCGACATCGTGGTGCTGCTCGTCGACCACGACCACTTCCGGTCCATGAGCCGGATGCGTCTCGAGGGCAAGGTCGTCTACGACACCCGCGGGATCTGGCGATGAGGGCCGCCAGGCAGGCGGCCGCCGGCCGCAAGCGGGTGATGGTCGTCTACGGCACCCGCCCGGAGGCGATCAAGATGGCCCCGGTCGTGCGCGAGCTGATCGACTCGCCGCACCTCGAGGTCTTCGTCACCGTCACCGGCCAGCACCGCGCGATGCTCGACCAGGTCAACGGCTTGTTCGGCATCGTGCCCGACGCCGACCTCGACGTGATCCAGCCCCGGCAGACCCTGCCGGAGATCACCCAGCGCGTGCTGCTGGGCATCACCGAGGTCATCCAGCGCGTGCGACCCGACGCGCTCGTGGTCCAGGGCGACACCACCACGACGTTCGCGGCGGCCCTCGCGGCGTTCTACGAGAAGGTGCCCGTCGTGCACCTCGAGGCGGGCCTGCGCACGCAGAACCGCTACGACCCGTTCCCGGAGGAGCTCAACCGGAGGATGGCCTCGCAGCTCGCCACGCTGCACCTGGCGCCGACGACGACCTCGCGGCGCAACCTGCTGGCCGACGGCATCAGCCCCTCGGACATCGTGGTCACGGGCAACACCGTGATCGACGCGCTCCTCGACGTGGTGTCGCGGCGCCTGCCCCTCGAGAACAAGGCGCTCCAGGAGATGGTCCTCGGCGACGCCGTGCTCGTCACCACCCACCGTCGCGAGTCGTGGGGTGAGCCCATGGCGCGGACGGCGAACGCGGTCGCGCGCTTGGCCAAGGAGTTCGAGGACACCCGCTTCGTCGTCCCGGCCCACCTCAACCCGGTCGTGCGCGAGGTGCTGCTCCCGCCGCTCCAGGGTCTCGACAACGTCATCGTGACCGAGCCGCTGTCCTACAGCGACTTCTCACGGGCGATGTTCTCCAGCACCCTGATCCTCACCGACAGCGGAGGCGTCCAGGAGGAGGCGCCGAGCCTGGGCAAGCCGGTGTTGGTGCTGCGCGAGACCACGGAGCGGCCCGAGGCCGTCGACGCCGGCACGGTCAAGCTGGTCGGCACCGACGAGGACCTCATCGTCGAGGAGACCCGCCGTCTGCTGACCGACCGGGCGGCGTACGACGCGATGGCGCGCGCGGTGAACCCCTACGGTGACGGCCAGGCCGCGACCCGCACCCGGCTCGCGATCGAGTCGATGTTCGGCCTCGCCGAGCGGCCCGCCGACTGGTCCGTGGTCCGGCGCCGGGTCGCCAGCCGCAAGGTGGCCTGAGCCGCCCCGCGGGGGCCGGACAAGGCTCGCAAACCTGGGGACAGTGCCCCGGCCGGAGGGTGCGGCCGGGGCACTGGGGTGTCCGCTTCAACGGTGCTCAACGGTGTCCGCGACACCGTCGCCCCCAGGCGGGGAGGTCGTCTCGGTCGTTGAAGGTGAAATTTGACGTCGCGATTCGCACCTGTATGGTCCTGTCTAGACCGGTTGGGTGGTTTCCCCGATTTGTCTTTGCCGGACAGGTCGTGAGCCACACACTCGTTCGCGCTGGGTAACCGGCATCGGGGGGACTACGTACCACGCAGGAGGCCCCCCACAATGCCAACAGGTAAGCACCGCCTACCTTCGCGCCCAAATCCGGCCCGGCAAGGCGCCAGGCACGGTCTCTGGGCCTTCGCCCTCGCCTCTCTGCTCGTGCTGCTGCCCATCGGCAGCAGCCTGGCTCTGACCTCCTCGAAGTCGCCCACGGCGCGGACCTGCACCACGTCCAAGGCCGGCAAGGAGCACTCCAAGTCGGGTGGACGGTGCTCGATGCCTCCCCACTCGTGGCACACGAAGAAGCCCAGGCCTCCCCACCACCACGGCAGCCGGACGCCTGCGCCCACGCCGACCGCGTCGCCCGACGGGACCGATCTGCCCACCCCCAAGCCCACGGTGAGCGACACGCCGAAGTCGACCCCCACCATCTCGCTTCCGTCGCCCACGCTCACGCCGACCGTGACGCCCACGCCCAGCCCGACGGCCACGCCGACGCCGACCCACACGGCGACGCCCACCCCCACTCACTCGCCGACGCCGACGGTGACCCCGACGGTCACGCAGACGCCGACCTACTCGCCGACGCCGACCGTGACCCCGACCGTCACTCCCACCACGTCCGCACCTTCGCCGACGCAGACCCCGACGACGGGCCCGACTGCCTCCCCCGAGCCGCCGGCAGGCTTCCCCGACGAGACCAACACCGGGGTGCCTGCGGGGACCACCCTGCGGAACGTACCGGGCGACGTCCGGAGCGGACCCGGTTGGCACTACGACGACCGAGGGTGGGTCGTCATCGACGGCAACGGAGCGACGTTCTCCGGCTACCGCGTCAACGTGGATGTGTCGGTCGAGGCCAACAACGTCACCATCCGCGGCAACTCACTAACCTCAACAAACTGGCCGATTGCGCTTCGCCACACCACGGGAGTCGTCATCGATCGCAACGACATCTCTGGTCCGGCAACTCGGTACTGCGACAACGCCATCCGCGGCATCTACAGCGACGACGACCAGGTGACCATCACCCGCAACGACATCAGTCACTGCGCATCCGGAATCAACCACCTCCAGGCCGGCGGCCTGATCCAGGCCAACTTCATCCACGACATCGGCTTCCCGTGCTCCGGGTCGGCGTGCCTGCACTACAACGGCATCCAACTGGGAGCTGGCACCGGGCCACTGATGACGATCGACGGGAACACCATCCTGGTCACGCAGGACCAGACGGACGCCATCATGCTGGCCAATGACGAGGGCGCCCAGAGGAACCGGGTCATCACCGGGAACTTCTTGGCCGGCGGTGGCTACTCGTTCTACGGCTCTGGGGGGCCGAGTGGGTCAGCCACTGGGATCGTGTTCCGGAACAACCAGTTCTCGACCATGTACTTCCCGAGGTCCGGGTATTGGGGGCCGGTGGCCCACTGGAAGGCTGGGAACGGCAACGTGTGGGAGGGCAACACCTGGGCCGACGGCCCGAGGGTTGGGCAGTCTGTCACCCCGTGACCACTCACTCACCGGGTGGCAGACTCGATGGGGCGACCGGCCCCTCGAGGACCCCTCCGCCATTCGTCCGCGCCCCTCAGGCGGAGCCTGACAATCTGGAGAGTCACGTGCCTTTCCCCCATCATCGGCACCTGTTCGCGCGCATCGCAGCTATCGCTTCTCTCGTCGCACTGTGCGTCGCCGGCCCCATTCTCCCGGCAGACTCAGCCGAGATCTCCGCGGAGCGAACGGAGCGGGCCAAGCCAATCGGCACTGTGCGCCTCAAGGTGAAGCCAACCGTCCCGTCACTCATGGCAACCAACGTCGTCGTGAAGGTGAGACTGTCCAAGAAGCCAGCGAAGGGCAGTGTCAAGGTCAAGGAAGGCGGCCGCGTGCTCGCCCGCGCGGTCACTCCGGCGCGCAAGGGCTTCAAGGTCAAGCTCGAGCTGAGCGGACTCAAACCAGGCAACCACAAGCTCCGCGCCGTGTATCGAATCAAGGGTCACCAGAAGGGCATCACCAGCAGCCTGGTCGTGGTCAACTCGATCGCCGGATGCGCTCCGGTACCTCACCTCTGTGGGTATCCGGACGCGACGAACACCGGCCCGCGAGCGGGCGTCGTGTTGCGTAGCGTTCCTGACGAAGTCACGTCTGGCCCAGGTTGGAAGTACGACTCGCGGGGGTGGATCGAGGTCCAAGACGGGGGCCAACTCACTGGCGTCCGATGCGAGTGCGGAGTCAACGTCGAGGCCGACAACGTGCTTATTGCCGACTCCGAGTTCGTGGAGTCGGGCGAGGGGTTCGGCATCGCGCTCCGCCACACCGACGGTGTCACCATTCGCAACAACATCATCCGAGGACCTGTCGTCGAGGGCCCCGCTCGACTTCTGGTCGGTGTGAAGGACATTTACGGCGACTCCACAGGACTCCAGATCTTGGCCAACGACCTGTCGATGTCCTCGACCGGCGTGCAGGTCGAGTCAGGACTTGTGGCAGACAACTACATCCACGACCTCGGGTTCACCGATGGCGATCACACCAACGGCACAACGAGCAATGGGGGCAGTTCCTACCTGGAACTCAGACACAACACCGTCTTCAACCCCTGGCCGCAGACCGACGCCATCAGCCTGTTCCAAGATTTCGGAGCACAGCGGAATCGCCTCATCACTGACAACCTCCTTGCGGGCGGTGGGTACTCGCTGTATGCAGGCGCCAATCCTGGGAAAGAGTCGACGACGAGCAACATCGTCGTGACCAACAACCGGTTCGCGCGGCTGTACTTTCCGAAGGCGGGCTACTACGGACCGGCAACCGCCTACTTCAACGGCAATGGGAACCAGTGGATCGGGAACGTGTGGGATGACACGGGGGCTGCGGTCCACCCATGACGGAGCTCGCCATCTACGACGGAAGCAAGGACTGCGACAACCCCAGTTCGCGCGGCCGCTGAGACGGTCGCAGGAGCGCCCGTAGAGAAGCCCTGGATTGCCGGTGACCGCGCAAGACCCACGAGGTCTCGCTCAGAACGGTGAGGGTCCAGTATGCCCAGCCGCGAGCGGGTGACTCCCGTCGGACGTAGAGGCGCACTCGGTTGAGGATCTGCATCGTGTGGGTGTGGTCATTGCGCCCGGATGCTCCGCCGACGTGCATCGCCTTGGCTCGAGGTTCGTACCAGGTCAGGAATCCCGCGTCGCTCGCCCGCAGACACAGGTCGGTCTCTTCGGAGTACAGAAAAAAGCTCTCGTCCCAGCCGGACAGGGCCACGTGACACTCCCGGGACACCAACATGACGGCACCCAGCGCCCAATCGACCGCATGAGCGCTCGCGTACGCATGGTCGTCGGTAACGTACTCGTCGAAGGCCGACAGCCGTGTAAACGACAGTCCACTGGCTCGACCCAGGGTGGGCACCCGTCGAAGCGAGTTGACACGGTTTCCGTCGCCATCGCAGACCTGCGGAACGACGATCCCCACGCGTCGGTGCTTCAGGGCATCGACGAGAATCGTGACTGAGTCGCGACCGAGCCTGACGTCAGGGTTGAGCACAAGCCAGGCAGGGCATTCCGGACACGACTCGACACCGGCGTTGATCCCCGCGGCATACCCCCGGTTCGCCTGTTCAATGACCTGCGGACCGACCGGATGCTGACGCGCAACCCTCACCGTCTTGTCCGAACTGCCGTTGTCCACCACCACTACATGGGCCGAGAGCTGTCCGAGTGCCGGCCCCAAAGACTCGAGCAGCCCGCTGATCTCTGTCTCACTGTTGTAGGCAACGATCACCACCCCTAGGTCGACAGGCACGCAGCCCAGGCTATCGGTCGCTCAGGGATCGCAGCAGCGCATCGTCCGCTCACCTGCCTCGGATGACCGTGCCCGTGCGTCGTTCCCCTTACCCTCTGGAAGGTGATCCTCGACGCCAGAGACGGGCTGACGCCCGAACGCCTGCTCGGACACCAGGTCTGTATCGTCGGCGGCGGGCCGGCGGGGATCTCAGTGGCGCTCACGCTGGCCCGCCGAGGAAAGACGGTCATCCTCATCGAATCGGGCGGACGGACCGAGACAGAGGCTGCTCGTGACCTCAACCGAGGTTTCGCACGCCCTCCGGAAAGTCATGAGCCACTGGATGAGAATCGTCGGCGTCAATGGGGAGGCACCAGTACCGCGTGGGGAGGGCGGTGCATTCCGTTGGACGAGGTTGACCTCGTGGCGCGGTCGTGGGTCCCATGGAGCGGGTGGCCCCTCTCCCACGCTGAACTGGAGCCATTCTTCGAGAGGGCACTCACGTTGTGTGAGGCCGGCGGGATGGAGTTCGACGCTCGGCTCGCTCTTCCCGACTCCCCCGAGTTGCTCCCAGGTTTGGACGGCGACGGAGTCGTGACGTTCCCGATCGAACGGTGGAGCCGTCCGACCAACTTCGCGCGCAAGTACGAGGACAAGCTCATGTCCTCAGGGCGAGTGATCGTCGTCCTCAATGCGACCTGCACCCGGATCCAGCTGACGGGTGACGGCCAGAGCGTGGAACACCTCGTGATCACCACGCCAACAGGCGCATCGCAGCCCTGTATTGCGGAGCGCTATGTGATCGCAGCAGGGGGTCTGGAGAACCCGCGACTTCTGCTCGACTCTGACGATGTCGCCCCGTCGGGGATCGGCAACCACTCCGACGTCGTAGGGCGCTACTACCAGACCCACCTCTCCGGGTGCGCTTCGCAGATGGAACTCACCGGGGCTACTCCCCGGGCGCACGTCGGCTTCGACCGTGACGCCCAAGGCGTCTACTGCCGACGCAGAATCTGGATCACTCCCGACCGCCAGGCCGAGGACAGGCTGATGAACATCGTCTTCATGCCGGTGCGACCGCCCACGGGGGCCACCGGGCATCGAAGTGCATTGTTCTCGGCGGTCTTCTTGGCGAAGACGCTTGCGGGAGCTGTTCGCGATCCGCGCAACGCACCCGCTAGACTCGCTGCTGACCGCGCCTCCCTCGCGAGTCACGCACGCACGTTCGTGCGGCATTTTCCGCAGGCCATTCCTGAACTGTGGCGGGCCTTGATCGGTCGATATGCGAGCTCGCGACGCCTTCCCGAGCTCCTCCCGAGTGACGGACAACGCCTCTACCATCTCCAGTTTCAGTCCGAACAGGTACCCAATCCTGTCTCCCGCCTCACGCTTGGGCAAAGCCGCGATGGGCTGGGCATGCGACGGATAGTGGTGGAGGCACGAATGACCGACCAGGACATCGACAGTGTTGTTCGCGCTCACCGCGTCCTGGACGAGCGCCTTCGAGCGGCCGACCTCGGGCACCTGGTCTACAGCGAGAGCGAGTTGAAGGTCTACCTGGAGGAGATCAGTCATCGGGTGAACTCGGCAGCCCACTTCCTCGGAACAACCCGCATGTCCGAGGACCCGAGTTCTGGCGTCGTGGACGCGAACTGTCGCGTGCACGGCGTATCGAACCTCTATGTCGCAGGCGGTTCCGTGTTCCCGACGTCCGGGCACGCCAACCCGACGCTCACGATCGTCGCCCTGGCTCTGCGCCTAGGCGACCACCTCACCCGTGGACTCCAGGCCCCTGGGTGAGGAGGTCCGCCGCGGTCGACGGCCTCTCGAGGGCTGCAGCATTGGCTCGCAAATGCTGGACGTTCGAAGTTCCCGTGAGTACCACCTTGACTCCCGGGACCGCCGCAGCGTGCCGCAACAATTGGGCGTGCCGTGCGCCCGCCTCGTCATGCAGCCTGTCAGCCATCCCAGGGTGGGATTGCGAGGTCACACCTGCGACATGATTGGCGATGAGGTCGAATCGGCCCAGATCAACATCTCCGCGTCCTATCGCAGAGGCCGGGTTCACCATCGTTTCGGCGCATGCGACGCCCCACTTCGACTCGATCGCCCTCAGGGTGTCGACATCGTTGCTGGAGACGCCGAACTGACGGATCAGCCCCGACTGGACAGCCTCGAGGAGAACGCCGTGCAGTGCGTCATCGTCCTCTATGCCTACAGGCGGTAGATGCAGCAGGTAGATATCGATTCGATCACGACGGAGTCGCCGAAGACTTCGCTCGATCTTGCTTCGCAGACCCCGCCAGTCCACGTGGAAGCCCGGGCGCACACGTTGAACTACCTTCTTAGCGGGCTGGTTTGCAGCGCGCAGGAGTCCTGGGAAGTCCGCCGTCGGTAACCCGGTCTTGGTGACGACAATCCACTGGTCAGCCTCAGCATGGGTCAACTCACCGATCCATCGTTCAGCGGCCGTTGACCCATAGGTGTCGGCGGTGTCAAGGACGTTCACTCCGCAGTCACGTGCTGCCCCCAACAACCGTCGAGCGTCCGACTTCGATCTCCCAGCACCCATCGATGCCAGCCGTGACGTACCCAAGCCGAGAAGCGAAACCTCCAGGTCCCCGATGGCGCGCATCTGCATACAGCTCTCCTTTGGGCGACTGTCAGACACTGTCACGGCTCCGCGCGTTGGCGCGGGCCCGTCCGTCTGCTGGCCGCCGAAATCGTCGTACGGCCTCAAGGGTTGAAATGCACATGCCCGTGAGCAGCACGCCTAGGAGCAGGCCGGCCCCGAGCGCTCGCGACCGGCGGCCGTCGGAATAGTGCATGCTGGGTCTGGCCGGTGATACGAGGGTGGTGATCCTCACGTTGTCTGCCGCGCCGTCATCGTCCTGGAACTCGTCCAACGTCGATTGGATGCCGCGTACCAAAGTTTCCGCACGTGCTGTCACCCCACCGGCCGAGGGGCCTGCCACCTGAACCTCCAGGATTGGCTTGTCGAAGTTGGTCTCCCACTGGCTTCCCGACTGCAACAGGCGAATCCAGTAGCCGTCATAGACGCCCGTACCCGTCAGCGAAGCAGCTGATGAAACCTCCGGGATCGGCCGCCCCGTCCGCAGCAACTGCTCCACGAGGCCCGCGGTCGCAATCACACTATTGGAGGTGTCCTGGATGTTGTTGGGCAGCGCGGAAGACTTAGGCGCCAGGAAGACGACGTTCACCTGCGTCCAGAACACGCCGGGGCGTTGCTGGATATGGACCAGAAGCGCTCCGGTGAAGGCGAGTCCGAGCACAGCAATGATGACGCGGCTCAGCCACGCGTTTGACCGTCTGGCCATCCCTCCCCCTCGACCTCCGAGGATACGTCGGACCAGCCCCAAATACTCGCGGTCGGCAATTGTGACTCGGGTGAACCCGTACACTCGTTGGGGGTCAGTCCAGACAGGGGGAGGTACGCCGCGTGTACCTGCGTGACGTGATGTCCGCGCTCCTCCGGCGTTGGTATCTCACACTCGTCGCGGTCGTGTTGGCCGTCGCAAGCGTGGCGTTTGTGATCAGCGAAGTCGGACCGACGTTCCAGACCAAGGGCAGCGTGTTCCTCGTCCCACCCGTCGACCCCGAGAATCCTCACGCCAACCGGCTGTTGGGGCTGGGAGGTCTGGGACAAGCTCGGGACGTCCTCGTGCGTGCCTTGGACTCAGACACTCTGCATGCAGACTTGACCCGACGGTATCCGGGGACCGAGTACGAGGTCACTGCCGACTTCACGACGAGCGCCCCCGTGGTCCTGTTCACTGTCGAGGCTACGACGCCGGAGTCGGCTACTGCCCTTCGTCAGGAGTTGGTCAACCGAGTGGCTCCCACACTCGAGTCGATCCAGGACGAGCTGAACATCAGGCCGGCGTCGCGACTCGTGGCCGTCACGATCAACGCAGGCGACGAGCCACAGACTCTGCAGAAGCAACGCATCCGGATCGTCCTTGCCGTGCTTGCTGGTGTCGTCGCAGTCTCACTCACGTTCCTCATCCTGGTTGATCGGTTGCTCTTGCGGCGGCGCAGACGCCGTTCCGAGAAGGCAGTGATCGCAACCCCGGTCGAATCCGTGCGTCCAGACCCAGGGGTCACTGCTCCACCGCCCGCCGTCGAGCCCCCCGAGTCCGAGGCTGCGGATGACACCGGCCGAAGGCCCGAGATCGACAGCAACGCGGCCGAGGAAGACGAGGAGGCAGGGGGGTCCGCCGCAAGCGAGAACGACCACCCAGTCCGCCGCGAACCCGTCACGAGTGACCCCTCACCGCTGCCAATTGGTACCGAGCACGAGACACACGACGGAACGGGCGATCTTGAGCCTGATCCTTCTCTTCGGGGTAGCACCGAGGATCCTGTCAGCGCTCGACTGGCAACACGCGAGGGGATCCGTTCACACCATCGGACTCTTTCCGTCCCAGCCAAGCTGAAGGGACGCTCCGGGAGGCGATGATGGCTGGTCATCGTCCGATCGATGGCGCCTCGATCCTGACCATCTACTCGGTCACCCTGCTCCTTGTTCCGCCTCGTCTGACGGTGGAAGCCCTCGGAGGAGCCGGTACGCCATCACGCCTCGTCGGCTTGGCTCTGCTCGGCTGGTGGGTGTTCGATCTCATGACGAACCGAGAACGAGCTCAACGCACACCGCTGAGAGCACACTTTCTGGTCGTATTGGCCGCCTTCCTCGCCTCCTATGTGGCCGCCATGACGAGGCCGATCGACGCCGTCGAAGCCAGCAGTGCCGATCTCGGCATGTTGGTTCTACTGTCCATGGGCGGTGTGCTTCTTGTGGCCTCCGAGGGTCTGCCCGACCTTGAACGCCTCAATACCCTGGTGCGACGAATAGTCTTCCTTGGCGGTGTCATCGCCACGATTGGACTAATCCAGTTCGTCACTGGACGAACATTCGTAGACGAGATCTCCATACCGGGATTAGGGGCTCCACAGAACCCCGGCATCGTCACGGCACGCGAAGGCTTCAATCGCCCCCCGGGCACGTCCCTCCATGCCATCGAGTATGGAGCGGTGATCACCATGATCCTTCCGCTGGCGGTCCATATGGCCATGAGCGATCGCAATCGGACGTTCCTCCGTCGCGCCTACCCGGTGGTGGTCATCGCTTTCGCGTGCGTCACATCCATCTCCCGCTCTGCCCTCATCTGCGCCTTGGTCGGCCTCGTATCCCTCGGTGTGGTGTGGACGCCGCGCGTGAAACTCGTTGCCTTGGCGCTGGCGGCGCTCTTCGCGACCACCATCTTCGTCGTCATCCCTGGCATCTTGGGATCACTGGCTGGGTTGTTCACCAATATTGCCGCCGACAGCAGCGCGCAGTCACGAACAGATTCCTACGCATTCGCATGGGAGTTCATCGAGAGGGCACCCTGGTTCGGACGAGGCTTCTCGACCTTCCTCCCCATCTACCGGATCTTCGACAACCAGTACCTCACCTTGATGATCGAGGTTGGACTTGTCGGCGTCGTAGCTGTGCTTGCGTTGCAGATCCGCTCGCTTCTGTGCGCTTCGACGGCCCGCCGGCTCTCCAGCGATACCCAGATCGGACACCTCAGCCAGGCCCTCTTTGCCGCCATTGCTGCGGGCTCTGTCGGTATGGCCCTCTTCGACGGGTTCAGCTTCCCCATGGCCGCGGGTCTCCTCTTCCTCGTCATGGGCCTCGCTGGGAGCATGTATCGACTCATCGTGATCGCGGGCCACACACAGCAGTCAGAACAGGCCGCGGACAGGTCGAGCCCGTGATCTGCGCGTCGCCTCACGCTGTCAACCGGATGCAGCCGGGCCTTCGAACCCCAATAGGGTGACTGCATGGCCAGGGTCCTTCTCGTTGCTCCGACGTGCGATGGCGAGGACGTCGGGGAGGCATGGGTCGCCTTCCAGTGGGCGAGTCGTCTGGCGCAACACCACGACCTCACCGTCCTGACATACTTCAAGCGCGGCAAGACTCCACTGTCGAAGCAACTGCAGGGCGCACGGGTCGTCGAGTGGCAGGAGCCGCCCCTAGTCGGGCACTACGAACGACTCAACAGCATGCTCAAGCCCGCCTATCTGCCGTTCTATGCTCGTGCTCGCTACTGGATCCGTCGGGCCATCGCTGGCGGGGAGGCGTTCGACGCCGCCCATCAGCCTGTACCGGTTGCGATGCGCTATCCATCCCCTCTTACCCGACTTGGTATCCCTTACATCATCGGTCCCGTGGGTGGCGGTCTGGACGACCCGCCCCACTTCGACCAAAGCACGGAGACGGCTCCCTGGTTCACCCGCCTTCGGACCCTGGACTCGTTCCGCTTGCGACACGACCCCTTGCTCAGGAGGACATATCAAGAGGCCGCCTGCGTGCTCGGCATCGCCCCCTACGTCTTCGAGCAACTGGCCGAGGTGCCGCTCCGCCGGTTCGAGGTCATGAGCGAGACGGGACTCCCGGCCCTCCCACCTGTTCCGCAAAGGCAACCAAGGGGCCTGTCCGAACCCTTCCGCCTTCTCTATGTTGGGCGACTCGTCAAGACCAAGGGCGCACGCTACGCGGTCGAAGCTCTCTCGCGACCTGAGGCCGCTCAGTGCGTCTTAGACGTCGTCGGGGATGGGCCTGACCGCGACTACTGTGAGCAGGTCGCCCGCCAGAACGGAGTCACGGACCGCGTGGTCTTCCACGGAGCCCTGCCTCGACGTGAGGTCGACGCGTTCTACCTAAGAGCCGATGCGTTCGTGTTCCCGAGTTACCGAGAGCCGGGAGGAAACGTCACGTTCGAGGCGATGGGGTACGCCTTGCCTGTCGTGGTCTGCGACCGAGGCGGACCGGGCGCCACGGTTGACCCGAGTTGTGCCGTGCTTCTGAAGGTAGAAGACGAGGCGCGGCTCGTCAGAGACCTGGCCAGCGCGATGGGTCGGCTCGCGGCTGACCGGAACCTGGCGGTCGCGATGGGGCGCGCAGGGCGAGCCCGAGTAGAGAGAACGGGTCTGTGGGAGCACCGCATCGAACGGTTCAACGAATTGGCGCGGGAGCTGATGGCGTGATCCGGCCTAAGGGTCAGGGCGACGCGCAGCCGCATCGTCGATCAGACCGAGCAATGTGGCCGCCCGCGCCTCCCACGTGTGCTGCCCGGCGAAATCTCGGCGCAGGCCGACCAGGTGCTGATCTCCCGGATGATCGAGTTCACGCACCGTGGCTGCCACGAAGTCCTCGGGATTCGTCGCGATCGAGATCAGAGTGGTGCCCAGCTGGTAGGCCGCCGGCAACGCCGTCGTCACGACCGGGAGACCCGCCGCCATGTACTCGAGTGTCTTGAGGGGAAAGCTCGCGCGGTTGAACGCGGAGTCGGCGTAGGGCGTCAGCCCGACGTCCAGGGCGGCAAGAAAGCGTGGCAGGTCCTCGGGGTCCTGCTGCCCCACCCACTCCACGTTCGGCAGCGCCACCAGCGATGCGAACCTGTCGTTGCCCATCCCCGAGAGTTCACGACGAGGCCCGATCAGAACCAGGCTGCGGCCCGTTGCGGCGACACCTTCGAGCAGAGCAAGGTCCAAGCGGTCGTTGAATTGTCCGACCACACCTGCCCTGGGGCGAGGGACGGAGATCTCCGCAGGACTTCCGCGCTCGTGGATCGAGACTTCACATCCGTTGGGGAGGGTTGCCCAAGGACGCTGGCCCTGGGTTCCGAGATCCGCTGCTAGGTCGTCGGTCACTGCGAGGACGACCGTGGCCCGTGCCAGGTTCCGGGCTCGTTGAGCCATCAGATGCTGGCGCGAGACACCAAAGAGGTCAGCGCCAGCAACAAAGTCGTCGGTCTCGAAGTAGACAACAGGGACGTCGCCACTCATTCGCGGGGGGAGCTGGAGGGGGGACGAGACGACGACTCCTCCAAGGCCCCTCCCCCACGCCCTCACGGCAGCAAGCCCGCGGCGGGCGGCCATGTCATGGGCAACTCGGCGAAGCACCGGACGGCTCACCCCAGGCAACACCCACGGATGGACGCGAAGCAGGTCCGGGCCGAGCTGGGTCCGCTCCTTCACCCTCGCGGCAGCGTCGCGGCCGCGCAGCAATGACGTAGGGGGATCGACCCAGACAACGGGACGGCGACGCGCGACGTGCTCCACGAGATGTCGGTCGGTGCCCTTCACGGCATCCCAGCTCACGCCGGCGAAGTAGAGCAGTGCCTGGTCAGACGTGAGGTCACGTTCGGTGTCCGGCGCCGGAGCGGGGACGACCGCATCGGCGCGACTGGCGACCGGCTTGGCGTTGAAGTCGTCCGCAGCCGCGCGACCTCTCAGACGGCGTACGCGCTTGTCCACCTGGTAGCGACCCCAGCGGCCGAAAGCGCGTCCCTGGTCGGCGATCGAGAGCTGCGGCGCGTCCATCCGCACCTGCTCGTAGGCGAGATGCAGGCTCCCGGCCACGACGGGTAGGGCGAAGCGCCGCTCCACCAGCCGCCGGCCGTACGCACCGAGGTCGGCCCGTCGCTCGGGGCTGGTCAGGAGGCGTCCGAGGGCGTCGCGGAGCCGGTCCGGTCCGCGCTCGGATCCGTCGCCGTGGCCATACCAGCCGGTCCAGAGGAACTGCGGGGCCGTACGTTCGTCGAGCACCTCCCAGAAGCCGTTCTCGCCCTGGACGACCAGCGCCTTCGCGTAGGCCATGGCCCGGAGGGCGGATCCACCCATGCCGAGGACGACGTCGGCCGCGGCGTACGCCGGCCGCGGGTCCGCGAGGTTGCCGGTGAGCCGGATGACCTCTCGGCCGTGGGCGTCGTTGACTGTCTGTGCAGCGCGCTCGACCTCGGCGCGAGCGGGACCGTCGCCCGCGATCACGAGGGCGACCGGCGAGGAGGCGGCCAGCTGCCCCACGACGTCGATCGCGGTCAGGATGCCTTCGAGCTTGAGCTCGGCCGCCAATCGCGACACCACCCCGACCACGACCTCGTCGTCGGCCAATCCGAGGGACGCCCGCCAGCCGTGACCGTCGACCTCCGTGGGGTCGTCCACGGTCAGGTCCACAGGCGGCTCGAGGACGAAGACGGACGGGCGTCCGCCCAGCCGCTCTGCGGCCGCGATCTGTTCGGTGCCCACGGCGAGGGGAACGCCGCGTGGGATGAAGGGTGCCACCGACATGGACAGCACCGTGCCCATCGCGACCGCGGACAGGCCACGACAAGCCAGGGCGGCCTCGAGGATCGGTGGCCACTCGTAGCCGTGGACGACGTCGATGCCCCGATCGCGGATCGTGGCGCGGAGGTGTCGGACCACGCTCGGCGACGGCCGTCGGCCAGGCGCGGGCGCGGGCAGGAACTCCAGGCCGTAGTCGTGGATCGTCGCGACCAGCGGGCCGGGCTGGCCGTAGACCACGACCTCGTGCCCGTGCTCGCGGACGGCGGAGGCCAACTGGATCGCGTTGAGCTGACTTCCCCCCATGCCCAGCTCGTGCGGATAGACGAGGATCCTCACGCCCGGACCTCGCGCAGCTCTCGGAGGTCACCGCGGACCAGGCCCAGGCCGGCCCCGATCACGGCCAGGGTCGCGAGCGCGCCGAGGGAGAGACCGACGATCCCCTCGCCGACCCACGCGAGGATCGCGGCCACCAGAGCACCCGTGGCGAGGGCGAGGAGCGCCGGCTGCCACAACGCCTTCAGCAGGGCCGTCACCGGGATCCCGGAGCGGGAGAGCTGCGCGGCGTAGAGGGGAAGGGCCACGAGCGCCGTCACCGCCAGCACGGCGGCGCCGCCGCCTCGGATGCCCCGGTGGTCCACGGCCACGTAGAGGACCGGCAGGAGCACCACGAGCGAGACGATCTGCACCATCAGGATCGCGTTGGAGCGGCCGAGCACGACCAGGTAGTCGTAGCACAGCTCCGACACGATCCTGACGGCGGCGACGAGCGCCAGCCAGGCCAGCACGGCTGCGGCCGGCTCCCAGGCCTCGCCGTACACCAGGGTGATGATCCCCCAGGACGTCACGCTAATCGCCACGCAGGCCGGGAGAGCTACGCACCCCAGGAGTCGGAGGACCTGCACGAAGGACCGACGCATCAGCGCGGGATCGTGCTGCAGGCGTGAGAACAGGGCCGGAGCCACGCTTCGCAGCGGTTGGGAGAACATCGTCACCGGCCAGTTGGAGAGGTTGACCGCGATCACGTAGAAGCCGAGGAGCGTGGTCCCCAGCACGTGGCCGACGACGAGCTGATCCATGAAGCCCACGCAGAAGACCACGATGCTCGACCCAGCCAGGGGCAGGCCGAACGCCAGCAGAGCCCTGGCGTACCGCCGGTCGAAGCCGACGCGGTAGGGCAGCGGCGAGTAGTGGAAGAACAAGAGGGCCGAGAGACCCGCGCCGGCCAGCCGACCGACCACCAGCGACATCGCTCCCCAGCCGGCCCAGGCCAGCCCGACCGACACGAGCGCCCCGACCCACACGTTCACCTGGTCGGCCACCATCCGCTGGTCCTGCCGGAAGAAGCGCTGCAGGAGCGCCGCGGGGGTCGCGACCAGACCGTTGATCAACACGCACAGGCTCAGCAACTGGACCGGACGGGTTGCGTCCGGGTCACCCATCGCCGAGGCGAACGCCGGAGCGACGGCGATCATCGCGGCGGTCAGCACGACACTCATGCCGAGGGAGATCGTGTTGACGGTCGGCGCGATCTCCTCGGGCTCGTTGGGCCAGCGCACGATCGCCAGGCTGACGCCGAGCTCGTTGAAGCTCAGGACGGCCATCAGGGCCACGAAGGCGACGGCGAACGTGCCGAACTCCTCCGGGCCTAGAAGGCGCGCGATGACGATGCCGATCGCCAGCGTGCCGAATCTGGCGACCAGGGTGTTGAGCAGGCTCCAGCCGAGGGCACGACCCGCACGATCCGCCACGGCCTCAGGGGCCGTGGCCCGAGGAGTGTGCGGGCTCATGGGGTCCAGTGTCAGACAGCGGCGGCCAGCGCGCTCGCCACCTGCTCCTGCTGGTCGCCGGTGAGGTGCGGGAACATCGGCAGGGACAGGATCCGGTCTGCCGCCGCCTCCGAGACCGGGAAGCTGCCGCGGGGCAGGCCCAGGTCGGCGTAGGCGGCGGTCAGGTGCACCGGGGTCGGGTAGTGGATCCCCACGCCGACACCGTCGTCGGCCAGCGCAGCGAGCACGCGGTCGCGCTCCTCCACCCGCACGACGTAGAGATGCCAGACGTCCTCGTTGCCGGCCATCGTGGTCGGGAACCGGACGCCCTCGATGCCCGACAGGAGCTCGGCGTAGCGGTCGGCGACCTGCCGGCGCAGCTCATTCCACTTCTCGAGGCGGCCCAGCTTGGCCCGCAGGTAGACCGCCTGGATGGTGTCCAGCCGAGAGTTCATCCCGACCACGTCGTGGACGTACTTCGTCGGGGAGCCGTGGGCGCCCAGGAGTCGGACCCGATGGGCGATCTCGTCGTCGTCGGTCGTCACCGCACCCGCGTCGCCGGCCGCACCGAGATTCTTGCCGGGGTAGAAGCTCGTCGCGGCCACGGTCCCCAGCGAGCCGGCCGGGCGACCGTGCCGACGGGCGCCTTGCGACTGCGCGGCGTCCTCGACGACCGGCACCCCGGCCTGCTCACAGAGCGCAGCGACCCGCTCGATCGGCGCGACCTGGCCGAAGAGATGCACGGGTACGACGGCCTGCGTGCGGGGCGTGAGGGCTGCGGCCACCGCCTCGGGGTCGATCAGCAGGTGCTCGTCGTCGACGTCGACCAGCACCGGGCGGGCCCCGATCCGGGAGACTGCCTCGGCCGTGGCGATGAACGTGTTCGCAGGCAGGATCACCTCGCCGTCGCGCTCCACCCCCACGCCTCGCAACGCCAACTCGAGGGCATCGGTGCCGTTGGCCATCCCGATGCAGTGCGCGGCGCCGACGTAGGCGGCGTACTCCTGCTCGAAGGCCGTCACCTCGGGACCGCCGACGAAGGCGGTGCGCTCGAAGACCGAGGCCAGTCCGACCTCGACCTCCTCGGCGATCTCCTGGTGCTGGGCAGCCAGGTCGAGGAAGGGGATCGTCATCGCGGCACCTCCGTGTGCAGCTTGGCGTGCTGGGGCAGTCTCCGAGCCGGGACCCCAGCCCATGTCTCTCGCGGCGGAAGGTCGTGGAGCAGGACCGAGCCCATGCCCAGGACGCTGTCGGCGCCGACGGCGACTCCCTCGCGGACGCTGGCGTTCATGCCCAGATAGGCAGCCGGGCCGACCACGACCGAGCCGCCCAGGGTCACCCCCGCGCACAGCGTCGCGAAGTCCTCGACCCGGTCGTCGTGGGTCAACGTGACGTGGGGCATCGCCACGACGTGACGGCCCACCATGACGTCGGCCGTGAGCACCGTGCCGTCGAGCAGCACCGACCCGGCGCCGACCTCGCAGTTGGTCGGCACGTGCACTCGCGGGTGGACCACGGACGCATACCGGTCGTCGGTGACGCCGAGCTCCGCCAGGCGCGCGACGATCGCGCGGCGCACCGCACCCTTGCCGGCACACACGAGCACTTCATGGTCGGCGTACTCCCCCACCAGCGCCATCCGGCCGAGCACGGGCACCCCGTGGATCTCCTCGCCCCAGCGGGCGGGGTCGTCGTCGAGGATGCCGATCCGGTCGAAGCGGCCGAGCATCCGCTCCACGGTCAGCACCTCGCGGGCCAGACCGCTGGCGGCGATCAGGAGCAGTCCGTTCACGCACCCGCTCCCGCAGTGCGGAGGGCCTCGAGGACCCGTGACTGCTCGGACTCGGACATCTCGTGGAAGAGCGGCAGGATCACGGTGCCGTCGGTCAGCTGCTCGGTGGCCGGGAGCGGCGTCGTCCCGGTGTCGCGGCCGCTGTAGGCGGGCTGACGGTGGGCGGCCATGATCCCGCGGCGGGCCGAGATGCCCTGCTCGGCGAGGCGGGCCATCAGCTGCTCGCGGTCGAGCGGGAAGGGGGCGGTGACCTCGACCCAGCAGGACTGGAAGTTCGACGTGCCGTACGGCGGGTCGGCGACCAGGCGCAGTCCGGGGATCTCCTCGACCACCTTCGCGTACGCCTCGGCGAGCTCGCGCCGGCGGGCCACCATGGCGTCCAGCTTGCCGAGCTGGACCAGGCCGACGGCAGCCTGGAGGTCCGTCATCCGGTAGTTGAACCCGATCTCGGCGTACTCCTCCGCGGGTGCGAGCGTGCTCGCGTGGCGGTCGGCGGCCGACACGCTCATCGCGTGCTCCCGCAGCGTGCGCGCGCGGTCGGCCCAGTCGCTGCGACTGGTGGTGATCATCCCGCCCTCGCCCGTCGTGAGCAGCTTGCGCGGGTGGAAGGACCAGGCGGCGATCTCGGCGCCGGCCGCGACGGGGCGACCGTGGTAGGTCGAGCCCGCACCGCACGCGGCGTCCTCGATCACGACGATCCCGCGCGGGTCGCACAGCGCGCGGATCGGGTCGAGGTCGACCGGCTGGCCGCCCTGGTCCACGACGATCACGGCCCGCGTCCGCTCGGTGAGTGCCTCTTCCACGGTGACAGCCGTGACGTTGCCGGTGGTCGGGTCGACGTCGCAGAAGACCGGCCGCGCTCCGACGTACGTCGGGGCGTTGGCGGTCGCGATGAACGAGAACGACGGCACCACCACGTCGTCGCCGGCTCCGATGCCCGCGACCACCAGCGCGAGGTGGAGCGCGGTCGTGCAGTTGCTGGTCGCGACGGCGTGGGCCGCCTCCTGGTGCTCGGCGAAGCGGCGCTCGAACTCCGCGACTCGAGGACCCTGGGCCACCCATCCCGAGCGCACCACTTCGACGACCGCCGCGGCCTCCTCGTCGCCGAGCCACGGCAGCATGACGTTGATGCGGTTCACGGCGCTCCCACGGGCACGGCGCGGCCGGCGGCGATCTCCTCGCGGAGCGGCTGCCACCACTCGACCAGGGCGCGCAGACCCTGCTCGAGGTCGACCTCGGCGACGAAGCCGAGGTCCTCACGGGCGGCCGATACGTCCGCGAGCCGGCGGACCACGCCGTTGACGGCGCGCTCGGGGCCGTGCTCGACAGAGAGGTCCGAGCCCATCACGCGCAAGAGCGTCTGGGCCAGCTCGAGCAGGCTCGTCTCCTCGCCGCGGGCGATGTTGTAGACGCCCTCGCGGACGTCGCTGGCCGCGGCCAGCACGTTGGCCCGCGCGATGTCGGTGGTGAACGCGAAGTCCATCGTCTGCCGACCGTCGCCGAAGATCAGCGGCGGCTGGCCGTCCGCGATCCGCTCCATCCACCGCACGAGGACCTCGGTGTAGAGACCGTGCACGTCCATCCGCGGACCGTAGACGTTGAAGTAGCGCAACAGCACATAGTCGATGCCGTTCATGGCGCGGAAGCTGCGCAGGAGACCCTCGTTGAAGGACTTGGCGGCGCCGTAGAGCGTGTCGTTGTTGTGGTGGTGGTGCCGCTCCCCCGTCGGGAACTCCTCGGCCATGCCGTACACCGAGGCCGACGATGCCGCGACGACCTTGTCGACGCGCTGGGCGACGGCCGCCTCGAAGACGTTGAAGGTGCCGTCGACCAGGACCTCGAGGGCGAGCCTCGGCTCCTCTGCGCACTGAGTGATCCGGATCGCCGCCTGGTGGAAGACCAGGTCCTTGCCGCGCGCCAGGTCGTGCATGAGGTCGCGGTCGCGGATGTCGCCCTCCACCAGGGTCACACGGCCGCTGGCCAACGCGTCGTCGAGGTTGGCGAGCCTGCCGCGCACCAGGTTGTCGACGACGTCGACGTGGGCGACGCCGGCCTCGACCAACTGGTCCACCAGGGTGGACCCGATCGTGCCGGCCCCGCCGGTGACGAGCACCTGGGCGCCTGACAGCGTGGTCATCGCACGGCCTCCATCTCGAGGCTCGGCACGGTGGCGTCGGTGAGCAGGCCGCCGGATGCGAGGCTCGACGACGCTGCCTCGAGCACCGCGAGCACGCGCAGTCCGGCCTCGCCGTCGGTGCGCGACGGCCGACCCTCGTGGATGCTGGCCGCGAACTCCTCGACCATCAGCCCGAGCGCCTCCCGCTCCGGCAGCGCCGGGGCCCAGGTGTCGCCCAGGCGGTAGGAGATCGTCGACGCGGCCCGGTCGCTGGTGTCGATGGCCTGCTGGGTGAGGTCGACCCCGCGGTCGTAGACGCTGACCCGCTGCTGCGGGTTGAGGTCGTCCCAGACCAGGGTGCGCTTGGTCCCGGCGATCACCATCTGGCGGATCTTGGTGGGGCTCAGCCAGTTCACGTGGACGTGGGCCATCGCTCCCCCGGGAAGGGGCAGGGTCAGGTACCCGACACACGACTTGCCGGCCCCGAGCGGGTCGGCGCCATGGGCGGCCACGCCGGTGGGGCGCAGTCCGCCGGGCAGCACGAAGTCGAGGATCGACAGGTCGTGCGGCGCCAGGTCCCAGAACACGTCGACGTCGGGCTGCACGAGGCCGAGGTTGATCCGCACGGAGTCGACGAACAAGATGTCGCCGAGCTCACCGGCCTCCACCAGCTCACGGATCTTGAGGACTGCAGGCGTGTAGCAGTAGGTGTGGTCGGCCATCAGGACCAGGCCCTGCTCGCGTGCCGTGGCCACCATCTGCCGGCCGTGCTCGACGTTGTCCGCCAGCGGCTTCTCGACGAGCACGTGCTTGCCCGCCTCGAGCGCCGCCAGCGCGATCGCCGGGTGCGTGCGCGCGGGCGTCGCGATGGCGACCGCGTGGACGTCGTCGCGCGCCAACACCTCGGCGAGGTCCGCGGTGACGTCCACACCGCTGCGGGCGCCGAGGACGGCCTCGGCCCGAGCCGTGTCGAGGTCGCAGACGGCCCGCAGGTCCCATCGCTGACTGGCGCGGAAGTTGCGGATCAGGTTCGGGCCCCAGTAGCCCGCACCGACGACGGCAACACCCAGCACCTCGTGTGAGTGATCGCTCAACACCATGATCGTGTCATTCCCCCTTGATTGACATTGTGCTGCGTTTCGGCCTTGCCAGGGGCCGAAACGAGAATCAGTAGCTGAAGACGACGTCGACGAAGTAGTTGGTCGAGTTCCAACTGCTCGTCGGGAAGCCACCCCCGCTGCCGTAGACGTATCGCCCGTTGTTGCCGGCAGGAGCCGACAGGACCCCCTGGGTCCACGGACTGGAGAAGAAGCCGCTGGTCACGGCGTACCTGCCCTTGGGCGCCAGGTAGGACGCGACGTAGGTCTGTCCCGCCGTGAGCGCGATCGGCGTCGTGAAGTTGGCCGTCTGCCAGCCGGTCGCCGTCTCTCCGGAGAACGTCACCTGCCCGAGCAGGGTCCCGGTCGAGGTCCAGATCGAGCCCTTGTGGGTCCCGGTGTTGCCGGTGCCCTTGTAGAACTTGATCGCCGTCACCGAGCCGTTGACCGACGGCGTGAAGGCCACGCCGAGCTCGACCGCGCTGGTGTCCGTGGTCGCGGCGGTCGCCGGGGTCTGCCCGGTGAACAGCGAGACCAGGGTGGTCGTGGCCGCCGCGGTGTGGAACGTCCAGGTGTCGGTCGGGATCGCCGCGCCACCCACCGCTGCCACGGCACCGCTGACGGTGGTCGTGATGTCGGCGTCTGCGGGCAGCTGGGCGCTGGGTGTGAAGGTGAGTGTCTTCGAGTCCGCGGACAGCGCGGTAGTGCCCGCGATCGGCGTCGTGCCCTGCTTCACCGCCACCGTCCAGCCCGTGGCCTGGATCGGCACCGAGAACGTCGCCGCGATCGTCGTGGTGCGAGCAACCCCGGTGGCCCCGGCGGCCGGGTTGTGCCCGGACACGCTCGGACCCTGCGCCGGGTTGAACACGACGTCGACGAAGTAGTTCGACGATCCCCAGCTGTAGCTCGGGAAGCCGCCACCGGCCCCGTAGAGATACCGGCCGTTGTTGCCCGACGGTGCGCTCAGGTCACCGGACACCCACTCGTTGGAGAAGAAGCCGCCCGTGTAGGAGTAGTGGCCCACCGGCGCCAGATAGGACACGACGTACGACGTGTCCGCGGTGACCGCCAGCGGCGAGGACAGCGTCGCCGTCTGCCATCCGGTGGCGGTCTCGCTCGTGAAGGTCACGGTCGCGAGTCGGGTGCCGCCCATGCTCCAGATCGAGCCGGTGTGGGTGCCGCCGTTGCCCGCGCCCTTGTAGAAGCGGATGGCGCTGACGTTCCCGTCCACGGCCGGCGTGAAGACCGTCCCCAGCTCCACGGCGGCGCCGTCGTCTGCCGAGACCACAGCCGGCACCTGGTCGCTGAAGAGCGTCTGGGAGCCAGGGGCGTCCGGCGCCTTGGTGTGGAAGGTCCACGTCTGCGTCGGCAGGCTGACGCCCTCGCTCGAGACGACCCCCGTCAGGACCGACTTGATGTCGCTGTCGGCCGGCAGTTGGTCGCTCGGGGTGAACGTGAGCACCGTGCGGTCGGCGTTCAGCGTGGCGGAGCCAGGGACCGGGGTGTTGCTCGGGCCGGAGGTGACCGTCTGCGTCCAGCCGGCCGCGCTGACCGGCGCCGAGAAGGTCGTCTTGATCGTCGTCCCACGCGGCACCTGGACGGCGCCGTTGGCGGGATCCTGAGAGACCACCGAGATCGACGGAGCGGCCTTCTCGAAGACGACGTCGACCAGGTAGCTGGCCGCGGAGGTCGAGCTCGGGAAGCCGGTCCCATAGGTGTAGGCGCCCGAGATCCCGCTCAACGGCGCACGGGTGACCGGCCCAGCTCCGAAGGCACCAGGCGTGGCCGAGTAGCGACCGACGGTGGTGCGGTAGGACGCCACGTAGGTGGTGTTCTTGGCGATCGTCACCGGCGTGCTGAAGGTCAGGTCCTGCCACCCGGAGACCGACTCGTTGGTGAAGGTGCCGGTGGCCAGCTGGGTGCCGTCCGCCGTCCACAGCGTGCCAGTGTGCGTGCCGGTGTTGTTGGGACCCTTGTAGAAGCGCACGCCGGTCACGGTCCCTGCGGTGTCCGAGGTGAACCGCACTCCCAGCGTCACGGGCACGGTGTCCGCGTCCTCGAGCTGCACGGGCACGACGCCGTCGTCGAAGATCTGACACGGGCAGACCCCGGGCGCGTTGGCCGGCTTGGCGGTCCGGAAGGACCAGGTCTTCCCCGTGGTGATCTGGCCGCCCTGGGTGTCGGTGCCCGACAGGGTGGCGGTGTAGTTCACGAACCCGTTGAGCGGGGAGCTCGGGGTGAACGTGATGACCCGCGTCGAGGTGTCGTAGGTCGTCGACCCGGCGACGGTCACGTTGTTCGCGTCCTTGAGCACGAGTCCCTGGGTGCCGGCCTGCAGCGGCTTGGAGTACTTCGCGCTCACCGTGGTCGACGCGGGCACGCTGCTCGTGTTCGCAACCGGCCACTGGTTGGTCGCGATCAGGGGCGAGCCGTCGGTCGATGTGAAGGCGACGTCCACGTAGTAGTTGGCGTTGCCGTAGCTCAACGACGGGAAGGTGCCCGGGTTGCCGTAGACGCCCGCCGCCGTGGCGCCGAAGCCGCCGTCCACCAGGAGGGGTGGCGCGTCGATCGGACCGTCGTAGAAGGCGTTCTCGTCAGCGGCGTACCGCCCGTTGGGAGCCGTGTAGGACACGACGTACGTCGTCCCGGCGGACACCGCCACGGACGAGGAGAAGCTCGCCGTCTGCCAGCCCGTCGCGGTCTCACCCGAGAAGGTCACGGTGGCGAGCTTGGTGCCGGTGCTGGTCCACAGCGAGCCGACGTGGGTGCCGGAGTTGCCGGACCCCTTGTAGAAGCGGACGCCGCTCACGAAGCCGTCCGCCACCGGCGCGAACCGCAGCCCGAGCTCCACCGCGGACGCGTCGTTCGCTGCGGGGTTCTTCGGCACCTTGGCGCCGAACACGCTGCACGGGCAGGAGACGTTGAACGAGCGGGTCACGATCGCGCCCTTGTTGGCGCTGTCGTCGATCGCCCGCACCTGCACCGGGGTCGAGCCGACCCCCTTCTGGCTGTAGGTGTAGGACCACGAGGTCGTGCCCGTGGCCGGGTGCCACGTGGTACCTCCGTCGGTCGACACCTCGACCCCTGCCACCACGCCGCCACCGGTGTCGGCGGCGGTGCCGCTGACGGTCACGTTGGCGCCGTTCGCCTGGGCCGACCCGGCGGCGGGCGAGGTGATGGCCGCGGTCGGGGCGGCGGTGTCGGTCGACTTGGTGGCCGCGACGAGCCCGGACATCAGCGTGGTCGGCTGGACTCCCATGTCGGCGAGCAGGTTGACCTGGGCCTGCTGCATGCGCGAGTCCGCGGGCTCCGGCGCGAACGGCGAGTCGTGCGTCTCGTCCAGTCCCCAGGTCCACTGCACGGTGCCGGCGCCGAAGACGAGAGCGCCGCTGGGGGCCTTGTACATCGTCATGTTGTGGGTCGTGGTGCCGGCGACCACCGTGTTGCCGTAGTCGACGAGGTACTCCGGTGTCGGACCCGTGGTCGTGGACAGCCGGATCAGGCCGGCCGGGCGCGAGCCGTTGTCGATGTCCTCGTCGGACTCGTAGCCGACCGTGTGCGGAGCGAGGGTCGCGGTCTGTCCGGAGGACTGCGTGGCCACCGATGTGTTGCGCCACAGCCGGTTCTTGCCCTGCGCGGCCGGGACCTTGATGGCGAGGTCGGTGTAGTTGGCCTGGTACATCGTGCCGGTCAGGCCGTTCTCGGGACGCCCGCCACCCTTGCTCTTGGGCGCGAACCTCGGGTCGCGCCAGGTGCCGGTCCACTCGGCGCTCGGGTCGATCTTCCCGTTGGACCAGGTCTCCTTGTAGGACACCAGCGTGCGGTACGGCGTGTGCGAGTTGTCCGCCGAGGACTCGTAGCGGGTCTTCCAGTAGACCTCGTTGCCGCTCAGGAACATCAGGTTGACGCCCGCGTCGCGTGCCGCCTCGACGTTCGCGCGCTGGGCGCCGCTCCAGTACTCGTCGTGGCCGACGGACAGGAAGACCTTGTGGTTGGTCAGCAGGTTGCCACGGCGGTCCGTGTCGACCCCGGCCATGTAGCTGAGGTCGTAGCCGTTGCGCTCGAGGAAGCGGACGAGCGGGTACTCGTTGGAGAAGAAGAAGTCTCGGCCACCGATGCCGTCGCGCGTGAGGACGGGCCGGTTGTAGCTGATCTTGTAGGCGCGGCCGTTGGCGGCGCCCTGGTAGAAGTCGGAGCCGCCGTAGGTGTTGTAGGCCTGCCACGTCGGGTCGGAGGTCTGGAACAGCAGGGCAGAGGTGCTGGAGTCGTCGCGCACGACGAAGGTGATGTGCGACTCGTCCTGGTTGGACGGGACGGTCAGCTTGGCGATGTAGACGCCCGAGACCGCGGTCGACGGCACGTTCCACGAGGCGGAGACGGCCCAGTTGCCGCAGTCGTAGAGCTCGGTGCTGACGTCGGTGATGCACTGCGGCTGGTGCTGCGGCA
>CAZIVD010000028.1:0-48555 GCA_964542635.1 uncultured Nocardioides sp. | reverse complement strand
GGATGTACTCGTCGGCCTCGAAGGTGCCGACGGTCGTCTCGTCGGTCTCACCCTCCCGGGCTTCGACAGCGCACAGCACCTGGCCGTCGCCGTCGCCGGCGACGATCGGCGCGTCGGGATCGGGATCCGTCGGGACCGCGGTGCGGGGGTCCCAGGGGCGGCCGCCCGAGTCGGTCCGGGCGTAGGCGCGCCGCCGGTCGAAGTGGAAGCGGGGGCGGAGGGCTTCGTCCTGGGGGAGCCCCATCATCATGGTGGCCCGGATGTCGGCGCGGAACTCGGTCGCGAAGCCTGGGTCGTCAGGGTCGGTGCCGGCCACGGGTCACCGCCACCACGAGCCTTCGGCGGCGCCGATCGCGTTGGTGCGGGCCAGGACGCCGTCGATGAACGAGACGGTCGTCTGGTCGGCGCCGGCCAGGTCGTCGCGGATGTCTTCCAGCTCGGCCCGCTTGGCCTTCAGGAGCTGGACGAGCACTTCGGCCGAGCGGCGCTTCTCGGACTCGACGGGGCCGGCCTTGCTGCGGACGTAGGTGAGGAGCCCGGCGATGCGGGCCTCGAGCGCGGTGAGCGCGGCGAACAGGACGATCATCTGCCACAGGTCTTCGCTGAGGTCGTCGCCGCCGTCGACGGGGACGATCTCGTTGCTGGAGTTCGCTCGGTAGCCGGCGAACAGGCCCCACAGCTTGGCGTACCAGAACGCGTTGGCGAGCGACGCCGTGTACTGCTCGGTGGTGGCGACGAACAGGCCCCCGCCGCCGGGCGGGTTGAGCGTCGCGTCGAGTCGAGGAGCGAGATCCTCCAGCGCGACGGCCATCCGCTACCTCACTTCATGGGAGGCGGCGCCTGCGCGGGAGGTGCCGGCTGCGGGTCCTGCGGGGTCAGCTGCGCGGTCTGCGGCTCGGGCACTCCGTCGGCGATGCCGCCGGCGACCGGGTCGGCGCCGAAGTTGCCGCCGACGGTGCCGTGGCCGAGCTCGGCCAGGTGGTCCCGGACGGCCTGCAGGCGGGGCTCCGAGGAGTTCTTCTCGACGGCCCGCTCCATCATCCGCTGGATGGTGTAGGGGCTGTCGATCTCCTTCAGCGCCTTCAGGAAGGTCTGGTGGTTGGCGATGCTGAGCATCTCGTCGATGTCGCTGTCGCTGAGAGCGCCGCTGTTGTTGACGCGGTCGTAGTCCTCGGCGGACTCGACGAGCTGCACGGGGCTGAACTGGCCGTTCATGAACGGGTTCCTCCCCTCGACGGCGTTCTGCTCGGTGATCTGCCGCTCCTGCGGCGACAGGCTGAACCGGGCGCCACCCAGGACCAGCTGGGTCCTCTGGCGGCCCTCCGAGTCGACCCGGATGATGCCGATCCGGCCTCGGATGTTCGACTGCCACTGCTCGAGATCTGCCATGCGCGGGGTCCTTTCCTGGTCGGCCGCAGCCTATGCGGCCTGGTTTTGTCCTTGCCTGGGAAGCCGGCGGCGCCCCCTCCGCGTAGGGGGCGCCGCACGCTGGTTGCCGCCGCCTGGTGGGTCAGACGACCGGGCCGGCCGGGAGGTTGGTGTCCTCGATCCGGCGGAGCCGCTCCTTCTTGTGGACCGCGAAGCCGGCCTCACGCACGCCCTGCATGTGCCAGTACCAGCCGCCGGGCTCGATCCACTCCATGCCCTCCAGGCCGCCCCAGAGGCCGACCTTCGAGGCGTTGGGAGCGATGATCCACATCTCGTTGGCCGGGAAGTAGGACCGGTCGTGCAGGTCCTTGAAGTTGGTGAGCTTGACGATGTTGGCGCCCCGGTAGGAGCCGAGGACGCCGCGGCGCAGGATCTCCTCCTGCGTCTCGGGGGCGTAGGTGTTGTCGTCCTCGATCTCGTTGAGGAGCTGGTCGATCATCGTGGCCCGGCCGACGATGGTGAGCTGGTCGGTCTGGGCCTCGTCGGAGACCTCGGTGAGCGCCGTCCGGACCGCCGACTTCGACACCCCGGGGAGGCCGATGTAGTAGTCCGACGAGGTCGGCACAGCGGCCTGCAGGGTGCGGAACAGGCGCGAGGAGATCGAGGCGTCGATCTGCTCGATGGCGGCCGCCTGCAGCTGGGCCGCCGACCGGCTGAAGCCGTTCCGGATCTTCCGGTTCAGCTCGTAGACCTGGAAGCCGATGTAGTCGCGCTTCAGCTCCCAGATCCGCTCGGTCATCCGGCTGGCGTCGATCTGGCCGCCGAGGGACACCCAGAAGACCTCGAGCCCGCGGACCTCCTCGATGGTGATCCGCTCGTTCTCGTCGGCGTTCTCCACCGTCGAGAAGTAGGGCAGCAGGTTCTCGTGCCGGAACCCCTCGAAGATGGTCTCGACGAGGTCGAACAGCAGCTTGGCGCGCTCGGCCTCGTCGTTCCAGACCGAACGGACGTAGGCGTCCGCCTCGGCCACGAGGGCACGCGGGTCGGCGGAGTCGCCCCCCTGGGAGCTCCCCGCGAATGGGTTGACGACGACGGTGTTCACGTGGCCCCTCCTGGGATCAAGTGGTCGATGGGTGGACTGAGTCCCTCAGAAGAGGAACTGGGCCTCGGTGAGCCCGGTGGAGTTGTCGACGCCGGTGACGACCAGCCACGCCTCGTCGCGGTCGGCGGTGACGGCCCAGTAGCCGTCGGTGTCGTTGCCGACGCCGGGCGTGAGGTACTCGCCCCGCGTCACGGTCGGCGTCGGGATGGCGACCCCGGCGACCATGGTGCGGGCCGCGTACTCCCGCTGGTCCTGGAAGTTGACCTCGTCGTAGTTCCAGTACGCCACCCGGACGTAGGCCCCGGACACGAGCTGGCACGGCTCGCCGGCCGGGCACGTGTCGAGGTCCGAGAAGGACGTGACGACCGGGTCGAACCCGTCCTTGTTCGGCGTGGGGAACTCGTAGACGAGGACCCCGTGCTTGGTCTTGACCGGCTCGGTGGCGCCGGTGGCGAGGGTGAGGGGGAGGCGGCCGTTGGCGTCCTGGTCCTCACCCTCGACGACCTCGACCGGCGCACCGATGAGGGTGGCGGCGGAGGCGAAGTACCGGCCGAGCCGGTCCTGGGGCAGCGGCGGCTGCCGGAAGTCGAAGTGGCGCCCGTAGGAACCCATGTGTGCAGTCCTCCCTGCTCAGATGATCTTGGTGGCGTCGACGCCGGCGCCGCGCAGGTTGAGCACCTTGCGGGCAGGCGAGACCTCGTCGGAGCCGCCGGTGTCCTCGGCGGCGGTGAGGGCACCGGTGGGGCCCGTGGGCGGCGGCGGGGGAGCGGCCGGCTCGCCCTTGACCCGGTCCTTCAGGACGGTCAGCTCGGCGAGCTTGCCCTCCCAGGCGGCGTCCTCCAGGGCGGCCCAGCCCTCGGCGAACGTGTCGATCTCGGCATCGGTGAAGACCTTCAGCTCCTTCACCGCGCTGGTCCGCTCGTCGCGGCGGGCGGTGAGAGCGTCCTGGGCTGCCTTGGTGGCGGCCTCCTCGTCGCGGCGGGCGATCTCGGCCTCGGCTGCGGCGCGGGCGGTGGCCGCCTCCTCCAGCTTCGCGGTGAGGTCGGCGATCTGGGTGGCGGACTCGGCCGTGGCGGCCTCGACGGCGGTGGCGATGGCCGCCTCCTGCTCGCCGGCCTCGTACTGGCCGAGCCGGGTCTTCAGGTCGGCGGTGGCGGCCTCGACGGCCTGGGCGACCGCGGCGTCGAGCTGGTCCTGGGTGAAGGTCGTCACCGTGTCCTCCTTGATCGCGCAGAGCGCACAGTCGGCAGGATGTGACGCGCCGGCGGGGCGGACCTCAAGCAGCATGTCGTGCACCTGCTTCGCCGTCCGGGTCGCGTCATCCACTAGGGGATGTATCGACCGGTCCGCCCGGTTTATTTAGCGGGCGGGACCTCGGGTTACCGGGGTCTCGCGGATGACTCGGGAGTAGGCCCGGTTCTGTGCGTCGCGGTCGAGGTTGCGCGAGGTGGGGCGGACCATGATCCGGAGGATGGCGTCGGGGACGTCGACGACATCCGCGCCGGCTTCCCAGAGGCGGCGCCAGAGGTGCCAGTCCTCGAGCGCGGGGAGTTCGGTGAAGCCGCCGACGGCGAGGAACATGGAGCGTCGGACCATGGCGGACACGACGATGGAATTGCGTCGTCGGAGATCGGCCCAGGGGATCATCGACGGGGCGTCGTCGATCGTGCCGTCGGGGTACATGCCGATGCTGTTGGGGCGGCCGATGTCGATGTCGCCGGCGGCGTGCATGGCGGCGAGGTAGCCCGCGTCGAGTTCGTCATCGGCGTCGAGGAAGACGAGGTGGGTGCCGGTGGCGTCAGCGGCGCCGCGGTTGCGGGCGGCGGCGAGGGTCTGGTCGTGGACGAGGTGGATGGAGTGCGCTGCGTGGGTCTGATCGTGGACGGAGACGGCGGCGTTCTCGGCGCGGGAGATCCAGCTGGGGTCGCCGAAGGTGGCGATGACGACGGAGATGGTCACTTCTCCCACGGCGGGTCCTTCAAGGCTCGGTTCTGGCGGTCGGCCCAGTCGACGATGTGGCCCTTGTCGGGGAGGGCGACGCCGCAGCTGGGGCAGACGTCAGGCAGCTCCTCGACTCGCAGGACCGACGGGGGCGGCTTAGCCATGGCGGCCATAGGCGTCGGCCTTCACCTGGTCGTACACCCAGCGGTAGAGCCCTTCGAGACCCTCGGCGAGCCGGATGGACGGCGCCCATCCGAGCTGCTCGGTGATGAGGGTGTTGTCGCTGTTGCGGCCGGCGACGCCCTTGGGGGCGGTGAGGTCGTACTGGCGGCGGAGGCTGACCCCGGCGATGCCTTCGACGATCGTGACGAGCTGGTTGATGGAGACGAGCTCGTCGGAGCCGAGGTTGAGCGGGTCGGGGTAGGCGCCGTCCATGATGCGGCGGGTGCCGGCGATGCAGTCGTCGATGTGCATGAACGACCGGGTCTGTTCGCCGTTGCCCCAGATGGTGATCTCGTGGTCGCCGGAGACGACGGCTTCGGCGACCTTCCGGCAGATCGCTGCAGGGGCCTTCTCCTTGCCGCCTTCCCAGGTGAGGTGCGCCGGCGCGTACACGTTGTGGTAGCGGGCGATGCGGGTGGTGATCGTCCCGAGGTCGATGGCGGCGTAGCGGAGCATCTGCTCGGTGGCGAGCTTCTCCTCGCCGTAGCCGGCCTCGGGTTCGGCGGGCCACGCGTCGCTCTCGGCGAGGGCCGTGATGTCCGGCCGGGTCTGCTTCTCGGCGGCGTACACGCACGCCGAGCTGGAGTAGAAGAGACGCTCGACCCCAGCGTGCAGGGCGGCGCGCAACGTCTGGACCGAGATCAGGCTCGAGTTGATCATGCACTCGGCTCGGTTGCGTTCGATGTAGCCGATGCCGCCCATGAGCGCGGCGAGGGCGTACACCTGGTCGCAGCGGGCCATGGCGAGCGACGCGGCGCGGGCGTCGCGCATGTCGCCACGGTCGTCGCCGCGGTTGTCGGCGTCGTCGTGGACCTGCCACCAGTCAGCGACGGGCTTGACGTCGACGGCGCGCACCTCGTGCCCTTCGTCGAGGAGGCGGGGGACGAGGTAGCCGCCGATCATGCCGCCGGCGCCCGTGACGAGGATCCGCATGGCGCGGACTCTAGGCCAGGGGGGTGAGGCGGATGATGTCTTCGGCGACGACCAGCGAGTAGCGGTGCCCGTCGGCCCAGGCCCGGACCCAGTCGAGCGTCGGGTAGGCGGGGTCGCTGCCGAACAGGCGGGCGTCGTCGATGAGGATGACGTGCCGGAGTTGGCGGGTGCCGGTGTTGGCGCCGGGCTCGACGTGACCGCCGAGGATGTTCAGCTCGTCCTCGACCGGGGTGTCCTTCTCGCCGCGGACGCCGCCGGAGTAGTGGGCGTCGAGCCAGACCAACGCCGGCGCCGGGAGCACCTGGGCGACTTCGCGCAGCACCCTTGCGCTGTCACCCCAGAGGGGGAGCACGTTGTCCCTCTGCATGAACTGCGTGGTGGCGACGTGGAGGTACCGCTCGTAGTCGAGTTCGATGGTGACGAGCCGTTCGAAGTGGTCGGCGAGGGCGGCGGTCGTGTAGCCGTCGGCGGTGCCGGTCTCGACGAACCAGCTGAGGACGTAGGCGTCGGCGTAGTCCCGGAGGATCTCGATGCGGCCGTCTGCGTCGATCACGAGCCGCACCTGCCCCGGTCGGGACAGAGCGGCGGCTTCTTGGGTCGGCGCATCATCTCTCGGGACTCTTCGACCAGGTGGACGTTGATGGTCGCGTCCGACAGGGGGTTGACGGCGTTGTAGGTGTAGAGGTGCTCGTCGAGGAACCGCCAGTGAAGGTGCCCGTCGAGGCCGGTGGCCATCTCGAGCATCGGGGACATGATGACCATGTCGTAGCCGCCGGTGAACCAGCGGCCGCTCTTGGTCTGCATGTCGGCGTCGGCGACGTGGGCCCACAGATGTTGGCGGAACGTGAGCGGGTGGTTGAAGCACGCTGGCCCGGTGCGGAAGCCTCGCCGGGCGATGAGGTCCGACGGGTACATGTGGGCCAGGGTCTGGCCGGTGTTGCGGGGGTGGGGTCGGTAGTTGCCGTAGGTGAGCCACACGTCGGGGTCTTCGTACACCTCCATGATCCGGGTGAAGACGCCCGGGTGTGGCAGGAAGTCGTCGCCATCGAGGAGGAAGATGACGTCGTCGGGTTCGGCGCCGAGCATGTCGATCCCGAGCCGCAGGTTGTACGGGCACTTCATGTTGCGGTCGTTGCGGTGGAAGCCGAAGCCGTGGCGACGGCAGGCTTCGTGGGCGAGCGGCTCGTAGCCGGGCTCGTCGGATGCGTCGTCGATGACGAGTACGTGGCCGACCCGTTCGGTCTGGGCGGCGACGGACTCGAGGCACCGTTCGATCCAGGGGGTGCAGTTGTACGACGGGATGAGGACGTGGATGACGCTCACCGGCCACTCCGGATGTAGAGGGCGTCGCCCCAGCCGTCGTCCTTCTTGCCGCGGCTGCGGGACAGGGTGGTGAGCACCCAGTGGGTCTCGACTCGCTTCAGGCCGAACGAGGCGAGGACGCTGTCGAGGTCTTCGATCTGGGCGCAGCCCTTGTAGACCTGCGCCTTGTTGACCTCGCAGTAGACGGCGTCGATCGACGGGAGCAGGTTGACGGCGCCGAGAAGGGCGTGCAGCTCGGCGCCCTGGAGGTCCATGTTGAGGAAGTTGGCGGCGATGCCGTGTTCGGTGACCATCTGGTCGATGGTCGTCGATGTGAGGGTGATCCGGTCGACGAACTTCGTGTCGGGCGAGAACTCGGGGTGGGTGCCGAACTCGAAGATCGACGAGCTCATGCCGTTGTAGTTCGTGATGTTGAACGGCAGCTGGACGCCGACCTCGCTGTAGACGAGCCCTTCGATGACGTGGTGGCCTTCGTAGCCGCCGAGCTTCCGGCGGAGGAGGGGGAGGACGGCCGGGTTGGCTTCGACCCACCAGACCTGGCCGACACCGAGGGCGAAGTACTCCTCGGCCTCTTCGCCTTCGTGGGCGCCGACGTGGAGGACGCCGTCGATCTTGATGCCGTGCTTGGCGACGAGCGCCTTCAGGTCCATGATCACGGACCGACCACCATCGCTTCCAGGACGGACACGCCACCGTCGGTGACCTGCATGACGGTGATCGGTTCGGCGCCGGGCGCTGGTTCGCCGGTGGTCGTCCGGACGGAGATGACGCTGTTGTCGGGCATCCCGCCGACCGCGACCACGTAGTAGCCGGGCGGCGGGTCGCCGTCGCCGTCCCAGTCCCACTCGACGTGGAGGTAGTCGTGCTCGATCCACGCACGCCGGAAGCGGCCGCCTTCGCCGAGCCCGATGGCACGGAGCAGGGTCTCCAGGTGGGCGGTGTTCTGCTTCAGGGTTCGTTCGCGGCTAGCCATGTCGCAGCTCCAGTCGTGACCAGGTGGAAGGGAAGAGAAGATCCTCGTTGATGCGGCGCAGCTTCGGCCCGTAGACCGGCGTGCAACGGATTGTGGGGTTGTCACCGGCGAGGATCGCGCCCCAGATCCCGAAGGTGGATCCGGTGACGACGTGGTACTGGCAGCGGGCCATCAGCTGCAGGTCGACCCAGTCGCGGACGGGGGCGGTGGCGTACGCGGCTTCGTGTTCCTTCGGGCGGGGGAGCCCGTGGTGGACGTAGTCGACGTCGCTGCCGAGATGCCGTTCGCACCAGGCGGGTTCGTCGGAGAACACCGCGACCGACGCCGGCTCGAACCAGTTGCGCAGCGCCGCGATGGCCCGCTGGTAGTAGTCGAGGTTCGGGAGGACGTAGTAGTTCTGCTTGTCGGCGACGCCGGGGTCTTGGCCGGGGACGTTGTCGCCGCGGCGGACGTGGACGGACAGGATCGGCTTGGGCAGCTGGTTGAACGGCGCGCAGCCGGGCCCGTCGAGGATCTCGAGCGCGGCCGCCGACGGGGCGAGACAGGCTCGGATGAAGTTGATGATCGGGAGGAACAGGTTGACGTCCTGCGCGTAGATGCGGTCCTGCTCGTGGATGTGGGCGACTTCGCCGGTGGCTTGCAGCTCGACGGCCTGGCCGACGGCGAGGGCGGCGGCGAGGTCGTCGCGGGGCGCGAAGAAGTGGTCGGGGACCGAGAAGTACGGCCGGTGGATCCAGTCGGCGTTGAAGAACGCCGACTCGCCGCGCCGTTCCGCGATGCCGAGGGTGGCGGCGAGCTGGAACAGGGCGTTGCCGAGCCGGCCGTGGAGGCTGAGCTTGTCGAAGACGATCACCGGGTGAACCCGGCCGAGTTGAGCTTCATCCGCCACGGGTTGAGGGTCGTGTCCGGCGAGTAGGTGAGCTTCTCGTACTCGGGGTGGGGGGTGGCGACGACGACGATGTCGGACCGGTCGATGACCTCTTGCGGGTCGACGTACTGGGTGATGCGCGGGTCCTCGGGGCAGGAGACGAGCGGGTCATGCACGTTGATCCGGGACCGCCAGAACACGCCCAGCTGGTCGGCCTCGCGTAGCAGGTGCACGGCAAGGCTGTCGTCGGAGACGGGGCTGCCGGGCTTGTAGCTGAGACCGAGGATCCCGACCGAGTCGACGCGGAGGGTGCTCGCCGTGGATGTGATCCACCGGAGCATGTAGTCAATCTCCAGGTGGTTCGCTGCGATGGTGCCGGTGACGAGCGGCAGCTCGACGCCTTGGCGGGCGCCGAGGGCGCCGAGGGCGACGAGGTCGCGGGGGAGGCACGGGCCGCCGGCAGGCGCGCCGGGGGCCATGAGCTTGCCGCCGATCCGCTGGTCGGCGCCGACCGCGGCGAGGACGACCTCGGGGTTCGCGCCGAGGGTGTCGGCGACCCGGGCGATCATGTTGGCCTGGGCGATCTTCGTGGACAACATGCAGTTGAGGGCGAGCTTGGTCAGTTCGGCTTCGACGAGGGACACGGTCCAGACGCGGCCGACGGCGTGCCCCTGGTAGGAGGCGGCGAAGTCCCACCAGAACCAGTCGGCGGTCGCCTTGCTGCGGCTGCCGATGAGGACGAGGTCGGGGTGGGTGAGGTTGTGGATGACGGAACCGAGGGCGATGAACAGGGGGCTGTAGATGACCTCGGTGTCGGAGTTGAACGTCGCGATCGGTTCGATGGTCTGCTCCATGTCCAAGGGGTTGAGGGTGGAGCAGATGACGATCCGGTAGCCGGACTTGCGGTGCCGGCGGACCTGTTCGTTGATGTCGGCGCAGACCCGGGCGACGATCGACGGGTCGAACCGGCCGTCGGCCAGGGACGGGGTCGGGACGACGACGAGCGCCAGGTCGGTGAGACCGACGGCGGTGTCGACATCGGGCGTGACGTGCAGGGGGCCGGGGACGTTGGCGGCGATGAGCTCCTGGAGGCCCGGTTCGATGTGGGGGGAGCTGCCGTTCGCGATGAGGCTGCGGACCTTCTCGTCGACGTCGTACGCGTAGACGTGGTGGCCACTCCTCTCGGCGATGACGGCGGCCAGGCAGGCGCCGAGCTTGCCGAGTCCGAACACGGCGACGTTCACGAGCGGGCTCCTTCGGCGATCAGGTTGGACATGAGGGGCTTGCGGCCCCGGGCTCGGCTGTAGCGGCGGGCGAGCTTCTGGCTCTCGGGGATCCAGGGCCCGTCGAAGTCGAGGCCGCGAGGATGCCACAGGTGGAGGGCGTAGCCGTCGGTCCGTACGTGGTGGCCCCACATGGTGTCGACGGCGTCGACGAAGGCGTTGTCCTCGAACCCCCAGCCGAGCCGTCCGAAGCGGGGGTCGTAGCCGCCGGCGGCTTCGAACGCGGCGCGGGGCAGGAGGAGGGCGCCGGCCCAGGAGGTGAGCTTGTGGACCCATTCGCCTTCGACTGGTTCGGCGAGGTTGGTGATTTTGGCGCCGGCGGCGACAAGGTCGGCGGTGGCGTTCTCGGTGAGGTTGTAGTACCGGTCGAGCCCGTAGAGGATCACCCACCGTTGGGGGTGCTGCTCGAGGAGGGCGAGGCCGGCGGTGATCTGGGCGTAGGGGACGACGGTGTCGGCGTCGGCGAACAGGAGGTACGGCTCCTTGGTGATCGCGGCGCCGTGGTTGCGGGAGCCGCCGCGGTCGAAGACGACGGCGCCGCTGTCGGGGAAGACGACGTTCAGGGGTTCGATGTCGAGGCTGACCGCTTCGTAGTAGGAGCGGGTGAACGCCAAGTTCCGGATGCGTTCGGTCTCGTCGGTGTTGCGCCACGGGATGATGCAGGCGACTCGGGGGCTGGTCATGGCCGTCGGGGCTTTCGTCGGAGGAACTGGATGGCCGACTCGCGTCGGCACGTGTTGCACGGCATGGCCTCACCGGGCCGGTCCGGGTGGGGGACCCAGCCGAGGTCGAGGCAGAACGGGCAGGTCTTCACCGGCTCCGTCGTCGGGCCCACCAGGCGACGAACGCGCCGACGGCGACCGCGAGGTTCGATGGTCTACGGCGTCTCATCGCTGCCTTCGGCGCCGCGGTCGATGATCGGCGGGTCAGTCCGGCGACGGAGCCAGACCTGCGGGCCGGGGATGGTGACGGCGAACGGCTCCCAGCCGTCCTGGCCGAGTTCGTTGACCCGGTCGATGTCGTCGTGGACCTTCATCGTCTCCCATTTGGCCATGGCTGCTCCTAGCTGATCGAGTCGTAGAAGTCGGGGTCGAGAGTCCAGCCGGTGATGAAGCCGAGCTTGCGGAGCTTCGCGAGGGCGCCCCGCTTGGTGGAGCTGGTCGCGGGGATCCCGGTGGCGGCGGCGAGGCTGTCGTCGTCGAGGGTGCGAGGGTAGGCGTCGACGATGGCGTCGAAGACCTTCCGGTCGGCGCCGTCGCCGAGGAACTGCTGCCAGTGGCGGCGCAGTTCGGGCCCGACGGGCAGCGGGTCGTACGGGCCGAGCGCGGCGATCCCTTCGGGTGTGACGGTGATCGGCTGACCGTGGTCGATGTAGCCGCGCTTGCGGAGGTCGGCGAGGGCGCCGCGCAACGTGGAGGACTTCGGGGAGATGCCGGCGAGGCAGGCGACCTGCTGCTGGGTTCGGGAGCCGTGCTGGACGACGACGGTCAGCACCTTGCGGGAGGCGCCGCCGACGGTGCCGTCCCCCGGCCCGGCCGTCACCGAGGCCGGCGCGGGACGGGGGACGGCGGGCCGAGCGGGGGGCGTGGGGTCCCTTGGCGTCCCGCTCGGCGGCCTGGTGGTCATGGTCGGTCCGGGCACGTGGTCGGTGACCAGCCGGTGGATGCGCTCCCAGCCGGCTGCCAGTTCGCTCGACGCGAGGTCGATGTCTCGGAACATGCCGACCCGGGTCCGGTCGTACTCGTCGATCGCCGCCTTGATGTCGTCCGGCAGCTCGTCGACGACGACCTCCCGGACGACTTCCTGGATCTCGGGGCCGCGGGCTTCGAGCTGCCGGACGGTGGCCTCGAGTTCCCGGATCCGATGCTGGAGCACCTTCGGGTCTTCGGCCTGGGCGCGTTCGATCGACTCGGCGAGCTGCTCGTTGATGACGGCCATGTCGATGTCGGCCATCGTGGACAGCTTCCGCTTCGAGATCTGCGTCGACGGGGTCGCGCCGGAGTCGAACGTCGACCGGCGGTTGAACCGGACCCGCTGGACGACGCCGAGCGCGACGGGCGACAGGACCCAGGCTTCGCCGTTCTGCAGCTTGGTCAGCGATTCGCTGATCTCGCTGCTGAGCTCCTCGTGCTTCACCCAGTCCCGGACCCGTTTCAGGTCGGCGGTGGCGGTGACGCCGATCCGGTGGATGATCGCCGAGTCGACCTCTTCCAGGACGTCGTTGTGGAGGCGGGCCGGTCGCTGGGTGCACGCCCAGCAGCCGAGGCCGAACGAGCGGCCTTCGAGCAGGATCGCCGCTGCCGCCTCCTTCAGCTTCGCCATCGAGGTGGGGACCTGCTGAGGGATGTACCGGTGGGCCTCTTCGAACACGACGTTCCGGACGTGCGGCTCGGCCTGGTGGCGTTCCATGAGCCGGTCGAAGAAGTCGACCAGGAACCGGGCCTGGCCGCCCTTCGTGAGCCGCGAGATGTCGAGGATCGCCGACATGTTGTGATCGACGAGGAGGTCGGCGATCTGGACACCCATCTCGGGGGTGAGGGGGCCGTCGCCGTGGAGGCCGCCGAACACCGGGATCGGCAGGCCGGGCCGTTCGCCTTCGAGGCGCATCCCCCACCAGTCGCCCTTCGGGTCGATCGCCACCCAGGGGATGCCGGCGTCGTGGAGCTGCTCGCACCAGACGACTTCGCTGTTCGACTTGCCCGACCCGCGCACGCCGATGACGACGACGCCTTCGGTGGCGAAGGACTCGTCGACGGTGAACGTGGGAGCGAGCCGGAGCTTCACGCCACGCGCACCGGCATGAGCAGGGTGAGGACGTCCTTCTCGGGGCCGCCGTAGAACCGGCTGGGCTTCAGCTGGTCGACCATGTCGAAGACGAGGTCGGGGTCGCGGCCGGTCTTGCTGACTTCCAGCAGGTAGCCGGAGTTGAACGCGACCGGCTTGTCGGGCAGCGCCTGACCGCCGGAGGTGACGCACGTGGCGGGCAGGATCTCTTCGGCTTCGGAGATCCCGTCGGGCATGACCGAGAAGAAGGTGAGCTGGTCGCGGGCGAAGTGGATCCTGAGTGGGGTGGCGTCGATGCAGTACGGGTGGAGGGCGGCGACGGTCTCGATGAACGCGGCCCGGTTGACGGTCACCTTCGTCACCCAGTGGCCCGGCATGAGGCCCTTGTAGTTCGGGAACTTGCCTTCGACGGTGCGGCAGGTGACGGTGAGCTGCCCGTCGGACCAGCGGACCGCGTCGCGGTTGTCGACGGTGCCGTGCTCGAGGACGAAGGCGCTGTCGAGGACCGGGTTCGGCATCATCTTGAACACCTGGGCCGGGACGAGGATGCCGTCCTCGTCGAGCCCTTCGAAGACCATCTCGCAGAGGCCGAGCCGGTAGCTGTCGGTCGCTGCGGCGTGTTCGGCGTTGAGGTTGACGGTGGTGATGATCGGCCGGTTGTCGTCGGTCGAAGCGAACCTGGCGATGCCTTTCAGGTTGGTGACATCGTCGTGGTCGAGGTCCCAGGCGGTCCCCTCGACCCAGTCGCCTTTCGGCACTGGGCAGAAGTCGGTGCCGATGGCACGGCGGAGGGTGACACGTCGCCGGCCGGTGCGGAGGTTGATCTTCGGGATGTCGGAGTCGGTCACGTCGTCCTCGATCGTGACGGGGCCGTTGGCGTGTCGGGCGAACGGCGCGAAGTGGGCGACGTCGAGGAACACGTCCGCCAGGGGGCCCTCGGCTGGGACGCTGGCTTCGGCCCAGATCCCGTCCCAGTTGGCGGTGAAGGTGGCGACGCCGTCGCTGGCCTTGATCCCGATGATCTTGTAGCCCTTGGGGGCGATCCGAAGGATCGGGCCGATCTGGGCGAGCGCAGCGCGGAGCTCCCGGTCGCCGATGCGGGTAGCGGTCGCTGTGGCTACGGCCATGCCGGGATCCTCCTGTAGTTGGCGGCGGCTTCGAAGAACGCCTGGTCAGTGTCGGTGAGGGCGTCGCCGAGCGGTTCGAGCTTCGGGGTGGTGACGATCGACGCGACGTGTGGAGTGGAGTGGCCGGTGCGGCCGCGGTAGCGGTCGTACTTGTCCTGCCGGTCCTGTTGGTTGACGTAGCCGAGGTGGCAGAACACGACCCGGCCGTCGGGGTTGCCGATGCCGGCGACGCGCTGCTCGACGGGGATGGAGCCGCCAGCGAGCTTCTGCTGGCGGAAACTGCCGTAGACGGCGGAGCCGATCCGCCAGCCGCCGATGGTCCCCCAGAACCCGTCGACGCGGCGCATGGGCGGGTCGAGCTGCCAGATCTCCCGGATGGGGCTGTAGACGCCGGCGCGGCTGGCAAGGTCCCACACGTCGGGGGCGCCGAGGACGATCTCGTCGGCGTCGACGACGACGATCCGGTCCTCGGCGGTCAGTTCCAGTTCGCGGACGGCGTAGACCCAGGCGTTCTCGCGGACGACGGCTTCGTCGTCGAGGAGGGTGACTTGCAGGGCGCTGGTGACGACGAGGTCGCAGCCGATGTCCCGGGCGTAGGTGACGGTGTCGTCGGTGGAGTGGTCGTCGTAGACGACGACGTGGTCGAACTGGTCGCGGAGGCGGCCGAGGGTGAGGGGCAGCCAGCGGTGCATCTCGTCTCGGGTGACGACGAGTGCCGTGTTGGTCATGGGGCGGCTCCGATGTCGGCGACCGTCGCGTTGACGACGAACGGTCGGTAGTGGTCGGCCTTGTACGCGGCGAGCGGCACGAGCCAGGTGATGTTCGGGATGAGCTGGTCCTGCCATTCCGGTTCGGTGATCCACCGGCGGGCGATGACTTCGACCTGCTCGTCGGTGAGGGACTGTACGAGCCGGGCGAGGCCGGCGCGGCCTTCGGCGGGGGCGTGCGCGACGTAGAAGTCGACGGCGGCTTCGTCGGTGGTCCCGAGCCGTTCGAGGTCGTCGGGCCAGGCGATGGTGCACATGAGCCGCCACCGGTCGGCGGTGACGTGGAGGCCGGTCTCTTCGCGGAACTCGCGGACCATGGCGTCGATCGAGTCCTCGCCCGGTTCGAGCTTGCCGCCGATGCCGTTGAGGCGGCCGGCCTGCCAGGCGGGCCGGTTCTTGCGGATGAGGGCGACCCACTCGAACGCCGAGTCGAACAGGAAGCCGACGACGTACCGCTTCACGACCGGTCCCACAGGGGCACGTACTTCCGGAACGGGCTGTCGAACCGGGCGTACAGGGGATGGCGGGGGTCACCGGCCTTCGTCTCGCCGATCGAGTAGAGCCGTTTCCCGGAGTCGAGGACGGTCCGCTCGACGTTGAGGCGCGGCGGCCGCTGCGGATGGTTGCGGTGCGCGTGCCACCAGTTGCCCCACCCGCAGACGATGGCGGTGACCCGGTCGTCGGTGACCCACCGCTTGATCGTCTCTCTGTTCTCCGGGCCGCGGGCATCCGCGCACGAGAGGAGCTCGTCGGGGTTCCGGGACCGGTAGGCGAAGAGGTTGACGACAGCGACGCCGCCGTGGCCGTTGTGGCGACTGATCTGCTGGATGGTGAACAGGGTGCGGTCGTCCTGGTCGGCGTCGGCGGTCGACGGGTTGAGCATCACCCACAGCGCCCAGGGCCGGTCGTCCCAGCGGCGGGTGAGGTCGTAGCGGTAGAGGCCGTCGTCGGAGATCGTCGCGGTGCGTTCGGCGTCCATGCCGGGCAGCCGGGTCATGCGGGCACCGGCGTTGCCCGGCGGGCAAGGTCATCGAGCCCGGGGTGCCACTCCCAGCTGTGGCCGGTGTCGCCGGCGGCGCGGGGGTGGACGATGATCTCCATGGTGCCGAATCCGCGGCCGGGGCCCAGTTCGACGCGGCACCGGTGCTGGTGGGCGAGCAGGACGAGGATGGTCAGTTCGGCGGTGTCGAACGTCGCGAACCGGTGGGTGTGCGGCGAGAGGACCACCTTGATCCCGGTGCCGCAGGGCCGGAACCCTCCGTCGGGGCGGGTGCGGCCGACGCGGTAGATGTTGTAGAGCGGCCGCCAGTCCTCGAGCAGCCGGAGGCAGCGGCGCTGACCGTCGTTGAGGGGCGAGTCCGGGTAGTTCCGGCTGTACCAGTCGGTGGCAGTCACGCTGCGTCTTGGAGGGCTTCGTGGGCGGCGTGGTACTCGGACATCTTGCAGCGTTCCCAGCGGCTCAGGTCGAGTCTGTCGCCCTGGAGGACGCCGGCCTGTTGGGCTTCGACGTAGTCGGCGTCCATGCCGGACCAGCGGACGTAGACGACGCCGTCGTGACGGAAGCTGGAGTGACTGCGCCACCGGTTGCCGCCGTCGGGGACATGCAGCTCCTTCGGCATCCCGGGGAGGACGCCGAGGCGCTTGACTTGCAGCTCGGCGATCTCGTCGGCGAACGCCTTGCCTTCGAGGCGTCCCTTGTGGGGCATCCAGCAGCCGGAGCCGTGAAGCAGCCAGCGGCCCTTCCACACCTGCCACCGCCAGCCGACCGGGGTGGGCGGGTCGCCGCGCTTGCCGTCGTCGGGGACGAGCCCGATGACGGACAGTCCGTCGTGCCAGTTCGTGTGGCAGCTGTGGAAGCCGGGGAACCGCTCGTCGAAGGCGGAGACGCGGTTCCTCCAGTCCTCGTACCGGTCGACGGCGTCCTGCCAGATGCCGAGGATCTCGGGGTCGGTGGTGCGGTAGGCGCACTCGTCCATGCGGGCTCCTAGAAGATGCGGTAGAGGACGATGACCGGGAAGCCGACGAACACGAAGCCCGCCCACGCGAGGACGGCGAGCCGCAGAAGGGTGCCGACAAGTTCGGCGATCGCCTCGGAGAACATGACGAGCAGGAGCACGACGATGATGGCGCCGACGAACAGGGCAGGGTCGATCATCAGGCGGCCCTGCTGGGACTGTTGCGGATCTCGAACATGTCGGCGAGGTCAGGGCGGGTCTCGGCGACGAGCCGCGAGTAGAGCGCCGTGTAGTTGTTGTTGAGCTTGTACGGGTCGGCGTCGCGGGTGACGTGTCGGGTCCAGCGGAGCACTTCGAAGATGGCCTTCATGGATGTCCGGGTCCGGCCGGCGTCGCGGGCCTGTTCGGTGAGTCGGATGATCTCGGTGAGGACTTCGGGGTGGTCGTGGTGGAAGGCGAGGAACGCGGCGAGGATCCGGTCGCTGCTGCCGCGCTGGCCGTCGACCGTCTCGTCTGCTGGGCGCCACGACTCGTCGATCGCCGTAGCGGAGAGGTAGTCGCCGCTGGTCGTCCACCAGCCGCCGAGGCGGTCGTCGGCTTCGGCTTCGGCGAGGGTGACCTCGGTGCCCGTGAGGGCGTTGCGGAGGACGGTGCCGGGTTGGAGGTTCACAGCGTCCGGGCCAGGAGCGCGAAGAGGACGGCGAAGAGGGCGGTGAGGGCGAGGGCCATGATGCCGAACCCGGTGACGGCGACGATGACGGCGACGATGCCGAGTGCGATGGTGGATGCGACGAGGGTCTCGTGGGTGACGTCGCTGATGGTCTTGTAGCCGCCGATGATCCGGAGTCGGCCGGTGCAGTAGGCGGACCAGACGGCCTGGGTCGCCCCGAAGACCATGATGGCGAGAGACAGGTTGCTCATGAGGGTTCGGCCTCCTGGGCGGCTCGGAGGGTGGTGATGGTTTCGGCGAGGGCGGCGGAGCGGCCGGTCCAGGTGGCGAGCAGGCGCCGGACGACGTCGACGTCGAGGCCGTCGGGCGCTGCCCTGATCAGCTGGTCCATCTGTGCCCGTTCGGCTTCGATCTCGATGCGGCTGCTGTCGAGCCAGTCGATGAGGCTGTCGACTCGGATCCAGCGGTGGCCGCCCTGTTCGGCGAGTTCGATGGCGGGCTGCGGGGTGCCGCGCTCGAGGAACGGGCCGCCGACGGGGGTGTCGTTCATCAGTCGTGCTCCAGTCCGTGGGCGTCGCACGCTGCCCGGAAGGCAGCCTGGTCGGTGTGCTGGTTGGCGCGGCCGTGGCTGCGGCGGGGGTCGGCGCCGTGGACGTCGTGGTAGGCGGTGGCGGTGCCGTCGTAGACAGACTTCAGGCCGTGTGCGGCGGCGTGGTAGCAGAGCCAGGTGTCGCCCCAGTAGTGGGCGTTGGGCAGGAACGGGCCGACGTCGTTGTCGCCGGGTGCGACGTCGCAGGCGGTGAGCAGGTCCCAGGTGTCGCGGCGGAGAGCGAGGATGGACCCGGCGACGGTGACGGCGTCTTCGAGGACGACGGGGGGGCTGGCGTTGACGTGGCGCCGCCAGTGTCGGTGTCGGGGGTGGCGGTGGGTGCCGATGATCCCGCCGGCGGTGATGGTGCGCTGCTGGTCGATCTGGCGGGGGCCGACCGCTCCCCAGTCGGGGTGGAAGGTGAGGCCGCGGTAGAGGGTGTCGATGGCGTGGGTCTTGCCGTGCTGGGGGTCGAGGCGGACCGCTTCGCTGTGGGTGAGCCAGGCGACGTCGGCGTTGCAGGCGATGACGACGTCGCGGTCGCCGTCGGCACCGGCGAGGTTGACGGCCCGGTTGTAGCCGATGTTCTCCAGGTGCCGGGTGTAGGTGACGTCGGTGGCGATGACGGCGAGGTCATCCGCGGTCTGCTGGGCGGCGGCGACGTCGTCGGGGTCGGGGTCGACGTCGACGACGTGGACGGCGATCGGGATGGTGGGCGGCCAGTCGATGAGCGTATGGGCGAACCGGAGGAGCATGTCCGGCTGGCGGTAGGCGACGACGACCACGTCGCAGCCTCGCTTGTGCTCCTGGTCCACGGCGCCTCCCCACGTCAGAGCCGATAAGCAGTGCTGAACTCTGCCGGGCCGGTCGGCCGGTGTCAAGCGCGTGGGCGCGCGGTATCTCGCGCGGCCCAAGCGGGCACAACGCTGTGACCTCGGGGTTTTCCGCCTCCTGGCCGCGCGAGATACCGCGCGCCCGCGCGTATCGGGTCCGACCCAGAGTTTGGGTCGTCGGATACAGTGCGGCACGGGTTGAGGTGCCGTGGCCACCAGGCGTGCGGCAAGGACCAGAGAGGGCCGGCTTGCCGACTTACACGACCGTGTCCCTGCCTTCGGGGGCGCCGTTTGATGTGCTGACCGACGAGGAAGCCGCCTACCTGGAGAACCTGTGCCGCGAGTACGGCACGACGTTCCAGTTCACCTCGGTCTCCGATGTCGCCGACCTCGACCGGCTCGTCAGCATGGAGCTCATCAGCCACCGGCTCAACCAGTGGTCGATCCGGCGCCGCGACTACGACGACAAGGCGATCGACGAGAAGGCCACCCTCGAAGCCGGCAAGGGCCTGTCGCTGGAGATCCGGCAGCTGAAGAAGCTGCTCGGCGTCGACCGGATGACCCGCGAGAAGCAGAAGGGCGACGGGTCCCTCGCCCACTACATCCAGAACCTGCTGCGCCGGGCGAAGGAGTTCGATGTCCACCGCGACGACCAACGGGACCTCGCGCTCGAGATGTCGATGCAGTTGATCGGGATGGTCGGCGCCTACCGGGGCATGACCGTCGAGGAACGCCGCGAGCTGCACTACACCGCGGAGGATCTTCTCGACTGGGTGCAGGACTACTTCGCCCCTGCGATGGAGGAACTCGACGCTGCGTTCCGTCAGCACCAGAAGACCTGGATCCGGGACCTGTGAGCGCCGTGATGGACCTGGATCGCCTGACGGCCGCCGACGTCGCGGAGGCCGAAGCGGCGTGGGGGGAACTCTTCGAGGACGACCTGGAGTTGATGGGCGCGCTGCTGCGCGACGTCGTGCACCTGGAGATGAACCCGACCCGCGGGTCGGGCCGCCGCCACCAGGTGATCGACCGGGCCGACGGGGTCGCCGCGCTCCGGCGGCTGGCCGGCGACGACTTCTCCTCTGAGGAGTTCCCCGTCGCGTACCGGGCGCTGGTCGGCGCCGATTCACTCGACGCGGTCGCCGAACGAGTCCCGCTGTCGAAGTCGCAGTTGCAGCGCCTGGCCGCCGGGACGAAGCCACCGACGGTGCAGGAGCTGCGGGTCATCGCGGAGGCGTTCGGGAAGCCGCCTTGGTACTTCACCGAGTACCGGGTGATGCTGATCGCTGAAGCAGTGACGGCGCGCATGGCACGATCACCGGAGACGTCGATGGCATGGTTCGCGAGGCTCGGCCTCGGAAGGGGAGCGTGATGGACGACGGCAACCTGCAGAGCCTCCTCGACCAGCTGCGCGCCGTGCAGCCGGTTCACCACATGGCACTGTCGGCGGGGTTCGAACGGGCCGAGGCGTTGATGGACGCTGCCACCCGGACACCACAGACGTTCTTCGGTGGCGGCCCGGCCTCATCGGGCGGCGGGTCGCACGCCCAGCTCCGGGAGCAGTATCCGCCGCCGGCTGAGTTCCAGTCGTGGGGTGTTGCCGAGGGCGGCGTTGGCTGATGCAGTCCGGGACGATCTCCGCGTTGGTCGTCGAGCTCACCGCGATCGCTGGGAACCAGGACCAGCTCCAAGCTGAGGTGCTCGCCGAGGTCGAAGCGGTCGCCGGTCGGCCGCTGACCGTCGACGAGCGGGAGCTGGTCGAGCACGCTGCAACGGCGACGACAAGGTGGATCTGCGAGACGTTGAAGCTCGCCGTATCGACGGCGTGACAGCGTGACGATCCTCGAAGACCCGCCGGTCGAAGCGCCGCCCGAGGAGGAACTACCTCGTCTCGTCGAGGTCATGACCGACGAGGAGGTCGCCCTCGCGAAGATCCTCATGGACCCCTCGGGTCTCGACCAGGCCGAGTTCCTGTGGGTCGACGAGACGAAGGAAGATCTCTGCTGGCGGGCCTACCCGTTCCAGTGGGCGTGGTACCGGTGCAAGGACGGCAAGCAGCTCGACCAGTGCGGCCGAGCTGTCGGCAAGTCCGAGGGGATCATGGCCCGGATCTTGGCGTTCCCGTGCCTGTTCCCCGGCCAGGAGATGGTCCTCGTCGCGCCGGAGAAGAAGCACATCCAGTCGATCGCCAAGCGTGTCGAGTCGCGGATCATGGCGTCGAGGTTCTACACGGGGCTCCTGAAGGGCGGCCGCAACAAGGGGATCACCCACGACCCGTTCGACATCCTCTGGGCGAACGGCGCCACGTTGCAGTCGAGGCTGCCGCAGAAGACCGGCCTCGGCCTGAAGGGCATCCACCCGGTGGTGCTCGAGGTCGACGAGGGCCAGGACATCAGCCCCGCCGCGTACAACGAGCTCCCCGAGGTTGTCCGCTGGGAAGTGCCCGGCGCCCGGTGGCTGATCCACGGCGTGTCGAAGGGCGTCCGCGACACGTTCTACGAGTACTCGATGCCGCAGTCGGACTTCACCGTCCACCAGTTCACCGCGATGCACCGGCCGATCTGGGACGACGACATGCGGGCGTCGAAGGTGAAGGAGTACGGCGGGTCCGACCAGACCCCCGAGTACCGCCGGAACGTCATCGGCGCCCACGGCGAAGAGGCCGACCGGCTCGTCAACCTCCACCGCCTCATGCTGTGCACCGACGACAACCCCGAGTCGGCGTACAACAAGGACGAGTACCAGTTCCACAAGCTGTCACCGGAGGTGGTGCTCGACCTGGTCCGGGCGAAGCGTGGCGCGAAGGCGAACGTCGAGACGATCGAGGAGTCGAACGCCGATCAGGCCGCCGCGATCCGGGAGATCCTGACGTTTCGCCAGGGGCACCGCCGGTACGACACGATCTGGGTCGGGATGGACGTCGGCCTCGTGTCGGACCCCTCGGAGATCATCATCGCCGCCGAGTACACGCCGACGGAGGGCGAGATCAAGCAGGACATCGCCCGGGAGATCGCGGTGCCGCTCGAAGGCCAGACCCGCCTGAAGGTGATCGGCCGGGTCCAGATGCGGAAGCTGCCGATGCCGTTGCAGGTCGAGGTCGTCCTGCACATCATCGACTTCTACAAGCCGCGGGCGTTCAGCTTCGACTCGACCGGCATCGGCCTGCCGCTCTACCAGGAGCTGCAGAAGCGGGCGAGGGCAGCGAAGGTCGCTCTCCAGGACTACACCGAGGAGGGCCGCCGGCCCGACATGGAGGCCGACGAGGCCGTCGCTGCGCTCACGAAGATCAAGGGCTACAACTTCTCGGGCAAGGTGATCGTCGACTTCAACGACCAGGCACTCGAGGAGCTGAACGCCACCAAGTCGAGCCCGACGGTCAGCGAGATGATCGAAGCGGCCGGGATCAAGCAGTTCATGAAGGACGCCGGCACGGACCGGATCCGGGAGGTCGTCGACGACCAGCGGATCAAGTTCCCGAACGACGACGAGATCACCAACAGCATCAACGGCCAGACCGTCAGCTACGGCCCCGACGCGATCGACGCGTACGGCAAGCGCCGGTACGCCTACGGGGGCGGCAAGTCCCACATCCTCGACGCGGTCCGGGTGTTGCTGGTCGGCTACTTCATGGAGCCGATCGAGACGTTGATGAAGTCCGAGACCCAGCAGCCGGTGCTTGACCGGTTCGGTGTCTGATGGCCGGGAAGGTCTCGGTCCACCTGGCCGGCTTCCACTTCTTGCTGTGGGAGCAGGCGCGGGATCAGGGCGGCAGCCGGGTGGTGGAGATCTCGACGTCGCAGTGGGCTGACCGTCTCGTCTGCGAACCGGGCACCGTGTCCCGGGTGATCAAGAAGATGGAGCAGGTCGGCCGGATCCGCTGCCTGCAGACTGGCCGCCGTGGCGGGACGGCGTTCTCGTTCGAGGTCTACGACCCGGCCGACTTCGACACCGAGGCAGCTACCTGATCCGGTTGGGTCGGGCGGCCATCTCCGTGACGGCCCGGTCGTAGTCCCACGCCGAGTAGCGCATCCCGCGCCGTTCGGCCTCGGCGCGCTGCGGGCTGGACTGGCCGCAGGCTTCGTGGTGGGCCCGGCAGACCAGCTGCGTGACGGCGGCATCCAGATGGGCTCCTGGCCGGACACCGCGGCCGACGGCTTCGTCGACATCCAACGGCCCCCAGCAGGCGATCTCGGGCCACAGGGCGGCCCCTTCGCAGCGACCGCTGGCCCGTTCGATCGTCCGGCGTCGGACGTCGTCTCGGGCCGGCCGTTGCTGCCGCCGCTTGGCTGACTGGGCGGGCAACCGCTTCGTGCCGCGGCCGAGTTGGCTTCGGCCTTCGAACGGCGTGCGCTTCAGCTCCTTGGCGCCGCGGGCGAGCGGCGTCTTGCGTTCGGGCGCCCGCCGCTTTCGCCGCACTACGCCTTCTTGGCCGGGGCCTTCTTCGCTGGCGCCTTCTTCGCTGCGGCCTTCCTGGCTGGCGCCTTCTTGGCGACGGCCTTCTTGGCGGCCGTCGCCTTCAGCGCCGCCTTCTTGTCCGCCGCCTTCTTGGCGGCGTCGGCGCGCCGACGTGACCGCCTGTTGCCCTCCGGCGGCAGGGCTGCCTCGACGACCCTCGCGACCGCGATCATCTCGTTCCGTGGCCCCTCGACCAGTGGGACGTTGGTGAGGATCGTCTTCAGCAAGATCTGGAGACCCAGACGCGGGGTGACGACAGCGGTGCTGCCGTCGGGAAGCTGGATCTGGAGCGGCTCGACCATGCGCGGACCCTACACGCCGATCCGGGCCCGGGGTCGGAGAGCGAACTCGATGGTCCTCGGCACGTCACCGTGCGGTTGGAGGATCGAGACGATCCGCTTCTGGATCCACAGCCACTGGTCGTAGTGCAGCTCGACTGCTTCCCCGTCGGTGGGCGCGCCGAGGACGCTGCAGGAGTCGTCGTCGGGGGTGAACAGGCAGGGCCGGTAGTTGTCGCCATCCCTGTCGGAGCCGAGGAGCCGCAGCTTCCCGCCGTACCAGAGCGGGTTGAAGCGGCCGTAGAGCTCGTGGCCGCCGATGCTCGTCGGGATGTTCTCCTGGTGCCACGCGTTGCCGTCGTGCCACGCGTGGTACGTGTCGAAGAAGGCGTGGCTGGTCCCGATGAGGATGTGCGGGTGGCCGAGGTGGTCGACGGTGATCGACGGGCTGTTGACGAACCCGTCTTCTTCGCCGGGTGTTTCGGGGTCGGGGGTGACACCGGTGAGGGTCTCGGTGCGGGTGAGGTACATCGGGACGTTCGTCGGGGTGCCGTCGACCGCCTCGAACGCCTCATGGTCGGGCGTCGTCGACCGCCAGTACTGCAGGTGCGTGTTGGAGTAGAAGGCCCCAGCCTCGGGGTTCGCCGCAGCGCGCCGCCAGATGACGGCATGGTGCGTGATGCCGGGGTTCCGGTCGTGGGGGCCCTCGACATACGGAACCGCGATGTACGGCGACCAGTTGTAGATGGTGTCGCCTGCGGCGCCGGTGACACCGAAGTCGTCGCCGGTGATCCCGCCGGGGCCGGCGCCGGGCACGAGCAGGCCCTGGCACCAGTCGATGGGATCGTCCCACTCGTCGCTGTCGGCGGCCATCCGCCACATGCTGGAGTTGCCTCGCCCTGACTGGGCCCGCTGGCCTGTCGTGGATCCGTTCCGGCAGTGGAACATCAGGTCTTCGGTCAGGAGCCGGTACAGGACCGGGTAGGTGATGAGGTCGCCGGCGTCGGGCATGGAGGCAGCCTCGAAGCCGTCGGTGATGTCGCCGGTGTCGTTGACGACGTAGCGCATCTCGTCGTCGTGCATGTTGGCGAACAGGTGCCGCGACGAGCGGTGGGGGACGTAGCTGATGAAGTTGTGGCCGTCGACCGCCGCCTGCGACTTGAACAGGTCCATCCGGAGGGCGTCCCACGCGGGGTCGCCGTCGACGATCCGGTGCTCGACGTGGTTCACTCCGAACCGTTGGCCGAGGGTGCGGTCGATCTCGGCGACGATGACCTGTTCCTCGTCCATCGAGTAGATGGCGCAGATCTGCTTGGTGAGGTCCACTGTCGAGGACAGCGACGCGGAGATGTGGTCGACCGCCCAGGGGTGCTGCTGCATCACCATCTCAGTTCACCGCCCCAGCGGGCCGGGTCACTCGTCGATGGTCGACCGGTGAACGGTGCCGTCGTAGTCGACGACGAGCACCTTCCCATCGGGGAAGACGAACCTGGCGAGGGTGACCTCGTCGTACTCGGGTGCCTCGGCGGGCACCCCGATCTCCGGCGGCGGGTCGAGGTCGGCGACGACCCAGTCGATGGCCCGGTGCTGCTTCGGCGGTGCCGGCTCAGGGGCCGTGTAGGTGTGCTCGAGGTCGCCTGACTCGAGCAGGTCGGCGAGAGCGTCCTTGGGCATGGCAGGTCCGTTCTACTGGAACAGGCCGAGGGCCTGGAGGTCGTCGATGATGGCGTTGACCAGGGCGGCGGTGTCGGCCAGGTCGGCCCGCAGGGCGTTGTAGGCGTCGGCGACGTCCCGGAAGTTGTTGTTGAGCGTCGTCTGGTTGAAGGCGCCACCGACGTCGGCGACGGTGCCGTCGGCGGTGCCGACCGAGACGCTGAGGGCGGCGGCGGTGCGGGCGGCGTGAGTCTTGTCGGCGGTGGAGAACGTCTGGGTGTAGGCCGACGGCCGGCTGACGGGGGTGACGCCGTAGAACCCGACGGTGGAGCCGTCGTGGTTGAGGGCGCCGTCGAGTTCCAGTTCCCCGGTGACGAGGAGCTTGCCGGTCAGGGTGACGACGCCGGACGCTGAGCGGTGGATCGTGGTGTTGGCGTCGACGAACCGGATGCCGGTGGCGACCGTGCCGTCGTTGCCGGTGAAGTCGAGGGTGGCGGTGTTGGCCTTGCCGAGACGGGCGGCGTAGTTGCTGCTGGCGCCCTTCGACATGTTCTCGATGAAGATCCCCGCCTGGTTGGTGACGGTGCCGGCGCCAGCGGCTTCGGAGATGTAGAGGCCGTAGCGGTTGGTGACGGTGCCGGCGGTGACGGTCACCCCGGAGGACAGGCCGCTGAGGACAGAGACCGCGATCGTCCCGGAGACCTGGTTGATGACCGGAGCGGCTCCGATTGCGGCGACGTTGGAGACGGTGAACGCTCCGCCGTCGGACCTGATGAGCGGGCTGCTCAACAGCGAGTAGACGTTGGGCAGCGACACGGTGGCCCCGTTGGCGTTCTGGACGGTTGTGGCGTCCTGGAACAGGGTGTGGCCGCCGAAGGTCGAGGACCAGACCTCGGTGTGCGCTGCGATGAACGCCCGGATGCTGCCCAGCAGGTACTCCTGGGTGACGGTCCGGGACGCTGGGACCGTCATCATGTTGTAGTCGGCGGCCGCCGCCGCGGACGACACCTTGTTCTCGCCGAGCAGTTCGGTCTGGTCGTACAGGATGATCCTGCCGCGGTCGTTGTGCTCGGTGGAACGGATGACGACGTTGTCGCCGGAACCGGAGCCGCCGGTCCACTCGTCGCCGCCGGAGCGCCCGGTGGACATGTCGATGTCGATGTCGAAGTCGTCGCCGTTGGGGGTGGCGACGAGCTTCCCGACGAAGTTCAACGTCGGCGTGTCGGCGATGTAGTCGCCGATCTCGGCGAGGATGGCTTCGACGGTGGTGCCGGTGAAGAAGTCGCCGGTGTCGGTGACGGAGATCGCGGAGGCGGCGTGCGCGCCGGCGCTGTCGTTGAGGTGGTCGGTGAGGGCGGCGTCGACGTCGCCGACCAGTCCGGCGACGGTGGTGGCGAAGTTGGGGTCGTCGCCGAGAGCGGCGGCCAGCTCGTTGAGGGTGTTGAGGGTGGTGGGCGACGAGTCGACGAGCGCGGCGGCGGCGTTGGCCGCGGCGGTGTCGGCGTAGCCGGTGTAGTAGGAGCCGGTCTGGCCGTCGAGGAGGTCGGCGTCGAGACCGGAGCCGGCGCCGTCGACGGTCTTGATCGCGGTGAGGATCTGGCTGGCGGTCATCGACCCGCCGCCGCCGCCCGCTCCGGGCTCCCAGCGTCCGGCGGCGGCGTTGTAGACGGGGACGTCGCCGTCGGCGGGGGCGCCGTAGACCTTGACGTGGTCGCTGCTGTTGGCGGCGACGTCCTCTTCCGACTTGGGGCCCGTGCCGGTGGCGTACCGCCGCCCGTCGGCGGCGATCTGGGTCTCCTCCTCGATCACGGGCATGTCTGCCTTATCGGCAGATCGGCCCGATCTTTTGAGGTTCGGCTACGGCTGCTCGGGGAGCCGCCCTTGGCGGAGCAGGCCCCGCCAGGTGGGCAGGTCGGGCCGGTTCACGGCCGAGTTCTTGCCGCCGAGGGCGAGGAGGTTCTGGTGCCAGGTGAGGGTGGCCTGGTCGGGGACGAGGGTGACGGTGGGGCCGTTGCAGATGAGGACCCGCTTGTCCTGCGCGTACTGAGCCATCGGGGCTCCGACCAGGTAGTACATGAGCTCGTCCTCCTCGGGCGGCGGTGGGGCCGGGTTGGGCTTCGGCTTGGGGGGCTGGGGGCGGCCGCCGGGCAGGGTGGCCGGGTCGATCCCGGTGGCGAGGTCGGCTGGGGAGCAGCAGACCTCGAAGTGCATGGCGTCCTTGTTGCCGGAGAAGTCGCCTCCCCAGCGCCACACTTGCTTGCCGTTCATGGTGCGGGCCGCCTTGATGGCGTTGATCATGAGCCGGGGCATGTCGGTGATGAGCTTCTTGCCGTACGGGTTGTGATCCCAGTTGACGTCGCAGGCGACGGCCTTGTTGATCGCGACGAGGGTCCAGAACACGAACCGGCCGTCGGGGTCGTAGGCGTGCAGCGAGTAGCCGGTGCCGCCGGTGATCGGCCGACAGTTGTAGGCGCCGGTGACACCACGGCGGGGCCGGTAGCCGAACTGCTTCATCCAGGCGTTGAGCGCCTGGTAGGCGGGTTCGAGTGAGACGTCGGGCCGCGGCTTGCAGGCCGGCCCGTACCACCTACGGATCGTCGAGGTCGTTGTCATCGACGTCCATCTCCTCTTCGGTGTTGGAGCCGTGAGGAGGGTTTGGGTCTTGCGGCAGGTCGTGGTCGTGGGGCCCGGGGTACTCCTCGCCGGACGCGGTGTCGTCGGGAGCCATGCCCATGTAGTAGCAGGCGCGCCGGTGGCCCACAAGCGATGCTTGTACCGCTACTGTCCGCCGGAACCTGAGGAGGTGCGGCGTGGAGCACAGCGAGAAGGCGTTGTTCGAGGCCACCTGTGAGCTGTTGGAGGCGATGACCGGCGAGGCCGTCACCGTCCGCAACGAAGGCTTCACGGCCCCCGGCGGTGAGGTGCCGTTCCGGGCGGCCGCCGGTGGACGGTCCGGCCACGGCCCCTCCAGGAGTGAGGCCGTGGCCGCGTTGGCCAGGGAGCTGCTGCTGTACGGCCCAGTCGGCCGTCAGATGGCGCTGGCGTCGTAGCCGCGGTCGGCGAGCACGGACCGGAGACGGTCCTGGTACTCGTCGGGGTGCGCAGCGGCGAGGTCGGCGAGCACCTGCCGGTGGGCGGACCGGACGGCCCGTTCGGTGACCGGCTTGCGCAGCCGGCGGAGGCAGGTGCCGCACTCGACGTCGTCGACGACGGTGGTGGTGAACCCCTCCAGGTCGCCGCGCTGGCACAGCGACAGGTCGCTGCGGCCGGGCGCGGCGAAGTGGACCCGGATCCGGCGGGGAGGCTCGGCGGGCCGGGCGCACCGCTTGCAGTCGTAGGGGTCGCCGACGCGGGTGCCTTCGGCGCCGCACGCCGGGCGACCGCGGCCGTTGTCGCGGTGGGTGCGGTGCCGGATGACTTCGGCCCGGCCGATCTTCGCGACCCGCTTGGCGCGGGCCTCCCGGGACGCGGCGCCTTCGGCCTGAACCTTCTCGCGCGGGAGCTGCTCGCGCCGCAGCTTGGAGTACTCGCGGCGGGCCTTGACGTCCTTCGGTGCCGGCTTCTGACCGCGTCGGGACGCGGCGACGGCCCGCTGGCGGCCCTCGCGGATCTCCTTGGGGATCTTCAGCTGGGTCGCCGACTTGGGCAGCTTCGGCAGCTCCTGGACGTCGACGGTTTCGCCGGCCTGCTCGAGCGCGGCGAGGCAACGCCGCCGCTGGCGGAGCGTGTGGTTCGTCCACGTGTCGAGGCAGTTGCCGCAGAGCGTCAGGCTCACAGCGGCGACGCTACGAGGATTCGTAGATCTCGTAGATCTAATAGCCGCAGCGGGGGTCGAACCGGTCGAGCTCGTCGGGTAGGTAGATGTGCTTCGAGACTGGCTGGGCGATCCACCGGAGGCGGCCGCCGTTGGCGGTGACCTGCTTGGACCAGCCGGCGTCTTCGCCTTGCCGGTCGGCGGTGTAGTCGACGTGGTAGGCGTCGACGGACATCAGCTTGTTGGCCATGAGGACGTGGACGGCGAGGTTCCCGTCGAGGCGGTTGCCGCGGTCGAGGCGTTCGCTGGGGCGCTGCACCAGGTAGCCGTAGTTCGGGACGCGGGTGCCGCGGTGGGCGAGGTGGACGCAGGACGCGGCGGCGGTGTCGCCGTTGGCGAGCGCGGCGGCCATGGCCGTGTAGGCGCCGGGCGCGGCGATGATGTCGCTGTCGATCGACCAGAGGTGGTCGGGGCCGGCCCGGCGGGCGAAGCCGAGGAGCAGGTTGCGGATCTCGGCCATCCGGTTGAACCGGCCGGGCTTCCACCAGTCCCGCTTGTACGGGGGGGCGCCGGGGTCGAGGTGCGGGTCGTGGGTGTCGACGACGTGGAGGGTGACGCCGAGGTCGGCGGCCGTCTTCGCTGCGACGTCGAGGGTGGGGTCGCGGGGGTCGGCGACGAGCACGAACTCGGGGTGCTGGACGCCGCCGGCGTGGGCGGACATCGCTGCGGCGATCATCCACCGGTCGATCACCCAGTCGCGGCGGTCGACGGGGCAGCCGATGAGCAGGTAGGTCACTCGTCGAGGTCGCGTTCGCGGGGCCGGGACTGGGCGCCGAGGGGCACCAGGAAGTGCTGGCCGGCCCAGACGACGTGCAGCTCACCGACGGCCCACTCGAGGATGGGCGGCATGTCGGTGGGGCCCTTGCCGGGCTCGTGGTACTGGAGGGTGATGTGCGGGCTGTAGCCGTGGTCGCGGGACGCGTAGATGCCATACATCTCCAGCGACTGGCGCAGCGCCGTGTGGAGCTCGTTGAGGCCGGGCGCGTCGACCGACGCGTACGTGACGTGCTTGCCGTCGCCGATGTCGAAGGTCCCGATTCCTGACACCCGGGCCAGGAACGCTCCCATCTGGGCGGCGACGCGGCGAGTGGCCTTCACGACGTCTTCGACGTGGTAGCCGGCCTGCTGGGTGTCGCCGAGGAACAGGATCGTGCAATGCAGCTCCTCGACGGCTTCGTCGCCGAACGCGGCGAGCTGCTCGGCGACGTCGGTCGGCGGGTAGAAGGCGATCATCGCCAGGGTGGACACGTCCATGGCTGCCTCCACGGCCACTCGTTCCGGCGCGGCGGCGTCGGCGAGGCGGGCGACCTCGTAGGCGGTCGGGATCCGGATGTCCTTCGGCAGCTGGAACGTGAAGTCCTCGCTGGCGTGCAGGTCGGGGATGGTCTCGGGGCGCTCCAGGGTGGAGACGGCCTCCATGACGGCCTCCCAGTCATCCGCGACGTCGGCGACATCGGCTGCGTGGTAGCCGCAGTCGGTGCAGGTCCCGTCCTCCATGCTGGAGCCGCAACGCGGGCAGGTGCCGGCGGCGGCCGGCATCCGGGTGGCGGTGGTCGTGGCGGGCGGGACGACGAGCCCGGAGTCGGCGACGACGGCGCCCATCAGCTGTTCCCACAGGTCGGGGGCGAGAGCACCGAACGCGTCGTCGACGGACGCGGCGAGGGCGTTGAACGTCTCGGGGTCCTGCTCGAACAGCATGGCGACCTGCTTGATGTTGGCGTCGCGCCAGCCGGGCCGGGCGGGGGGCAGGATGAGGCCGCCGCCGACGAAGTGCGGTTCGAACAGCCGCTTGGGGGCGACCCTGGAGACGAGGTGCCCGCAGGTGTAGGTCTCGGAGACGACACCGTCGAAGGGGTACTCGTTGCCGCAGGCGGCGCACCCGATCCGGGCCGGGTACGCCTCCATCGACAGGGCGGCGATGCCCTTCTCGGTGGCGTCCTTGATGTCGGCGTACAGGTTGGGGAAGACGTGCCGGTACACGGCGGCGAGGGCTTCGACCCAGGGGGTGGGCGGGTCGCCGTCGTCGGCCTTCTTCTTCGGCCACATCATCTCGGCGGCGATGAAGTGGCCGATGATCTGCTGGGCTCGGTGCAGGTAGTTGAGCGGGGTCTGCTTGACGAGGTGGTACGCGGCCTTCAGGTCGTCGAGGGGGAAGATGTGGCCGTTGCGGTTGGCGCGGTCGGCATGCACGTAGCGGCCGACGAGCCAGCCGATGTCCCACCGGTTGACCTCGGCGAGATGCGGTTCGATCCAGTCGAGGGCCCGCTGGTCGTCGGGGTCGATCAGGTCGACGGGGAACACGACCCGGAAGCCGTGCTTCGCTGCGACCGTCGCCGCGTGTCCCTGCCCGCTGTCCATGGTGGCGGTCATGTCTCCTCCTGGCCTTCGTCTTCGTCGGTGGCGGCGTCGGTGGCCGTCCGTTCGGTCCGGCCACGTCGGCCCTTCCGTTCGATCTGCCGCGGGTCCTGCTTCTGGCCCTGGTTGGTCCCGGGGGCGGCGCCGCCTCCGGAGCGGTTCCCGCCGGTGCGGCGGCCGCCCGCCCGGCGGACCTGACGCGACGACCCGCCGCTGTCGGGATCGTCCGGTTCCTCGACGAGCGCGCCGCCGCCGTTGCCGCTGAACTGCCCGAGCCGTGTCGGGAAGATCTCGTCGTAGCCGCCGGGCTCCTGTTCGCGTCGCAGGGCGAGCGCCTCGTCGGCCTGGTCGAGATCGAACTGGCTGTGGAGGGTCTCCCGGGAGATCTCGCCGAGTTCCCGCAGGTCCAGCAGGAACGACGCCCACGCCGAGTCGAACGCGAGGGAGACGCTGGCCGGGTTGAAGATGACCTTCCCGCGGGACATGTCGTTCAGGACCCGGATCCGGTCGAGGATCTTCGCTTCGAACGTGCGCCGCATCATCCGCCGGCGGCCTTCGAGACCGCGGCCGATGACCCGGCCGAGCTTCATCGGGTCGTCGTTGGCGTCCTGGCCGGTGGGGACGAACGTCTGCCACGCGCGGGCGAAGATGCGGCTGTCGATAGTGTCGTGCTTCTCCCGGCTGAGGGTCATGTCCAGCTTGGGGGTGATGATCTCGATCTTCAGGCGGTGATCGGCGGTGACGACCGGCATAGAGGCGAGCACCTGGGCGTTGCGGCGCAGGTTGTCGACCTCGGCTTGGGTGGCGGGCTTGTCGTCGGTGCCCTTGGTGATCAGGATGATCATGTTCGCCCCGCCGATGAGGTGGGTGCGGTCCGAGTGGCGGAGCTGCTGCTTGATGTCGAGCAGCTGGAGGACGGACTCGAGGCGGACGTCGGGGAACCGCCGGAAGTCGGGCCGGGTGAGCGTGTGGCGGAACACGGCGCGGGGGTCGAGGAGGAACAGGTTGTTGATGTCCTCGACGCCGTCGCGTAGGAGCTCGTCGCGTTCCCACAGGTCGGGCGTGTACTCGGAGACGATGAGCCGGCTGATGACGTCGGCACCGAGGAAGAGGGAGTCGCCGGTGGAGAACAGGTCGGCGAGACCGAACTGGTCGACTCGGGTCGCGTCGGCGCGGCGCTGCGCCTGCTCGCCGCTGTCGCGGTCCTTGATGATCTTGCGGATCGCTGCGGCCTCGAACGGTTCGGCGACGTAGGCGAGCTGCTCCATCCCGAACGCGAGGGACCCGACGGGCACGACGCGGGCGGTGTCGAGCAGGGTGACGGCGAGGGGGACGGTGAGGTTGTAGGTCTTGCGGCGGTCGTTGCCCTGGACGGTCTTGCCGCGCACCTTGTAGGTCTTGCGCCCCCACCACATGGCCGTGACGAACGCCGAGTCGGTGAACAGGGTCCGCCACGCGGCCCGCACGTAGTTGTCGAAGTTGAGGTCCGCCGCGATCTGGTTCCAGACGTCCTGGTCGTCGCTCTCTTCCGAGAGGATCCCGACTTCGGACAGGGCGAGGGACTCGGTGCCGTCGGCGGCGTTGCCGACGACGTCGTCGGACAGAGCCCGCCGGCAGGTCTTCACCTTCTGGAAGTACGTGTAGGGGGTGAGGAACCGGTCGCGGTCGAGGAGGCCACCTCGACGGGTGGGTACGTGGGCGCCGCTGGTGCGCTGCACCCAGGTCGTGAGCGAGTCGTGGAGGGCGGCGAGGTACGGGTCGTTCGGGATCTTGGCGCCTGCGACGGCCGCTGCGACCATGTCGGTCGGCACGTCGGTCGTGTTGACGACCTCGGCGCCGCGCAGCACTTCGCCACGCCCAAGCCTGTCGACCTTCACCTTGGTTGCCATGGAGCCTCCTCATGCTTCATCGGCACTTCAGGAGGGCTTATTTAGGCTCGTTCCACTTCAGCGCAGCTCGGTGACGCATCAGGACGTCGATGATCTGGGGGGCCTGGTGCAGCTGCCTGACCCGGCGGACGGTGACGGCGACGGCGGGGATCCCGAGCTGGCGGGCGGCGGCGAGACGTCGGTAGCCGTCGGCGAGCTTGGCCCGGCCGAACTGGTCGACGGTCAGCTCGAACGGTTCCTGCTGGCCTTCGGCGGCGAGGACGGCCGCCCAGTGGGCGATGTCGGCGGCGTGGCGGAGCCGTTGGGAGCTGAGGAGGTCCCGGTCGGCGAAGTCGACGACGACGATGGTGGGCAGGAGGAGGCCGTCGGGGTGTCCCTTCCAGCCGTTGTGGAGCGGCTGGTAGGAGTACCAGTCGGCGATTTCGGGCCTCGTTTTGTCCACTGAAGTGGACGCCGTGGTGTCCTGGTGGCCGCAGCGGGTTCGGCCCCAGGCGACACCGCCGAGAGCGGCGAGCGCGAGGGCGCCGGCCACCAGCAGGACGGCGGCCGGCATCACCCGGCGGTCAGGCGGCGCGCAGCTCGGCGAGGTCGCCGTCGAGGGCGGCGGTGGCCCCGGTGGCGGCCAGGTGCACGAGCTGGTCCAGGAACCAGTCGACGGCCCGGTCGGGGCCTTCGTCGCCGAACAGGTCGAAGATCTGGCCCCAGGAGACGGTGCGCCGGTCGCGCAGCGCCCGGCCGATCAGGTCACGGACGTCGTCTCGGGAGACGACGACTTCGACCCCGTCGAAGGAGAAGACGAGACCGGGCGTGGCCTCGACCGTTCCGTCGGTGACTGCGTCCATGGGCTCCTCCTTCCGTGCATGAGCGTCGCTGATACTGTACGTGTTCAGCGGTAGTTATGTCACTACCCCTTCGTACGATGCCCGCGTGACCGTGATCGACGAACCTCTGGTCCTGGCCGACCTCGACGAGATCTCCTTCGACGAGTGGCTCGAGCAACGCCAGCACGGCCTGGGCGGCTCCGACGCCGGCGCGATCGCCGGCCTGAACCCGTGGACGCCGCCGGTGAAGGTGTGGGGCCAGAAGCTGGGGATCACCCCACCGGACGACGACAACGAGTCGATGTTCTGGGGGCGTCGCCTGGAGACCCCGATCGCCGAGGTGTTCGCCGAGCGACATCCGGAGCTGGAGGTCTGGTCCGACCGACGGATGCTGGCCCACCCGGAGCGGCCCTACCTGTTCGCCAACATGGACCGCCGGGTCGGTGAGGACGAGCTCCTGGAGGTGAAGACGGCCGACAAGCACATGGTCGACGAGTGGGCCGGCGGCCCGCCGATCCACTACCAGTTCCAGTTCCAGCACTACTGCTACGTCGCCGGCCTCGCCGGCGGGTGGGTGGCCGTGCTGCTGGGCGGCAACCGCTACCGGGAGTTCCGCCTCGACCGGGACGACGAGCTGATCGAGACGCTCGTCGCGATGGAGGACCGGTTCTGGAACGAGCACGTCGTGCCCCGGACCCCGCCGCCGGTGATCGGCACGACCGCCGAGGCCGAGTGGCTGCGCGACACCTACGGCGGCGACCACGGCCGCGAGGTGTTGCTCGACGCCGACGCGATCGAGGCGTTCGACCGGCTGTGCGAGGTGAAGCTCGCCGAGGCGTCACTGAAGCAGGACCGCCTCCTGTACGAGAACATGATCAAGGCGGCGATGGGTGACGCCACCGAGGGGATCGACCCGCGGACGACGAGCACGTTGGTCACGTGGCGGCCGCACACCGAGAACGCCTTCGACCTGGACACGTTCCGGGCCGAGCACCCCGAGCTCGCAGCGAACTACACCGGCCCGGCGCCGCGTCGGCCGTTCAAGCCGAAGTACCCGAAGGAGACCTGAGATGCCCACCGCGCAAGACGCCCGTGCTGCCGCCCAGGCGGCCGCCGCCCAGCAGGCCCAGGTGCCGGCCGTCGCCGATCCGGCCGCGCCACCGGAGCTGCAGTCGGTCAACCAGCTGCTGGTCACCGACCGGATCCAGCAGGCCCTCGAGCGCGCCCTCGACGGCGTGATCTCCACCGACCGGTTCGCGTCGCTGGTGATGACGGTGATGCGATCGAACCGGACGTTGGCGACCTGCGAGCCGATGTCGATCATCGCCGCCGCAGTGCAGGCCGCGCAGCTGGGCCTGGAGCCCGGCCCGATGGAGGAGGCGTACGTCGTCCCGTTCAAGGACAACCGCGACGGCGGCATCTGGAAGGCACAGCTGATCGTCGGCTACAAGGGCCTGGTCCAGCTCGCCCACCGGGCCGGTGTCGCGGTCCGGGCCCGGACGGTGTACGAGAACGACGACTTCGATTTCGGTGAGGGCACCGGCGCTCACGAGTTCCTGCGGCACCGCCGCACGTTCAGTGACCGGGGTGAGGTGCTCTGCTACTACTCGCTGGCCAAGTGGTTCGTCGACGGCCAGGAGCAGTCGATCTTCCACATCATGACCCCGGCCGAAGTGCAGACCATCCGGGAGAAGTACTCGAAGGCGAAGGACGCCGGCCCGTGGGTGAACAACTTCGAGGGGATGGCCTGGAAGACGACCGTCCGAGCAGGAGCACGGTGGATGCCGAAGGCCGTCCAGCTGCAACGTGCGCTCGCCGCTGACGAGACGGTCCGGTCATCGCTCGACGACATCAAGCCGGGGATGGCCGACCAGGCGTGGGTCGACCGGGAGCACGAGTTCGCCGCCGAACGGCGGGCCGCGGCCCTCCCGGTCCAGGCGAAGGAGGGCGACGCCCCGGCGGAGGCCCCGACGGGGAAGTGCCCGACGTGCAACTTCGATCTGCCCGAGCACGCCGACCAGTGCCCGGAGGACGGCGGGTAGGTGGACGCCCGGCAGTTCGCCGCCGCCGCCCACGATCTCGGGCATCTGGCGCGCACGGTCGGGCTGAGGGTGCCGACGTTCCGGTCGCCGCCGACCACCGGCGAGCGGCGGACGATCCGGTTCCGCGATGACGGGGCCGCTGTCGTCGCTGTCAGGGTTGATCAGCCCGACCGGGTGGTCGTCGACGACATGATCGAGGGGCTCCTCGCCGCGAACGGTGAGGCCGGGGTGGGGCGGGCGGCGCGCCGGTTCGCCGCGCAGGCGCGCGCCCTGATGTTGGACCGGCTGGCCTAGAGGTCCCGGGTGGCGTCCACCCGGGCGATGAGGTCTTCGCAGTCCGGTGTCGGGTTGAGGTCGAACTCGTCGCGTGCTGTCGTTGCCGCTTCGAGGGTGATCTCGGCTTCGACGAGCTGCCGTAGGGCTTCGTCCAGCGGGAGCGGGTCGTAGTCGAGATGCTCCAGGATCTCTCCCAGGTCGACGCCGGCGGCGAGGCCGATGGCGATGGTGACGTCGTCGTCGGCGTTGTGGCGGCGGCCTTCGGCGGACTGGTACCGGCCGGCGAGCTGGCCTCGGCACTCGGTGATCGCCCGGTCCCGGTCCCGTTCGGCTTCGGTGGCCCGCCAGCTGAAGAACGCGAGGAGGGCGGTCACGACGAACAGGACCACGGCGACTCCGAACGCCTTCCGCCAGAAGTCACTCGCCGAGGTCGCCCTCTCCAGGAGGCGGTAGATGTCGGCCCGGGGTGGATGCCCGTCGGGCAGGTCATCGCGGTCGACGGGTTCGGGGGTGGGGGTGTCGGTCATCGGCTCTCCATTCGAAGCATCTCGATGGTGCGTTCGTGGGCCCTGATGGTGCCCATGTGGCTGTCGACCATCTCGCGCAGGGCCTTCACCTGCTCCTCGAGTGTCTTGGCGAACGCTTCGAGGGCCAGGATGGTGCGGCGGGCGCCGGCGAGCTCCGCGTTCGAGTTGGCGAGATCCTCCCGCAGCTTCGCGACCTGGGCGGCGAGGGTGTCGGCGTAGGCGACCTTCTTCTCCAGCTCGACCCGGTAGCCGAGGATGTCTTCTTGCAGCTGGTCGATGTACCGCTGCTGGTTGTCGAGCTGGTGCTTGGTGTCCTCGGACATCCGCAGGGCGGCCGACGCGTCGGTCTGGGCCTTGGTGTCCTTGCCGCCACGGACGTAGCCGACGATGACCGCGAGCGCGGCACCGACCCCCGAGACGAGGGCTCCGATCCCGATGAGGTCGACGGCGTAGGTCACCGGGCGGCGTTCACCGCCGCGGGGTTGCGGGGCGGCTCGTGGAGCATGGCCATGTGGACGATGCCGACGAAGACGAGGAGGGGCACGCCGATGGCGCCGCCTTCGCCCTTGGCGAGCGCTTCGAGCATGAACACGGCACGCAGGAGGGCGAGGAGCGCGCCGGCGGCGATGGTGATGCGGACGAACTCGAAGCTGGTGAGCGTCAGGCCGATGAGCATCCCGACGCCGACCATGAGCCCGGCGACCCCCCAGCCTTCCCGGCTGACGACTGCGTAGACGTAGTGCTGGCTGGGGGCGGCGAAGAGGGCGTCCTCGCCCCAGACCTGGAGGGCTCCGGGGATGATGTGGACGCAGATGGCGGCGCCGACGAGCACCCAGAAGAACCCTGGGTGCTGTTGCCTCAGCCACATAGCGAACCTCCTAGGTCGCGGAGAGTGATCCTCCCTTCTTCATCGGCACGTTGCGTGCAGCTATTGACCCCGACATCAGCAACACTTATGTTTGGGGGGTGGCCAGGAAGCTGACGACCTACCGCACCGTCCCGGGCGACAGGGCCGTCGGCCTCCTGGCCGCCTGCTGCGGTCAGACGATCCGTCCCGGTGAGGCCATGCTCCACCGTCGTCACCTGACCGTCGACGTGGACATGCACCTGGGGTGCGTCGTGGGCGCCCTCGACGCCGCCGACGAAGATCTCCTGCGGATCCCGTCGACCGAGCGGTTCAGGGCCTACGTCACGACCTGAGCAGCTCGGTCATCTCGTCCCGCAGCGCCGGCCAAGTAGGCCAGTTCGAGATCAGACGGGGTACTCATGGCACTGAAGCCCTGGGGTCCACTCGGCGATGTCGTCGCCCTTGCTCGCTGACAGCCCAAGCTCACGGGCCAACACCGACCCGGTCTGCTTGAAGAAGAACGGCACGCCCGCCGCTCGGCACTGTGCCTTGATGTCCAACGCCCACCGCAAGCTCATCCTTCGGGCGCCGGGCCCGGACTCGCCGCCGACGATGACCCAGTCGATGTCGGTCAGGTCGAGCGACGGCAGTGGCCCGAGGAGCGGCTCGAGCGACAGGAACCGGATGGAGTACGGCGCGGCGCGCAGCTGATCGACGCGGAACATGTACTTGTCCAGCTCGACCGACACGCCACCCCAGATGTTCGCCGGCCACACCTGGTGCGACATCCCACCCGGCATGACCTCGTGGCCGCCCTGGAGGAGCAGGGCATTGACGTCGAGCGCGAAGTGCGGCTCGGACAGGACCGCCGCCGCAACACGGGGTCGCTTCGTGAGCACCTGGAAGGAGTGCTGCTTCGCTGCGACCATCGTGGCGAACACGTCGGCTAGGAACGGGTGCGGCCACGGTTCGGGCACCATGAGCTTCAGGGCGTCGGGGTGGAACAGGTCGCTCATCGAGTCGACGAAGATCCGGCGTGGTCGCTTCCAGCGGAGCGGCTGGTCGAGCCGGTCGGGGACGGGCCGGATCTCGCCGGTCCAGTCGACGCCGTGGTCGGTCATGACGGTCAGGCCGCGGTGGGCCGGGGTCATGCCGCGGTGGGCGAGAGTCATGGCGTAGCACCGGTCGCAGCCTTCGGACACGCGGCTGCAGCCGACCGTTGGGTTCCAGACGTCGTCAGTCCACTCGATCTTGCTGGCCACCGGCCACCTCCTCTTCGACCTTTTCGATCGCTTCGAGCGCGAAGCGCAGCTGGTCCTTGACGCGGCCGAGGCGGTCGGTGACTCGGGCTCCTCGGTGGGCGGCGAAGATCGCCGGCGCCAGGTGGGTCAGGTTCCGGAGTTCGGCGTCGTACTTCGACAGGCCCGCCTCCTGCAACGCGTCCTGGAACCTCTTCAGGTCTTCGAGCGAGTCGCGGCCCGAGCGGACCGCCTGGTCGACGAGGCGCTGCCGGATGGCCTTCTCCTCTTCTCGGCCTTCGGCTCGTGCCGCGGCGAGCTCCTTGTCGGTCGCGGACGGCTGGCGGCCGCCGGGAACCGCGCCGGGCGCCGAGCGGAGCATCGACACGACGAACCCTCGCGGCAACGGTGGCGGCTTCGACCCGCGTGGCCGTTCGTGGAGCGGCGGCGCGGCGACTTTCGTGCGGAGCTTGATCTGCCCGTCGGACTTCTGGACGCGGGCTTCGATCAGCCCCCAGGTGGGCGGCAGTTCGCCGTCGTGGACGATCCCTTCGGGCGCGGCGATCCAGAACCGGTCGGCGAGCTTGAAGGCGTCCTCGGCCTTGTCGGGCTTCGACAGCTCGCGCCGCCAGTCCGACCGGGAGACCTTCACCTCGTAGATGTGGACCTCCATGCCGCGGGACGGCCAGAGGCTGAGAGCTACAGCGTCGAAGGTGCGGTTGGCGTCGAAGCCGCCGGCGTTGCGGACCATCGGCAGGAACGCCCACTCGCCGGCGCCGCCGTTGCCGGGCCCGGAGTGCTTCTCCCGGAGGAGCTGCAGCATCGTGGCCTCGGTCATCTTCACCGGGGGCATCAGTCGATGTCCGCCACGGCCTGGTCGACGACGTCCTGGCCGGGGCCGAGGAGGCAGATGCGGCTGGTGCGGCGGCCGTTGGTGGTCCGCTGGATGTAGCCCTCGTCGGACAGGACGGCGAGGAGGTTCCGGACGGAGCCGTCGTCGTAGTCGTGGACGATCTGCTCCATCAGCTTCCGGACGGCGTGGCCGGACGGGTCGTAGATCTCGCCCTCGCGGCGGGACAGTTCCTGGAGGATCGCGACGCCGAGGTCGGGGAGGTCGGTGTCGGGGCGGTCGGCGAGCGCGTCGTCGCAGTTGGCGTGACGGAGGACGGACTCGCCGTTCACCAGGTCGCCGACGACGAGCGGCTTGTCGCACTCGGAGCAGTGGAGGGTGATGTCGTCGCCGTCGGTGATCTTGAACTCGAGGCCGACCCCGCCGAGCTGGTCGCGCATCGACACCGAGAGGTGTCGTTCGCGGGCCTGCTCCTTGTAGCACGGGATGCAGTAGGAGCGGCGCTGCCCGGTCCGGTGGTTCTTCACGGGGAACTCGTCGTCGGCCTTGACCTCCTGGCAGCGTGCGCATCGACGGGTGCCTTCGCCGTTGGGGTGGGCGCGCTTCCACGCGTCGGACTGCTTGGAGTTGGCGGCGTTCGCCGCGGACATGGCGGGGGTGACGCGCCGCTCCCCGGGGTTGGCTTCGTGGGCCCGTTCGCACGTGACCGAGCAGTAGGTCCCGGCGCTGGGCGCGTCGTTGTCGCAGGAGGGCCGCTTGCAGATCCACCCCGTCTCCGGCGGCGCTGCGGGTGGCGGCGGGGTGGGCTTCGGTCGGGGTGGCGCTTCGGGCTGCTTGATCGGGGTGACGTCGGGGGCGATGTAGCCGCCCGCCGCGGCTGCTTCCCGGTACGCCTCGGTCACCAGCGCCCGTGGGATCTGCAGGGCGTCGGCGCAGCGGGCGATGATGTGTGCGTCGCGGCCGAGGATGCCGACGTCGACGAGGCGGTAAACGGCCTTGGCCATCGCTCGTGCTTCGGGTCCGTACTCCAGCGCCATCAGGGCACTTCCTTCCGGCCGGCGTCGGTGATCGACACCTTGGTCCTGGTGACACCCATGGTGGTCATGGGCCAGATCGTGGCGAGGCCGGCGTCGGCGAGCCGTCCGGCCATGTCACGGGTGAACGGCCGCGGCCCGACCGTCGCCGCCTCGCGAGCGGCGAGCTCGGCGAGGGCGCGCCGCTGCGGCTTGGTGAGCTTCACGGCTGCTTCCCCTTCGGGATCGGCTGGACCTCCCGGCGGGGCCGGGCGGCGGCCGGCGCTGGGTTCGGTCGGCCCGGCTCGGGCAGGAGGCCCTCGCCGATGAGGCCGCGGCGGACGACCTGGTCGACCCACTCCTGACGGGTCCAGCCTCGAGCCTTGGCCGCCTTGTCGATGAGAGCCAGAACGTCGGGCGGGAACCGGAGCCCGACCGGCACCTTCTTCTTCGGGTTCTTCGGGCGGGCCATCAGGTGTCGAGGGCGGCGAGGGCTTCGCGGCCGGCGTCGGTGATCCTGGCGCGCCCGGCGACGAAGGCGGTGGCTCGGGAGAAGTCGAGCTGGGCGAGGGGGCCGAGGTTCCAGGCCGCGTTGTTGTTGACCCGGATCGGGCCGCCGGAGATCCCGCCGGAGCCGGTGTTGCCGGTCCGGTACTTCCAGCAGTCGTGCCACTCGCCGTCGGCGAGGGCGCGCAGCGCCTCGACCCTGGCTGGCGTGAGCTTCGGCATGTCCATTCCCGCGATACGATAACAGCCCCGCTGATGTCGTGCTACCGTCCGGTCGGTGGACGCCGCGGCCAACCTCACGTGCCGGGTCTGCGGCGATGACGTCGACATCCCCGACGACTCGGACGCCAGCCTCGACCTCATCACCGAGTTCATGGCCAAGCACCAGACCCGGCAGGAGCACACGCCGTGCGTCTACTGCGGGAACAGCCAGTGGGTCGTCGACCAGAACTGGCATCCCGACGACCCGCGCTCCTGGCGAGGCGTCCGCGAGCCGCATGACGGCCTGGTGCCGTGCGGCCGGTGCGGTGACTGGGACTCGCCGTGGCCGCCCGAACCGGCCGACATCATGCCGCTCCAGCTCGACATGATGGAGCGGGAGCTGCGGGAGAACGTCGAGCGGGTGATGAGCTGATGCCGGGTGAGTTCGCGCGTGCGCTCGATGAGGCGAGCCGGGCGATGCTGGACCATCTTGCGCGCCGCTGCGACGCCGTCGCCACGGAGGCGTGGGTACTCACCCACCCGGGCTACCGGGACCGGCTCCGGTTCAAGAACGACCCGCCAGACATGGCGATCAGCACCCGCTGGGAGGCCAACGAGCTGGTCATGGCGGTCGACCTTAAGGCCACCGTCTGGTGCGAGATCCCGTGACCGACCCGGGTCTACCGTGATCCCATGACCGCGATGATCCATCGGTTCCGGAACTCCACCGACGACGCCCTCCGCTCGGCGATCGAACGGACCGACCCGGGTGACACCCTTGCGTTCCCGGCGGAGGCGACGATCGACCTGGGCGACACGTGGCTCGACTTCGAACACATCGGCGTCCTGGGCCGCGGGTCGACCGTTCACCAGACGAAGATCAGCAACGACGCCATCGTGAACGTCGGCGACGGCGCCAAGGTCGAGGGCCTCACCGTCCGAGGGTCGAAGCCGCCCGAGCAGGAGTACGACGAGGACTGGGAGGCCAACCACGGGTTCGCGATCCGAGGCGCCGAGAGGGCCATCGTGTCGAAGTGCATGTCCCGCGACGTCCGGGGCGACGGCTACTACTTCGGTCACGTCGACAGCCCCGGCAGCCGCGACGTGACCCTGTGCGCGTCGAAGGCATGGGAGACCGGCCGGAGTGCCATCTCGATCGTCGCTGGAGAAGACATCAAGATCGGCGGCTTCCACGCCCTCGGCGGGATCGGTCGGACGCTCATCAACTTCGAGAACCACCCGAAGAAGCCGCTGCGCAACATCACCATCATCGGCGTCCTCGCCGGCTGGCACCGGCTCAACACGCTCACGTTCACCGGGCACGATGCCGTCGAGGACGTCACGATCGACGGGCTCACCCTGCACCCGTCGAAGATCCTGCAGATCGCCTGCTACGGGCATAGCGACCACGGGGCACGCCGGCGGATCACGCTCCGGAACTTCGCCGGCGGCGCCCACCCGGCGTCAGAGACGAAGGGCAAGATGCACCGGGACGACGCCGCCCTGCCCGGCGACCGGTTCTGCCGGTTCCACACCGTCGAGGGTCTCGAGCTGTGGAACTTCATGCGGCAGGTCGACGGCGGCGTCTACCCGATCCAGGCGAAGCCGAAGCCGTACATGCTCGACGGTGAGCCGCAGAAGCGGACGGCGTAGATCCGTGACCACCCTCATCGCTGAAGGTGTCGAGACGCCTCAGGGGCAGTGGGCTTACGGGGTCGACGACCGGGACGCTCTCGCCTGGTGGGCGGTGCTCGTCCTGTTCCGCGTGCTGGGTGTCGTGCGTCCGTTGCCGATCAGCGGCCGCAAGATCGACGTTCGATGCGCCCACGGCAACATGTTCGGCGAGCCGGCCTGGTGTCCATGGCCCGCAGCCACCGACCGGCTCTGCGAGTACCACGCCCGGCCCCGACGGCACTGGTACCGCCGCAGCAGGTGGCAGTCGCCCCGCCGCGGCTGGATGCGGTTCATCGGCTAGGTCGACGCGTACTCCCAGCGGTTCCCGGGATGGTCCTCGGACTGGTCCGCCAGGATGTCGTTGAGGGTGCGGAGGGGCAGGATGACAGCGGGCTCGTCGACGGTGTCGACCAGGTAGCGGCGTTCCACGTCGCCGCGGCCGATGATGAGCAGCTCGCCGGCCGGGTCGACGGGGCGTTCCATGACCGCCGCGGTGACGCGGGAGATGACAGTGGTGGAGACGCCGCCGCCGCCGGACGCGAAGGGGGATGCGTGGCTGCGGGTGAACGCGGCGAGCTGCCCGACAGCGGCGAAAGTCTCGATCGTGTCCTGCGGGAAGACACGCCGGGACCCGGAGCCGCCGCCTGGCGGGATGTGCGGCTCGAAGCAGCCGACGCGGATCCAGTAGTCGAGCTGGCGGTACGTGATGCCGGCGATGCGGCACACCTGGTGGGAGCTGAAGGTACGCATAGCACTCCTGACTTCAGCACAGCTTATCCCTGCCGGGCTCCCACCGGCGCGGCAGTTCAGCTGGGCGGATCCGGCGGGGTCGTGGGAGCGGCAGGCGCCGGCTGGAACAGGTTCATCTGGGAGATCGGCACGAGACGCGGGATGGAGTCGAGGAGCAGCAGCTCGACGAGCTTGTTGCGGGCGAGCATCCGCTCCTTCGCGAGCGCGTCGACCTGGGCGAGCAGTTCGGCTGGCAGCGAGATCGTCGTCTGCTTCAGGCCGGGCTCGTCGGCGGTCGGGTTGGCGGGGGTGGACCTACTTGCCATGGGTGTGCATCTCCTTGTGGAGTCGGTCCAGGAGGGTGTCCTGGTTGGGTGGTCGGTTGCCGAAGGCGGGGGTGCCGGGCGCTGCGCAGACGAGCAGGACCCCGCCGAAGGCGGTGAGGTGGTTCCGGACTCGGAGGTAGTGGTCGAGGATGTCGTTGGGGTCGTCGTCGGAGCCGTCGATCATCTCGTCGACGAGCTCGACGGCGTCGTCGCCGCGGAACACGTGGTTGGCGGTCGGGCCGACGTAGAAGTCGCCCATGCCGAACCGGAGCTGCGTCTGGAGTTGCTCGTGGCCTTCGCCGATGGAGTCTTCGTCGTCGGCGGCCCAGCCGATCGCTACGCCGGCGTGGTCGGCGGGGACGCCCATGGCGGTGATCTTGGCCTCGGAGCGGGCTCGAGCGGCCTGCCGGCGGCGGGCGTTCCGGTGTTCTTGGCGTGCTCGCTTCCCCACGGCCCCGACCCTACAAGAGACGCTGATGTCCCCGCTACGGGAGATCCCCACGTCTACAGTGCGGCAGGTGGCCTAGTTCTCCGGGGGGTGGGCTAGGCCACCTTCGCGTTCAGCCGGGCCCGTCCCACCAGGGCTCCCAGCCGTCGCCGAGGCTGAACTGGCAGTCACGGCCGGTGGGCGGCTGCTGGTAGCAGTTCGCGATGATCCGGTCGCCGATCGCCGGGTCCCAGCCGTTCCACCAGTCGGCGTGGCCGGAGTAGCCGGCGGGCCCGGTGTAGGTGTCGGAGACGAGCCGGAAGGTGGAGGCGTTCTGGCCGGGCTGGATGAACCAGCGGACCTGGTACTGGACTTCGGGGAGTGGGACCGGGTGGCTGGTGGGGCAGCCCTGGTCGGGCCAGCCGAGGCCGTAGGCCATGTGCGACTGGTCGGCGCGCCACAGGGCTTCGTTCGCCGGGGTGGCCGGGTTGTCGCCGGCGGGGCCGACCCAGCACTGCGGGAACCGGACGGTCATGTCGAGTCGCTGGCCGGGCGGGCAGGCCGGGATGTTCTGGGAGCCGATGGCGCCGCCCTGGTCGCCTGGGAACGTGCACCGGTAGTGAACGATCGGGTTCGAGGTGTCCCTCGGGGCAGTGCGGGTCATGTCGCCGGCGATCATCCGGAGGCCCTCGGGGAACCACTGGGTGATCGAGGTGGCGGGCACGCCCTGGTAGCCGGACTTGTAGTACACCTGGAAGCCGTAGCGGCCGCCGACGTCGCCGTAGTAGACGCTGCGCTCGGGGTAGCCGCCGAGGAAGCTGCGGACCGGTTCGTTGCCGCGGGCGGTGTCGACCATGGTCGGCACCCAGTAGGCGGTGCGGTTGTGGAGGCCGCCGTCGCAGGTGGATCCGGGTGACGCGAGGATCGACGCGGTGGTGCTGAAGGCGTCGACGTTGGTGGCGCCGAAGAAGGTGTGGAGGTGGGCGCCGCCGGGGTTGCCGGGGGCGACGAGTGGGTCGTCCCAGGCGTTGTGGCTGAACCGGCAGTTCGTGCGGAAGGCTGCGACGTCGGACGGGCCGCTGCCGGTGGCGCCGGTGTTCTGCAGTTCGAAGGTGGTCGACGCGAGGCCGGGCGGGCGGACCATGAGGTCTTCGGGGTCGACGTGCAGGCCCGGATGGGTGTGCGTCGGTGTCGTCGTCGTGGTCGACGACGTCGAGCTCGTCGTGCTCGTGCTCGTGCTCGACGTTGTCGTCGACGTGGTCGTGGTGCTGGTCGACGTGGTGGTCGTCGCGTTGTCGCACGCCTGCTCGACCTTCCGGTCGATGGCGGCCAGGTCCCGGGCGTCTTCGGCCTCGTCGTCGGTGTAGCCCTCGCTGAGCCCGGTCTCCAGGAACAGCACCAGGTTGTCGCGCCACTCCTGCATCTGCTCGCAGTCGTCGGGCGATGGGTCGAAGACGTCGCATGGGCCGACCGCCAGGAAGCCCAGTGCGAGGGCACCCCGGCCGAGTAGCCGCCTGAACCGGTTCATCCGCTACCTCCGTTGCCGCGCGCCCGGCGAGCGTACCGCCGGCCTTCAGCCGGACTGGGTACCCTCCTTGCCGGGCTCGCGACCAGGGGATACGCTCGTGTCTGGTCGGCCGCCGCAGGCGTGGGGTCGCAGCCTCCAACCCGAGAAGCACTCGAGCAGGAGGTTCCCCCGTGTCCAACAAGGTCACCGCCCGGTTCTACGTCGACGAGGTCACCCGGAAGGCGTACGACCCGAAGCAGGCCGCCATCGTCTTGAAGCCGGCCTACAACAACGGGTCCGGCAACGAGGCGTGGGCGAAGGCCACCCCGTCCGGCCGGATCGAGCTGCAGATCAGCAACCCCGACGCCGTCGCGTTCTTCAACGACGCGATGGACGGCGGGCAGGATCTGCACCTGACCTTCGAGCTGGTCGCCGACCTGGAGAGCTAGCAGGCCGACCAGTGGCTGCACCCGCGGCCACCGTCCCACAGCTGCCGGGCACGTTCGTTCTGGACCTGCCAGGGGGCGTGGGACGCGTGGCCGTAGCCGCCGTAACCGCCCCAGGTCGAGTCGAGGAACTGCCAGAGGCCCGACGCTGTCGAGGTCGGGTTCTCCGCGGTCGGGTTGCCGCCGGACTCGCGGCGCAGGACGAAACACGGCGGCAAGTCGCCGCCGCACGGGTAGCCGTTGACCGAGCCGGCGCCTGACGCCGGGCCGGGGCCGGTGCTCGCCGCCGGCCGCGACTCGCGGGCCGCCCGGTCCTCGGCGGCGGCCTCAGCCGCAGCGGACGCCGCCGCACGCTCTTGGGCTTGGCGAGCCAGCTCGGCGTTCCACGCGTCGACCGCGGCGGCCGCCTCGTACCAGCGGGCCACCGCAGCGTCGCCGTGGGCCGCCTCCTGACGGCCGTCGACCCATCTCAGATCGGATGGCGCCGGCGCCTCGACGGCTGGGGCCTCGGTGACGACCTCTTCGACTGGGATGTCGGTCCCGCACGAGCCGAAGGCCAGGGCGAGCACGAGCGCGACGAACGGGCGTCGGTAGCGGTGCATGACGGACAGGTTACGGCAACCGGACCGTCGTGTGAAGCTACGGCCAGGGCTCCCAGGTATCGTCCCAGTCGAGCGGGTGCACGGCGATCTGCTGGGGGGGCAGCACGACCGGCGCGCGGATGTCCCGGTCGCGGCCCAGCCCGTCGAGTTCGAGCGTCTCGAACGACGGCGGCGGCCCGACGACGAGCATCTCCCCGCGTGGCGCAGCGGAGGTCAGGACGATCGAGACCCCGCTGAGGAGCACCCCCGGCGCCACCGGATCCCAGGCGCGCCCGGTCGGGAACCGACGCGTCAGCTGCGACTTGATGCCCTCGACGGCACGCCAGCCGACGAGCGGCCGGGACCAGTCGACGAGCGGCTTCCGCCACCATCTCACCACGGGAGCGCCCCGGTCGAGTACGGGCTGGGTTCGGCGACGGCCGCCCAGTAGAGCGGCCCGATGCCGCCCTTGTCGGCCAGCTCGGCGGCGTTCGTCGAGTCCCACGTGATGAGCTCGGCGAGCTGGTGGCACACCTCGATCACGAGATCGTCGTCGGGCCGCCACAGGCCGAGGCCGCCGCGGGCACCGACGGGCTTCGGGAGCTTCACCATCCCCTCGAACGTGAGGTGGGTGACGCGGCCGGGCGGCCGGTCCTCGGGGTTGTTCGGCGCGTAGGTCTCTTCGCCCCACGGGGCGCAGCATCCGGACGCCGGGTGGATGTCGACGACGTCGCAGACGGCGAGCACTCGGGCGATCGGCAGGACGGTCGGGTCGCCGAGACGGGCGTTGGACTCGTCGCGGTACTGGGTCATGCGGAGGTCGGTGAACCCGGCGGCGCTGAACGCGACGGCGGAGTGGATGAGGAGCAGGCCGCGGTAGTTCTTCGGGAAGCCCTCGGCGCGGTTCTCCGTCATCTTCACGCCGTCGGCGACGGCCTGACACCACGGCTGGCGGATGGTGAGGGCCCGGATCTCACCGTAGTTCGGTACAACCATTGCTGATATGTTAGCGGGGCTGCCTGCCGCGGGGTGGCCTAGGTCGGTGATCCCGTGGGTACCAGGTGGTGACCAACCACCAACACAAGGAGATCGCCGTGAGCGACACCCCGACGGATCCCGGTGCGCCGGACCCCGACCCGGAGAACCCCGACGCGCCCGAGGGCGACGCCGAGAACGCCGGCGAGGCCGGCGAGCAGGGCGAGCAGCAGTAGCTGCCCGCCTCCACCCCGTGACCACCCCCGGGTTCGCCCGGGGGTGGTTCGCGTTCAGGCGACGGTGAAGTTGTCGAACGCGAACTCGGCGTTGTCGCCGCGGATCCCGGCCGCGCCGGCGCCGCGCAGCGGTGCGCAGCCGGTGCCCCG
>CAZIVD010000027.1:0-50357 GCA_964542635.1 uncultured Nocardioides sp. | reverse complement strand
CCCTCGCGGCGGCTCGACCACCGAGAAGCTCGTCCCTCGCGGCGGCTCGACCACCAAAGGCAGCTCGACCAGCGAAGGCTTCGGCGCCGTGCGCACGACTAGGCTGCCGCGGGTGACGACGGAGGCCTGGGTGGAGACCAGCACCTGGGCCGACCCCTGGCCCGCGCCGCGTGCCCACGGCCCGGTGGAGGCCACCGTCCGGCTCCCGGGGAGCAAGTCCCTCACCAACCGGGCCCTCGTCATCGCGGCCCTGGCGGACGGTCCCTCGGTCGTGCGCAGCGCTCTGCAGTCGCGCGACACCGTGCTGATGGCGCAGGCTCTGGCCGCCCTCGGGACGCGGATCGACCTCGCCTCCGAGGACTGGGCGGTGGTGCCGGGGCCGTTCGCGGGCGACGCCTTCGTCGACTGCGGCCTCGCCGGCACCGTGCTGCGGTTCGTTCCCCCTGTGGCGGCGCTGTCCACGGGTGCGGTCGCGTTCGACGGCGACGCCCACATGCGCAACCGCCCGGTCGGCGAGGTGCTCGGCGCGCTGCGCAGCCTCGGCGTCGCGATCGACGACGACGGTCGCGACGCCCTGCCGTTCGTGGTCCGCGGCACCGGCTCGGTCCGGGGCGGCCAGGTGGTGATCGACGCCTCGGCGTCCTCCCAGTTCGTCTCGGCGCTGCTCCTGGCCGGGGCGCGCTACGACCGGGGTGTCGACGTCCTCCACGACGGCAAGCCGGTGCCGTCGATGCCGCACATCGCGATGACGGTCGACCTGCTCCGGCGCCACGGGGTCGTCGTGGACGACGCGGAGCCGAACCGGTGGCGCGTGGAGCCCGGCCGGGTGACGGCTCGGGACACCCTGGTGGAGCCAGACCTGTCCAACGCCGCGCCTTTCCTCGCGCTCGCGGCGACGACGGGCGGCCGCGTGACGGTGCCCGGGTGGCCGCAGCCGACCACCCAGGCCGGGGACGCCCTCCGCGATCTCCTGGCGCAGATGGGCTGTGCGGTGTCCCTGGACGACGACGGCCTCACGGTCCGAGGCGACGGGCACATCCGGGGACTCGACGCCGACCTCCACGACGTGGGCGAGCTGACCCCGGTGATCGCGGCCCTGTGCGCCCTCGCGGAGTCCCCGTCGGTGTTGCGTGGGGTGGCGCACATCCGGGCCCACGAGACCGACCGGCTGGCCGCCCTGGCCCGCGAGCTGGGCGCGTTGGGCGCCGACGTCGCCGAGACCGAGGACGGTCTGGCCTTCCGTCCGGCGACCCTGCACGGCGGGCTGTTCCACACCTACGCCGACCACCGCATGGCGCATGCCGGCGTGGTGGTCGGCTCCGCTGTCGACGGGGTGCTCGTCGAGGACGTCGGCACCACCCGCAAGACCTACCCCGGCTTCCCGACGTACTGGAGCCGGCTGCTGTGAGCGCCCGGCGGTGACCCCCGGGGCACGTCGCTACGACGAGCACGACCACGAGCACTACGAGCGCCCGCGGCGGCGGACCCGGCCCCGCACCAAGGAGCGACCCACCCACGAGGACGCGCACGACGGGGTCGTGCTCACCGTGGACCGTGGCCGGTACGGCGTGCTGGTCGGGGGCGTGGCGGTCACGGCCATGAAGGCGCGGCCGCTGGGCCGCAAGGGCGTGGTCGTCGGGGACCGGGTCCGAGTGGTGGGCGACGTCTCCGGCGCCGAGGGCTCCCTGGCCCGCATCGTCGAGGTCGCCGAGCGCTCGTCGGTGCTGCGCCGCAGCGCGGACGACGACGACGCGGTGGAGCGGGTGATCGTCGCCAATGCCGACCAGCTGGTCATCGTCAGCGCGCTCGCCGACCCCGAGCCCCGACCACGGCTGATCGACCGGGCGCTGGTCGCGGCGTACGACGCGGGCATGCGGCCGCTGCTGTGCCTGACGAAGGCCGACCTGGCTGATCCGGAGACGCTGCTCGCGACGTACCGCTCCCTGGGGGTCCCCTGGGTGGTGACCCGGAAGGGCGGTGACCTCGCCGAGCTCCGGGAGCTGCTGCGCGGGCGCACCAGCGTGCTGTTGGGCCACAGCGGGGTCGGCAAGTCGACCCTCGTCAACGCGCTGGTCCCCGACGCGGGCCGCGAGATCGGGCACGTCAACGCCGTGACCGGGCGCGGGAGACACACCTCGACGTCGGCGGTGATGCTCGCCCTTCCCGACGATCCGGACGCCCCCGGGGAGCCGGGCGCCTGGATCATCGACACCCCTGGCATCCGCTCCTTCGGACTGGCTCACGTGCGGCCCGAGCACTTGATCGAGGCCTTCCCGGACCTGGACGAGATGACCGAGGACTGCCCACGCGGGTGCACCCACGGTGCCGAGGAGCCCGAATGCGGGCTCGACGAGGCGGTCGAGCGCGGGGACGCCGACCCCGAGCGGGTCGACTCGTTCCGTCGGCTCCTGGTCGCGCGCAGCGAGCCCGCGTACTAGATCAATGCCGCGAGCGTGTCGGCGCTAGTCGTCGAGCCGCCCCACCAGACCGCATGCAGGCAGCAGACCGCGCAGCGGCCCGACGGCGCCGCCACGCTGCCGCGGAACGTCAATGCCGCGAGCCGCGGAACGTCCCGGCTGGCAGCTGTCAGGAGCCCCAGACCGCCCTGGCACCGGAGTCGCCCGCCAGCACCACGGCGGCCAGCGCGCCGACGGCGCCGATCGCAAGCAGCACGGTCAGCGTGATGTCGAGCGCCCCGCCGCGCTGGGTCCGCTCGCCACGGCGGGACGCCAGCGGGCTGGTCCCGCCCAGGCGCCACGCCGCCAGCCCGACCAGCACGGTGAAGCCGAACAGCACGTTGCGGGCCAGCTCACCGCGCTCCTCGTGGGTCTGCACCGCAGGCAGCTGGTCCAGGCCGCGAGCCTCGGCGAGGTCCTCGCCCGACACCGTGGCGACGTACGCCGAGACGAACGCAACCACGGTCAAGACGACCATCGGCCAGCGCAACAGCCAGCGCCAACGCGGGAAGAGGGCGAAGGCCAGGGCGGCCAGCGCGGCGAGCGGCGCCAGCACCACCACCGCATGGATGACAAGAGGGTGGAGTGGCAGGCCCGCGATCGACATGGTCACAAGGTAGCCAGCAGACACGGTCACTTCCCATCGTACGAATGGACGAGGGGCCGCGGTTCGGTGCCGCCTACGCTGTCGCCATGGCGATCTCCGGACCGGGCACGGGCAGCGTCGACTACACCGACGACCTGCGGCTGGCCCATGTGCTCGCCGACGACGCCGACTCCCTGACCGAGGCCCGGTTCAAGGCACTCGACCTCCACGTCATGAGCAAGCCCGACCTCACCCCTGTCACCGACGCCGACCAGGCGGTCGAGGAGGCGATCCGACGGACCTTGTCACGGGTGCGCTCGCGCGACGCGGTGCTCGGCGAGGAGTTCGGCAGTCACGGGCACAGCCAGCGCCAGTGGATCGTCGACCCCATCGACGGCACCAAGAACTTCGTCCGCGGAGTGCCGGTGTGGGCCACGCTCATCGCCCTCGCGGTCGACGGCGAGGTGGTGGTCGGCGTGGTGTCCGCCCCGGCCATCCAGCGTCGTTGGTGGGCCTCCCGCGGAGGTGGCGCCTGGACCGGCCGCTCCCTGCTCAAGGCGACCCGCTGCACCGTGTCAGACGTCCGCCGTCTCGAGGACGCGTCGCTGTCGTATGCCTCTCTCCACGGTTGGGAGGAGCGCGAACGCCTGCAGGACTTCCTGTCGTTGATGCGGCGCTGCTGGCGCACGCGCGCGTACGGCGACTTCTGGTCCTACATGCTGCTCGCCGAGGGCGCCGTCGACCTCGCCGCCGAGCCCGAGCTCGCGTTGCACGACATGGCGGCCCTCGACGTCATCGTGCGCGAGGCCGGCGGCCGCTTCTCCTCGCTCGACGGCACGGACGGGCCGTACGGCGGCAACGTGCTGGCCACCAACGGCCATCTGCACGAGGCCGCCCTCGCCTTCCTGGGCTCCCTGCCCGACGACTACGACGACCCGGAGTTCCCGCCCAGCGGGCCGGGGTCCGTGCACGACCTTCGTTCGCGGCGTCCACGCGCCGAATGACCCTGGCCGGGCGGCGCGCCGTGGCCTACGGTGAATTCTCACGAGTCCCGACCCAGGAGAGGAGACCTCGATGCGGATCAGCGACGTCCTCGGAGCGAAGCCGAGCCACGACGTCATCACCATCTCCCCCGACGCCACGGTCCGCGAGCTGGTCCGGCTGCTGGCCGACCACAACATCGGCGCGCTGATCGTCAGCTCGGACGGCACGGCCGTCGACGGCATCGTCAGCGAGCGCGACGTGGTGCGTCGGCTGCTCGACTCCGACGCCGTCCTCGACGAGTCCGTCAGCGCGATCATGACGGCGGACGTGGCGATCGCCGAACTGGACTCCCACCTCGACGACCTCCGAGTGCTGATGACCGAGCGTCGGATCCGCCACGTGCCCGTGGTGAGGGACGGCGTCCTGACCGGCATCATCAGCATCGGCGACGTGGTCAAGGCGGCCATCTCGCAACTGGAGTTCGAGCGCGACCAGCTCGACTCCTACCTCCACCAGTCCTGAGAGGCCCTGCTCATCGTGCCCAAGCCCGAGATCGAGTTCCCGGACTACGACCCGCCCGACGACCTCGTGATCACCGACCTCACCGAGGGTGAGGGCGCCGAGGCGGCCGACGGCCAGACCGTCTCGGTCCACTACGTCGGCGTCGCCCACTCGACGGGCGAGGAGTTCGACGCGTCGTACAACCGCGGCGAGCCGCTCAGCTTCAGGCTCGGGGTGGGCCAGGTGATCGCCGGCTGGGACCGCGGGGTCGCCGGCATGCGGGTCGGGGGTCGCCGCCAGCTCGTCATCCCGCCCCACCTGGGGTACGGCGACCGCGGCGCGGGCGGCGTGATCAAGCCCGGCGAGACCTTGATCTTCGTGGTCGACCTGCTCGACGTGCGCTGAGCCTCGGCCGCTGGGACACTGGTCCCATGTCCGACCTGGCTCCGGAGGTCCGCATCCGCGACGAGTCCATCCGTCTCGGCCAGTTCCTCAAGCTCGCCGATCTGGTCGACTCCGGTCACGAGGCCAAGCCGCTGCTCGCCGCCGGGATGGTGCGCGTCAACGACGTCGTGGAGACCCGCCGCGGCCGCCAGCTCGTGCCCGGAGACGTCGTCTCCGTCGCCCAGCGCTCGGTGCGCGTCGCCAACTGAGCCGAGGCGGCCCGGGTCACCGGGTCTCGACACCGGCTCGTCCAGCGGCTCGCCGGGCTCGACCACCGAACGATCGACACCCCCGCGGCCGGGGTCAGATCAGGAGGGTGACGGCGTGGATGAGGACGCCGACGAGGCCGCCGACGATGGTGCCGTTGATCCTGATGAACTGCAGGTCCCGGCCGACGTGCAACTCGATCCGGCGGGCCGCCTCCTGACCGTCCCAGCGCTGGATGGTGTGGGTGATCACGGTGGTGAGCTCGGCGCCGTACCGCGCGACCGCGAACACCGCGGCGTCCGCGGCCAGCTGGTCGAGGCGACGACGCAGGTCGGCGTCGGTGAGCAGCAGTTCGGCGAACGCACCGAGCTCGGCGGCCACCCGCGAGCGCACCGCTCCTTGCGGGTCCTCAAGGGAGGACTGGAGGGCGCGGCGCAGGGCGTTCCAGAGGTCGACGCTGCTCGCGAGCACCTGCGGGTGGTCCAGGACGCGCTCCTTGAGCCGTTCGGTGCGCTCCTGGGTCTCCGGGTCGAGCAGCAGGTCGTGGGCGAGCCGCTCGAGCAGGGAGTCCAGCGCCTCGCGCGCGTGGTGCCGGGGGTCGGCCCGGATGTCCATCAGCCAGTCGACCAGCTCGGTGTGCACCCGGCGGGTGACCGCGTCGTTGAGTCGCGTCGGCGCCCACCACGGGGCCCGCTCGCTGAGCACCTCGGCGAAGGTGTCGGGGTTGTCGAGCAGCCAGCGGATCGCCTCGTCCGTCGCGAGGTCGACCAGCGGCTGGTGGAGACCGTCGCGCACCACCTCGGCCAGCAACCCGCCCAACAGCGGTGACACCCTCTCCTCCCGGAGCCGGGGCACGAGGGCCGCCGACACGAAGTCCCGGACGTGGTCGTCGGTCACCTTGCCCAGCCCGATCGACGCCACCTCCGCGATCTCGTCGGCCACCCGCCGGGCGTGGGCAGGCTCGGCGAGCCACCGGCCGACCCGCATCGAGATGGTGGCCGCGTCCACCCGGTCGCGGATGATCGACTCCTGCAGGAAGTTCTCCCCGACGAAGGCCTCGAGTCCGCGGCCCAGCTCGTCCTTGCGCTTGGGCACCAGGGCCGTGTGCGGCACCGGGATGCCGAGCGGGTGCCGGAACAGCGCGGTCACGGCGAACCAGTCGGCGATCGCGCCGACCATCGACGCCTCGGCGCCGGCGTTGACGAAGCCGAGGAAGCCGTCCTCGCCCAGCGTGGCGACGTACACGACGGCGGCGAAGACGAGCAGGCCGACCGCGAGCGTGCGCATCTGCCGAAGGCCGCGGCGACGCTCGGCGTCAGCCTCGGGATCGGGCGTGAGCATCGACACCCGAGGAGCACTCATGGTGGTCACCGCTCGATTGTTCCCCATGCCCGGAGGGGTGCCAGAATGCCCGCCATGCCAGGTGCCGGGCCCGGAACCACGACGCCCACCGGGGCGACGACCCCGCGCACCGTGATCACGTTCGGCACCTTCGACGTCTTCCACGTCGGCCACCTGCGCGTCATCGAGCGGGCCGCCGCGCTCGGCGACCGTCTCGTCGTCGGGGTCTCCGCCGACGCCCTCAACCTCACGAAGAAGGGTCGCGAGCCCGTGTTCTCGCAGGCCGAGCGGCTGGCGATCGTGGCCGCACTCAAGCCCGTCGACGAGGTCTTCGTCGAGGAGAGCCTCGAGCTCAAACGGCACTACATCGAGCAGTACGCCGCCGACGTGCTGGTGATGGGCGACGACTGGGCCGGGCGCTTCGACGAGTTCGGCGACATCTGCGAGGTCGTCTACCTGCCGCGCACCCCGGCCATCTCCACGACGGCGCTGATCGAGAAGATCTCGTCCGGCGAGTGAACCGATCCCACGACCCGAGCGTCCAACCTGGCGCCGGACCCCGCGGGCTCACCGGACGCGGTCTAGGGTAGGGCCTGGCTCGCCCGCCCCCGCATGTGCCGGGCCCCGACGCCGACCTTCGACCGAAAGACGACATCTCCATGCGCCGTACGCTCGCCGCCACTGTGGTGGCCGCTCTGAGCCTCGCCCTGAGCCTGACGCCCACCCTGGTCTCCGCCGCCACCGACGACGGCACCGACCTCGTGCCGGCCGAGGTCGGGGCGACCACGACCGCCGACTCCGCCCACGACCAGGCCACGCAGGCCCTGGAGCAGGCCAAGGCGCTGTTCTCCGGAGGAAAGGCGCTCGGACGCAGCGCGTACGGCGGGGGCTCGGCCAAGGAGAAGGCCGTCGCGCCCGACGCCACGCTGGTGCTGCGCGACCTCTTCATGCGGCTCGACGACCTCGACGCCGACCAGCGCAAGACGGCCGAGGCGATCCTGGCCCGGCCCACCGACGGCGCCAACGACCCGCTGGGCAACGGCTACACCGTGAAGTCGACGAAGAAGTGCAAGAGCCACTTCTGCGTGCACTGGGTCACCAGCACCGCCGACGCCCCGCCGAGCCAGACCTGGGTCAACCAGATGCTCAACCTGATGAACAAGGTCTGGAAGAAGGAGATCAACAAGCTCGGCTACCGCGAGCCCGTCAAGGACGGCAACCGCGGCGGCTCCAGCAAGTTCGACGTCTACCTCAAGCAGATCGGCGACCAGGGTCTCTACGGCTACTGCGCCGCGGAGCGCCAGAAGCCGGGCTTCAAGTGGCTCGCGTCGGGCTACTGCGTGCTCGACAACGACTTCGCCGAGTTCCCGCTCACCCCGATGCAGAGTGCCCAGGTGACCGCGGCCCACGAGTTCTTCCACGCGATCCAGTTCGGCTACGACTACGGCGAGGACCCGTGGCTGCTCGAGGCGACCGCGACCTGGATGGAGGAGCGGGCCTACGACGACGTCAACGACAACCGCCAGTACCTCCCGGCCGGCCAGGTGATGGACCCGCGCTTCCCGCTGGACTACTTCAACGTGTCGGGCAGCCAGCAGTACGGCAACTGGCCGTTCTTCGAGTTCCTCAGCAAGCGCTACGGCAACGGCGTGGTCAAGCAGATCTGGAACAAGGCCGCCGCATTCAAGGGTGCTCCCGACATGTACTCCACCGAGGCGGTCACCAGTGTGGTCAAGCCCAAGGGCGGCTTCCCCAAGGTCTACAGCGAGTTCGTCGGCGCCAACCTGGTCCCCGCGAAGTTCTACCCCGAGGGCAAGGCCTGGACCGGCACGGCGCTCTGGGGCGAGTACAACCTCAGCTCCAGCGCCCGCAAGACCGGCACCCACGGGGTACGGCTGCTGCACATGAGCTCCGGCAGCTACAAGATCAACACCGACTCGTCGCTGAAGAGCAAGAAGTGGTCGCTCAAGGTCAAGATCGACGGCCCGAAGTCCTACCGGATGCCCGCGGCCTACGTGCTCGTCGTCAAGAAGGGCGGCCTCGAGAAGCACTACGTGAAGCTCAACGGCCAGGGCAACGCCCAGATCAAGGTGCCGTTCAGCAGCAAGAAGGTGAAGTCGGTCTACGTCAGCCTGGTCAACGCCTCGACCCGCTTCAAGTGCGGCAAGAGCTACGCGTTCTCCTGCTCGGGCTACCCGATCGACGACGGCCGCAGCTTCAAGGGCCAGAAGTACAAGTTCAGCGCAGCGGTCGTGAAGAAGTAGCCGCGCCACGACCCGACGCATGACCCACGAGGTCACCGCGCCGCACCGGAGCCTGCGACCCCTGGTCGTGGCCGGCGCGGTCGCGGTGGCCTCGACCGGCCTCCTGGCTCTGGCGATCGCCCAGGGCTGGCTCGGCCCCGACGTCGGCCGCGGAGCCGACTTCTGCGAGGGTCCGTACGACGGCCTCCTGGTGCAGCCCGCGAACGCCCTGTCGAACGCGGGCTTCGTGGTGGCCGGCCTGTTGGTCGCCTGGCGGGCCGGGAGGCCCGACCTGCTCGGCGACGTGCTTCCCCGCTACCGCGGCCTGCCCACGGCCTACGCCGTCGTCACGGTGCTGCTCGGCCCGGCCAGCGCGGCGATGCACGCCACCCAGTCCGCCGTGGGCGGTCACCTCGACCTGCTCAGCATGTATCTCGTCGCGTCCTTCGCGGCGGCGTACGCCCTGACCAGGCTGCGGCACCGCGGCTCGGTCTTCTTCTTCACCGTGTTCCTGCTCATGGTCGCCGCGTGCGAGCTGGTCGGCGCCTACCCGGGCGAGGTGCCCGTCGTGATGGTGGCCGGCAACGTCGCCTTCGCGACCCTGCTGCTGACGGCCGCCGTCGTCGAGACCCGACTGTGGCGCCGCGCCGACGGCACCCGGACCGACCTGCGCTACGGGATCGCCGCCGTGGCCTCCATGCTCATCGCGTTCGTGATCTGGAACCTCGACCAGGGGCCCTGGTGCGACCCCTTCTCCTGGCACCAGGGACACGCGGCCTGGCACCTGCTGTGTGCGGTGGCCGCCTACCTGCTGTTCCGGCTCTACGCCAGCGAGAAGGTCACCGATCCGTTGCGATCCGGGGAGGCAGGGTCACGATCCGGTCCCGTCGTCGCGGCGTGACGTCACCGCGTCCTACGTTCCTGGCATGACGACCGGCCCTCTGTCCGACCACTCGGTCGACGACCCCTCCGACCCCGCCCGCGACTTCGACTTCTGGGTCGGCGAGTGGGACGTGGTCGGTCCGGACGGTCGGCTCGTCGGCTCGAACTCGATCACACGGGTGTTCCCCGACGGGGTGAGCGGAGGCGGGGCGGGGATGCTCCACGAACACTGGCGCGGACGCGGCGGTGTGGAGGGCCGCAGTCTCAACGGGTACGACGCAGCGCGAGGCGTGTGGCACCAGACGTGGATGGACTCCACCGGCGGCATCCTGGTCCTCGAGGGCGGACTGCGAGGCGGTGCGATGGTCCTGGAAGGGCGGGTCGCCCGCGAGGACGATCCTCGACACAGTGACCCGCAGCGGATCACCTGGTGGGCCGACGGCGATGGGATGCGCCAGCTCTGGGAGACCTCGACGGACGACGGCCGCACCTGGACGGTGGCCTTCGACGGGCGCTACCGCCGCCGCGGGCAGACCACGGGCGGTGTGCAGCCGAGTCCGGGCGGGGAATAGTCCGGTCGCGGGCGGCGATGTGCTGACATGGCCCGGATCGTGATCTTCGGAGGCACCGGCTATGCCGGTGGACACATCGCGGCCGAGGCCGCCCGACGCGAGCACACGGTGACGTCGTACTCGCGCCGACTGCCGGACGAGCCGCTCCACGGGGTCGGCTACCGGCAGGGCACGGTCCACGACGCCGCCTCCGTGGACGAGGCCGCGGCCCAGGCCGACGTGCTCGTGGTGGCGCTCCCCCACCACCCGGCGAACGGCCCCGAGCTGGCCGATGCGCTGCCGGCCCTCCTCGCGTCCGCGGCGGCGCACGACACACGGCTGGCCTTCGTCGGCGGCGCGGGCTCGTCCCTGCTGACGCCAGAAGGGCCGCGCCTGGTGGACGGTCCGGACTTCCACGACGAGTGGAAGCCCGAGGCCCTGTCCGCCGCGGCGCTCCTCGAGGCTCTGCGCGCCTCGGACGAGACGGTCGACTGGTTCGTGGTGAGCCCGGCGGCGTTGTTCGGGTCCTACGCACCCGGCGAGGCGACCGGCGCGTACCGGACCGGAGGCGACCTCCTGGTCACCCAGGAGGACGGGAGCTCGGAGATCTCCGGGGCCGACTACGCCCTGGCCTTCGTCGACGAGATCGAGCACCCGCACTACCGGCGGGCGCGGGTCACCGTCGGGCACTGATCGGCCCGGACGCGCTCGGACGCGGGCGCTTGAAAGGTGAACCATTGCACCGGACGGTAAAGCGCTGCACGATGGGGACACATCCACGGGCCGGGAGTGGCGCCGAGAGGCGACCCACCCGGCAGTCATCAGGGGGGAGCCGAGTCAGGAGATGCCGATCGAGTCGAGCGGGCACAGCTCCGGCAACCCGCGGCTGTACGAGGTCATCGAGAACACCCCCAAGACCGGCAAGAGCCCCACGGTGTGGGCCTGGCCGCAGCTCATCGACTACCTGAAGGTGGCCGGTCAGCCCGTGCAGGGCCCTTGGCCGCCGCATCAGGACCCCCGGCCCGACCCCACCGAGGTCGAGTCCGGGCCTGTCGCCGTGCCGGATCCCGGGCCGCCCGGTGCGACGCCGCCCACCCCGTCCACCGAGGAGGGCTGAGCCCGCTGCCGCGGGACGCGCCCGGAGAGAAGCGTCCATGTATCCCCCCAGATTCCGCTACGAGCGGCCCGGGTCACTGACGGATGCGATCGGCCTGCTGAACGCCGGACGGGGCGAGGCCAAGGTCCTGGCCGGGGGTCAGAGCCTGGTGCCCCTGATGAAGCTCCGGTTCGCGGCTCCGGAGCTGCTCGTGGACATCAACGACCTCCCTGGACTCGACCACCATCGCGTCGAGGCCGACGGGTCGCTGCACGTGGGTGCCCTGTGCCGGCACGCGCACCTCGAGCGCTCCACGGTGCTGCCGGACTCCCAGCCCACGATGGCGGCCGCCGCGCCGCTGATCGCGGACCCGATCGTGCGGACCCGCGGCACGCTCGTCGGCTCGCTCTGCCACGCCGACCCGCAGGGTGACTGGGCGGCCGTCGTGACCGCCCTCGGCGGCCACGTCGTGGCGCAAGGCCCGTCCGGCCGCCGCACGATCGCGGTGCGGGACTTCGTCACGGGTCCGTTCCAGAACGCCCTTGCGTACGACGAGATCGCCGTCGAGGCGGTGATCCCGGCCGCGACCGCGACCCGGGCCGGCGGCTATCTCAAGCTCGAACGGCGCGTGGGCGACTTCGCCACGGCCGGGGTGGCCGTGGCCATCGAGCACTCGGGCGGCACCGTCGCCGGAGCAGGGATCGCCCTCACCGGGGTCGGGCCGGCGACGATCGAGGCACGCGACGCGGCCGACTCGCTGGTGGGCGGGCGCTTGGACGCCGCCGCGATCGCCCGGGCCGCGGACCTCACCGCCGAGGCGGCCCGCCCGCGGACCGACCACCGCGGCAGCGCGGCGTACAAGAAGCACGTGGTGCACACGTTCGTGAGCCGGATCCTGACGCGGATCGCGAGCGCCGACGAGAAGGCGGCCTGACGATGACGAGCCTGTTCGACGAGATCGCCGAGGAGCCGGGCGAGGACGTACCGGTACGCCGGGTCACCATCTCCGTCAACGGCCGACGCAGGACCGCCGACATCGAGCCGCGCTTGCTCCTGGCGCACCTGCTCCGCCAAGGCCTGCGGTTGACCGGCACGCACACGGGCTGCGACACCACCAACTGCGGTGCCTGCACCGTGCTGCTCGACGGGCGCCCGGTGAAGAGCTGCACCATGCTCGCCGTCCAGGCCGACGGCCACGACGTGACCACGGTCGAGGGCCTGGCCGGGGCCAGCGAGCTGCACCCCTTGCAGGAGGGGTTCAAGCAGGAGCACGGCCTGCAGTGCGGCTTCTGCACCCCGGGGATGATGCTCGCCGCCAAGGCGTTGCTCGACGAGAACCCCGACCCGGACGAGGACGAGATCCGCTGGGCGCTGTCGGGCAACCTGTGCCGCTGCACGGGCTATCAGAACATCGTGAAGTCCGTGCTCTGGGCCGCCGCCAAGATGCGCGGCGGCGAGGCCGCCGAGGCGGCCGAGGAGTCCGCCGCCACCGCAGCAGAGGAGGGATCGACGCCGTGACCGCGCTCGACGAGATCAAGATCGGCGGGATGGGCGCCAGCCGCCGCCGGGTCGAGGACAACCGCTTCATCCGTGGCCGCGGCAACTACATCGACGACATCGTGCTGCCCGGCATGCTGCACATGGAGATCCTGCGCAGCCCGCTCGCGCACGCGACGATCCGGTCGATCGACACCAGCAAGGCCTGGGACATCCCCGGGGTCCGGCTGGTGCTCACCGGCGAGATGATGGCGACGCGCAACCTCGCGTGGATGCCGACCCTGAGCTATGACACCCAGGCGGTGCTCGCCACCGACAAGGTCCGGTTCCAGGGCCAGGAGGTCGCGTGCGTCATCGCCGACGACCCCTATATCGCCAAGGACGCGTGCGAGGCGATCGTCGTCGACTACGACCCGCTCCCGGTGATCGTGAACCCGACCCAATCGCTCGCCGAGGGCGCACCGCTGATCCGCGACGACAAGGAGAACCAGCACGACAACGTCGTCTACGACTGGGAGGTCGGCGACCGCGCCGGCACCGACCGTGCGTTCGAGGAGGCCGACCTCGTCTCGAAGCTGGAGCTGCACTACCCGCGATCGCACCCCTCGCCCCTGGAGTGCTGCGGCGCCATCGCCGACTTCAACCGGTCGACGGACAAGCTCACCGTCTACCTGACCACGCAGGCTCCGCACATCATCCGGGCGGCCGTCGCCCTGGTGGCCGAGCTCCCCGAGCACATGATCCGGGTGATCTCGCCCGACCTCGGCGGCGGCTTCGGCAACAAGGTGCCCGTCTACCCGGGGTACGTCGCGGCGATCCTCGCCTCGATTCTCACCGAGCGCCCGGTGAAGTGGATCGAGGACCGCACCGGCAACCTGATCTCCACCGGCTTCGCCCGCGACGTCTACCTCAAGGGCGAGATGGCGCTGCGCAAGGACGGCAAGATCCTCGGGGTCCGGATGCACACCGACGCCGACCACGGCGCCTTCTTCTCCGACGCCCAGCCGAGCAAGTTCAAGATCGGCCTGATGCACTCGGCGTTCGCCTGCTACGACGTGCCGGCCGCCCACCTGACCGCACGCGGCGTCTACACCAACAAGGCGCCGGGCGGCGTCGCCTACCGCTGCTCGTTCCGCGTCACCGAGGCGATGTACTTCCAGGAGCGGATGGTGCAGGCCGCCGCCGACGACCTGGGCCTGGACCAGGCAGAGTTCCGCCGGGTCAACCTGGTCCGCGACGACCAGTTCCCGCACCGCACGCCGTTCGGCTTCCTCACCGACTCCGGGCAGTACGCCAAGTGCCTCGACGTGGGCCTCCAGGCCATCGGCTACGAGGACTTCCGGCGTCAGCAGGCGGAGGCCCGCTCACGCGGCCGCCTGTTGGGCCTCGGGATCTCGACGATGACCGAGCCGCTCGGGGCGGGCAACAGCCGCGAGTACGACATCCTCGGCATCAAGATGTTCGACTCCGCCGAGCTGCGGGTGCACATGACCGGCAAGGCGCTGCTGCGCACCGGCGCGAAGACCCAGGGCCAGGGGCACGAGACGACCTGGGCGCAGATCGTCGCCCACGAGCTCGGCCTCCCGGCCGAGGACGTCGTCGTCGAGGAGGGCGACACCGACACCGCGCCGTTCGGGATGGGCACCTACGCGTCGCGCAGCACTCCGGTGGCGGGCGCCGCGGTGGCGATGGTCTCCCGCAAGGTTCGGGCCAAGGCCCGCAAGCTCGCCGCCCACCTGCTGGAGGTCTCCGAAGAGGACATCGAGTGGGAGCTCGGTCGCTTCTACGTGCGCAGCGCCCCCGACCGCGGCGTGAGCATCCAGGAGTGCGCGATGGCGGCGTACTCCAACATGCCCGACGGCCTGGAGCCGGGCCTGGAGGCCAACGCCTACTACGACCCGCCGAACCTGACCTGGCCGTTCGCCTGCTACATCTGCACGGTCGAGGTCGACCCCGTCACCGGCGTGTGGGACGTGCTGAAGTTCGTGGCGGTCGACGACTGCGGCGTGCGGATCAACCCGATGATCGTCGAGGGACAGATCATGGGCGGCCTGACCGAGGCCTACGCCATGGCGTCCATGCAGTTCATCACCTTCGACGAGGACGGCAACTGCATCGGCTCCAACTTCATGGACTATCTGCTGCCCACCGCCTGGGAGACGCCGGGCTACGAGCTGCACGAGGTGGTCACGCCCTGCCCGCACCACCCGATCGGCGCCAAGGGCATCGGCGAGTGTGCGACGGTCGGCGGACCGGCGGCGTTCGTGAACGCCGTCATCGACGCGCTCGGCGGCACCGGCGTGCGCAACATCGACATGCCGCTGCTGCCCGACCGGGTCTTCGAGGCGCTCACCGAGCGACACGACGTCTCGGGTGCTCCGCCGATGCGGACGGACGACGTGTGATGGGCCACGTGTGATGGGCCACGACCGGCGGCTGGACGGGTGGGACGTCCTGACCAAGGCGGCTGAGCTGGCCGCCGAGGGTGAGGAGTTCGCCCTGGCCACGGTCGTCTGGCGCCAGGCGCCGTCGTCGGGCCAGCTCGGCTCGCGCGCGATCATCACCGCGAACGGCGTGCTGCACGGCTGGATCGGCGGCGCCTGCGCCGAGCCCGTCGTGCTGCGCGAGGCGCAGCGGGTGATCCGCGACCGCGAGTCGCGGCTGCTGCTCCTCGGCACGCCGGAGCAGTTCGCCGGAGGCGTGCCGGAGGGGATGACCGTCATCCCCATCTCCTGCCAGAGCGAGGGTGCCGTGGAGGTCTACGTCGAGCCTGTCGTCCCTGCGATCCGACTCACCGTGGTCGGCCGCTCACCGATGGCGCACACGCTCGCCGAGCTCGCCGGCGCCATCGGCTGGGAGGCCCGGGTGGTCGACAGCGGGGAGCTCGGCGAGGTCGCCCTCGACACCCGGTCGCTCGTGGTCGTGGCGACGCAGGGGCACGGCGACGAGGAGGCCCTGGAGCAGGTGCTGGCCGCGGACCCGGCGTTCGTGGGCCTGGTGGCCTCCCACAAGCGCGGCCAGGCCGTGCTGGGCTACCTGGCCGACCGTGGGGTGCCGCGTGAGCGGCTCGATGCCGTCCGGTTCCCGGTCGGTCTCGACCTGGGGCACACCGCCCATCGGGAGATCGCGGTGTCCGTGCTCGCCGAGCTGGTGCAGCGGCGAGCCGCCGGCGAGCTGCTGCCGTCCGTGCGGCGCGACCTCGGGCTCGCGGCGCCCGCGCCGGCCGCCACCGCGCTCGATCCCGTGTGCGGGATGACCGTCACCGCGGACGCCGGAAGCCATCCGCTCGAGCTCGACGGCACGACGTACTGGTTCTGCTGCGTCGGCTGCCGGGACCGGTTCGCGGCCGACCCGACGCGCTATCTGCAGGAGGCCTGAATGCTGCTGAAGAACACCTTCGAGGTCCCGCACTCGATCGACGCGGTGTGGGAGTTCTTCGACGACATCCCCGCGGTCGCGGCGTGCCTGCCCGGCGCGGAGCTGACCGAGGTGATCGACGAGGACGACTACCGCGGCCGGGTGGCCGTGGGACTCGGACCCGTGAAGCTGCGCTTCAACGGCGTCGCGCACATCACCGAGCGGGACGCGACCGCGAAGCGGTTGGTGCTCGACGCGGAGGGAGCCGACGAAAAGGGCCGCGGCCAGGCCAGTCTCCAGCTCGTGGCCCAGTTGACCTCGGTCGGCAGCGGCACCAAGGTCCAGCTCGACCAGGACCTCGATCTCTCGGGCGCGGCCGCGCAGTACGGCCGCGGCATGATCGCCGACGTCACCTCCACGCTGATGGGCCAGTTCGCCACGAACATGCAGCGGCGGATCACGGCCAAGGAGCGTGGCGAGGACCCGGACGCCGTCGAGAACGTCGTCACGGTCGGCGGCTTCGGCCTGGCGCTCCGCGCCATGAGGCTCGCGCTGATGCGCGTGCTGCACCGCTTCTTCTCGCCCTACGACCCCGCACGTGTGGAGGTGCCCTGATGGTGCTCTGGTGGATCGGCAACGTGCTGCTGCTGCTCGTGGTGGTCCCCGTGCTCGTGGCGCTGCTCAACCGCGTGCTCGCGGCGCTCGAGCGGATCCGCAAGGCGTCCGACGAGATCCTCGACGGCGGGGTGGCGCTCGTCGGCGAGCTGGACGGCGTCCCCGAGGCACTCGCGCAGACCGACCAGACCGTCGAGGACATCGCCCTCGGCGCCACCCGCTACGCCGGCTCGGTCGCCAAGCTGCTCGGCTGAGCGGCACGACGGAGAGGAGACGAGATGCCTGCCGCAGCCTGGGTGACGATCATCCTGGCGACCCTGATCATCGCCGCCGCCGCGATCGGCCTGATCCGCGTGATCGGCCACCTGATCGCCGTCCGCCGGTCCCTCGCGGGCGTGGTCGGCGGGGTCGCGGTGGTCGCCCAGCAGACCAGCACCGTGCCGACAGTGCTGCCCTCGGTCAATGCCAGCCTGAAGCCGGTCCGCGACTTCTGCGAGGGGGTGTGAGATGAACGCGCTCCTCCTCGTGCTCGCCGACGACACCTCCGGGTGGGTCCTCGGCTACACGATCGGCGTCGTGGTGGTGCTCGTGGTGGTCGCCCTCGTGGTGCCGATCCTCGTGCTCGCCCATCGCATCGGCGAGCAGGCCGAGCAGATCAACGACTCGCTCACCGAGGCCGTCCACCACACGGCGGCGCTCACGCAGCTCAACACCACCGCCGAGCACGTCGGCATCATCGTCGCCGGCCTCCAGCGCGGCCGTCAGAGACTGGGAGGCTGAGCCAGTGTCCGCTCTCATCCTCGTCGCCCTGACCGACACCCAGCGCGGGCTGTGGTGGGGTGCGGTCATCGGCGGCTTCGTGGTCGTCCTGGCCGTCGCCGGGCTGCTGACCATCCTCGTGATCGAGGTGCAGACCATCGAGCGCCGCGTGGTCAAGGTCCGCGACACCCTGCAGGCGGCCTCGGAGAACACCGACGACACGGCGCTCATCGAGGTGGCCGCCGAAGGGGTCGAGTCGGTGCTCGCCGAGGGACTCGAGCACCATCTCTTCCTGGGTCGGGTGCTCGGGAAGGTGCGGATGTGATGACCACACTCGTCGTGCTCACCGTCATCGACATCGTGCTGCTCATCGCGGGCCTGGCGATCTACCTTTGGATCGTCGGCGGACAGCTGACCCGGGTCGCCGGGCTGCTGGAGGAATGCCGCGACCTGGTCCGGAAGATCAAGGCCGACGCCGAGCCGATCGTGCCGGGCGTGGCCCACATCAACCGCACGGGCGGGGTGGTGGCAGGAGCGCTGCCCCTGCTCTACGGGATGGCCGAGGGGATCGTCGCGGGGGCCACCTTCCAGCCCGCCGACCCCGCCCAGCCCGTGGAGCGGCCGCCGGCCGTGCCGGCGTCGGGGACGCGCCGTACGCGGTTGCACGAGGGGGTCGGCTACGAGCCCCCCGGGGCCGCCTGAGCGCAGAGTTGCCCCACTCCCGGCAACGAGAGTGGGCTCCCCAGCGCGGCAGCGTGGCGGGATCGCGAACGGCCGCGGCAGCGTGGCGGTCGAAGGACGACACGCTCGCGGCCCGAGGGGTATCCCGCCACGCTCGCGCCTCAAGAAGCGTCGGGGTCCGTGCCGGTGGTGAGGGGGCCGGCGGTGGGGGCGGAATACTCCCCGATCCACTCCGGGCGCCAGGAGCGGTCGACGGGGCGGTCGTGGCAGCCGGGGCGGTAGATCGCCACCAGCTCCTGGGCGATCTGCTCGCGGTGGGCGCTCGTGCCGCCCGGCACCTCGTAGGTCGCGATGTGGACCTTGAAACGGTCACCGGCCCGCTGCACCCAGCACGCCGACCGAGGGTGCCGGAAGGGGAAGCCGACGGTCGACAGGTCGTCGGCGTGGCCGACGTCGATCACGGCGTAGCGGTCGGGACTCGCCTCGAGGTCCGGCCGGCACAGCACCACATAGACCCCGGCTGACGTCGGCGGCGTCCAGCCGGCCAGCACCCGGGGACCCTCGAAGGGGTAGCCCGCCAGCGACCCGAGCCTGATCACCCGTCGCCCTCCGCCTCGTCCTCGAGGAGGTCGTCGTCGGGGCCGCTGACCTCGACCGTGGTGACCGGCCACGCAGGGAGTCCGGCCTGGGCAGCAGCCCGGGCGAAGGCGATCATCGCCACGTCGGCAGCCTCCGACCGCGACCCGGCCTCGACCAGGATCCGCGCGCCGTACGCCGTGTCCCCGATGCCCGAGGCCACTCCCCCGAGCGGTGCGACGGCGTCGGCGAGCTCGACGACCTCGGCGTGGCTGACCTCACGGTCACCCCGCGCCTGCAGCGCGACGCTCCACTCCACGCGGCCTCCCTCTCCACGACGCCCGACCGCCTCAGGCGAGCTCGGGCAGCCTCGTCGCGAACTCTTCCAGACTCGCGAGGTCGTGTCCCGACAGCAGCAGGTCGAGGTGCGGTGCGGCCACCGCCATGCCGAGACTCGGCGGCGGCGAGCCACCGGCCTGATGGTGCGGATGCAGCCAGACGATCCGGTGACACAGGTGACCGAGTCGCTCCAGAGCCTGGTCGAGCACGGCCGGGTCGCCGCGGTCGAGCCCGTCGGAGCAGATCACCACGACCGCACCGCGACTGAGGCCCCGGCGTCCCCATTCGCGCACGAACGTCTGGAGGCACTCCCCGATACGGGTGCCGCCGTCCCAGTCGACGACCGAGCGCGCGGCCCGCTCGAGCGCGAGGTCGGGCTGCCGGTGCTCGAGCTCCCGGGTGATCCGGGTCAGCCGGGTCCCGAAGCAGAACACCTCGACCCGCGCGGCCGCCCGACGGGTGGAGTAGGCGAACTGCAGGAGGCTGCGTGAGTAGTCGGTCATCGACCCGGAGACGTCGAGGAGCAGCACCAGGCGGCGCGGCCGGGTGCGCCGCCGGCGCCACCAGAGCTCGGCCGGGTCCCCATGGGTGCGCATCGTCGCGCGCAGGGTGCGCCGTGGGTCAGGCCGCCGTCCGTCCCGGGCGGCTTCGGTCCGGCGGGTACGACGGCGGGGCGGCGTCACCCGCACGGTGCGCATGATGCGACGCAGCGCGGCCAGCTCCTCCGGAGTGCAGGCCGCGAACGACTTCCCCTTGAGCGTCGCGACGTCGGACGCCACCAGGCCGAGCCGGGTCTCCTGCTCCTCCTGCTGGCCCCCCGGCTGGGACTCGGGGAGGTGCAGCTCGGTGCGGGCCTCCTCCCTGGCCCGGAGGCTGAACGGCGGCGGTGCGTCGTCGGCGTACTCCTCGTCGAGGAAGAACGCCCGGAACTCCCGGTCGTACACGGGGATCTGGTCGTGACGGCGCACGAGCGAGGTGCGCCCCGCCCAGTAGAGGTCGACCAGGTCGGTGGGATCCAACGGCTCGACGGCCGCGGTGTAGGTGAGCACGTCACCGGTGCCGACCACGATCCCCGCGTCCCGCAGGCGGCGGGCGAAGGCCACCAGGACCGGGACGAGCTCAGGCACCGCTCGCGATCCGGTCGAGGTCGCCGGTCACCAGGTCGAGGTCGTCGCGCTCCTTCACGACGGCACCCAACGTGTCTGCTGCCGCGGCGGCGTCGAGGTCGGTGGCGCCGACGACGTCGAGGGTGCGCACCCAGTCGATGGTCTCGGCGACCCCGGGAGGCTTCACGAGGTCGAGCTCCCGCAGCCGGTGCACCGCCGCGACCACCTTGCGCGCCAGGGACTCGCTGACCTCGGGCACTCGCACCAGGACGATCTCCAGCTCGCGCTCGGCCGAGGGGAAGCCGACCCAGTGGTAGAGGCATCGGCGCTTGAGGGCGTCGTGCAGCTCGCGGGTGCGGTTGGAGGTGAGCACCACGAGCGGCGGCGACGCGGCGGCGACGGTGCCGATCTCGGGGATGGTCACCTGGAAGTCCGAGAGGAGCTCGAGGAGGAACGCCTCGAACTCGTCGTCGGCGCGGTCCACCTCGTCGACGAGCAGCACCGCCCCCGCACCCGTGCGGACGGCGTCGAGCAGCGGGCGCTCGAGCAGGAACTTCGGCCCGAACAGTTGGTCCACCGCGGCGTCGTCCTCGAGGCTGCGCTCGGACAGGGCCCGGATCTGCAGCATCTGGCGGGCGTAGTCCCATTCGTAGAGCGCCTGGTTGGCGTCGATGCCCTCGTAGCACTGGAGGCGGATCAGGCGGCGGTCGAGCACCTGCGCCAGGGTCTTGGCGACCTCGGTCTTGCCGACGCCGACCTCCCCCTCGAGCAGGATCGGGCGGCCGAGCCGGAGCCCGACGAACAGACTGGTGGCCAGGCCTCGGTCGGCGAGGTAGCCAGCCCCGGCCAGCTGCTCGGTCAGCTCCGGGACCGACGACGGCGTCGACATCCGCGCGGGTTCAGCCGCGCTCGAGGGTGGTGGCCCGGTCGCCGAGCACGAGGTCGCGCAGCGACCCCGCGCCCGAGCTGAGCTTGCCTTCGCGGGCGAGCTTCTCGCGCCAGGCCGAGCCCAGGTCGGAGCCCGGCTCGGCGAACCCGTCGAAGGTGACGCCCTTCATGTTGCGACAGTCCTTCTGCGGCCCGCACACCTCGTCGAGGTCGTCGCTCTGTCCCTCGACGGCCCACACCGCGCGCAGCACGTCGACGGTCTCGTCGGGCCCCGGCCCAGCAGTCATGCTCGCCTCCTCGTACGCCGCTCGGAACGCCCTGCGAAGCCGGACTCCCCAACTCCTGCCAGTCTACGCGCGGACCGCCAGCGCCTCGGCCATGACGGCGAGCGCGATCTCCGCGGGAGTCCGGGCGCCGATGGCGAGCCCGGCAGGGGCATGGATCCGCTCCAGTCCGTCGGCGCCCCGGCGGACCAGCCAGTCCGCGCGCGACGCCTGCAGCCGTTCGGGGCCGATGGACCCGATGTAGCCGACCGGGCCGGCCAGCGCCGCCTCCAGGGCCGCACCCGTGAGCCGGTCGTCGTGCCCGACCACCACGAGGTTGTCGTACGCCGACAGGGCGGTCACCTCGGCGACGGCCTCGCCCGGCTGGCTGGTCATCGTCACCCGCCAGCCCAGCAGCGCCGCCGCCCGCGCCACGGCCTCCGCGATCGGGCCGTCACCCGCGATCACGAGACGGGGCACGGGTCTCAGCACGGTCACGACGTGGGTGGGGCCAAGGACGGTCCCGGTGTGTCCTGAGCGCCAGAGCCGGGCCAGCTCCTCGCCCGTCCCCGCGTCGTCCCAGCTCGCCGCCACGGGGTCCTCGAGGAGCTCGGCCCCGACCACGCGACTGCCGTCGGTCCTGCAGACGAGGCAGACCGGCTGCCGGTCGACCAGGCGGTCCCACAGCCCCTCCGGGAGGTCGGCCGCCGGTACGACGAGGCAGCTCACCGACCCAGGCCCGGGCAGACCCGCGATCAGCGCCTCGACCTCGCCGACCTCGAGCTCGACGACCCGTCCGCCCTCGTGGACGGCCTCGGCGACGAGGTCGTGGTCCAACGCACCCTGGAGCAAGGTGCCCACCCGGCCCCCGCCGGGAGTCAGCGCCAACGCCTGGTCGACCGGGGCGATCAGGTCGCGGGCGGCGACCGGCCAGGCCACGACCACCCGGGTCCGGGCCTCCAGACACGCGCGCACGGTCAGCGCGACGTCGTACACGCGTCCAGGGTAGGGCGCCGCGGCCCCGGCCGGCCCTGGCGAGGGTCCGGTTCCCCGTCGAGGGGCGCGGTGGGTATCGTCGCGGTCGTGCCGCGCTTCGCCGCCATCTCCCGCCACCACGTGACGAGCGCGCTCGACGAGCACGACTCTCTCGGCGCCTCAGACTTCTGGACGCGCTACGGCCTGGGAGGCCCCCGCGACTACGTGCTCCTGCGCGGTGGCCAGGCCTACGACTCGACCGCCGTGCTCGTCCGTGCCCACCAGCTCGCCACCGGCTCGACCTTCGGGCTGCGCGACCTGGCCGCGAAGGACACCGCGGCCAGGATCCTGCGTGAGCTCGGCTTCAGGGTCACGACGGCCGACGACCCGGAGGCCGTGGTGCCGCTGACCGGCGCCTGGCGCGACGTCGGCGAGGTCGGGGCGGACGAGACCAGGGACGCCTGGGCCGCTGCTGGCCGCGAGGTGCTGCTCGAGGCTGCCGGCCGGTACCGCGCCACCGTGACCCCCAAGACGCTCGCCCTCGAGGTGCAGCGACGCACCGGCATCCGCACGCGCCAGCTCCCTCACCAGTGGCTCGGCGAGGTGATCGGGCGGGTCGCCGTCGACGGTGCCCAGCGGCAGGAGCCGCTGCTGGCGTCCCTCTGCGTCGACGACTTCGGCCGCGTCGGCGACGGGTACGCCGTCGCGGTGCTCGCCGCCGGTGGCGAGCGGCCCGAGGACCCCGAGCACCACGCGGCCCATGAGCGGCTCGCGTGCTACCGCCACTTCCAGGCCGTCGGCCTGCCCGCCGACGGCGGCTCGACAGCGGCCCTGCGCCCGGAGCCCCGCGCGACCCGCTCCGCAGCACCCCGCGCCACCCGCAGCACCCGGACGGCCGCCGCGAAGCCCTCCCCCCGCCCGACCAAACCGGCGGACCGTCCGGTCACGATCTGCCCCACCTGCTTCATGGCGCTCCCCGCGACCGGGGTGTGCGACTACTGCGCCTGATCCGTCGGCCTTTGGCCTGGTTCGAGTGTCGGTCAGGGCTGCAGGAGGTGCGCGCGCTCACGCACCCAACGCGCCTCGCCCGCGGCCCACTCCTGGTCCGACCAGGACGCGGCCGGTCTCGTGGCGACCCCGTCCGCAATCGAGATAGGACGCCATGCGTCACGGTCTTCTGCGGAGCCCACCGTCGGACCCTAGCCACGACCCGTCCCGGTCAACACTGGATTGGTGAGCCGGCCACGTCAGGGTGGACGTCTTGACGTACCAGGTACGTCAAGACGTCCACCTTGTCTGGTGAGCGGACCGGGCGAAGGATGCTGGGTGGCTCCGCATCATCGCTGGCCGAGATCCCCACCCTCGCGACTCTCGACAGCGGACCGGTGCGGCCAGCAAGGTGGAGACCGAGGACAGCGGCGACAGCAGCGAGGAGAGGGGTCGACATGGGGGTCAGCAAGCTGCCCGAGGGGGCCGACGACATCGATCCGGCCAGCGCGTCCGGGTCTCACGAGGAGAGCGCCTACAACTCGCACGGTCGGCTGCGGTCGTCGGTCTACGACGCGGAGATGGAGCGACTGCAGGAGCAGCTGGTGCTGTTGCAGTACTGGATCCAGTCGCAGGGCCTCCGTGTGGCCGTGATCTTCGAGGGGCGGGGCTCGGCGGGGAAGGGCGGGGTGATCAAGCGGATCACCGAGCGCACCAGCCCGCGCACCGTCCGCGTCGTCGCGCTCCCGAAGCCCACCGAGCGGCAGCGCACCCAGTGGTACTTCCAGCGCTACGTCGAGCACCTGCCCGCGGCCGGTGAGATGGTGCTGTTCGACCGGTCCTGGTACAACCGCTCGAACGTCGAGTGGGTGATGGGCTACTGCACCGAGGAGGAGTACCAGGAGTTCCTGCGCTCCTGCCCCGAGTTCGAGCGGATGCTCGTGCGGTCCGGGATCATCGTCATCAAGTACTGGTTCTCGGTCTCCTACGAGGAGCAGCGACGCCGGTTCGAGGCGCGCAACGCCGAGCCCCTCAAGCGCTGGAAGCTCAGCGACATGGACCTCGCTGAGCACGAGCTCTACGTGAAGTACTCGATGGCCAAGGACACCACGTTCCAGTACACCGACATCAAGCAGGCGCCCTGGTACGTCGTGCCCTCCGACGACAAGAAGGCCGCCCGCCTCAACTGCATCCACCACCTGCTCAGCGAGTTCGACTACGTCGACGTCGCGCCCGACGTCGTCACCCTGCCGGTGATGAAGCAGATCCCCTACGTGCGCCCGCCGATGCACGAGCAGACCTTCGTCCCGAAGCTCTTCTGACCTTGGTCCCTAGCGGATCCGGTTTTGCTCGGAATCACGCGTGAAATAAGGGAAATCTCGTGCAACACATCACGGAATCGCTCGTGGCGGATGGCGTGTCCCGCTCCCTAGAGTGAGCCTCGTGGACCCCACTGACATCGCTCGATGGCAGTTCGCCATCACCACCGTCTACCACTTCCTGTTCGTCCCGATCACGATCGGCCTGTCGGCCATCGTGGCGGGCTACGAGACGGCGTGGCTGCGCACGAAGAACCCCGAGTGGCTGAGGCTCGCGAAGTTCTTCGGGCGGCTCTTCCTGATCAACTTCGCCATCGGCGTGGTCACCGGCATCGTCCAGGAGTTCCAGTTCGGGATGAACTGGAGCGACTACTCCCGCTTCGTCGGCGACATCTTCGGCGCCCCTCTAGCGGTCGAGGGCCTGCTCGCGTTCTTCCTCGAGTCGACCTTCCTCGGCCTCTGGATCTTCGGCTGGGACCGGCTGAGTCCGGTCCTGCACAACGCCTGCATCTGGTTGGTCCACCTCGGCACGCTCTTCTCGGCCTACTTCATCCTCGCCGCCAACTCCTGGATGCAGCACCCCGTCGGCTACGAGTTCAACCCCGAGACCGGCCGGGCCGAGATGCAGGACTTCTTCGCGGTGCTCCTCAACAAGGTGCAACTGGTCACCTTCCCGCACGTCGTGCTGTCGGCGTACATGACGGGCGCGGCCTTCGTCGTCGGTGTCGCGTTCTACAAGGCGCGGGTGGCCGCCAAGGAGGAGGACCGCCCGATGTACACCAAGGCGCTGCGCAGCGGCGCGGTCGTCGCCCTGGTGGCGGGTCTCGGAGTGGCGGTGTCCGGCGACGTCCAGGGCAAGATCATGACCGAGGTGCAGCCGATGAAGATGGCGGCCGCCGAGGCGCTCTGGGAGACCGAGCAGCCGGCCGCGTTCTCGGTGTTCACGATCGGCACCCTCGACGGCTCGGAGGAGGTCTTCTCGATCAAGATCCCCGGCTTGCTGTCCTTCCTCGCCACGGGGACGTGGGACGGCGAGGTGGTCGGCATCAACGAGCTGCGCGAGCAGTACATCGAGACCTACGGCCAGGACCCCGGCGCGACCTACTACTCCCCCGGCGACTACACGCCCAACATCCCCCTGTCGTACTGGACGTTCCGGCTGATGATGGGCTTCGGGATCGTCGGGGCGTTCATCGCCGCCTGGATCCTGTGGGCCACCCGCAAGGGTCGACAGCCACCGGGGCGCCTGATCATGGCCGCCGCGATCGCGCTGCCGTTCCTGCCGCTGCTCGCCAACTCGTGGGGCTGGATCTTCACCGAGGTCGGCCGCCAGCCCTGGGTGGTCTTCGGACTGATGACGACCGCGAACGGCGTCTCGCCCAGCGTGGGGGCCGGACTCGTCCTCACCTCGCTGACGGTCTTCACCCTCTTGTACGGCGTGCTCGCGGTGATCGAGGTCAAGCTGATGCTGACCTACATCCGCAAGGGCGCCGACCCCCTGCCCGAGCCCGTCGACAGTGGCGACGGCGACGGCGACCGACCGCTGGCCTTCGCCTACTGAGCCGGGAGACGTCATGGAGCTCACCACCGTCTGGTTCGCCCTCATCACCATCCTCTGGATGGGCTACTTCGCCCTCGAGGGCTTCGACTTCGGCGTCGGCATGCTGCTGCCGGTGCTTGGCAAGAACGACACCGAGCGGCGCGTCCTGATCAACACCATCGGCCCTGTCTGGGACGGCAACGAGGTGTGGGTGCTGGTCGCCGGAGGCGCCACCTTCGCGGCCTTCCCCGAGTGGTACGCCACGCTGTTCAGCGGCTTCTACCTGCCGCTGCTGCTCATCCTCGTCGCGCTGATCGTGCGCGGGCTCGCCTTCGAGTACCGGCACAAGCGGCCCGAGGCCTCGTGGAAGCAACGCTGGGACCTGGCGATCATCGTCGGCTCGTTCGTGCCAGCGCTCCTGTGGGGGGTGGCGTTCGCGAACATCCTGCGCGGCGTGCCGATCGACGCGGACTTCGAGTACGTCGGCGGCTTCTTCAACCTGCTCAACCCCTATGCGCTGCTGGGCGGGCTGATGACCCTGACCCTGTTCCTCACGCACGGGGCGATGTTCCTGTGCCTGAAGACCGACGGAGACATCCGGATGCGGTCGCGCGCCCTCGCCTTCAAGCTCGGCCTGGTGGCGGCCCTCGTCGCGGTCGCCTTCCTGGTGTGGACCCAGGTCGACACCGGCACGACCGCATCGGCCGTCGCCTTCGTCGTGGCCGCGCTCGCGCTCGTCGGCGGCATCGTCGCGATCCGGCTCGGTCGTGAGGGCTGGGCGTTCATCGGCACGTTCGTGGCGATCACCGTCGGGGTGGCGGGTCTCTTCCTGGCGCTGTTCCCCAACGTCATGCCCACGTCCCTGGCCGACGGCGCGAGCCTGACGACCACGAACGCCGCCGCGACGGCGTACACCCTGAAGATCATGACGATCGTCGCGGTGTTCTTCACCCCGATCGTGCTGGGCTACCAGGCCTGGACCTATTGGGTGTTCCGCAAGCGGATCGCGGTGCACCACATCCCCGTCGACGCGCCGGTGAACGCCGGGCCGTAGGCCCGCGGACCCAGCCTCGAGACCACCTCGGGACCCCACGATGCGACCGGCCGACCCCCGGCTCCGTGCGTTCCTCGCACCGGGCCGGGGTCCGCTGCTGGGCGTGGTGGGGAGCGGGGTGGTCGCCAGCCTGCTGGTGATCGCGCAGGCCTGGGTGGTCACCGACCTGGTCCTCGCCGCCCTCGAGGGGGAGGACCTGCTGCGGCCGGCCACGGTGGTGATCGCCCTGCTGGCTGCTCGCGGGCTGGTCGGCTGGCTCGGGGACGCCTCGGCGTCGGTGGCCGCGGCCCGGGTCGGCACGGCGCTGCGTCTGCGGCTGATGGGGATGGCCACCGACCGGGCGGCTCCGGTCTCCACCGGTGAGCTGACAGCTCTCGTCACCCGCGGGGTCGGGGCCGCCGAGCCCTACCTCACGCGCTACGTGCCCGCGCTGGTGCTGGCGGGCGTGCTCCCGGTGCTCACGGTCGTGGTGATCGCCTGGCAGGACCCGCTCAGCGGCCTGATCGTGCTGCTCACCCTCCCCTTGGTGCCCGTCTTCGGCGCGCTCGTCGGACTGGCCACCCGTGACCGCGCCCGCGAGCAGTGGCGTGCGCTGGCCTCGCTGTCGGGGCACTTCGTCGACGTCATGCGCGGCCTGCCCACCCTGGTCGCCTTCCGCCGGGCGCGGGCGCAGTCGGCGCGGATCGCCGCGGTCACCGACCGCTACCGACGGGCGACGGTCGAGACTCTGCGGCTCGCCTTCGCCTCCTCGGCGGTCCTCGAACTGGTGGCCACGCTGTCGGTGGCACTGGTCGCGGTGACGGTCGGCGTCCGGCTCGCCGAGGGGTCGCTCGACCTCCGCACCGCGCTCGTCGTGCTCCTCCTCGCGCCGGAGGCGTACTGGCCGCTGCGCCGGGTGGGTGCGGAGTTCCACGCGGCTGCCGAGGGCGTGGCGACGTTCGAATCGGCGTACGCGCTGCTGTCACGCGATACCACTGCCCAGGTCGAGGAGGCGGCGTCCGACCCGGCTCTCCGCCCGGCCCCCGACGGCGCCGACCTGCACCTCGAGGGGGTCGCCTTCACCTACCCCGGTCGAGGCGTGGCCGCCCTGGCACCGACCTCGGCGACCATCGGTGCCCGCGGAGTCACCGTCGTCACGGGGCCCTCGGGCGGCGGGAAGTCGACCCTCCTGGCGGTCCTGGCCGGCCTGGTCACGCCCACCGACGGGCGGCTGACCTCCCAGGGCGAGCCCGTCGGGGGCGAGGACTGGCGGGCCCGGGTCGCCTGGCTGCCGCAGCGGCCGGCGTTCGTGTCGGGGACGATCGCCGACAACCTGCGCCTGGGCTGCCCCGACGCCACCGACGCCCGGCTCTGGGAGGCCCTGCGCCGGGTGGCCCTCGACGAGCGGGTGCGCAGCCTCCCGGGAGGCCTCGCCTGCGCCGTCGGGGAGGACGGCGCCACCCTGTCGGCCGGCGAACGGGCCCGGCTCGCCCTGGCCCGCGTCGTGCTGTCGGACCGGCCCTGGGTCCTCCTCGACGAGCCGACCGCGCATCTCGACCGGCTCACCGAGCAGGTCATCGCGGCGACCGTCATCGATCTCGCGCGGGACCGTGGGGTGGTGATGGTGGCGCACCGGCCCGCCATGGCGGCGCTCGCAGACCACGTCCTCGAGATCGCTCCGCCTGGGGAGCAGGCGCGCGCGCCGGCGCCCCGGGCACACCGGCCTCCCGCGACACAGGCTCGCGCCGACGAGCAGGCCGCCGACGACGAGCCGGGTCGCTCGCCTCGCGCCACCTTGCGGCTCAGTACCGTGCTCGGCGCCCTCGCGTCGCTCTCGGGCGTCGCGCTCACCGCGACGGCCGGCTGGCTGATCGTGCAGGCGTCCACCCAGCCAGGCGTGCTCACCCTGCTGGTCGCCATCGTCGGCGTCCGCACCTTCGGCCTGGCCCGGCCGGTGCTGCGGTACGCCGAGAGGGTGCGGTCCCATGACGCCGCCCTGCGCCTGCTGGCCGGACGCCGGGTCTCGGTCTACGACGCCGTCGTGCCGCTCACCCCCGCGCGCCTGGGGCGGCGGCGTGGCGACGTGCTGGCCTCGATCGTCGACGATGTGGACAGCGAGCTCGACCGCGAGCTGCGGGTGCGGCTGCCGGTCCGGTCCTTCACGATCGTCGCCGCGGTGGCCGCCCTCGTCGCGGGCTTCCTGGAGCCGCGGGCCGGTCTCCTGGTCGCGGCGTGCGGTGCCGCTGCAGGTGGCGGTGCCTGGGTCCTGGCCCGCTCCGGCGCCCGCCGGGCCGAGGCCGACCTGGTCGCCACGCGGGCGCGCCTCTCCGACGCCGTCCTGGAGAGCGTGCAGGTCGCCGACGAGCTGAGGATGTGGCAGGCGCAGGAGAGGGCGGCCACGCGGGTCGCCACGCTCAGCGACCGCATCGGGCGCGACTCGCTGACCACGGCCCGCTGGTGGGGCGCCGGTCGCGCCTGGGTGCTCCTGGTCACCGGACTGGTCGTCGCCGCGACCGCGGTCGTCACCCGAGACGCGCTCCTCGCCGATACCCTCTCGGGCCCGATGCTGGCCCTGCTCGTGCTCACGCCGCTGGCCCTCGCGGACGTCGCGCTCCCGCTGGCCGACGCCGGCGCGCTGTCGGTGCGCACCGCCGCGGCCGCGCGGCGGCTGGAGACGCTGGAGCAGACCTCCCCGGCGGTCCACGACGCCGAGCATCCGGCCACGCCCCGGTCAGACGAGGTCGACGTGATCGGAGCGCAGGGTCGGTGGGACGTGGACGCCCCGCTCACGACGCCGGCGACGTTCACACTGCGCGCGGGCGAGCGCACCGCACTGGTCGGCCCCTCGGGCTCCGGCAAGAGCACGCTCGCGGCCCTGCTCCTGCGCTTCCTCGACCCGATGGTCGGCGAGGTCACGGTCGGCGGCGAGCCGACCCGCGCGCTGCGGGCCGACGACGTACGCGGCGTGGTCGGGCTCGTGGACGACGACCCGCATGTCTTCGCCACGACCGTCGTGGAGAACATCCGGCTGGCGCGACCGGAGGCCACCGACACCCAGGTCGAGGACGCCCTGCGTCGCGCCCACCTCGCGTCCTGGTTGGACAGCCTCCCCGACGGCCTGGACACCTGGCTCGGCGACGGGCACGCCGGCGTCTCAGGCGGTGAGCGGGCGCGCCTCGGCATCGCGCGGACGCTGCTCGCCGACCAGCCTGTCGTGGTGCTGGACGAGCCGGCGGCCCACCTCGACGTCCCGACCGCGGAGGCGCTGGCCGCCGAGGTCCTCGACAGCGACGAGCGGCGAGCGGTGCTGTGGATCACCCACGCGGACGTGGGCCTCGACCGCGTCGACCGGGTGGTCGACCTGGGAGCGGCCTACTCGGCCGACCAGGTCCAGTCCGCGATATCGGGCAGGTCGGCGAGGTTCTCCCGGATGTAGCGCTCGTGCTCGGCGAGCCGGTCGTCGCACAGCCGCTGCAGCTCGGCCCAGCCGGGTGGCCGGCGGCTCGCCCTGCGCAGCACCTCGCGCGCGAGGTGGTAGCGGCTCATCCGGTTGAGCACGACCATGTCGAACGGTGTGGTCGTGGTGCCCTGCTCACTGAAGCCGCGCACATGGAACCGCCCGGGCTTGCTGCGACCGTGGATCACCTGGTGCACCGCGCGGGGGTAGCCGTGGAACGCGAACACGACGTGCTGCTCGGCCGTGAAGATGTAGTCGAACTGGCTGTCGGAGAAGCCGTGCGGGTGGTCGTTCTCGGGCAGCAGCGCCATCAGGTCGACCACGTTGACGAACCGCACCTTGAGGTCGGGCACGTGCTCGCGGAGGATCTCCGAGGCGGCCAGCGCCTCCTGGGTCGGCACGTCGCCGGCGCATGCCAGGACGATGTCCGGCTGCTCCTCCGCCGAGCAGTTGCCCGCCCATTCCCAGACGCTGGCGCCCGCCGCGGCGTGCCGGTGGGCCTCCTCCAGCGTGAGGTACTGCAGGTGCTGCTGCTTGTCGACGACGATCAGGTTGACGTGGTCGGTGCTGCGCAGGCAGTGGTCCATGATCGAGAGCGTCGTGTTCGCGTCCGGCGGCAGCCAGACCCGGACCACCCCGGGCGAGAGCGGCAGCATCGAGTCGATCAGGCCCGGCCCCTGGTGCGAGAAGCCGTTGTGGTCGTTGCGCCAGCAGGTCGAGGTCAGCAGCACGTTGAGCGAGGACACCGAGGCCCGCCACGGGAGGGTCTGGGCGTGCTGGAGCCACTTGACGTGCTGCACCGCCATCGACGCCGACACCATCGCGAACGCCTCGTAGGTCGCGAAGAGACCGTGCCGACCCGACAACAGGTAGCCCTCCAGCCATCCCTGGCACAGGTGCTCGCTCAGCACCTCCATGACCCGGCCATCGGGGCCCAGGTGGTCGTCGGTCGGCAGCACCGGCTCCATGAAGCAGCGGTCGGTGACCTCGAAGACCGACTGGAGCCGGTTGCTGGCCGTCTCGTCGGGGCTGAACAGCCGGAAGATCCCGCCACCGTCCTCGGACCGGGTCGTGGCGGCGTACAGGTCGCGCATCAGCTGACCCGAGGAGAGGGTGTTCTCGACCCGGTCGCGGCCGCGCCCCGACAGCGTCACCTCGTAGGGCGTCAGGTCGAGGGCGGGGAGGTCGACCCGCAGCCGACCGCCGTTGGCATACGGCGTGGCGGACATCCGCTTGTCGCCCTCGGGTGCGAGCGCCCTGAGGTCCGCGACCAGACGGCCGTCGTCATCGAAGAGCTCCTCCGGGTGATAGGAGCGCAGCCACGTCTCGAGCATCGCGAGGTGCTCGGGGTTGTCGGCGAGGCCGGCGAGCGGCACCTGGTGGCTGCGGAAGGTGCCCTGCACCTGGATGCCGTCGACGACGTCGGGGCCGGTCCAGCCCTTCGGCGTGCGCAGCACGATGGCCGGCCAGACCGGGCGGGTGCCGGGGTCCTCGCGCTCTCCCGCCCGGGCCTCGGCCTTCAGGACCCCGATCCGGTCCTGGGCGGCGTGCAGCGCGGCGTACAGGTCGGTGAAGACCTGGCGCGGGTCGTCGCCCTCCACGAAGACCGGGTCCCACCCCTGGCCGCGCAGGTAGTCGCCGACGTGCTCGTCGCCGGTCCGTCCGAGCACCGTGGGGCCGGCGATCTTGTAGCCGTTGAGGTGCAGGATCGGCAGCACCGCCCCGTCGCGACGCGGGTTGAGGAACGCCGGAAGTCGCCACGACGCCGACAGGGGACCCGTCTCCGCCTCGCCGTCGCCCACCACGCACGCGACGGTCAGGTCGGGGTGGTCGAACGCCGCCCCGGCGGCGTGGACGAGGGCGTAGCCGAGCTCGCCGCCCTCGTGGATGCTGCCCGGGGTCTGCACACTGACGTGGCTGGGCACCCCGCCCGGCGAGGAGAACTGCCGGAACAGCGTGTGCACGCCGGCCGCGTCGTCCCCGACGTGCGGGTAGACCTCGGAGTAGGTGCCCTCGAGCCACGCCGCTGCGACGAGCGCCGGGCCGCCGTGTCCGGGCCCGGTGATGTAGATCCAGTCGCTGTCGGTCTCCCGGATCACGCGGTTGAGGAGCGCGTAGATCATCGACAGGCCCGGGCTGGTCCCCCAGTGCCCGAGCAGCCGGGGCTTGATGTGCTCCAGGACCAGCGGCTCGCGCAACAGCGCGTTGTCCTGGAGGTAGATCTGGCCGACCGTGAGGTAGTTGGCCGCAGCCCACCAGCGGAGGTCCAGGGCGAGGTCCGCGTCCGTGTAGTCCGTCACGGCCAAAGCCCACCACGTCGCTCCGGCGTGCCGCAAACGGGGTGAGTGCGGCGCCGGGCTCCGCCCGGTTCCGGAATCCCCGGTCGGCCGGGTGTTCCAGGGGTTTGGCGTCGCTGCAACGCACTCAAAGGGCAAAGTGACCCCGCCAAGCACGGCGTACGCCCGCGCGCCCCAGTCAGGACGCGGCGTAGCCTCAGCGGCGGCGCAGGGCCTCGGTGAGCAGGGCGACCAGGGCCTCGACCTGGACGTCCACCGAGGAGGCCTCGATGTCGGCGCCGTCGAGGGCCCGAGCCGCCAGCCCGGCCTTGCTGTCGATCAGCTCGGCGACCTTGGTGTCGATGGTCTGGGCCGCGATGATGCGCCAGGCCGTGACGGGCTCGTCCTGGCCGATCCGGTGGACGCGGTCGATCGCCTGGGTCTGCTCGGCGTCGGTCCACGAGAGCTCGGCGAGCACCAGGTTGGAGGCGACCTGGAGGTTGATGCCGACCCCGGCGGCGGTCAGCGAGCAGACGATCACCGCGACGTCGGGATCCTCGACGAAGTCCTTGATGTTGCGCTCGCGCGCCGTGCGCGTCTGGTCGCCCCGGATCGAGGAGTACCGCAGCCCGCGACGGGCGAAGGTCTCCTCGGCGGCGTCCATCACGTCGAGGTGCTTGGCGAAGAACACCACCTTGCCCACGCTCCGTGCGAGCTGGGCGGCGTAGTCGGCGGCCAGGCCGGCCTTCGCCTGGCCGATCCGCCGCATCATGCCGAAGACGTTCTCGCCGGTGGAGCTCTCGTCGGAGTCCTCGCGCTCCCACGTCGCGACGCGACGCACCAGCTCGTGGTCGATGCCGTCCTCGCCCAGCTCGGCGGCGGTACGCCGGGTGGCCAGCGCAACGTCGTACCGCTCGACCAGACGCCGGGCCAGCTCGCGCTCGGCCTCGCGGATCGACCGGCCCATCTCGTCGTCGAGCTCGACGGGGATGTCGGCGACGCGGCGGGCCGGGATGTCCTTGGCGACGTCGACCTTGCGGCGGCGCACGATGCCCATGTCGACCACGCACGTGCGCGCCGCCGGGTAGAAGCCGGGGTCGGCCGGCGTCAGTCCGGTGTCCTCGAGCGACGACATCAAGGCCCCGAGAGGCTGCTTGTCGTCGATCCATCCGAGGAACTGCCAGATCGCCCGGAAGTCCTCGATGTCGTTGATGAGCGGGGTGCCGGTGAGGGCGAAGAGCAGCGGCCGTGGCGTGCGCGCGCGGATGCGGTCGGAGAGGTGCAGCACGTTCTGGGACCGCTGCGAGGTCTTGTTCTTGATGAAGTGCGCCTCGTCGACCACCATCGCGCGGAAGCCGAAGTCGCCGAGCCAGCCGACGTGGCGGTCGAGCACCTCGTAGTTGACGATCACGATGTCGGCGAAGCCGTCGACGTCCTGGCCGTCGCCGTGGATCACCGTCGGCGTGCGGTGCGGCACCCAGATGCCGGCCTCGCGCGCCCAGTTCATCTTCACGACGTTGGGCACCACGGCCAGCATCGGGAAGGCGTTCGCCGCCTCGGCGGCCAGCAGCGCCTGGGCGGTCTTGCCCAGACCGGGCTCGTCGGCGAGCAGGTAGGTGCGGTGGCCGTCCTCGGCCGACGCGACCACCTCCGCCTGGTGGGGCATCAGGTGGAGCATGCCGGGGAGGCGTACGTCGCGCGGCTCGGGCAGCGGCATCGAGGTCGACGCCCCGTTGCCGACGTACTCGAAGGACCGGAAGAGCGGACCGAGCAGCTCCCAGCCCGCCAGCCGCCTGGGGCCGGAGCGCTGATCGGTAGCCGCGCTGAAGTCCGGCACGAGGAACGGGTTGGCCAGCTGACGCGCGATCACCGACTGCGGCACGACCCGGCGCTCGGCGACGCCGTTGGCGACCGCCTCGGGCTCCTCGGGCTCCTCCTCCGCGAACTCGACCCCCGCGCGCACCAGCATCGCCTTGCGCAGGTCACCGGCCTGGTCGGACACCTTGGCGTCCTCCGAGAGCAGCGAGAACAGCGACGGCTCACGGGCCGCAGTCTGGGCCAGGATCGTGGCGATGCCGTCGAGCCGCTTGAGCTCGCCGTCGCGCTTGGCCTCGTTGAGGCCGGGGTCGCTCTTGACCCTGGCGCGCTCCTCGCGGGCGAGCAGCGCGACGGCCTGGAAGCGCGAGCGCACCGACACCGCGGAGCCCCGCTCCACTGCCGACTCGATCTCGCGCACGGCACGCGCCAGGATCGGGATCAGTCCCTCGTTGTCGAGGGGTCGGGTGCGACCCTGGCCGCGCACCTGGGTGCGCGTGCCCTGTCGCTGACGACTGCGAGCCACCGAACTCCTCCCCGGGCCCGGTGGTCTGCCGGGCCGATGCGCACGGGGCCGGGCTCTCCGCTGGTGCCGGTGCCCTGGAGGGGCCGCGCGAGGCGGCGACCTACGGTTGCGAAATCGGCCTGGCCGGCTGGCCTAGCGGGAGCCACGGGGAACCAAGAAGCGGTCCGCTGACCCGTGTGCGGCCCAGCATAGCCTGCCCCGGGCGCCGCGTCCCGTTCTCGGGGTCTTCAGCGCTCCTGGGCGGCCGCGAGCAGGGCGGCCACCTCCTCCTGACCCCGGGCCCGCGCGTGCTCGAGTGCGGGCACCCCGTCGCCGTCCGCGATCGCCGGATCAGCCCCGGCGCCCAGCAGCATGCGGACGATCTCCTGGTACGGCGCGGAGCCGTCGCCGAGGATCACGGCCTCGAGCAGCGCGGTCCAGCCGAGGTCGTTGACGTGGTTGACGTCGATCCCGGTCTGGACCACGCGGCGGACGTAGGCGACGTGACCGCGCTCGCTGGCCGGGATCACGGAGATCCCGCCGTACCGGTTGCGGATCGTCAGGTCCGGGTCCGCGGGCAACAGCGTCTCCAGCATCCGCACGCTCCCGGTCACCCCGGTGACCAGCCAGGGGGTGTCGTGCCGGTCGTCGAGGGCGTCCGGGTCGGCGCCGAGTGCCACGAGCAGGCGCGCGACGTCGACCCGGTCGAAGGTGGCCGCGAGCAGGAGCGGCGTACGCCGATGGTCGTCGCGAGTCTCCAGCCTCGCGCCGGCCCGGAGGGCGAGCGCCGCCCCGTCGGGGTCCCCCTTCTCCGCGGCCTCGAGCAGTCGGGCATCCGTGCCGGGCTCGCCGTCGCCTGGAGGTCTGGGCCGGACCTCCGCCGCGCGGGTCAGCAGTCTCGCGAGGTCGTGGGGTCGCTGCTCGCGAGCCAGGTCGAGGGCCGTGCGCCCCGACGACTCGTCGCGGGCGTCCACGGCCGCGCCGCGGGCGACCAGGCGCCGTACGCCGTGGACGTCGCCTGTCGAGACCGCCTCGAGCAGCCGTGACTCCGGGGTCTCCGGCTGCCGCTCGGGGGTGGGTGACGGGGTCGCGGAAGCGGACATGGTCGGGCTCTCCTGCTCCGTGCTCGAGGCGCTGGGCTGCTGCAGGGACTCGGGGTCGGGATCCCTCGTCTGACATCCGCCCAGGACGACCGTGGTCACGGCGACCACCACGCTCGCTCGCAGCACCCCGGCTTCCACACGGGAAGGCTACGGACCGCACCCCGAGAGCCGGTCGCGAAGCATAGTGATCTATTTAGATTGTTCTTATATACTTTATGGGTGGATCCCGCGGATATCTGGTGGCCACTGCTCCGGGTGGTCAGCCTGGCGACCTTCGTCCTGCTGGCCCTCACCGAGAGCTTCAGCCTGATCCCGGCCGCCATGGCAGCCTTCGCCGGCGCCGCGCTGATCGGGCGGTGGGAGGGCTCCGAGACCCGGTCCGGCCGTGACCGGACCGACTGATCCGGCGCTCCCTTCGACGGCGCCGGTTCAGGTCCTGGTCGCGATCAGCCAGGTGAGGTAGACGAGATAGGTGGCCACGCCCAGACCGCCCTCGAGCCGACTGATCCGCCCTCCGCTCAGGAACACCGGGACCGAGACCAGCGCGAGCGCGCCGAGCAGCAGCAGATCGGCGCCGAGGACCTCGCCGGACACCGGAACGCCTCCAGGGGCGGCGAGCACCGTGACGCCCAGCACCAGCGCGACGTTGTAGGTGCTGGAGCCGAGGAGGTTGCCGAGCGCGACGTCGCGCTGGCCGCGGACCGTCGACACGAGCGTGGTCACCAGCTCGGGGGCCGACGTCCCGATGGCGACGATGGTCAGGCCGATCACCGCCTCGTCGACGCCCAGGGTGCGAGCCGACTGCACGGCGCCTTCCACGAGGAGATGGGCGCCGAGCACGATGACCCCGATCCCGGCGACCAGGAGCACGACCTCCAGCCAGGTGCTGCGCGAGGGCGGCGGCTCGTCCGCGACCACCGGCGCCTGCTCGGGCACCGCCCCTGAACGGGCCGTTCTGAGCACCAGCAGCGTGTAGCCCACGGCCAGCAGGCACAGCAGCAGACCCTCCCACCGCGACAGCAGGCCGTCGGCCGCCAGGGCGACCAGGAGCAGGGCACTGACCACCATCGCCGGCAGATCCCGGCGCACGGCGAAGCGGTCCAACACCACCGGCGCGATCAGGGCGCTGAGCCCGAGGATCAGGAGAAGGTTCACCAGGTTGGTGCCCACGATGTTGCCGACGGCCAGCTCCGGGCTGCCCTGGCGGGCGGCATCGATGCCGACTGCCAGCTCCGGCATGCTGGTGCCGATCGAGATCACCGTCAGGCCCACGACCATGGGCGAGATCCCGAGTCCGCGCGCGAGCGTGCCGGCCGAGCTGGTCATCACCTCGGCTCCGACGACGAGCAGGCCGAGCCCGAGCAGGATCAGGACGGCGGCGGTCACGCGACCGCAGGCTAGCGGTCTTCGGCCGCGAGGGGCTCGATCGTGACTCCCAGGGCGAGGGAGGCGTAGCGAGACATCAGCCGCAGCGCCTCGTCCCGCGAGAACGACGGGTCGAGGGCGACGATGCGGAAGCCGAGGTAGTCCTCCATCACCATCAGCGTGCGCGCGACGTCCTGCGCCTCCTCCACGGGAGCGAACGCCCCAGCCTCCGCCCCGGAGACGACGAGCTTGCGGTAGATCTCGGCCTGACGGTTGAAGACGTCGCTGATGAGCTCGCCGAACTCCGGGGTGAACCTGCTCGCCATCACCGGACGGAACGTGACCCGCCACTCGACGTCGTCCGGCCCCTCCGGCAGCCCGACCTCCATCGCCCGGACCAGCTTGGTCGGAGGGTCCGCGGCGGCGGCGATGGCCTCGGACCGCTGCACCAGGAACCGCTGCTCGGCCCGCTCGCGGACCGCCCACAGCAGCGCGTCGGTGTCGGGGTAGTAGTAGCGGACGGCATTGGGGGTCACGTCGAGCTGGCGCGCCACGTCGGGAATCCCGATCCGCCCCTCCTCCGCCTCCAGGAGCAGGCTCATCGCGGCGTCCACGATGTCGCGACGCCGACGGTCCTGGGTCACCGGTCTGGGCATGGGCCTCCCTCCGCCCCGAGGGTAGCCGCGCGCAGGGATGCCGGCCGATCGGCGCACCCGGACAGGGGGGCCGGCGACCGGGGATTGCCACCGACGGTGTCGTGTGTCACACTCCCCGAGTTGTTTTCACATTGTGCAAAAAACTAGCTCCCGCCCATCGGAGAAGACATGGACAGCCCGCGAGCCCGCGATCTCGGCATCGTGATCGGGGAACACCCGACCGGTCCGGCGAACGCGATCACCGATGTGGCCGGGGTGCGCGTCGGCCACGCGACCCTCGTCAAGGGCGAGGGCACGCTGGTGCGGGGCGAAGGCCCGGTGCGGACCGGGGTCACCGTGATCGAGCCGCGACCCGACGTCGACCAGCGACCGGTCTTCGCGGCGTACCACCGACTCAACGGCAACGGCGAGCTCACCGGCTCGCACTGGATCGACGAGGCCGGGGCGCTGACCACGCCGATCGCCCTGACCAACACCCACAGCGTGGGCGTGGTCCGCGACGCCATCGTGGACCGCCTCGTGCGGGCCCGTCCCGCACGCGACCTCTATTGGCTGCTCCCGGTCGTGGCCGAGACCTGGGACGGCATCCTCAGCGACACGTTCGGCCAGCACGTCACGGCCGCGGACGTCGACCGCGCGTTCGCCGACCTGGCCTCCGGCGCGGTGGCCGAGGGGTGCGTGGGCGGCGGGACCGGGATGATCTGCCACGAGTTCAAGGGCGGCATCGGCACGTCGTCCCGCCGCCTCGAGGAGGCCCAGGGCGGCGCCACGGTGGGCGTCCTCGTGCAGGCGAACTACGGACGCCGTTCGCGACTGCGGATCAACGGGATCCCTGTCGGCGAGAAGATCGGGTACGACGTCGCGCCGTCGCCCTACGAAGACGCCCTCGCCCTGTCCGCGACGCCCGGGTCCGGCTCGATCATCGTCGTCGTCGCCACCGATGCGCCGCTGCTCCCCCACCAGTGCCGGCGCCTCGCGCAGCGGGCCTCGCTCGCGATCGGGCGGATGGGGGGCACCGGGGAGCACGGCAGCGGCGACCTGGTGCTCGCGTTCGCCACCGGCAACGACGGGCTGCCACCGGTCGGCTTCGAGGAGCCCGGACGGGACACCGAGATCCCGCTCGCGATGGCGAGCAACGCCGTCCTCGACTCCCTCTTCGACCTCACGATCGAGGCGACGGAGGAGGCCATCGTCAACGCGCTCGTCGCGGCGACCACGACCGTCGGCCGGGACGGGCTCACGGCTCACGCCCTCGACCACGACCTGCTGCGAGACGCCCTCGGCGTCTCCTGACCGGATCCCACACCCAAGGAGCATCGATGTCGTCCACGCAGTCCACCCACGCCGAGGCGGACCGACCGTCCCGCCTCGCGTCCGGCACCCTCGGGGTCTGGGCGATCGTCTTCTTCGTCATCTCGGCGGCCGCGCCGCTGACAGTGGTCGCGAGCGGCGCTCCGCTGACCGTCTACCTCGGCGGCATCGGCGGGCCGGGCGCCATGCTGGCCGCAGGCATCGTGCTGATCCTGTTCGCGGCCGGCTTCACCGCGATGTCGCGCTATGTCAGGGACGCCGGCGCCTTCTACGCCTACGCCACCAAGGGGCTCGGCGGATACGTCGGCGCCGGCGCTGCCTCGCTCACCACCTTCGGCTACGCCGCGCTGCTCCTCGGCTTCTACGGCTTCATCGGCTACTTCGCCGACCTGACGGCCACCGACCTGTTCGGCATCGACCTGCCGTGGAGCGTGTGGGCGCTGGCGGTCGTGCTGCTCGTCGGGTTCCTCGGCTTCCGTCAGGTCGAGGTGGGCGCCAAGGTGCTCGCGGTCCTCCTCACCGCCGAGGTCGCGCTGCTCCTCGCCCTCTCGCTCGCTGTCTTGATCAAGGGCAGTCCCGAGCCGCTGACCCTGGTCCCCTTCGACCCGGCCGAGTGGCTGTTCGCGCCGAGCGCCGGCGCACTGTTCGTCCTCGGCTTCGGCGCCTACATCGGGTTCGAGGGCACGGCGATCTACGCCGAGGAGGCCAAGGACCCCGACCGCACCATCCCCCGCGCGACGTACATCGCGATCTCGTTCCTCGCCGTGTTCTACGCCTTCACGTTCTACTGCTTCATCGCGGCGTTCGGCATGAACGGCGTGATGGCGGCGGTCACCGAGGGGGACTTCACGACCCTCCCCTTCGCGCAGGCCGACATCTACCTGGGCTCCTGGGCGGTCAAGGTCATGCAGATCCTGATCGTCACGAGCTTCCTGGCGTGCCTGATCTCCTTCCACAACGCCTGCTCCCGCTACCTGTTCTCGCTGGGACGCAGCGGGCTGCTGCCGGCCTGGCTCTCGCACACGCACCCCGTGCGGCACTCGCCCGACCGCGCCAGCCAGACGCTGACCGGTCTGTCGTTCGTGGCCGTGGTCGTCACCGTGCTGCTGGGGTGGGACCCCTACCTCGACCTCGGCGTGAAGCCGTACGCGTCGGGAGTGGTCGCGATCGTCGCAGCCCAGGCCCTCTGCGCCGTCGCGGTGGTGGCGTTCTTCGCCCGCGACCGGCACGGGCACTCGCCGTTCCGGGTGCTCGTCGCTCCGGGGCTGGCGGCCCTTGGCCTCGCGACGGGCGTGATCTTGATCGCGAAGAACTTCGAGCTGATCTCCGGCAACTCCGGACTCACCAACGCGGTCCTGCTGATCCTGCCGCCGCTCGCCTTCGTGCTCGGCCTGCTGCGCTACGCGATGCGTGGTCAGCGCGCGGCCTCCTGAGCGACCGTCCGAGAGTTCGGCGTCTCAGGAGTTGCAAGTTAGGCTTGCCTAACTCCGATCCCCCGGCCAGAACGAGGATGTCCGCCATGCACGCGCTCGTGCGTCACTCCACGCGACTCACCCCGACCCTCGTGCGCGTCACGCTCGGAGGCGGTGACCTCGACGGGTTCGCGATGACCGCCTGCACCGACGCGTACGTGAACCTGGCGTTCCGGCCTGCGGACGCGCCGTACGGGCCGGTCTTCGACCCCAAGGCCGTGCGAGAGGCACACCCCGACCGCGTGTGGCCGGCTCGCCGGCGCTACTCGATCCGGTCGTGGGAGCCCGAGACCCGCGAGCTGGTGATCGACTTCGTCGTCCACGGGGACACCGGCGTAGCGGGGCCCTGGGCGGCCGACGCGAAGCCGGGCGACGTCCTCGTCTTCGAGGGACCGGCCGGTGGCTACCAGCCCGACCCCGACGCCGACTGGCACCTCATGGTGGGCGACGAGTCGGCGCTGCCCGCCATCGCCGCGTCCCTGGAGGTGCTCGGCACCGAGACGCTCGCGGTGGTAAGGCTGGTCTGCGACGGTCCCGATCACGAGATCGAGCTCCACTCCCCCGCCACCCTCGACCTGGTCTGGCTGCACCGCGAGGCCCAGGCTCCGGGTGCCGACCTGATGGCCGACGCGGTGCGCGCCCTCGATTTCCCGGCAGGCCGGGTCCACGCCTTCGTGCACGGCGAGGCCGAGGAGATCCGCGCCGTACGCCGCCACCTGCTCGCCGACCGCGGCCTCACCCGCCGCGACATGTCCTGCTCGCCGTACTGGCGCCGACGGATGAGCGACGAGGCCTGGCGGCAGGTCAAGGGCGACTTCGTCGCCGCCATGGAGGCAGACGTCGCCTGACCCCCCTCGCCGAGTTGCCCCTCCCGCACCGTCGTCTTGCGTGCGCACTATTCAGCGTTACTATGTACTGGTAGTCAGTAACGCAGAGTAGTTGGTCGGGGAGGGACGCCGTGGGCCGGCAGATGACGGAGATGCTCAAGGGCACCCTCGAGGGCATCGTCCTGGCGATCCTGGCCGGTCGCCCGGCGTACGGCTACGAGATCACGGCCTGGCTGCGGGAGAAGGGTTTCGCCGACCTGGCGGAGGGCACCGTGTACGCCCTGCTCGTCCGGGTCGAGCAGCGAGGGCTCGTCGACGTGGAGAAGGTCCCGTCGGAGAAGGGCCCTCCGCGCAAGGTGTACACCCTCAACGCCCAGGGCCAAGCCTACCTCGACGAGTTCTGGAGGACATGGGGCTTCCTCGTCGAGCGACTCGCACAGCTCCACGAAGGAGGACGATGAGCATGCTCATCTCGAAGCTGATCGGCGACAAGCGACGTTGGCGCCAGTACAAGGCCCGCACGAGGAAGCTCCCCCAGAGCCACCGCGTGGCCGTCGAGGCACTCGAGCGCTACTTCATGTGCTTCGGGTCCGAGGACGCCGACACAGCGGCCTCGATGTTCGAGGACCTGGCCGAGCTGTTCGAGCAGGCCGCTGCGGACGGGACCCCGGTCAGGACGATCGTCGGTGCGGATCCCGTGGAGTTCGCGGAGACCTTCCTGCGCAACTACCCGAACGGGCAGTGGATCAACCGCGAGCGGGACCGGCTCACCCGGGCCATCGCACAGGCCGCCGGGGATGCGTCGTGACAACGCAGGCCGCCGCCGCGATCGCCGTCCGCGGACTGGAGAAGTCCTACGGAGAGGTGACCGTGCTTCGAGGAGTCGACTTCGAGGTCCCCCGCGGCACGGTCTTCGCCCTCCTCGGCTCGAACGGCGCGGGCAAGACCACCGTGGTCCGGATCCTGTCCACGCTGCTCCGGCCCGATGCCGGATCGGTGTGCGTCGACAGCTTCGACGTCGGAGCCGAGCCCGGCCGCGTGCGGGAGTCGATCAGCCTCACCGGTCAGTTCGCGGCCGTCGACGAGACCCTGACCGGCCGGGAGAACGTCGTCCTCGTGGCGCGGCTGCGACACCTCGACGTCGTCGGCCGTCTCGCGGACGAGCTGCTGCTCCGGTTCGGACTCGCCGACGCGGCGGCTCGGCGCGTCTCGACGTACTCCGGGGGCATGCGCCGACGCCTCGACCTGGCGATGAGTCTCGTCGGGAGCCCGCCGGTGATCTTCCTCGATGAGCCGACCACCGGTCTGGATCCTCAGGCCAGGACCGAGGTGTGGAGCAGCATCCGGCAGCTCGCGGACCAGGGCACGACCGTGCTGCTCACCACGCAGTACCTCGACGAGGCCGAGCAGCTGGCCGACCGGATCGCGATCCTCCACGAGGGACGCATCGTCGCGCACGGCACCCTGGCCGAGCTCAAGGCGCTGCTCCCGCCGGCCCAGGTCGAGTACGTCGAGCGGCAGCCCAGCCTCGAGGAGATCTTCCTCGCCGTGGTCGGCGACCGCACGGCCGGCGCGGAGGCTGAGACACGATGACCACCACGACCCACTTCGTCGGTGATGCCACGGTGCTGCTCGGTCGCTCCCTGCGGCACATCACCCGCAGCCTCGACACCGTCATCACGGTCGCCGTGATGCCGATCGCCCTCATGCTGCTCTTCGTCTACGTGTTCGGCGGCGCGATCGACAGCGGCACCGACGACTACGTCGGGTATCTGCTGCCCGGCATCCTGCTGATCACGATCGCCATGGGCGTCTCCTACACCGCCTTCCGGCTCTTCACCGACCTGAGCAGCGGGCTCTTCGAGCGCTTCCAGTCCCTGCCCATCGCTCGCTCGAGCCTGCTGTGGGCACACGTGTTGACCTCGGTGGTCTCGACGGCGATCTCGCTCGCGATCGTCGTCCTGGTCGCGCTCCTGATGGGGTTCCGACCAGATGCCGGCGTCGGCGCGTGGCTGGGCGTCGCCGGGATCCTGGCCCTCTTCTCGCTCGCGGTGACCTGGCTCGCGGTCATCGCGGGACTCGCGGCCAAGACGGTCGAGGGCGCGGGCGCGTTCGCGTACCCGCTCATCTTCCTGCCCTTCATCAGCTCCGCCTTCGTGCCGACCGAGACCATGCCCGGCCCGGTCCGAGCCTTCGCGGAGCATCAGCCGGTCACCTCGATCGTGGACACGATCCGCGACCTGTTCGCCCGGCAGCCCCTCGGAGGCGAGGTCTGGGTGGCGCTCGCCTGGTGCCTCGGTCTTCTGGGGGTGGCGTACGTCGTGGCGATGGCGGTCTACCGCCATCGGACCGCCTGACGCGGTCACCTTGCCTGGGCGAGCTCCTCGGCGATGAGGGCGACGTGGAGGGAGAGGCGCACTTCGGGGTCGTCGAGCGAGACCCCCAGCACGCGCTCGAGCCGGGCCACGCGGTCGTAGAAGGCGGCCCGCGAGAGATGCAGGCTGGCGGCGGCGTCGGTCTTGCTGGTCGGGTGCGTGAGCAGGGCGGCCAGCACCTCGGCCAGGCCCCCGGAGGCGCGGCCGGCGTACGCCGCGTCGTGGCGGCGCAGCCGCTCGAGCTCACGGTCGACGAACAGCCGCACCCGGTCGTCCGCGCCGAGCAGGGCGAGTAGGCCCCGCAGATGCGCGTCCTCGAGACGACGGACGACGGGCCCGGCGGTGGCCCTGGACGCGGCAGCGTCGCCCCGCGCCGGGCGGGCTGAGCCGACGGCGTCGGCCACCTGTTGGGCCTCGGCGAGAGTCCGCTCGACCAGGACGACGTCGTCGACGACCCGCCCGGCCGCGACTCCCACGTCGTGGCGCGCGACCAGCTGCTCGCCGAGGCGGTCGACGAGGCGGTCGACGTTGCCCGTCGGAGGGGCCGACAGCAACACGCGGATCTCGCGGTCGACCTCGCTCACGAGAGCCGGGACGCGGAGGCGGTCGGCGATCGCCACCGTGCCGGCCAGGGCGTCACCGAGGTCGGAGCGCAGGTCGGCGCCCACCGTGCGCGGTCGCAGGCTCAGCCCGACGAACCGGCGACGCCTGGTCGGGAAGCCCAGCACCTCGCACCGTCGCAGCACGTCCTCCGCACCGGGATCCGTCTGGAGCGCGACGAGGAGCTCGTGGTGCTGGCGCCGGACGAGGTTGTCGCGGTCGCGGTCGTGGAGGCGGTGCAGCGCCAGCGCCGCCGCAGCCCGCTCCGCGACCGCGACCAGTCGCTGCGGAGGCGGCCCCGGCGACCCGATGACCAGCCGTCCGAACACGCGGTCCCGGGCACCCAGCCGAGTGACCAGCCAGCCGTTCGGCTCGTCCCAGACGGTGCGCCCGGGCAGGCGGACGCGGGCCGACCGCGCCTGCCAGTCGTCGAGGAAGCCCTCCGGGTCCCGCGGCCCGGGAAGGTAGTCGAGAGGCCGGTGCTGCTCGTTCTCCAGCACGACCGCGGCGCCCGCCAGGCGCTGCACCGCCTGCAGCACCTCGGTGGGGCCCGCACCGGTGAAGCTCAGCTCGGTGAAGGTCTCGTGCACCCGTTCGGCATCGCGGAGCTCGGCGAGCTGATGGTCGACGATCTGCTCGCCGACCGTCTGGGTCAGCTCGGCGAAGCGGACCTCGCGGGTCAGCGCGACGAGGGGGAGGCCGAGCTCTCGACACGCAGTGACGAGCGGCTCCGGCAGATCGTCGCGCCAGCGACGGCCCAGCTCCACGACGAGCCCGGCGCTCTCCGCCGCGGCGAGCCCACGCGCGAACTCCACCAGCGCGTCCGGTTCGTCGTCCGGCGGCAGCCCGACGCCCGTGGTCAGCACCAGGTCGCCCGGCCGCAACAACGGCGCGATGTCGGCGAGCTCGGTGGAGTGCACCCAGCGGATCGGGCGGGTCAGGTCCTGCTCGCCGGTCACCACGACCGGTCCGCCACGTCGGACGGCCGGGATCCCCAGCACGTCGGCGAGGGTCAATGACGGCATCGGGCTCCTCCCTCCAAGGCGGGCTGACGATCTGTCGGCATCTCGAGCCAGATCCTACGTTCCGACGGGTGCGCACGGGGTGATCCGGGCGGCACGATCGACCTATGGCCGAGACCACCCCCGATTCCCCTGCCCTCATCACCCACTGGTGCGACGGCGCCGAGTACGCCGGCACGTCGGGCCGGCACGCCGACGTGACCAACCCCGCCACCGGGCGGGTCACCGGTCAGGTCGCCCTCGCGAGCACGGAGGACGCCGAGCACGTGATCGCGTCCGCGGCCCGCGCGGCCAAGGAGTGGGGGTCGACCTCGCTCGCGCGACGGACCCAGGTCGTCTTCGCCTTCCGCGAGCTGCTCAACAGCCGCAAGGAGGAGCTCGCCGCGATCATCACCGCCGAGCACGGCAAGGTGCACTCCGACGCCCTGGGCGAGGTGGCGCGCGGCCAGGAGGTCGTCGAGTTCGCTTGCGGCGCCGCGCACCTCCTGAAGGGCGGGCACACCGAGGGCGCCTCGACCGGTGTCGACGTCCACTCCAAGCGCGTGCCGCTCGGTGTCGTCGGCATCATCAGCCCGTTCAACTTCCCGGCGATGGTGCCGATGTGGTTCTTCCCGGTCGCGATCGCCGCCGGCAACACCGTGGTCCTCAAGCCCAGCGAGAAGGACCCCTCAGCCTCGCTGTGGCTCGCCCGGCTCTGGAAGGAGGCCGGTCTCCCCGACGGCGTCTTCAACGTCCTGCAGGGCGACAAGACCGCCGTCGACGCCGTGCTGACCGCTTCCGAGGTGCAGGCCGTCAGCTTCGTCGGCTCGACCCCGATCGCGCAGTACGTCTACGAGACCGCCAGCCGCCACGGCAAGCGCGTCCAGGCCCTCGGCGGCGCCAAGAACCACATGGTCGTGCTGCCCGACGCCGATCTCGACCTGGCTGCGGACGCGGCGGTGAACGCCGGCTACGGCAGCGCCGGCGAGCGCTGCATGGCGATCAGCGTGCTGGTCGCCGTCGACCCGATCGGCGACGACCTGGTGGCGCGCATCGCGGAGCGCACGTCGACCCTGCTCGTCGGCGACGGCGGCTCGACCCCCGCGGGCGACCGCGAGGCGGACATGGGCCCCCTCGTGACCAAGATCCACCGCGACAAGGTGGCCGGGTTCATCGACTCCGGCGAGGAGGCCGGCGCCAAGGTCGTCGTCGACGGCCGCGACGTGCAGGCCCGCGGCGGGGACGAGGGCTTCTGGCTCGGCCCCACCTTGTTCGACCACGTCACGCCCGACATGGACATCTACCGCGAGGAGATCTTCGGCCCGGTGCTGTCCGTGGTCCGTGTCTCGTCGTACGACGACGCGGTCGACCTCATCAACGCCAACCAATACGGCAACGGCACCGCGATCTTCACCAACGACGGCGGCGCGGCCCGGCGGTTCGAGGAGGACGTCGAGGTCGGGATGATCGGCGTCAACGTGCCGATCCCGGTGCCGGTGTCCTACTACTCCTTCGGCGGCTGGAAGCGGTCGCTGTTCGGCGACACCCACGCCCACGGCATCGAGGGCGTGCACTTCTTCACCCGCGGCAAGGTGGTCACCACCCGCTGGATCGACCCGCACAACCGCCCCGAGGGTGGCCTGGAGCTGGGGTTCCCCCGCAATGTCTGAGGCCACGACGACCCCGACCTGGGGCGACCTCGACCCGACCCACGACGCGGACCGCGCCTTCGCCCTCGACCGGGAGCACGTCTTCCACTCCTGGTCCGCTCAGGCCGAGCTCAACCCGATGGTGATCACCAAGGCCGACGGATCCTGCGTCTGGGACGGCCAGGGACGTCGACTGCTCGACTTCACCTCCCAGCTCGTCTACACCAACCTCGGCCACCAGCACCCGCGCGTGGTCGCCGCCATCCGCGAGCAGGCGGAGACGCTGTGCACGGTGGCGCCGGCGTTCGCCAACGGCACCCGCTCGGAGGCGGCCAGGCTGATCGCGTCGCACACGCCCGGCGAGCTGGACCACGTGTTCTTCACCAACGGGGGCGCCGACGCCAACGAGCACGCGCTGCGGATGGCCCGCCTGCACACGGGCCGGCCCAAGGTGCTCTCGACGTACCGCTCCTACCACGGCGGCACCCATCTCGCCGTCAACGTCACCGGCGACCCCCGGCGCTGGGCGAGCGACAGCGGCTCGGCCGGGACGGTGCACTTCTTCGGGCCGTTCCTCTACCGCAGCCCGTTCCACGCCACCAGCGAGGCCGAGGAGTGCGAGCGCGCACTCGAGCACCTCGAGCAGGTGATCGCCTTCGAGGGGCCGACGACCATCGCCGCCATCATCCTCGAGTCCATCCCCGGCACCGCCGGCATCATGATCCCGCCGCCGGGCTACCTGGCCGGCGTGCGCGAGCTGTGCGACCGGCACGGGATCATGCTGGTCGCCGACGAGGTGATGACGGGCTTCGGTCGCACCGGCCGGTGGTTCGGCGTCGAGCACGGCGATGTGGTGCCGGATCTCCTGACCTTCGCCAAGGGCGTCAACTCCGGCTACGTCCCGCTCGGTGGTGTCGCGATCAGCCCGGCGATCTACGAGACGTTCGCCCATCGCACCTACCCCGGCGGGCTCACCTACTCCGGGCACCCGCTGGCGTGCGCGGCGGCGGTGGCGACCATCCGCACGCTGGAAGACGACCACCTGGTCGACCGGGTCGCCGCCCTCGGCGAGGACATCCTCGGCCCCGGCCTGCGCGAGCTCGCCGAGCGTCACGAGTGGATCGGCGAGGTCCGCGGCGTCGGCGCCTTCTGGGCCGTCGAGCTGGTGGCGGACCGCGACACGCGCGAGCCGCTTGCGCCGTACGGCGGGTCGAGCCCGGCGATGGCCGCGCTCCTGAAGGCCTGCAACGAAGGCGGCCTCCTGCCCTTCTCCAACTACAACCGGATCCACGTCGTGCCGCCGCTGACGGTCACCGACGAGGAGGCCCGCGAAGGTCTGGCCATCCTCGACCGGGCCCTCACGACGGCGTTCGAGCAGTCGCGGTAGGCCCGCCTGGCGCTGGCCTGTGACCCCGCGGGGCTGAGAGGGTGGTCGCCGCGATGACACCGACCCCCCGTTCCGGAGCCCAGCACCTGATCCGGGCCGCGGCCTACGAGGCCACGGTCGCGAGCATCGGGGCCAGCCTGCGTCGCCTGACCCACGGTGGCCGCGACCTCGTCGTGCCGTACGACGCGGACGAGGTGCGGCCGTTCTACCGCGGAGCGACCCTGGCGCCGTGGCCGAACCGCGTCGTCGACGGGCGGTACACCTTCGAGGGGCGAGCCCACGAGCTCGCCCTCACCGAGCCCCAGCGTTCGCACGCCCTGCACGGCCTGGCCGTCTGGCTCGACTTCGAACCGGTCGGGCCCTCGTCCACCGATCGGGTGACGCTCGCGGCGACGGTGCAGCCCCAGGCGGGCTACCCGTGGCGCCTCCTGGTCGAGACGACGTACACGCTGGACGAGCGCGGGCTGCGCCAGTCGGTGCGCGGCACCAATCTGGACAACGCGGCGGCGCCTTGGGGCACCGGGCCGCATCCCTACCTCGTGGCCGGCGCGTCACCGCTGGACACGTGGGTCCTGTCGCTGCCGGCGGAGCAGGTCCTCGAGGTCACCGACGACCGGGTCAGCCCGCTCGGCCTGCGGCCGGTCCCGACGTACGATCCGGGCCGCTTCGACTTCCGGGTCCCTCGTCCGTTGGACGCGGTCGAGATCGACCATGCCTACACCGGCTTGATCCGCGACGAGGCGGGCCTGACGACGGTGCACCTCACGACGGCCGCCGGCGACGGCGTGGCCCTGACCTGGGACGAAGACTGCCCGTGGGTGCAGATCCACACGGCCGACCGGCCCGGCGGGGAGGCGGAGCCCGGACACCGGGCCGGCCTGGCGGTGGAGCCGATGACCTGCGCACCGGACGCCTTCAACGCCGACCACTACGACTTCGACACCGGGCTCGTCGTTCTCCAGCCCGGCGAGTCCCACGAGGTGTCCTGGCGCCTCTCCGCCCTCGTCGGATAGGGACCTGGGCTTTCCACCGAAGGTGGGATCTCGGTGGTCGAGCCCACGAGTGTTCGGTGGTCGAGCCGCCGCCTGTTCGGTGGTCGAGCCGGGCGAGCCGCTCGGCGAGCTCGTGTCGAGACCCGGTGAGTGTCCCGTCGGGCTGGTTCATGTTCTGCGGTGGAAGGTGGTGGTGCCGTTGGGGTGGTGTCGGGTGTCCCAGCCAGGGTCGTGAGCCCGGTGGTGGTGGAAGGGAGCAGAGCAGTGTGCCGTCGGCGAGGTCGGTCTTCCCACCTTGCGCCCAGGGCTGCCGGTGGTGGGCTTCGCACCAGGCGGCGGG